>JAKIUW010000029.1 GCA_021647365.1 Cocleimonas sp. | reverse complement strand
TGTTTCCATTAATATCACCTATTAAATTCCCCAAGCTAAAAACTTGGTATTAAACTACAAATAGGTGGGTCAATTTTCGATGCCAATTAACCCCTAAAGTGGGTCAGTTTTGCATGCTTATTAACAACTATGGGATATAGAGGGGTTAGTTAATGCCATGGAAGGGTTGAATTGCTACGCTGTCACCTTTTCCAACTCCTGTGGATTCTTCTGGTAAAACAATAAAGCAATTGGCGATGCTCATGGATGTGAGTATGCCTGAACCTTGTTTTCCTGTTCGTTTTACCGTGAGTGTTCCATCTGTGTTTTGCTTAAATATCCCGCGTTGAAACTCTGTTCGTCCAGCTCGTTTTCGTATGTTATCGCTTGAATTTGCTTGAAAGGTTAGAGGCAGTTTTATTTTCCCACTTGCTAGGTAGTGAATTGCGGGTTTTAAGAATTGTAAAAATGTCACCATAACGGCGACAGGATTTCCGGGTAATCCAAAGAATTTTGCTTCGTTTGATGATGTCTTAAGTGTGCCGAAGGTTAAAGGTCGACCGGGTTTCATGGCTATTTTCCAAAAATGTGTATCACCTAATGCTTTGAGTGTGGGTTTTATATAGTCCGCATCTCCCACGGATACACCACCTGAGGTGATGACAATATCTGCAAATTCTGAGGCTTTAACGAATGCATTGTGTATGGATTCTTGTGTATCCCGTACAACGCCCATATCAGTAATTTCAACATCTTGTTGTTTTAGCATTCCAAATAGCGTGTAGCGATTACTGTCGTAAATTTCTCCTTCTTTCAATATCTCCCCAACGGAACGTAATTCATCGCCTGTAGAAAAGAATGCAACTCGAGGACGGCGGTATACATCCAGTTCACCAATTCCTAAAGATGCCAATATACCAAGGTCTGCAGGTGTAATCTGCCGCCCTTTGGATAATACCAGGCAGCCTTTGGCAATATCTTCACCTGCCTGACGAACATTTTGGCCTTTTTTATGTTCGGGTTTGATGAGTACGCTTGGTGTATCCACGACTAATGTATCAACAACTTTCACCTGTTCTTGCATGATGACAGTGTCAGTACCCGTAGGCATTACTGCACCGGTCATAATACGTGTTACATGGCCTGCTTTGTGCGTATTAGAGGATGGTCTCCCAGCATATGATGTTCCAATGATAGGATAGCTTTGTGCGGATTTTTTAGGTAAATCATCTCCTGCAATGGCATAGCCATCCATGGCGGAATTTGTATGTGAAGGCACATCAATAGGGGAATAAATATCTTCTGCTAAATAACGATTTAAACAACTGCGTAAGTCGAGTTTTTCTGATTCTGTAATCGGTGTGATTTTTTTGGTGATTATTTTTTGTGCTTCATCAACGCTAATAGCATCAGCTTCAAAGGGGTCAGCACAACTGGTTTGTCGTTTCATTATTATTAGGCGCTCTTAATTTGGTTTTTTCCAAGAATCATTTCTTCAATATAGTTTGCAATCTGTTGTGGATTATTTAGATCGAGCTGTACTGGGGAATTTAGATCATCCAGCTTATGGTCGATTGCTATCGCAATAATATTTTGATCATTAGGGTAAATATAGGGTTTATCTAGCGCTGCACGATGTAGCTCAATTTTTGGTAACTCAGCCAGTTTAAAACCTTCGACTAAGATTAAATCTAAGCCTTTGGTATGGATGTTTTTTAATGCACCTTCTAGTGTGGGTTCTTCCACATTATCTGAGTGTTCTATAATAATGGCCGTTCGTTTACGTGATGCCACCACGATTTTGATTGCGCCAGATTGGCGTAATTCGTAGCTATCTTTTTTGGGGTGATCAATATCAATATCATGATGAGCGTGCTTAACCACACCAATGCGAATGCCTTTGGCTTTTAATATTGGGATTAGCTTGCAGAGTAAGGTCGTTTTTCCTGTGCCGCTGTATGCGGCAAAACCTAATAATGGAAGTGTAGATTTGATCATTAGTGATGTGCTTCTCCAAGTTGCTCTT
The DNA here is from genome assembly GCA_021647365.1 of Cocleimonas sp. GTDB lineage: Bacteria > Pseudomonadota > Gammaproteobacteria > Thiotrichales > Thiotrichaceae > Cocleimonas. The sequence goes on along the minus strand of JAKIUW010000029.1, from coordinate 38,972 downwards.
TCTTGTTGATATTAAAAAAGGCGTCAGGTTGATCAGAAAAATCCACAAGTACAAGCTCATGCTTGGCATACCAAAGGTCTATTTTACGATCACCGTTTGCTAAGAATGCTTCGAGGCTTGTGATCAATGCAACAGGAATGAGTGCGTGTACGGGTTGCATTCGTTCCCCATCATGAGCAACTGCAATACAGTTTGATGGATCGGTGTAGTCATTTAATTTTGAAAGCATCCGTGAAACTAAATCAAGTGGCAGAGAAGGGCCGTCACAGGGCAGGGTGATTATGTAGTCTGTTTTAACCAATTTCATTGCGCTGGCAAAACCTGCTAATGGGCCTTGAAAGTCACTCATTTCATCAGAGATTGTTGAGTAGCCGTAACTTGCGTAGGTTTCTTGATTACGATTGGCATTAATTACAATAGAGCCAACTTGTGAATGAATGCGTTCAATCACGTGCTGAATGAGTGCTTTGCCTTTATAAACAACCAGACCTTTATCTTGTCCTTCAAGGCGACGACCTTTTCCACCCGCAAGAATAACGGCAGTTATATTTTTTTTATCAATTCTCATATGTTGGACTTTAATTGTTTTTTGCTGGGAAAAATGGAAATATTATCATGGCTGCTTTTTTCATCATCTTTGTTTTTATCTACACCTTCATCGTATATTTCCATTATCAAACCACCTTTAAGTAATAATCGCTTATCCATCGTATGGTGAAAATGATTAACATCATGGCTGGCAATCAGTAATGCTGTCCCTATATCTTTAAACTTACATAATAAATCTTCAGTAGCTCTTCGAGATTCTTCATCCATATTGGCAGTGGGTTCATCCAGTAATAATACGCTAGGTTGTTTTAGCCATGCTTGCGCGAGCGCGACACGCTGTCTTTCGCCACCTGATAAACATTTGGCGGATGTGCTTGCACGGTGCTCTAAGTTTGCCCATTTTAGCGCTTGTTTAATTTTGTTTGGTGATTGTTTGCCTCTTTCTGTTCCGCCAAGTGCATATTCAAGGTTGCGTGTAACACTGCCATCAAACATATAGGGTTCTTGATATAAATACATCACTTGTTGACGAATAAGTTTATTGGCTTTTTTCCAAGACAAAGTTTCAAGTCCTGTATTAATAGTGGCAGAGTCAGGTTTTAATAAACCAGCAAGAATGCGTAATAGTGTTGATTTTCCTGATCCATTTTTTCCTGTCAGCAGAATACATTCGCCACCTTTAAGTTCAAGATCAGCATCTTTAAGTATTACTTTTGAAGTTTTATTATCAGTAAAAAAACCAAAGTGTTTTTTAGCATAGCGTTTATTTATTTGACTAAATTGTATATGGACAGGGATGTGTTTAGTCATGCGTTAGCCTTCCCTTACCTTGCATATATTGAAGGCTCATAGTTAATACAAATGCCATTGAAACAAGAATAATACCGAGTGCAATGCCTTGCGAAAAATCACCTTTACTAGTCTCCATTGCGATTGCTGTTGGGATATTACGCGTGCTATTTAATATATTACCACCGAGCATCATGGAGGCGCCAACCTCAGCAATAATACGCCCATAACCTGCCAATAATGCACCGAGCAAACCAAAACGTACTTCTCGCATAATAATTAAAAGTGCATGTAATGGGTTTCTGCTTAATGTTCTAGCGGTATCCCATGCGCGAATATCTGCTGATTGGAATGCGGTATGACTCATCGCAACTAAAATAGGAAAACTTAGAGCTATTTGTCCCAACACCATGGCAGACTGGGTGAATAATAATTTCCATTCACCCAGCGGTCCTTGGCGTGATAATACAATGTAAAGCGTTAAACCAACCACAACAGCAGGGACGGCTAGTAAGGTATTAAAAAATGAAATCAACAAACGTCGCCCAGGGAAATCTGCATAAGCGAGAGTAAACCCAATCAGTACAGCAGGAATCATTGCTATAAATATAGCCGTGGTGGATATACGAAATGAAATACCAATGATATTCCATAGCTCTGCATCACCACTGAATAATAGGGCGATGGCTTCTATAATGGTTGTGGTTAGCGATTCCATTAATGGGTTATTTTAGCCTTAGCAACAGAAGTGGCATTAGGCGTAAACAAAATCTTACCTGCAACTTTAAACTTGCCAATTAAATACTGTCCTTTTGCAGATGTAATCCAATTTATTAGCGAGTGCGCACCCGTTGTATTTAAGTTAGGGTACTTTTTTGAGCTCACCGCAATGATGCCGTAAGGATTAAATAAAATGGGGTCGCCTTCAAAAGCAATTTTTAGCGGTGACTTACTTTCATACGCTAACCATGTTCCACGATCTGTTATGGTGTAGGCACCCATCTCTCCCGCCATCTGTAAAATCTTTCCCATTCCTTGACCAGCTTCTCTATACCACTTCCCACTATTAGCTTTAATATCAATATTGGCAGCTTTCCATAAGCTAAGCTCTTTTTTATGTGTACCAGAATCATCACCGCGTGAGATAAAAATACTTTTTGACTTAGAAATTTTATTTAGTGCTTCAGTTGTATTTTTAGAGTCAGTTAGCTTTGCAGGGTCATTTTTAGGCCCAACAATTACAAAGTCGTTATACATGACACCGAAGCGCTTTTCACCATCACCATCCGCTATAAATTTGTCTTCTTCTTTCTTTGAATGAACGAGTAACACATCTACATCACCATCACGTCCCATGCGCAATGCTTTGCCTGTGCCAACGGCAATAGTGTGTACTTTGTAGCCTGAATCTTTTTCAAATTCAGGTAGTATGGCTTTTAGTAAACCAGAATTTTCTGTGCTGGTTGTGGTAGCGAGTTTGATTGTTTTATTGTCATTTTCTGATTTAGCAAAAGTAGGGTTTATGGATAAAAGTAGAAATAAAAATATTGAAGAAAGGGATAAAAAATTTTTGGTCATTAATCTTGCCTAGTTTGTTAATAGAGGGCTACACTTAAGTTATAGCTTATTTATAGCAAAATCAGTGCCAATAGTAGGTGTATTCTGAAAAATGGTTAAAAATAGTCTAAAAGTAAGGTACGACAATGATAATTTAATTATCCATTTCTTAAAAGTCACAAATACGATATAAAAAGAGTATAGGATAAATCAAAATCGGGACAAATTGTCCCTATAAAGAAATCAAGATGGAAGTTATTGAAATATGAGTTCAGCAGCACATAAAATAGATGAAACAGTAGAAGTAAAAACGACAAGCAATAACTTTAAGCGCCATTCGGTTTTAATCGTCGATGACGAACCTGGTATTCGTAGCTTTTTACAAAAGGGTTTGGAAAAGCAATTTGGTTTAGTTGAAGTAGCCGAAGATGTTGAAACTGCAGAAGCCATACGTCAGCGTTGTAATTTTGATTTAATTATTTCCGATATACGTTTGCCGGGTATGTCGGGTGTGGATTGGGTGACTGATTTGCGCCATCAAGGTTGCACCGCTTCCGTTATTTTTATAACGGCACACGCAAGTTTAGAAACGGCAATCGCGGCATTACGTGCAGGTGCGAGTGACTTTATTATGAAGCCATTTCGTATGGATCAAATGATGGCATCGATTGAAGGTTGTCTTGCGCACCAACAAATTCAGCGTGAAAACGTGGTACTCAAGCGCCAAGTTGACCAGATATATGATAGCGGTATGATTGGTAATTGCGACACCATGCAAAGTGTGTGTGATGTAATAAAATCAATTGCCCCGATGCCAACGACGGTATTGATAGAGGGAGAATCTGGAACAGGTAAAGAGTTAGCCGCACGCGCATTACACCGTTGGAGTGGACGTAAAGGCACATTTGTACCCGTAAACTGTGGCGCAATTTCAGAAGAATTAATGGAAAGCGAATTTTTCGGTCATACTAAAGGCGCGTTTACTGGTGCGCAAAATACTCGCGAAGGCCTTTTTACTTACGCAAACAACGGCACATTATTTTTGGATGAAATTGGCGAAATGCCGATGTCGATGCAAGTGCATTTATTACGTGTGCTAGAAGAACGTGTGATTCGCCCTGTCGGCTCTAACCGAGAAATTCCTATTGATGTACGCATTATCGCAGCGACCAACCGCGACTTAGCCAAACAAGTTGAAAAGAAAGAATTCCGTGAAGATTTATATTACCGCCTTAATGTAGTGAATGTGCGTATGCCACCACTGCGCGAACGAATGGATGATTTACCTGCATTGGTGCAACATTTTGCGACTAAATTATCTTCTGATTTGGGTTTGCCAGAACCCTCGATTACTGGAGATGATTTATTCCACCTTCGAGCATACGAATGGCCAGGAAATATTCGTGAGCTAAAAAATGTGATTGAGCGATGCTTGCTCTTAAAACAAACACCAGGCCAGTGCCTTACGGGCAATGCGGTGCAACAATCAGCAAGCACGGCTTCAGTAGTTGATGCCAATACTTACCAGCTTGATGAGATAGAGAAAAGTCATATTCTAAAAGTACTCGAAATGGAAAACGGTAATAAGTCAGCAGCAGCAAGACTACTCGGCATATCTAGGAAAACGTTAGAGCGTAAAGTAAAGGCTTGGAATGCTGGAGAGTAATATTAAAAAGCACACCCCCCCACTTTTACATGATGTTTATAGTTACCATAAACATCATGTAAAAGTGGGGGGGTGTGCTTCACTATAATAAGAATATCCTGCTTCTATGAATTTCTTCAACAGAATTCGTACCGCTATCCAACATAAGGTACGTTATAAATTATTACTGCTAGTACTTTTCCCGATTTTATTAATCATGCCTGTCGCCTTGGCGTTGGCGATTTATTGGGGTAAGACATTTACCTACGAACAACTCTTTTTAAAAGTGAACACCGACCTTGCGGTATCGCATGATGCTTTTAGTCGTATTCGCCAAGATTACTTAAACCAGTTGGAACGACTAGCAGAATCTTATCAATTTCGTTCAGCATTAGAGTCAGGCAATACTCAATCAGTTGCAGAACAAGTTGCACGCTTAAAAGAACAAGCTGGATATTCATTTTTAGAAGTGGTTTCTACCCAAGATGAATCAGATATTTTAAAAACTCGACGCAATTCATCATCGTTATTAAGTGCATTACGCGGTCAAGCAAGTATTGGTATTGAGATATATTCATCAGAAGAGTTACGCTTGGAAGATCCTAAGCTTCATGAACTTGTGCAACTACCGCTAGTTAAAACGCCGCGTGCGCGCGCAAGTGATCGGAAACTAGAAGATAGAGGCATGGTTATTCGTGCCATCTATCCAGTTAAAGATTCTCGTGGTGAAGTGGTTGCACTATTAGACAGTGGTGTTCTGCTCAATGAAAATTTCAAATTTGTTGATGCTATTCGTGATCTTGCTTACGGTGAAGGTAGTTTGCCAGAAGGCAGTATTGGCACAGTGACAGTGTTTTTAGAAGATGTACGAATATCGACCAATGTGCCATTAAATAAGGGAGATCGTGCACTCGGGACGCGTGTTTCAAATGAAGTACGAACAAAAGTACTTGATCAAGGCATCACATGGATAGATCGCGCCTTTGTGGTCAACGATTGGTATGTGTCATCCTACGAACCTATCATTGATATTGATGGAAATCGTGTCGGCATGTTGTATGCAGGATTTTTAGAAAAGCCTTTTCGCGATGCTTTGTGGCGTGCACTCGCCGTTTTGGTGTTAATGTTTTTAGGTTTGATGTTGTTATCTGCTTGGGCAGCGATTCGTGGCGCAAGAAAGATTTTCAAGCCGATTGAGAAGATGAGCGACGTGGTGCACTCAACACAAGAAGGTGGTGCAAAACGTGTGGGTTTGATTGAGTCGCAAGATGAACTTGGCACACTCTCGCATGAGTTTGATGACATGCTAGATCAACTACAGCAACGTAGCCAAGAAATTCAAAGCTGGGCAGATTCTTTAGAAGATAAAGTTGAATTACGCACAGCAGAATTAAAGAAAAAGAATGCAGACTTAGAAAATTCCATCCAACTATTACGCCAAACACGCCAGCAATTAGTGGTCGCTGAAAAGCTTGCGGCGCTGGGTGAACTAACCGCAGGTGTGGCGCATGAAATTAATAATCCAACAGCTGTAATGCTAGGCAATCTTGATGTCATGGTTGAAGAACTAGGTGGGAATGCCAAGCCAGTACAAAAAGAAATAGACTTGGTTATCGAACAGATTTACCGTATCAGAGACATCATAAACCGTTTACTTCAATATGCGCATCCTGATGAATATTCGGGTTATATCAGCGTGGTAGAGGTGAATTCATTGGTGATGGATACTTTGAAGTTGGTCGGTCATCTACGCAATGAAAGTAAATTTGAAATACATACGGACCTAAAGGCTAGCCAAGTCGTAGAAATTAACCCCCAAGAATTACAACAGGTATTGGTGAATTTATTGGTGAATGCCATTCATGTGTTGCCAGAAAAAAGTGGTGAAATAATCATAAAAACACGCAACTGGAAAAAACAGGGTGTAGTTTTAAGCATCACCGATAACGGCAAAGGCATCGAAGAAAAACATCTTAAAAAAATATTCGATCCATTTTTTAGCACCAAAGGGCAGGGTGAAGGTACAGGGCTAGGATTATCCATTAGCTACGGTTTAGTACGTCGATATGGTGGCAATATCACGGCAGAATCGATACTAGGAGAAGGCTCAAAATTTTCAGTTTGGCTATTAACTGAGCCACAAATGATGGAAGATGAAGAAGCGATAGCGGAGCAGTTGTCAGTTATAGAAAACAATGCAATTTAATAAAAAATGTAATCGATAAATTGATTTTTATGTTTTTTTTTCAGCTATACATTAAAGCTATGAATGATAATGGCTTAATGTTTCTTGTGAAAAGCGTCGTGCGCCTACGCCTGTTTGGCGTTTTACCCAGCGAAACTGTGAGTCAAAAAAGCCTCAGGACTTTCTGAGAATTTCAAAACAGGTGGGCTGACTACTTAATCGAGCGGTTAAGTGGTATTCGGAAGACAGGGTGATATTAAACGGCAAAAGAACAGTTGTTTTTAGGCGCTAATACGAAGGCTGGTATATTTTTGATATAGATAATTGTTTGCAGTTACTTTTTTTCAGATGCTTGATATGTATCAGGGCTTATCATGGGGATTGTAGGTAACCTAATTGACTTATTAAACTTATTATTAATTTTATGGTAAAGAATGTAAAAGCTATTTTAGCAGGTGTTTTATTCATCGGGATTGCAATACTGCTGATGCAGCTTATTTTTCTTTTATTAGTAGTTGCTTACAATGCTGTAGCAAGCGAGTATTCTTTTTTAAAAGATATTCGATGGATATTTAAATACCTTTTGGGCATCCCTGTCCTTGTAATAATTATGATTTTGGGTGGATATATCACATCAACTATCGCAAAGACTAAATCTATTTTAAATAGCATTATTGTTGGAAGTATTGTCATACTTAGTATGATGTGGTCAGCGTTAGCTAATTCTGAGATTACAATATCGGGTGTTATTATCAGTTTAGCTATGATTTTAGCAGTTGTATTTGGGGGGGGGTATTTCAAGAATAATAATTAGTCCCTTCTGACTTGATATACATCAAGTACAGTAAATATTAGAGGATTAGAATAAGCTTAGAGACATCAACTAGGCGAGATTATTGACATCTGATCCAGATTTAAGTAGACGGTTTTTTTTAAGAGGAAAAGTATCCAAATCCTCTCAAGCTAGCCCTTTAGCTATTCGTCCACCTTGGGCGCAAATAGAATCCCTTTTTATAGAAAGCTGTAGTCGTTGTGGCGATTGCATTTCTGCCTGCTCGCAAAATATTATCATTAAAGGTGATGGCGGCTTTCCTGAAGTATCGTTTAAACAAGGGGAATGTACCTTTTGCACCGAGTGCATCAAAGTCTGTGAGACAGGCGCACTTGATGTTGTAATAAGCCAGCAAGCGGATCAAAATGCTTGGGATCTAAATGTATCCATTCAATCAAACTGCCTTTCATTAAATGCTGTTGTCTGTCGCGCCTGCGGTGATAACTGCGAAACTCAGGCGATACAATTCAAATTAAAAGTAGGTGGCATTTCAGAGCCGCTAATTTCACAAGATGACTGCACAGGCTGTGGCGCATGCGTTGCTGTTTGCCCTGTCGATGCTGTCTCTATTACATCCAAACTAGCAGAGAGTATTGCCGCATGATGACACTTACAGAAGTTTCGCCCGAAGTTGAGGGTAATGAAAACTATTTAAAAGTAAATACTAAAGAAGAAAATGTCATCAGTATCTGTGGTGTGACGGTATTTATTCTTCCTGAAAATCGAGCTGAAGTTGAAGCCAGAATGCTTGAAATACCGGGGCTGGAAATTCACGGAGCCAGTGACGAGGGTAAGTTAGTCGTCACTATTGAAACACCTTCCTATAGAGGAACAGGCGATGCCGTAACCCAGTTACAAAAACTTGAAGGCATTTTATCGATTGCCATGATTTATCAACATGCCGAAGCTTTAGATGAAGAGTCGCTCAATGATGAAAAACAAATCGGAAATGCCAATACAACCCAATTAGAAAACAACCCGGAGTCAAAATAATGAAACAGGCAAGACGTGATTTTATAAAAAACAACGCCATAGCCGCCACTGCAGCAGCAGCAGGTGTAACTATACCTTTAATGGCAGAGGCGCAAAAAGATACCAAGATTCGCTGGGATAAAGCGCCGTGTCGCTTTTGCGGTACAGGTTGTTCGGTGCTAGTTGGTGTAAAAGATAATCATGTAGTGGCAACGCAGGGTGATCCTGATGCGCCTGTAAACCGTGGTTTGAACTGTATCAAGGGCTATTTTTTATCAAAGATTATGTACGGAAAAGACCGTTTAAAAACACCGTTACTGCGTAAGACTGATGGCAAGTATGATAAAGAGGGCGATTTTGAGCCGGTCTCTTGGGATGAAGCTTTCGATATTATGGAAGAGAAGTGGAAGATATCACTTAAGAAAGATATGAAAGCTAATGAAGGCAAGCCTGTTGATAAAATGACTTCCAGCGTCTCTATGTTTGGTTCGGGTCAGTGGACAATCTACGAAGGTTACGCTGCATTAAAATTATGGAAAGCAGGTTTCCGTTCTAATCACCTAGATCCGAATGCACGTCATTGTATGGCTTCTGCAGTAGCAGGTTTCATCCGTACATTTGGTGCTGATGAGCCAATGGGTTGTTATGATGATTTAGAGCAAGCAGATGCCTTCGTACTTTGGGGGTCTAATATGGCAGAGATGCACCCCATTTTATGGTCACGCCTGACTGATCGTCGCTTGACGGGTAAAGATGTAAAAGTGGCAGTGTTATCAACCTTCACACATCGTAGTTTTGATTTGGCCGATTTGCCGATTATTTTTGAGCCTCAGTCTGATTTGGCAATGCTTAATTATATTTGTAACTACATCATTCAAAATGATGCGGTTAATAAAGACTTTGTGGCGAAACACGTTAAGTTTAAAAAAGGTAATACTGATATTGGTTACGGCTTAAGAAGCTCTCACCCATTAGAAAAAGCAGCTAAGAACAACAAAAAAGCAGGTGGCATGTCGGAGATTGATTTCGAAGAGTTTAAAGAGTTTGTAAGCGAGTACACCCTCGAAAAAACACATGAAATTTCAGGTGTGCCTAAAAAGAAACTCGAAGATTTAGCGAAGCTATACGCCGATCCAAACAAGAAAATAGTGTCTTACTGGACAATGGGCTTTAACCAGCATACGCGTGGCTCTTGGGCAAACAATATGATGTACAACGTGCATCTATTAACAGGCAAAATTTCAATGCCGGGTAATGGACCTTTCTCGCTAACGGGACAACCATCGGCTTGCGGAACAGCGAGAGAAGTAGGCACGTTCTCACATCGTTTGCCAGCTGATTTGGTAGTTAAGAAAAAAGGTCATCGCGAGTTCTCAGAAAAAGTATGGAAACTACCCGAAGGTACATTAAACGGAAAAGTAGGCTGGCATGCTGTAAAGCAAAATAGAAAGCTCAAAGATGGTAAGAATAATTGTCATTGGGTGCAGTGTAATAACAATATGCAAGCCGCTGCGAACCTTAATGAAGAGACTTATCCTGGTTATCGTAACTCTGATAATTTCATCGTGGTTTCAGATCCTTACCCAACCGTTACAGCAATGGCAGCAGATTTGATTTTGCCAACCGCTATGTGGACGGAAAAAGAAGGTGGCTATGGTAATGCAGAGCGTCGTACTCAATTATGGCGTCAACAAGTGGATGCCCCAGGTGATGCACGTTCGGATTTATGGCAATTAGTTGAGTTTTCTAAGCGCTTTAAAGTGGAAGATGTTTGGCCCGCAGACTTAATTGCGAAAAAACCAGAGTACAAAGGCAAGACCTTATATGAAGTATTGTATAAAAATGGCAATGTTGATAAATATCCAAAACAAGAAGTTAAAGATAAAGCGGGTAATGTTTACGCTAATAAAGAAATGGATGACTTCGGCTTCTATCTTCAAAAAGGTTTGTTTGAAGAATACCGTATATTTGGCTTAAAAGGTCCTAAGAAAGGTCACGATCTTGCTACCTTTGAAGAATATCACGCGGCACGAGGATTACGTTGGCCAGTGGTGAATGGTAAAGAAACTTTATGGCGTTATAAGGAAGGCTATGATCCTTTTGTTGAAAAAGGTAAAGACTTCCAGTTCTATGGTCAAAAAGACGGTCGTGCCAACATTATTGCTTTGCCTTATGAGGCGCCTCCAGAAGTACCTGATAAAGAATACGATATGTGGTTATGTACGGGTCGAGTACTCGAACATTGGCACTCAGGTTCCATGACGCGTCGTGTGCCAGAATTATATCGTGCTGTGCCTGATGCGGTAATCTTTATGCACCCAGAAGACGCGAAGAAAAGGGGCTTCCAACGAGGCATGCAAGCAAAAGTGGTTAGTCGTCGTGGTGAAATTACCGCGCTGATTGAAACCAGAGGACGTAACAAACCCCCAGAAGGTTTGGTGTTTGTGCCTTGGTTTGATGCGAGTCGCTTGGTCAATAAGGTAACACTCGACGCAACGTGTCCAATTTCGAAAGAGACGGATTACAAAAAATGTGCAGTTAAAATCGTTAAGGTTTAACGTTAGTTAGCTAATTCTCTTGGGATAAAAGCAGTGGATAACAAACGTCGAAAATTTATCGGTGATTCGCTAAAAACAGCAGGTGCTGTTGGCGTAGGGTCGCTCGTGCTTGGCCTGTATTCGGGTCAATCGCGCGCGCTTGCATCACAAGCTATTCGTCCACCCGGAGCGCTTGCTGAGGATGATTTTCTTGGTGCATGCGTGCGCTGTGGTCTTTGTGTGCGTGATTGTCCTTGGGATACTTTGAAATTAGCTCAACTGTTTGATCCTGTCGCATTAGGTACGCCTTACTTTACCGCAAGAAAAACGCCTTGCGAAATGTGTGAGGATATACCTTGTGTAGTGGCATGCCCAACAGGGGCTTTGGATCACAGCCTGACCGATATTAATGATTCACGCATGGGCTTAGCAGTTGTGATTGACCAAGAAGGCTGTATTGCCTTTCAAGGCTTGCGCTGTGAGGTTTGTTATAACGTTTGTCCCGTTCAGGGAAAAGCCATAACCATAGAAACCCAAACAAATAATCGTACGGGTATGCACGCTAAGTTCATACCCGTTGTACATTCCAGTGACTGTACGGGCTGTGGGAAATGTGAGCAGGCTTGCATCGTTGATGGTGAGTCAGCAATAAAAGTGATGCCCCTTAAATTAGCGGCTTCGGGTGGTTCGCCACATTATCGCCAAGGCTGGAAGGAGAAAGAGAAAGCAGGTGGTAAGTCATTAGTTGCACCAGATGCAGAACATAAATTCAATCTACCAGAAGGGGTTGAATACGACTATGCAGGCGAAGGGCTGATTATTAAAGATAAAACTAAAAAGCCTGAAGCTGTATCTGTGCCTCAACTAGAACAAAAAACCAAAGACTCGCCTTTCTCAGAAAATCCACTCGACACCCTGAATAAAAAGGGTGGTTTATAATGGGTGTTGCCAATGCAAAAAAAGGTTTTAAGCCTGGTCAAGAAGCTATTGCAAAGAAAGGTTGGTTGTTAGCGCATAAATGGTTGATTTTAAGAAGATTAAGCCAGTTTTCTATTTTAGCATTATTTATATTCAGCCCATGGATAGCAGAAAAAACAGAGGTGTGGCTGATTAAAGGTAATCTTGCATCAAGTCTTACCTTAGATGTGATTCCACTAACCGATCCTTATGTGTTGATACAGTCAATATTAGCAGGAAGTTGGCCAGTTTTTACAGGTGTGCTAGGGGCATTGATTGTCGCTGTTTTTTATTTTTTGGTTGGTGGTCGTGTTTATTGTAGCTGGGTTTGCCCGATTAATATCGTCACCGATGTCGCTGCGTGGTTACGCACAAAACTAAAGATAAAAGGGGGTGCTCAAATTGGTCGAAATACACGTTTTTGGGTATTAGGTTTTACCTTACTGCTTGCTCTTATCACAGGTTCAATCGCTTGGGAGCTTATCAACCCAGTCTCTATGGTATTTAGGGGTTTAACCTTCGGCATGGGGTTTGCGTGGGGTGTGATACTGGCTGTATTTTTATTAGATTTTATCGTCAGTCGCCGTGCATGGTGCGGTAGCCTATGCCCTGTAGGTGCCTTTTACAGCTTATTAGGTAGTCAAAGTATGATGCGTATCAATGCGTATCAACGTGAACAATGCGATGACTGCATGGATTGCTTTCTAGTTTGCCCCGAACAACAAATCATTAAAAATCCATTGAACGGTGCCGCCAAAGGTTTTCATTCGATGATTACATCCAGTCAATGTACCAACTGTGGGCGTTGTATTGATGTGTGTACCGAAGATGTTTTTCGTTTTGAAACAAGAATACCGTTTAAAAAAATTCCTATGCTTAATCAGCCTAGTGACTCAGAAAAATTAACCCAGACTCAAGAGGTTGTCTCATGAAAAATAGTAAAAAATTGGTATTAAAATACGTTAACTTAGCACTTGGAGCTGGTCTTCTCATGCTCTCAATAAATAGTTATGCTGAAACTAAAGAAGCAGCTACTAGCGATGTTGCAGAAGTACAAAAAGAACTGAATGCTCAAACGCCATCTGCCACAAATGAAGCAACGGATTCTGTGAGTGCAAGCTCAGAAGTAAAAAGTTCTGCTCCAGAGTTTCATGACTTTGGTTTTAAAGGTGTTAGGTCATTACGTGGTGAAACAGGCATTGTAGCCCCAGATAAAAGTGCGTCCATTAAACGTCTGCAGCCAGATATTGATCCCATCGCCAGAAACTATTTTCAACAACCCCCTATGATACCTCACCGTACCCGAGGTTATCAGATTACAGTGCGTCACAACAAATGTATGACCTGTCATGGTTGGGATACTTATAAAAAAGCAAGAGCGACCAAGGTAAGCCAAACTCACTTTGCTGATCGTGATGGTAATGCGCAATCTACCTTAGCGGCACGTCGCTATTTTTGTACCCAATGCCATGCTCCACAAGTTGATGCTAAACCCTTGGTCGAAAATAAGTTTGATCCTGTTCATGAACTGCAAAAATAACAACTGATAGAATAATAGGAGAATAAAATGATTAAACTTTTCAAAAAGTTCTTGGTTTTTTTAAAAAAACGCGCAGTCTTTACAGTATTGACGATGGGTTTTTTCGGCGGTGTTATTTTTTGGGGTGGCTTTAATACCGCCCTAGAAGCAACCAATACAGAACAGTTTTGTATTAGTTGTCATGAAATGGAAAATACCGTTTTTCAAGAATATAAGCACACCATTCATTATCAGAATCGTACGGGTGTTAGAGCAACCTGCCCAGATTGCCATGTTCCCAAAGAATGGGGGCCAAAAATGATTCGTAAAATACAAGCTTCTAATGAATTATTACATAAAGCATTAGGGACAATTGATACGCCTGAGAAATTCGAGAATGAGCGTATCCATTTAGCAACTAAAGAATGGCGAAGGATGAAAGCTAATGATTCGCTTTCGTGTCGTAACTGTCATGATTACAGCTCTATGGATTATTCTATGCAAAGTCAGCGCGCTACTCCACAACATATCGCTGGTTTTGAAGAAGGTAAAACTTGTATAGATTGCCACAAAGGTATTGCGCATCAAATGCCTGATACATCTTCTTTGACGGATGAAGAACGTAAGGAATTTAATTTACAGTAGAAAGATATTGAAATAATTCCTGATGGGGTTGTTTCGATTTTAGACTTGAAGGGAGGGGTGATTAATCATCACCCCAAACTAATTCACCACAACTACCCAAATCATAGCCTCCCAAGTTCTCGGCTAACTGCTGGCTAGGTAAAGATTTTAGTTCGCTTATGAACTCTTGAAATAAATGCCTAAACCAAATATTTCTCGGTAGTGCTAAGTCAAAAGATTCCCAGCCTAGGCTAATAAACCCTAAGCCAAATTCATTGGCAATTGATCTTGTTCCTGGTGCTATGTCGGCTAAATCCATCGTGATAGCGGCGGCGGCTTCTCTTTCTGAATTAGCCGTTATTTCACAATTTAACTGGTCGGTTGTTTTGTGGTAATGACTTAATACTTCTTGTAAAAAGCGTTGTGCACCTGCGCCTGTTTGGCGTTTTACCCAGCGGAATTGTGAATCAAAAAAGGCTTCAGGACTTTCTGAAAATTTCAAAACAGGCGGGCTTATTATCAAGCCTTGCTCGCGCTGGAAGGCACGTATCAATACCCATTTTTTGTGTTGTGCATGTTGCTGTAAAAGAGCAGGGTGGCGAAATTTACTCTCTGCTTGTGGCCCCCAATGAATTCCACAGACATCAATGCGCTGTGATTGCAGTAAGTTTAAACCCAAACCTGTGCCAGTGGGTGAATAGCTAACCAATGCGCGCGAGCCCATATCGGCGGCAAAATTATTGATAACGCGATAAAGCAAAGGATCATCACTGCCCGCGATAACTAGTCTGTCATTGAGCAATCCGCTATGCGATGAATCTAGCATCCAGCGATCAATCAATTCACGCGGAAACATCCATTTACCTGTGACTTTGGTTGCGGGGATGTGTCCTTCATTGGCGAGCGAATAAACTTTTTTCTCATTGAGCTGTAGGTATTCTGAAACCTGTTTTACGCTTAAAAACGGCGTAGAGAACGATAGGTTTTCTGGCTTGCTCATGAGGCTGCTTTTAGTTTGGTTGGCGTAGCGTCAAATTCAATTTGTTCTGCGCCGTTGTAGATTAAAAAGTGTTTGCCCTTGGCGCGTGAGATTAAAATCACACCGATGCGTTTTGCAATTTCATAACCCATTTGAGTTGCACCTGATCGAGAAAGTAACACAGGGATTCCCATCTGAGCGACTTTAATCACCATTTCTGATGTAAGCCTGCCGGTGGTGTAGAAGATTTTATCTGCGCCTTTAATGTCGTGTAACCACATATAACCTGCAATAGCATCGACCGCATTGTGACGACCTACATCTTCTACAAATCGTGTGATTGTCGTGCCTTTGCACAAAGCACAACCGTGTACAGCACCTGCTTTTTTGTAGATTTCATTGTGCTTGTTAAGGCTTGCCAGTAATTCATAAATAAGAGATTGTTTGAGTGTAACTTTCGGTAAGTTTAGTTTATCTAAGCCATCCATCATATCGCCATAAACCGTGCCTTGTCCGCAACCTGTAGTGACCGTTTTTTTGCTGAGTTTTTTATCTAAACCATCAATGGTTTTGTGGGTGGTGATGGCGACTGATTCTGTTTCCCAATCTACCTGAATGGTTTTTATGTCTTTCATTTCTTTGACGAGACGTTGATTTCGTAACCAACCTAGCACCAATAATTCGGGCTGTGTGCCGAGTGTCATTAGGGTGACGATTTCACGTTTGTCTAAATAGATGGTGAGTGCACGCTCGGCGGCAATATGCCCTGCAATGGTTTCCCCAAATTCATTTACGCCGTTCACAGCATATGCTGCGTCAAGTCCTGCGTCGGTGAGTTGTGGGTGTGACGAACTCATTTAGCCGCCTGTAGCACTCATGTGGCGCATAATGATGGGTTGTTCGTTAAGATTAAAATTGTGCCCTTTGGGTTTGAGTTCCATAGCACCAATAATGGCTTGTTTGAGTGCTTTATCATTATCAATAGAAGCATCAGGGTTTGCTCGTACGACTTTGCGTAAATCTAGGGAGTGTTCTTGCCCTAAACAAAGTAAAAGCATGCCTTCGGCGGTTACACGAACGCGGTTACAATCATCACAAAAATTATGGCTGTGCGGTGAGATAAAACCAATTCGGCTTTCCTCATTATCTGCAAAACGATAATACTTAGCAGGGCCACCTGTTTGCTCTGTGGTGGCGGTTAGTTCGTAATGTTTTTGTAAGTATTCGCGTAACTTATCGCTGGAATAATAGGTTTTTGCACGATCATGGTCGCCAATTTCACCCAGTGGCATTTCTTCAATAAAGCTGATATCCATATTGCGCTCGCGAACAAATTCGACCAGATCAATAATTTCATCATCGTTGTAACCGTTCATTATCACGGCGTTTAGTTTGATTTTTTGGAAGCCTACTTTAAGTGCAGCTTCGATGCCTGTGAGTGTTTTTTCTAGCTTGCCGATGCGAGTAATCTTTTTAAAGCGATCTGCTTTTAAGGTATCCAAACTAATATTAATACGGGTTACACCCGCATCTTTTAATGGCTGGGCGTATTTTTCTAGTAGCGTACCGTTGGTGGTCACGGTTAAATCTTTTAAGTTTTCTTGTGATCCTAGTGCTTCAAATACGCTAATAATATTTCGTCGTGTGAGCGGCTCACCGCCTGTGAGACGAATTTTATTTACTCCTAAATCAATGAAGGCATTACCGATACGTGTCATTTCTTCTAGCGTTAGCAATTGCTCACGGGGTACAAATTTCATATCTTCAGACATGCAATATACGCAACGTAAATCACAGCGGTCGGTGACCGATAAGCGCACGTAAGTCACTTCACGACCGAAGCGATCGATGAGCTGAGGTTTGATTGAACTGGTTTGAGTGTTTACTGCTGTCATAAGTATCAGTATCGAATTATTTTAGGGGTTTAAGGTATTTATAGACCATGCTAATTAACATAGCAATATCCATACCAATTAGTGACAGTGATTAGTTTGTTGTTTAAAGAGCTTATAGGGTATTCACGTGGTCGCTTTAGTCTGCTTGAGTGTTAAAGGTGGGACAAAATATACCGTTTATCGTACGCCTATACTTTGGGTTAATTGCGGTATTTAAGTACAAAACCGCATAAAAGTGGGGGGGGTGCTTCGACTCCGCTCAGCAGAACTAATTTTAAAGCTTATATTTTCTTAGATGGCATGCAACTTGCTCTATGTATTAGTAATGAATCAAACCGCTACTCCTCAAGAACCCCAAAACCCTTCGGAAAATTCACCTAATAGTTTTCCTGTGTCCGTGATTATGGAAAGTCGCCCTTCGCAAAGTAAATGGGTAGATGAAGTTTGGGATGGTGTAGGTGTGGTCGCGCAGTCAGGCACAAATAGAGACGATATCAAAGTTAGCGCGCAAGATGAGGTGAAGCAAGTCATTTACGGTGGGCATAAAGTCAACTTGTATATAGATGAATGCGAAAGTTATTACCATAACCTAATGTCGCCAGAACCCGGCTGTTTCATCGTCGCGCGCGAAGAAGATGAAGATGGTGAAGAGACTGATATTCCTATCCCTTTTCTCGTCACCATGAGTTTTGATGAGGCGCATGCTTATTTGGAAGGAGATGACATTGTTTACGCGGTTCCTATTCAGCCTGAATTATATCTTTGGGTAGAGGCTTATATTTTAGAAAATTATAGTGCTGAAAAGCGCAAGAAGCGAAAACGTAAAGATTGGAAGAAAGGAGAGTGAGGTTGATAAAAGCATGGTAGCTGAAAAAGAAGGTTTTGCATCACGCTGGTCAAGGCGCAAACAAGAAGTTGCTAAAGAAGCAGATGTTGCAGTTGAAGATGGTGATGTGGAAGTAGTAGATCGCATTATTAGAGAACCCATCATCGATGAGGAAACACTAGCAGAACAGCGTTTAGAAAAGCTCAATGAGCTTACTGATGAAGATATGCCTGATATTGAAACACTTAATGAGGATTCTGATTTCTCAGGGTTTATGTCAACAGGTGTGAGCGAAACACTGCGCAAGATGGCGCTACAAAAATTATTCCACGGAAAAACCTACAACATTCGCGATGGATTGGATGAGTACGACGGCGATTACACTAGTTTTGAAAAGCTAGACCCCAGCGTAATCACCTGCGACATGAAACATATTTTAGAAGTTGAAGCTGAAAAGCTCCTTGCAAAAGAAAAGGAAGAAGAGGCGGAGCGTTTGGCTCAATTAGAGGGTGATACTGATTTGGAAGATGGATTGGATGAAAGCCTTGAACTTGAAGAAGCGAGTGATGATATTAAAAATGAGACTGAAAGTATGAAGGAAGAAGTGGCTAGTTTAGAAGGTGATTTTGATGGTGAAGGTTTTGAAAACGATATTTTGAAAGATAATGTAGAGGGTGGTGAGGATAAAGTGATATGAGTGATTCGTTCGCATCAGCCAGTAAAATCAAAGCACGTGAAGTCGCATATGCCGCGATTGAAAAATTAAAACCCGAAGCAACTTCCATTGTTGAATACCAATCTCGTGGTCATGTGGTCATCATCGGTGATACACAAGCGTTAAAAACCGTGGGAGATTTACCCGAAGGCTTAACCAGCGAGACAATAGAGTTTAAAGGTCAGTCACCTGAAGGTGATATTTCCATAGCGGGTGCTCTGGGTGCATTTGTGGTAAATGTTGCAAATCAAGAAGTCCAAGCTGATTTGGTTTTAGACTTGTCCCCCGAGCCACTTTTGAGTATGGCCTTAAAACCCCCTGGTTATTATGTTGGCGGTTCTAAGCAACAGGAAAACTTACAAGCGATAAAAAGTGAACTGGCGGACATGGTCGGCACTTTCGAAAAGCCAAAATACTTTGATTATGATGCCTCGATCTGCGCACATGGTCGTTCAGGAAAGCCCGGCTGTACACGCTGTATTGATGCTTGTCCTACCGAGGCGATTACTTCGCTTATCGACACAATAAAGGTAGAAGCATCGCGTTGTCAGGGTGGAGGGGTTTGTGCCACGGTTTGTCCTTCTGGCGCAATTACTTATGCTTACCCTAAGCCGAGAGATTTGCTTACCCATGTTCGTACCTTGATCCTTACTTATATAAGAGAAGGCTTGTCGAATGGATTGTCACAGCCTGATTTGATCTTTGTAACAGAAGATGAACAAACCCAAGCCGAGCATTTATTGCCTGCCGCACTTGTTATTAGTGTCGAAGAGGTTGCCAGTGTCGGGCCTGAAATTTGGTTATCAGCTTTAGCATGGGGTGCAAGGTCAGTACGTTTGTTTGATTTAGGTGATGAGAACGGATCGAATCGTATCCCAAAGTCAGCACGCGATGCCTTAGATTTACATTTAGAAATGACGCAGAGTATTTTAAAAGCTGCGAATTATCCAGCCAATGTGGTATCGGTCATTAGTGATGCCAGTGAATTAATCACAGCGGCAACCATGCCTGATTTTGATTTGGCGACGCATGCGCCTATTGCAGGAAAACGCCAATCCTTCTATATGGCATTGGATCACTTGGTGGTCAAATCAGGAGTTGTTAAGCCAGAAGAAGTAGCGCCGATTGCATCATTGCCAGCAGGTTCTATTTTTGGTGAAGTGTTGGTTGATAAAGACAATTGTACCTTATGTATGGCCTGTGTCAGTGCTTGCCCTGCTAACGCACTGCAAGATGGTAGCGAAAAGCCCATGCTAGGTTTTGTAGAGAATAATTGTTTGCAATGTGGTGTGTGTGTGAATACCTGCCCTGAAAGTGCGATGACGATTTCACCACGCTTAATATTGGATCAAAACCTGCGTAAAAAGCCTCGTACCTTAAATGAAGAAGAGCCATTTTGCTGTATTACCTGTGGTAAACCTTTTGCAACTAAGTCTGGCATCACTTCGGTTCTTGAAAAACTTTCAGGACATTCCATGTTTGCTGATGAGCGATCAAAGAGCAGATTGAAGATGTGTGATGATTGTAGGGTGCGCGATATGATGGAGGATCCTACCGTTGATTTTTAATATAGATACATCATGTAAAAGTGGGGGGGTGTGCTTTAAAAATAGTTTAAACCCACCTTTTTTATCCCATTCCATACCTTTGAAATATTACTGGGACATTTTGGTTTTCCCAATATTGGGTAAATTCGTCAAGAGCCTTAGTCAAATCACTCCCTTATTGTCATTTCTCTCCCCTGACGAGTGGCACACCGTTTGCATTATAAATAACAATAGAAAAGGAAAGCTATGCGATTACAGACCCAAACTACACAAGTTGAAGAGAATATTATTCCAATCTCGCATGATGAGTTATCAGGTGGGATTGATTTAATGGCTGAAACAACAAGTGGCAATTTGGATTCAGGTCAAGAGCAGCAGTACAGAGCATCGGCGTACAGTATTTTAGCAGCGTTGCTTCGTAAAGTTCCAACATCTGATGTGATTGAACATGTGGCTAACTTTTCTAGTGTTGCAGTTGATGAGGATGAGTTGTTGTTGTCCATGTCGACCCTAGGTTTAGCAGCAAAATCAAGCGAGCTATCGGCGGTTGATGATGAATATCACGATTTGTTTATTGGTTTGGGGCGTGGAGAATTAGTGCCTTACGGGTCTTGGTATTTAACGGGGTATTTGATGGAGAAGCCATTGAGTATCTTGCGAGATGATTTGATGGCACTAGGTTTCGAGCGAGATGAGACAGTTGTCGAGCCAGAAGATCATGTTGCGGCACTGTGCGAGGTTATGTCGTTATTAATTTCTGATGCTGACGTGAGCCAAGAAACACAAACCATATTTTTTGAGAAACACATGAGCCCGTGGATGGATCGATTTTTTAATGATTTATCAGAGGCAGAGTCAGCCGTATTTTATCGTGCAGTAGGGCGGTTTGGATCGGCATTTTTGAATTTAGAAAAGCAGTATTTATTGGTGTAATTGTAGATCTATAGCAACTAACGAAAGCCAGTAAGTGATGCACCAAAGGAGAAAGAAATGAAAGAGCTAAAAAAATACGCTGAAGCAAAGCTCAGTCGTAGAAAGTTTTTAACTGGAAGTGCAGCCATTGGTGCTAGTGCGGTAGCCATTGCGGTTGCTCCCAACGTGGCGTCTGCAGCAACAAAAACCGAAGTTAAGGTAGAAAAGAAAGACGAAGGCTACCAACTCACTCAACATATCGCTGATTACTATAAATCAGCCGCTTTATAAGGGAGTAGATTGATATGAAATTGACTAAGACGTCTAATAAGGTTATCGATAGCTCGCTTATTGATAAAAAAGGCAAGGCACAAAAAGCGGCAGGCGAAGCACTCTCTCGTCGTCAGTTTTTACGAAATTCGACCCTGATGGCAGGTGGTGCGGCACTTGGCACAACATTAGCACCTGGAATGATGAAAAAAGCCGAAGCAGCAGGTAGCGCTAAGGGCGAAATCAAGCGTGTTAAAACCATCTGTACGCATTGTTCAGTGGGTTGTGGTGTTATCGCCGAAGTTCAAAATGGTGTTTGGACAGGTCAAGAGCCAGCGCTAGATCATCCTTTCAATAAAGGTGCACATTGTGCTAAAGGTGCTGCGATTCGTGAGCACGGTCATGGTGAGCGTCGTTTAAAGCATCCAACAAAGTTAGTAGATGGTAAATGGAAGAAAATTTCATGGGATCAAGCGATCAATGAAATTGGTGATAAATTTTCAAGTATTCGTAAAGAGTCAGGACCAGATTCGGTTTACTGGCTAGGTTCTGCAAAATTCAGTAATGAGCAAGCGTACTTATTCCGCAAAATGGCGGGTATGTGGGGTACGAATAATGTTGATCATCAGGCACGTATTTGTCACTCAACTACGGTTGCAGGTGTAGCAAATACTTGGGGTTATGGTGCGATGACCAACTCCTACAACGATATCCATAATTCAAAAGCGATTTTGATGATTGGTTCAAATCCAGCAGAAGCGCATCCTGTTTCGCTACTGCATATTATGAAAGCGAAGGAAGAGAATAACGCGCCTATTATTGTTATTGATCCTCGTTTTACTCGAACAGCAGCACATGCTGATCACTTTTTGAAAATTCGCCCTGGTACTGATGTACCAATTATTTGGGGCATGATGTGGCATATCTTTAAAAATGGCTGGGAAGATAAGTCATTTATAAAGCAACGTGTTTACGGTATGGAAGAAGTGATGCAAGAGGTTGCAAAATGGGACCCTGCTGAAGTTGAGCGTGTTACTGGTGTGCCAGAGCATAAAGTTAAAGGTGCGGCACAAGCTATGGCTAAAAACCGCCCAGGAACCTTTATTTGGTGTATGGGTGGAACACAACACACGATTGGTAACAACAATACACGTGCATACTGTACCTTCCAATTAGCACTCGGTAATATGGGTGTTTCAGGTGGTGGTGCAAATATATTCCGTGGTCACGATAACGTACAGGGTGCTACAGACTTAGGTGTGTTGGCAAATACTTTGCCAGGTTACTACGGACTCAAGCCAGGCTCATGGAAACATTGGGCAAGAGTTTGGGACTTGGATTACGAATGGATTAAAGAGCAATTTGACACAGGCAGTTACGAGAAAAAAGGTGATAAAGATGTTCATGTAATGAACACCAAAGGCATCCCTGTTTCTCGTTGGATTGACGGTGTGTTAGAAGATAAAAAGAACATGGGGCAGAAAGATAATGTTCGCGCCATGATGTTCTGGGGTCATGCACCTAACAGTCAAACCCGTGGTGCTGAAATGAAAAAGGCTATGGAAAAGTTAGACATGATGGTTATTGTCGATCCGTATCCAACCGTTTCTGCGGTAATGAGTGATCGTAAAGATGGTGTTTACCTTCTTCCTGCTGCTACGCAAATGGAAACTTATGGTTCTGTGACAGCGTCAAATCGCTCATTCCAGTGGCGCGATAAGGTTATGGATCCATTGTTTGAATCTTTGCCTGATCATACGATTATGTATAAATTAGCAAAGAAATTAGGTTTCGATAAGCAACTCTTTAAACACATAGAAGTTAAAAATGAAGAGCCAGTAGTTGAAGATGTTCTACGTGAAATTAATCGAGGCATGTGGACGATTGGTTATACAGGTCAAAGCCCAGAACGTTTAAAGAAGCAGCAAGCTAACTGGGGAGATTTCGACTTCACTAGTTTGAAAGCTGAAGGTGGCGCTTGTGATGGTGAATTCTATGGTCTGCCTTGGCCTTGTTGGGGTACGCCAGAGATGAAACATCCTGGTACACCAAACTTATACGATGGTAGTACCTCAGTTGCTGAAGGTGGTTTAACCTTCCGTGCTCGATTTGGTGTAGAGCGTGAAGGTGTCAATTTACTAGCAGAAGGGTTTTATTCTGCGGGTTCTGAAATCAAAGATGGTTATCCAGAGTTTAAGGCTGATATGCTCAAAAAGCTTGGCTGGTGGGATGACCTTACTGCTGATGAAAAGAAAGCGGCAGAAGGCAAAAACTGGAAGACCGACCTGTCAGGTGGTATCCAGCGAGTTGCTATCAAGCATGGTTGTGCACCGTTTGGTAATGCTAAAGCGCGTGTTAAAGTTTGGACCTTCCCAGATCCAATCCCAATACATCGAGAGCCACTTTACACCAGTCGTCGTGACTTGGTGGCGAAGTACCCAACCTATGAAGATCGTAAGTCATTCTGGCG
This sequence comes from Cocleimonas sp., assembly GCA_021647365.1. GTDB lineage: Bacteria > Pseudomonadota > Gammaproteobacteria > Thiotrichales > Thiotrichaceae > Cocleimonas. The sequence continues at coordinate 15,192 of JAKIUW010000029.1, read as the reverse complement.
CTTACCAACGCGATATGGCTCTATTCAGGCGAAGGACTATTCAAAAGACTTCCCCATTATTCTTACTTCAGGACGCTTGGTGGAATATGAAGGTGGTGGTGACGAGACACGTTCTAATAAATGGCTGGCAGAATTACAGCAAGATATGTTTGTAGAATTGCATCCGCGTGATGCTAACAATGCCGGCATTAAAGATGGTAACGATGTTTGGTTAGAGACACCTGAAGGTTCTAAAATTAAAGTAAAAGCGATGGTGACACGTCGAGTAGATTCAGGCGTTGCATTTTCTCCTTTCCACTTTGGTGGACACTATCAAGGCAAAGACTTGAGGGATAAATACCCAAAAGGTTCTGACCCTTATGTATTAGGTGAGTCCATCAATACCGCCATGACCTATGGTTATGATTCTGTAACACAGATGCAGGAAACGAAATGTTCTCTGTGCAAGATAACCAAAGCGTAAGCGAGGAGATAAGAAAATGGCTAATGTAAAATTTTATTGCGACTCAGAACGCTGTATTGAATGTAACGGTTGTGTGACAGCTTGTAAAAATGAGAACGATGTACCTTGGGGTGTAAACCGACGCCGAGTGGTTACGGTTAAAGATGGTGAGCCAGGTGAACGTTCACTTTCTGTAGCCTGTATGCATTGTTCCGATGCGCCGTGTGCGGCAGTTTGTCCTGTAGATTGTTTCTATACTACGGATAACGGCATTGTGCTACACGACAAAGAAACGTGTATTGGTTGTGGTTATTGTTCGTATGCTTGTCCATTCGGAGCGCCTCAATTCCCAGAGTCTGGAGCGTTTTCGTCGAAAGGCAAGATGGATAAATGTACTTTCTGTGCAGGTGGCCCTGAAGAAACAGGCAGTGCTGAAGAGTATCAAAAGTACGGTGCGAATCGTATTGCAGAAGGCAAACTACCCTTGTGTGCAGAAATGTGTGCAACCAAAGCCTTGTTAGCAGGTGATGCGAATGTGGTATCTGATATTTACCGCCAGCGTGTTATCAATAGAAGTATGTCTACCTTGGCTTCTAATGTAGGGATTCAGAAGAACTTCTTAGGATCTTCACCTGACCTTACTGGAAAGGCTACAAAATAAGCTGTGATGTTAATAACAAACAGCTAAACAAATCCTTACCTCCTAGTTAGGATCTTGTACTCCCTTTCTGTGACTCTCCTGTCTAGCGGGAGGGGAAGTACATTTTATTTGGAGCCTTTGTTAGACAGTTATTTTGTCATCTGTTTAGCAAAGGCTTTCTCTTTTTGAATTGGAGAAAATACATGGATGCACTGAAGTGGTCATCAAACAAAATAACTTCCTTTAATTTCAATTTATCGTTATTAGCGTGTTTGTTAATAACTTTATTTGCAATATTTTCGTTTTCTCCGGCTATTGCGGCAGAAGACAAATTGGGCAATAGCAACAATACAGTGACCCAGCAATTAGGTGTTAAAAGCCCCGCAACAGACCTTTGGCGAGCTGTTAGGCAAAGAGAGTTTAAAGGCTCGGCAGGCTTATCTAGCTCTAGCCAAGTGAAAAGTATGGGTTCGACAGAGTTCATCAATATCAAAGGTCAAGAATGGCGTAATTTTAGAATGGGGCAGTTAGTGCCTTATGCTGCATACCTGTTAGGTGGTGTATTACTCGTACTGGCTTTGTTTAGATTGATTCGTGGAAAAATAAAGATTAAAGCAGGTCGTTCAGGTAAAAAAATTCTTCGTTTCTCTCCTTTTCAACGTTTTGTTCATTGGTCGACCGCTATTCTTTTTGTAATATTGGGTGTGACAGGACTTTTATTAACGTTTGGTAAATCAGGGCTTATTCCCATCATTGGTGGTAAGGCATTTGGAGCTATGGCAGGCGTTGGAAAAGTAATCCATGATTATCTAGGACCCGTATTTGGTATAATGCTTTTGATAATGCTGTTTACCTTCATCAAAGGAAACTTTGGTAACTGGACAGATGTTAAATGGTTCTTCAAAGGCGGCGGAATGTTTGGAGGGCATGCCAGCGCAGGTCGTTACAATGGTGGTGAGAAAGCATGGTTTTGGGTAGCAATACTTGCAGGTGCCGTGGTTGTTGTTAGTGGTATTGTTTTAGACTTCCCATACTTTAATCAGACACGAGATGATTTGCAGCTATCACACTTAGTTCATGCGATAGGGTCTGTTGGTATATTAGCTGCATCATTTGGGCATATCTTTATGGGTACAGTCGCTATGGAAGGCGCGTATGAATCCATGAGAACAGGCTATTGTGATGAGAATTGGGCGAAAGAACATCATGATCTTTGGTATGACGATTTACAGGCGCAAGGTGTAGTAGGAGCTGGAGCATCGATGTCTGGCTCTGCTGTTGCGGGCGTAGGGGCAGTTGCCGCAGGCGCAATGTTGAGGGAGCCATCGTCTAACGCTTCGGGATCTACTGATGGAAGTGCCCATGTTAGTGGTGGCAGTAGTGATATTGATAAACAAGGCTTGATGGATACTGGGGTGTCATCAAGCAAGAAAACACCAGTAAAGACTGCGGATAAAAAGTCTGCTTCGTCGTCTTCTTCGCAATCTAAAAAAACTGGATCAAGTTCTACATCAGGAGAATCTGACAATCTGAAAAAAATTGAAGGTATTGGTCCTAAGATTGAAGAAATCCTTAAAGGTGCAGGACTTTCAACCTTCTCACAATTAAGCCATTCTAATCCTGATGATATCAAAGTAATTCTTAATGATGCAGGACCTCGCTATAAAATGCACAACCCCAAAACATGGCCACAACAAGCTGAACTCGCAGATAAAGGAGCTTGGGATGAATTGAGCGACCTACAAGATCGTCTTTTAGGAGGGCGAGAATAAATAATTATGATTTAAAAAAACCTGCTTTAAGTAGGTTTTTTTTTTGGAAAACTACTTAAATTCCCCTACTTTATTTGGGTTTTATACTACACTTAATAACATAAAAATTAATAAAACATAAACAAACCGCTAAGGAGTTAATCGATGCAAAAATCGTTACATCTCGATCCCGCAAAATGTACGGGGTGCCTGCAATGCGAAATGGCTTGTTCTTATGAAAAGCTGGGTGAATTTAATCCGTCGCGCTCATTAATCAAAGTATTTACTTTCCATGAGGAAGGGCGCTTTTCACCTTATACCTGCACCCAATGTGATGAGGCTTGGTGTATGCGGACCTGCCCAGTTGATGCGATAACAATGGACCTGACAACAGGTGCTATGGTGGTTTCAGAAAATAAATGTGTCGGCTGTAAGGTCTGTACCATCGCCTGCCCATTCGGCACGATCAATTATGTACAAGAAACAGGCAAGGTGGCAAAGTGTGATCTCTGTGGCGGTGACCCAGAATGCGCAAAAGCATGTCCTACTGAAGCGATTGTTTTTATTGACTCAAATGCAACAGGTTACGACCGTATGAAAGCCTTTGCAGAAAAGAGTTTACCCAGCGCTAACGCGTCTTAATAGGAGGATTACAATATGTCTTGGACAAGAAAAGTATTACGCGTAAACCTCACTGAAGGTACTTGTACGCCAGAGCCACTTAATATGGAATGGGCGCATGATTATTTAGGTCAACGCGGATTAGCAACAAAATATTTGGTGGAAGAAACTGATCCAAAAGTTGATCCATTATCCCCTGGCAATAAAATGATAATGGCAACAGGGCCATTAACAGGCACGATGGCATCAACGGGTGGTCGTTATTCTGTGATTACCAAAGGTCCATTAACAGGCGCGATTGCCTGTTCAAATTCAGGTGGTTTCATCGGTAACGAATTTAAAAATGCCGGTTGGGATATGATTATCTTTGAAGGTAAATCCCCCAAGCCTGTTTATTTGTATATAGAAAATGATTTAACTGAATTACGCCCAGCAGATCATCTGTGGGGTAAATCAGCGTGGGAAGCCGATGAGATGCTGCACAAAGATCACCAAGATCCTAATTTGAAAATTGCGGTAGTGGGGCGTCCTGCAGAAGCAGGCTGTTTATTTGCCGCTATAGTGAATGATTTACACCGTGCAGCAGGTCGCTCTGGTGTCGGTACGGTGATGGCATCTAAAAATCTAAAAGCCGTTGCTGTGCGAGGTACATTAGGAATTGCTGCACCCGAAAACCCCGATGCTTTCTTTGAAGCCGTCGCTGATGGTAAGGAAGTGTTAGCTGAAAATGCAGTAACGGGCGAAGGCTTGCCAACTTATGGTACTCAAGTTTTGATGAATGTCATAAACAGTGTCGGTGGCTTACCCGCACACAATATGCGTGATGTTGGATTTGATAAAGCAGAAAATATTTCAGGCGAGGCAATGCACGAGCCACGTGCAAGTGATGGTAAACCAAACCTCACAACTAATGGCGCTTGCTTTGGTTGTACCATTGCTTGTGGGCGTATTTCTACGATTGATAAAACTCATTTCTCAATTAAAGATCAGGCAGATAAACCCCAGTATCAAGGGGCATCAGGTGGATTAGAATACGAAGCGGCATGGTCGCTAGGTGCTGATACAGGTGTTGATGATTTGGATGCGCTGACTTACGTTAACTTCCTTTGTAATGAAGACGCGATTGACCCAATCACACTCGGTTGCACGATTGCTGCAGCAATGGAGTTGTTCGAGGATGGGAAAATCACACTGGAAGATACAGGCGGGATTGATCTACGCTTCGGTAATGCAAAAGCTCTAGTCGAAGTGATTGAACTAACGATTAGTGGCGAAGGTTTTGGAGCAGATATTGGTCAAGGTTCAAAACGTCTTTGTGAAAAGTACGGTGATCCTGATTTATCCATGTCAGTAAAAGGTTTGGAATTCCCTGCTTATGATCCTCGAGGCATTCAAGGTATTGGGTTGAACTATGCAACCTCAAATCGTGGCGCCTGTCATGTTCGTGGTTACACTATAGCCTCTGAAGTTTTAGGTATTCCTGTTAAAACGGATCAAAATGATGCAGAAGGAAAACCTGAATTAGTTAAAGCATTCCAAGACGCAACCGCACTGGTTGATTCTGCAGGTATTTGTCTATTCACCACCTTTGCATGGGGTATGGATAATATCGCGCCACAAATCGATGCGGCTTGTGAAGGTGATTGGAGTGTCGATAAGTGTTTAGAGGCAGGCGAACGTATTTGGAATATGGAACGCATGTATAACAATGCGGCTGGTTTTACCAGTGATGATGACACCCTGCCAAAACGCTTATTAAAAGAAGCGGTTAAATCAGGACCAACCAAAGGTAATGTGAGTCGATTAGGCGAAATGTTGCCTAAGTATTATGAAATTCGTGGGTGGTCGGATAAGGGTATTCCTTCATCTGAAACTATTTCACGCTTAGGCCTCTAGATTAAGCTTGTTACTCGTTAGATTAAGCTAATGGTGAGATAAGCGTTGTGCTTATCTTCCATTGGCTTTTTTATTTTTTACTACACACATTAAAACGCCGTGAGAATTTTGTAATGAGTATATTAAATATAATCAAAAAACTATTTGGGCGGGGTGAAACTGAGCCTGTTCAATCATCAAAACCAATACAACCAGAACCTGCACAAACATCTAAGGTTGCCTCAAAAAAAGTAGAGTCAGAAAAGACAGTGAATAATACTGAAAGTGTAAAACCAGAGCATAACTCATCGGCTTCAGCATCAAAAAGTACAGAGCATCAGAAAACCCATCATGCCATTATTGGAGCAGGGCCTTGTGGCGTAATTGCAGCAGAAACTTTGCGAAAAGCAAATCCTACTGCTGAAATAACATTAATAGGAGATGAGGCAGAACCTCCATATTCAAGAATGGCAATCCCATATTTATTGATTAATAATATTGGGGAAGAAGGTACTTATCTTCGGCAACCTACTCATTATCAAGAGCAAAATATAAACTATTTGAGTCAGCCTGTTACATCAATAAATCCTGATAAGAGCGAGTTATCTTTAGCTGATGGCTCTACCTTATCCTATGAGAAATTATTAATAGCAGCTGGTTCTTATCCTGTTTCTCCTCCTATTGATGGTATCGATTTACCCAATGTGCATTCGTGTTGGACACTTAAAGATGCAAGACAAATAGCATCATTGGCTAAAGAAGAATCAAATGTAGTGCTAATGGGTGCTGGTTTTATCGGTTGTATTATTTTAGAAGCACTGGTTAAACGTGGTGTAAATTTAAGTGTGATTGAAATGGAAGATCGCATGGTACCAAGAATGCTTGATGAGAAAGCAGGTGGTTTACTAAAAAAATGGTGTATCGAAAAAGGCGTGAATGTACTTACATCCACTAAAATCACTGCCATCGAAGAATCTGGTCAGGCAATGGTGATTGAAACCGATAATGGTGAAAGCCTTTCGGCCGATTTAGTGATTAGCGCCACTGGTGTAAGAGCTAATACAGCATTTTTACAAGGCTCTGGTATTGAAGTTGATCACGGCATTGTAGTGAATAATAAACTGCAAACCAACATTGCCAATATATATGCAGCAGGCGATGTAGCGCAAGGTAAAGACTTTTCAACAGGCGATTATGAAGTACAAGCGATTCAACCAACAGCCACGGATCACGGGCGCATAGCCGCGTTAAATATGGCAGGTCAATCGGTCGAACATCATGGCTCGGTCAATATGAATGTGTTGGATACGCTCGGATTAATCTCTCACTCCTTCGGTTTATGGATGGGAGTTGAGGGCGGTGATAGCGTAGAAATCTACAACCCCGATGCTTATAAATACATGAATTTACGTTTTGGTGTGGGTGACGAAGAAGATGTATTGGTGGGCGTAAGCACATTAGGAGTGACGCAGCATATCGGTGTTATTCGAGGATTAATCGAAAGCAAGATTCATTTAAAAGAATGGAAAGAGCGTCTAATGCAAGACCCCACACGTATTATGGAGGCGTATTTATCGTCAACACAGGAATTAGATAATGTTATATAAATATACTTCTGCAAGCACACCCCCCCACTTTTACATGATGTTTGGTTTATTTATCAAATGAAAATGTACTTAGAACTGTATGCCTCATTGATGCATCTATTGCCGCCAGGGAAAGCACGATTCAAACGTGAAATAACGGTAGCGAGTGATGCGGTTGTGCAAGATGTGATTGATGAATATAAAGTGCCTATGGAACTAGCCCATATTGTTTTAGTGAATGGCAAATTTGTTTGTGATGATAGAGATAAGCATTTATTGAAAGAGGATGATGTTCTGTCAATATGGCCACCAGTTGCTGGTGGGTAGTAATAATAACAACCAGCTTCAAAGAAACCATCTTCAATATGAGATGGGCTATACGCCCAAAGAGTTTAAAAAAACCCTGCAAGGATTATTTATTACTCAAACATCCTATGCATGCGAAGAGCTTTCTCACCGATATTGGCAAATAACAGTAGAAGGCGAACCTACGCTGGTGGATATTAAAATCGAAGAAGCCCCACCAAGAATTATAGCTTTATTAACACTACCCGTTTTAAATGTGTGGTTTGATTTTAAAGAATCTAATGAAGAACAGCAGGCGGATTTTATTAAAACCTTTTTTAAGTATTTTCATAAAGGTGGTGGATGATTGTTCTATGATTTGTGATGAAATATTTGGCTAAATCTCAATAAAATATAAGTTAATCATGTAAAACTAGGGGGGTGTGATGAGCTATCCATTTTTAGAAACAGGTGGGAATGCTTTCGAATCAGTTATTAGTTTGTCTTCCCTCATCACACAACGTCGCCAAAAAACAGCGACATAATCGAGTTATCCATTTTTGAAAAACAAAATGGTAAGCTCGCTAAATAAACTCATTCACCCAGTCAACTAGCTGGCCTAAGGCTTTTTGCTCTCTTTCAGGCAAATTATCCAATGCTAGTTCTTCTAATCTTTTTTGAAATTGATCCACGGTTAGTGGGCAATCAAACTCGCCATCCATTAAACGGGCTTGACGAAAGGTTTGCCACTTTTGGCGCTCGGTGTGGCTCAATGTTTCTGGCCAGTTGCGTGCACGATAACGAGGAAAGAGTGTTTGTAGGCGGGTGGATTTGAAGTCGGGCGTCCAAGACGCTAGCTTTTCAGGGGATGATGTTAAGACTTGGTTGCACAGCTTGCGATCATTGTTACTGATAAAGCCACCGTATAGATTCGCATCGGCATCACATTCTTTAGCTTCTCTTTTTCGGCTATACATTTCTTCTAAGCGTCTAATTAGTGTGCTGTCGCTGAGGAGTTTTTGTTTGTTTGTTTCAATAACTTGCCAGTCAATACTCCAACGGTTTGCAAGCTCATCAGTTAGCGTGTTAGGTGGTGAAAGCGCAGGGGATTTATTGATATGTATGCCTTTTAGTGCGATGTGTTGGTGGGATTCATCACGTTGCGCACGTGGTTTGTAGAGGTTTTCTACAATCTCATCAACACTCATTGCTAGCATCGCGCTAGGGTCGTGGCGTAAGTCATAACAGATGATTTCATTTTTATTCACAGGGTGAACCATGAGCGGAACAATAGGAGAAATGCAGCCTTGCGTTGCAGGAAACATGCCCGAGATGTGTAGCATGGTTTTTCGTTGTGCAAGCTCCACATTTACATTAAGCATGGGTGCTACATTACTTTTAATACGCAGATTAAAAAAGTAATCGTATAAACGCGGCTGCTTGGTTTTAATGAGTCTCGCAATATCAATCGTGGCTTTTACATCGACGAGGGCATCGTGCGCGCCTTCTTGTTCTATATTGTTTGCAGCGGTTAAATGCTCTAGCCGAAAACTTGGTACACCTTCTTCATCTTCACGGTCTGGCCAATTGATCCCTTCGGGTCGCAGGGCATAGGTCATGCGGACTAAATCAAGAATATCCCAGCGGTTATTGCCGTTTTGCCATTCACGCGCGTAGGGGTCGATAAAGTTTCGATAAAAGCCAAATCGGGTAACTTCATCATCAAATCGGATGCTGTTATAGCCCGCTCCGCAGGTTTTGGGTACAGAGAAAATTTCATTAATGCGACCAAAGAATTCGGCTTCATTAATACCTTCTTTATTTGCCAGTTGTGGTGCGATGCCTGTAACACGTACTGCATCAGGGTGTGGCAAAAAGTCGGTTGTGGGTTTGCAGTAGAACATCACAGGCTCGCCAACCACTTCCAAATCTAAGTTGGTGCGGATACCTGCGAACTGCGCGGCGCGGTCGCGGCGTGGATCTACGCCCCATGTTTCATAATCGTGCCAGAAGATGGTGTTATCTGAATTGTCAGTCAATTGGTGTTCCTTGGTGTTTATAAAAAACATCATGTAAAAGTGGGGGGGTGTGCTTTGAGATAATAACAAACCTTATAGCGAAAAACAGTTGACAGTTATATTGTCTCTGTGACATTATATAGATATATAGTGTCACAGAGACAATAAAAGAGATTGTAACCATGTCAGTTGTAATAACAATGCCAAATATACACGTTAACTTGCATACCTTTTCAGGAGGTGAGGTACATGTTCAGTTAGAAAATCTTCTAGAGGATGCACCTAAGCGTATTGATGTTAGGGCTGATATTCGTAGCAGTGATGATTTGATGGCGTTGTTGTTAGTGAATAATGCTTTGCGTAATCACTATGGCAAAACGCCTGAGATTAATATTGAAATTCCATACTTTCCCTATGCTCGCCAGGATAGAGTTTGTTCAGTAGGGCAGGCATTTTCTTTGCAGGTTGTTGCAAAAATGATCGATGATTTAAAGGCGAATTCAATCACCGTGTGGGATGCGCATAGCCCTGTTACGCAAGCATTAACTGGGGCGATGAATGTTTCTCAAGAACAAATTATTGCCTCTAGTAATAAGTTGGTTGCGCATTTACAAGATGATAATACGGTGTTGGTTTGTCCTGATAAAGGAGCGAAAAAGAAATGTGACAAGGTTAAAAAGCACTTCTCAATTGAGCAAATGATTTTTTCAGAAAAGGAGAGAGATCCCTCTACAGGGGAAATCACTGATACAACGTTATCGGGGAATGACTTAAAAGGCAAAACAGCCATCATTATTGATGATATTTGTGATGGAGGAAGAACATTTATTGAGATCGCAAAGCGGCTTAAAACCAATCATGCAGAGCGCGTTATTTTATATATAACGCATGGAATTTTTAGTAAAGGAATGGAGGTGTTTGATGGACTAATAGATGAGATTTACACAACGAATAGTTTTCCCCAAGAGGAAGATAGCCGATTAACCGTTATAGATTTTTCAGTAAGTGCTTAGCACTACTATAAACAAGAGGAGTACCAAGATATGAACTACAACCCATTAAATACAATCGATTTTTATAAAGCGGATCACAGAAGACAATATCCTACTGGTACGCAATTTGTTTATTCAAATTTCACACCAAGATCATCACGCCTTGCCCCAGTGGCAGAGTCGTTTGATGGCAGAGTCGTATTTGTTGGTTTACAAGGTTTTATCAAAAACTATTTGATAAAAGCATGGGACGAAGGCTTTTTTAAACAGCCCAAAATAGAGGTCATTGCAAAATATAAAAAGCGTATGGATAAATCCTTAGGTGAAGGTGCGATACCACTGGATCACATTGAAGATTTACATGACTTAGGTTATTTGCCTTTGAAAATTAAAGCATTGCCAGAAGGTAGCAGGGTAAATATTAAAGTACCGATGTTTACAGTTATTAATACACAGCCTGAATTTTTTTGGTTAACAAACTATATCGAAACGGCAATTAGCGCCGAGATTTGGAAGCCATCAACGACTGCAACCATTGCATTAGAATACAGAAAGTTGTTTACCAAATATGCAATTAAAACAGGTTCACCGTTAGAGTTTGTCGATATTCAAGGGCATGACTTTAGCTCGCGCGGTATGAGTGGAATTGTCGATGCAGCACAATCAGGCCTTGGTCACTTAACCAGCTTTATAGGAACAGATACGGTTGCAGCGATTGATTATGCTGAAGAGGCATATAACGCAGTGGATGATATTGTGGGTGTATCTGTGCCTGCAACCGAGCACAGCGTGATGAGTATGGGGCTACAAACTAATGAGATTGATACCTTTCGTTATTTGATTAAAGACCTTTATCCAAGTGGTGTGGTGAGTATTGTCTCGGATACGTGGGATTTTTGGAAGGTGATTACTGAATATTCTAAAGACTTAAAAGACGATATTCTTGCCCGTGAAGAGAATGCTTTAGGTTTAGCAAAAGTAGTCTTTCGCCCTGATAGTGGTGATCCAGTGAAGGTCATTGCGGGTGATCCTGATGCTGTTGTAGGCTCTCCTGAATACAAGGGTGCTGTCCAGTGTTTATGGGAGGTTTTTGGTGGCACAGAGTCGAGCCAAGGCTATAAAATGCTCAATGAAAGAGTCGGTTTGATCTATGGAGACTCAATCACGTTAGTGCGCGCAAAAGCGATATTGGAAGGCTTGGAAAAGAAAGGTTTTGCTTCAAATAATATTGTCTTTGGTATTGGTAGCTATACCTATCAGCACTTAACACGTGATAGTTTTGGCTTTGCAATGAAAGCAACGTGGGGTCAGGTGGATAATGAAGCACGCAATATCTCAAAAGATCCTGTCACAGACCGAGGTGATAAAAAGTCAGCATCAGGTTTATTGCGCGTAGAAGAGAATGAAAGTGGCTTTATTCTTTTTGATAAGCAAAGTAGAGAGCAAGAATCTCAAGGGCTGTTAGATACCGTTTTTGAAGATGGAAAGCTTGTTAAAGAAACTTCTTTGGCAGAAATCCGTGCAAGGTTGAGTTAATTGTAAGTTGAAAAATCTAGGCTGGGTTAGTGTTTTATTAACCCAGTATTTTATTTGAAAGGTATAATAATGAATATTATTCAAGGTGATTTAATTAAATTAGCAGAACAAGGTAAGTTTAATATCATTGTCCATGGTTGTAACTGCTTTAATACTATGGGTTCAGGTGTTGCCAAACAGATAAAGCTATCGTTTCCGAAGGCGTTTGATGCTGATCAACTTACACAGAAAGGTGATAAAGAAAAACTAGGAACGTATAGCTGCTCGAAACAAAAAAATGAAAACGTAGAAACAGGCTTAATTATTATTAATGCCTATACCCAATATAACTACTTACCAAGAAATATTGTGAATGTTGATTATAGTGCGATTAAAAGTATATTTTCAGGTATTTATGAGCAGTTTAATCATGATGAAAATTATATAGCCTACCCTAAAATTGGAGCAGGATTAGCTGGGGGAGATTGGAGCGTTATTTCTCAGATTATAGATAAACAATTAAAGGATATGAATCATACGTTGGTTGAATATGTGGTTTAAAAAGTTAACAGGTTTCCCAGAGAAATCCCCCAATCAAGTGCGAGAAAATCTAATACTAGAAGATGATGTTTTAATCTCTAAAGTAACAGGGGAATCATTTGCGTGTGGCTCATTATCTATTCCAAGCTTAAGAGAGTTAAGAGCTAAGGTACAATCTATAGACTTACCTGAAGGCAGATTGTCGGTGAAGGAACTGGTCGCTGATGCGCAAGTTTTACATGTAGATAAAGAAAACTCAGGCAGTCTTTTTCAAGTTGCTTCTCAGTTTAACTTACTTGAAATGGTGTCTCCTGAAGTGAGTCCAGAAAGTGGAGTTGATGGATATGAATATGATCATACGCAAGGCCCTGCATGTGCGATAGCGGCCGGTGCTGGAACTATTTACAGAAATTATTTTGTGATGGTGGATGGTAAGTTTGGACAATCATCTAATAGACAAATAGATACTTTGTTTGATATGGGGAAAGCTTTAGGAAATACCAATAATAAGCTATGGAGTATGAAGAATGGTTATGCCCTAGCATCAGAGTATGGTTTGAATGTCATCAATAAGAGTTTAAGCAATAAAAATGAAAAAGAGCTTGATGAACTAAGGGCTTTTTTGAGAATTGGTTTACAGAAAAATACTGAAGTTACATTATCAAGTTCGAAGCATAAAGTATCTCAAGTATATTGTTCGGCGCTTCCAGTGGCATATTCTCAACACGCTTCTGATTTATGGAGGCCTTTTGCATCATTAGTTTTAGAGGCATCATACGAAGCAACATTATGTGCAGCAATTCTAAATGCGGTACACTTGGAGAATCGCGCGGATGGAAATAAAAAAGTCTTTTTAACCATGCTGGGTGGTGGTGCTTTCGGTAATGAGTCTAGCTGGATTATGAATTCTATAGAGAGAGCATTATTATTGTATAAAGATGTAGGTCTTGAAGTGTATATTGTTAGTTATGGCTCATCAAACCATCAAGTGCGATCTTTGGTAAACAAGTTTAATTGAGGAAAACATAAAAGTGTCACCAGAAAAACAGTTTATAAAAAACTATAACGCCAGTGATTATGAGGTTCCACTTACCACGGTCGATATGGCTATTTTCTCAATTATTGATCAGCAGTTACATGTTCTCCTTTTAAAACGAGATGCGCTGCCGGAAAAAGATAAGCTGGCTTTACCAGGAGGTTTTATTGATTTGAAAAATGACAATGATTTAGAAGAAACTGCGCTGCGTAAGTTGTATGAAAAAACAGGCGTGGAACTCCCTTATTTGGAGCAGGTTGAGTCCATCGGAAATGGATCACGTGACCCACGAGGATGGTCGGTGACTATTTTATATTTTGCTCTAATTGATATTACTAAAATTAATAAAAAGTTACTGAGTAATACAGATTGGCATCCCATGGAAGAATCTGAAAAGCTATCATTAGCGTTTGATCATAATATTTTGTTGCAAAAGGCAATTAAGCGTTTACGATCAAAAACCTTATACACGGCTTTGCCCATTGCTTTACTACCTAAAAAGTTTACATTAACGGAGTTACAAACCATTTTTGAGATTATTTTAGATAAAAAGTTGCCTGTGAAATCTTTTAGAAGAAGAGTGGTTGATGCCAAGGTTGTCGTAGGAACAGATGAAACTAAGATTAGTGGGAAGCGGTTTGCTCAGCTTTTTAAGTCAACAGGGATAGATAAAGATTTTCATTTTCCTCGACCGTTACAGGATTAAAACTTATTTAATAAAAGGATTTCATATGTTGTGGCTTAAAACATTTCACATACTATTTGTGATGTCATGGATGGCAGGTATTTTTTATTTGCCACGAATATTTGTGCATTTTGTTGAAGGTAAAAAAGCAGGACAAGATGTTGCTCGATTAGCAATCATGGGACGTAAGCTTTACGGTTTTATGACTATTATGATGATGGTTGCGATTACCTTGGGGTTGTGGCTTTGGTTGGGCTACGGAATCACGGGTGCATGGATGCATGTTAAGTTATTATTGGTGGGATTTCTATTGGCGTATCATTGGTGGTGTCGCATCAAAGTAGGGCAGATGGAGGCAGGGCATTTAGAGCATAGTGGTAAATATTATCGTTGGATTAATGAGTTGCCTTTGTTTATTACTATAGGAATTTTAATTATGGTCGTGGTTAAGCCGTTTTAAACAAAAAGTCATGCAATTATCAAACGTCAACTAACTTGTCCGATTTTGATTTAACGTTTCTGCGTGTTTTTTTCGATAGCTTTCTCCTTCTATTTTATAAATATCTGCATGGTGTACCAGCCTATCAATAGCCGCTACGGTCATCATATTGTCGCCAAAGATACTGTCCCACTCACTAAAGGCTTGATTGGTGGTTATCAAGATACTGTTTCTCTCATAGCGGTAGGCAATCAATTCAAACAGCACCTGACTTTCATTGTCATTTTTCTTCACATAACCAATATCATCGAGTATTAGCAGCTCATATTTATCGAGCTTTTTCAGTGCACTCTCAAGCTCTAATGCTTCTTTTGCCTTTTGTAGCTGTTGGACTAAAACAGTACTGGATATAAACTTTACACGTCTGGATTGTGCAACTAATGCATGACCAATCGCTGCACCTAGGTGTGTTTTGCCTAAGCCACTGGCGCCAAAGAGTAGGATATTATGTCCTTGTTTTAGCCAGTCTAGCTGTGTCGTCTTTTGCTTGATCTGCTGTGCAGTTATGCCTTTAACCTCACTAAAATCATACTGGCTTAGCTGTTTTCCGATGGGAAGCTGACTTTCTTTTAGTAGTCGTTTCAGTCTATTTTCGTAACGATGACTGGTTTCAAGTTCACACAGTTCGGCCAAGAATAGTGTCGGCTCCCAAGCCTCTTGTATCGCTTTACTGGCAAGTTCTGGGTAGGCTTTACTCATGGCGCTCA
>JAKIUW010000004.1 GCA_021647365.1 Cocleimonas sp. | reverse complement strand
AGAAGACTGTATTATGATGTGCCATGCTTGATTCCTTCTTTGATTCAATGACTTATTGCTAAGACAATTTTATCAGATTTTGGAGTCAGGCACTTACTTTTTATGTTAACGGGACAGTAGTGGCTTTACTCATAACTTAAGGGCACCTTTATTAATTAGGCACTTCATCTGGCAACGCCAAAAAGTCAGAATCTAGGCGTAACTTTGAAGTCATGTCTAGACCTGTCAAAAAGTTACAACAACGAGTCTGACTTTTTGGCTAAGCCCCGCAGGGCGAGTTTTCAAGCGGTCATCTTCGTTGTTGTGTCTCTTGTGAAGGCAATAAGCATTCCCTGCGAGACACGCCTAGAATCTGACCGCTTGAAAGCTCGCAGATGAAATGCCTAATTAATAGAGGTGCCCTTAATAAAACTTTGTGGCTGTTTGAATGAATATAATTGATATTTTAATCCCATTGTATCTGCTGATTACGTTAGGGTTTTTCTTAAAGAAATACCAATTCCCTAGCAATGAATTTTGGCCGGGTATGGAGAAGATGATTTACTTTATCTTATTCCCCATCTTGGTTTTTGTCGCTATTTTAAAAGCGCCGATGGATATTTCCTTGTTCGGCAAACTTGCGATACTGACTTTAATTCCTGCTGTTATTTCCGCTTTGTTGCAGTATGTGGGTTTTTTATCACCCAGTATCAGTCGAGCGACATTTTCCTCTATGTTTCAAGGAGCAGTTAGGAATAATACAACCATTTCGTTGATTATTGTGGCATGGCTGGTGCCAGATACAGGCTTAGCAATGATAGCGGTGATTGTATTGATCATGGTTCCTTTTAATAATATAACCTCGGTATTGGTTTTATTGCGTTATGGTAAGAATGAAAACCCGCAAAATAATTCAGCATCATTGTGGATGGGGGTGATTAAAAACCCGCTGATTATTGCCAGCGCATCAGGCTTAGTATTGAATGTTTTTGGTTTAAAACTACCCGATCCTTTATTAAATACAGCAGATTTTTTAGGGCGTAGCGCCTTGCCTTTTGGCTTGCTTGCGGTTGGGGCAGGGTTAAAATTTGGTTCTTTCTTTGATAATAAGCTAGCCATTTTATTATCAAGTATGGGTAAGTTAGTTGTTACTCCAGCCCTTACCTATGCGCTTTGTATTATGTTGAATATTGAAACGGACATTGCAAAGGTTGTTATAATATTCAGTGCTATGCCCACGGCAATTTCATCCTATATCCTTGCCAAACAAATGGGCGGTGATGCAGACGGTATGGCGCAGATTATTACTTTTCAAATTATTGCGGCAGCTTTGACTTTGCCAGTAATTTTATTGATCGCGCAGAGTTATTGACGTGTTATCGTTGTATTTTTAGGAATATCAAAATTTAAGTAAATAAACGTATTAACAAAACTGCTATCTTTCTCCTATACTCCTGTTAACTATAATACCTATATCACACAAAGGAGTTTTTCATGAAGAAAACATTACTAGGTTTAACAACAGCGGCAATCCTGTCGTTTTCAATGGCAGTACAAGCAGCACCAATCAAATTAAAGTTTTCGCACGTTGTTGCTGAAAATACGCCAAAAGGTCAAATGGCAATTGAATTTAAAAAGTTGGTTGCTGAGCGTTTAAAAGGAAAAGTTGAAGTAGAAATTTATCCAAATGGTCAACTTTTTGGTGATAACAAAGTTTTGGAAGCATTGCTACTTGGTGATGTTCAACTTGCATCACCATCATTATCTAAGTTCAAGAAGTACACCAAGAAGCTACAGGTTTTTGATCTACCTTTCTTGTTTGACGATATGGCAGCCGCTGAGCGTTTTCAGTCAAGCGATGCAGGTCAGGCGTTGTTAAAGTCTGTTGAGAAGAAAGGCTTAATCGGCTTAGGCTATATGCATAACGGTATGAAGCAAATGTCTGCCTCTAAGCCTCTACATGTTCCTGCAGATGCGAAAGGTTTGAAATTCCGCATTATGTCATCGGATGTATTGTCAGCTCAGTTTAAAGCAGTAGGTGCAACACCACTTAAAAAGCCGTATTCAGAAGTATTTACACTGTTACAAACTAAGGCGATTGATGGTCAGGAGAATACTTGGTCAAATATTCATTCTAAGAAATTCTACGAAGTGCAAGACAACATTACATCATCAGATCACGGCCTTTTAGATTACATGGTGGTAACGTCTGCTGAATTTTGGAATGGTTTAGATGCTGATGTTCGTACAGAGCTAAAAAAAGCATTGGATGAAGCGGTTGTGCTAGGCAATAAAGTTGCGGCTGAGAAGTCAATGAGTGATAAGCAAGCAATCATCGATAGTAAACGCACAAACGTGATTGAGCTTTCAAAAGAAGAGCGCCAAAAGTGGAAAGATGCAATGAAACCTGTTTGGAAAGAGTTTGAAGATATTGTAGGTAAAGATTTATTAGCGGCAGCAATTGCAGCTAACAAAGAATAATCAGTGATTACTCTTTAGTACATCAAAGCGCTCTCCGAAAGGAGGGCGTTTTTTTTTTATTGACACAAAGGCGACCTGCGCAGAGGTTTCAAATGTTTGGCACTAAAATTGGCAATTTTATTAATAAATTTGAAGAGAGTTTTCTCTCATTATTATTAGTAGGCATGACCCTGTTAGTTTTTTCAGAAGTGGTTTTACGCTTCGGTTTCAACACAGGCATCGATTGGTCTCAGGAAGTAACGCTGTATATGATGGCGTGGTTTGTGCTTTTTGGTGCATCTTATGGTGTTAAAGTTGGTGCGCATATTGGTGTAGATAGTTTTGTAAAATTATTCCCTAAAAAAATACGCCAAACTCTGGGCGTGTTATCAATTGCTATCTGTATTGCTTACTGTGTAATATTTATGGTGGGCGCATGGAATTACCTCGCTAAACTTAAACAAATCAATATAGAAATGGAGGATTTGGAAATCCAACGCTGGATGTCTGAAAGTATTATTTTCCTTGGGTTTCTATTCTTAATCTTTCGTTTTTTACAACTATTGATAAAAATATTTAAAGGGGAGGCTGAAGGCTTCTCGCATATAGATGAGGCGGAAGAAAGCCTAGAACTTGCGGCGCAAATCCGCGAAGAAGAATTAAGACAAGGAGGGGCTAAGTAATGGAATCTTACGTCATCCCCACACTGTTCTTTTTACTCTTTTTTAGCATGATGATTGGCGTTCCTGTGGCAGTGTCGCTGGGATTTTCAAGCGTTGTCACCATACTGCTTTTTGCCGATGACTCATTGGCTTCGATTGCTTTAAAATTATTTGAAGCGCTGTCGGAACATTACACCTTCTTGGCGATACCTTTCTTTATATTGTCCTCTGCATTTTTATCTAACGGTGGTGTAGCACGGCGAATTATCGACTTTGCGATTGATATTGTCGGGCATATTCGTGGCGGTTTAGCCATGGCGGGTGTGCTAGCGTGTATGTTATTTGCGGCAGTGTCAGGTTCGTCCCCCGCAACGGTGGCAGCAATTGGCGCGATTGTTATTGTCGGTATGACACGCGTGGGTTATCCCGAAAAATTTGCTGCAGGTGTTATTAGCACAGCAGGCACATTGGGCATATTAATCCCCCCTTCAATCGTCATGCTAATTTATGCGGCGGCGACAGAAGTTTCTGCTGCGCGCATGTTTATGGCGGGTATGGCGCCTGGAATATTAATGGGCGTATTTTTGATGATTGTTATTTACATCTATGCGCGTATCAAAGGCTTACCATCGTCCCCTTTCCCTGGTTTTAAGAAAATTGCAAAGTCAGGTCTTGTAGCTTCGGGTGGTTTGATGCTGATTTTCATCGTGCTGGGTGCAATCTATGGCGGCATCGCAAGCCCGACAGAAGCGGCAGCTGTGGCTTGTGTATATGCCTACTTTATCGCTGTGTTTGGTTATCGAGATTTTGGACCGTTACAGAATGTTTCTTGGAGAAACGAAGGAGAAAGTATCGGTGGTGCGGTCACCAGAAATAGTATAAAAATGGTAACAGCACTCCCGAAAAGTTTTTTTGATAAAGATGTGCAAAAAGTTATTTTAGATGCCTCAAAAGTGTCCATCATGCTGTTGTTTGTCATCGGTAACGCCATCTTATTTGCTCATGTGCTAACCACAGAGCGCATACCGCATCAAATAGCAGGAACCATTATTGAATGGGGTCTGCCCGCATGGGGCTTCTTGTTAGTGGTCAATGTGTTGCTATTGATTGCGGGTAACTTTATGGAACCATCAGCAATCCTGTTAATTATGGCACCAATTCTCTTCCCGATAGCAACACAATTAGGCATTGATCCAATCCACCTCGGCATCATCATGGTAGTGAATATGGAAATAGGCATGATAACGCCGCCCGTGGGGCTGAACCTATTTGTCATATCAGGCATAACCAACAAAAGTATGGGCTGGGCGATTAGCGCCTCATTACCTTGGCTATTGTTCTTGCTTGCCTTCTTGATGTTGATAACCTTTGTGCCGCAAATATCATTATTTGTGCCAGAGATGTTTGACAAATTACATGGCTACAAATAAATAATTGCACAGATCACTCCTAGGATTCGCTATTTCCGTGTTGGACAAAGATCACTTGCAGTAGCAAGCTCACTTTGTCCGCCTTGAACTAACGAGCCCTAGGAGCAATCTGAGTAATTATTATAAATTGTGGTTACAGAGGCAAAAACACCCTGTAAAAGTGGGGGGGTGTGCTTTTAATCTTCCATATTTAATTTTCTTTGCAAGAAGGGCAAATAGTGCTGTTTTTGAGCCAATATGAGGTTGACGAAAATAAATTAGATGCGTATCATTCGCGCTCTTCTATTTAGTTGACAGAGTGTTTTGTCGCCAAATGAAGTAATTCGGGATATAGCGCAGTCTGGTAGCGCGCCTGCTTTGGGTGCAGGATGTCGGGAGTTCGAATCTCTCTATCCCGACCATTTTTTATTCTTATTAAAAGAAGTGGTCGTTCTCGTTATGCGCCTGTAGCTCAACTGGATAGAGCAACAGCCTTCTAAGCCGTAGGTTGCAGGTTCGAGTCCTGCCAGGCGCGCCATGAGTTTGACATGATATGAGCTTAATTTTTGGCGGTGTTTTTAATAGCACATAATATGGTGGGTATAGCTCAGTTGGTAGAGCCCCGGCTTGTGATGCCGGTCGTCGTGGGTTCGAGTCCCATTATCCACCCCATATTTTATAAGCAATATTTACATTTCTACCAAATGAAAATATTGCTCAATAAATGATTGTCCCATTAGATTATACATCTGTATAATCGCATTTTTTGCGAGAGTGGCGGAATTGGTAGACGCGCTGGTTTTAGGTACCAGTATCTTAGGATGTGAGAGTTCGAGTCTCTCCTTTCGCACCATTATTTTATATTTCAATTTTAAGAAGATGTTCAAATCTAGCTTAGATTTGGAATGAGGTTATCCATGCAAGTTTCAGTTGAATCCACTGGTAATATCGAACGTAAATTAACTATTGTTATCCCTGCAGAGCGTGTTGATGGCGAAGTTGATACTCGCTTAAAGTCAATGCGAGGCAGAGTGAAAATTGACGGTTTTCGTCCTGGTAAAGTGCCAATGAGTGTAGTTAGCCAGCAGTATGGTGATTCAGTTTATCAAGAAGTGGTTGGTGAAATATTCCAATCAACATTCTACGAAGCAGCAGAACAGGAGAAATTGAAAGTAGCAGGTATGCCTCAGATTGATGCAACCACGCTTGAGCCGGGTAAAGATTTAGAGTACACGGCAACCTTTGATATTTACCCTCAATTCAAAATAGCGGATGTTTCAAAGATGGAGGTTAAGCAACCAGCCGTTAAAATCATGGCGGCTGATGTTGATGAGATGATCGAAACATTGCGTACCCAGCAAAAAGATTGGAAAGAAGTTAAGCGTGCTGCTAAGAAAGGTGACTTATTAGTCGTAGATTTTGATGGTAAATTAGATGGAGAAACCTTTGAAGGCGGAGCAGCAGAAGATTTTTCTGTAGAGCTTGGTGAAGGACGCATGCTTAAAGACTTTGAAAAAGCACTGATCGGTATGAAAACAGGTGCGACAAAAGAAGCTGATGTGACTTTCCCAGAAGAGTATCCAGCAGAAAACCTAAAAGGCAAAACAGCAAAGTTCACTTTAAACGTTAAAACGGTAAGCGCGCCAGCACTACCGAAAGTTGATAAAGACTTTATTAAGAAGTTTGGTATTGAAGACGGTACAGAGAAAAGCTTTAAAGCTGAAATCAAATCAAATATGGAGCGCGAGCTAGAACAGCGTATTAAAAGTCGTGTAAAGCAGTCAGTAATGGAAGGTTTGCACGAGATACATGAAATTGATTTGCCAAAGTCTCTAGTTAAAGATGAGATTCAGCAAGTTCGTAATGAAATGGCACAAAATTCACAGGGCGCTGATCTTTCAAGCTTGCCAGATGAAATGTTCGAAGAGCAAGCAGCACGTCGTGTTAAATTAGGTTTGATTGTTGGTGAAGTTATTACTGTCAATAAACTGGAAAAAGATCAAACTAAAGTTGATGAAATGTTGCAAACATTGGCAGCTAGTTATGAAGACCCACAAGCATTGATCGAGTACTACCGTACAAATCAACAAGCGATGCAAACAATAGAAGCTTCTGTTATGGAAGAAATGATTGTTGATTGGGTGCTAGAAAAAGCAAAGATTAAAGACGAAAAGATGAAGTTCTCAGACTTAGTGAACTCGGATAGCTAGAGATAATTAATATGTTCAATAATAAAACACAAGATAGCGGATTGGATGTGAATAACGGTATTCCATGGCCGGGCGTGAGCGAAACCGTACGCGGTCAAGAAACACGCAACGATATATTGTCTCGCATGTTGAAAGAGCGTGTGATATTTGTTGTTGGTCAAGTTGATGATTACATGGCGACCTCGGTTATGGCTCAGTTGTTATTCTTAGAAGCTGATAATTCAGAAAAAGACATTCATATGTACATCAATTCTCCAGGTGGCGTTGTTACAGCGGGTATGGCGATGTACGACACCATGCAGTTTATCAAGCCAGATGTGAGTACTATGTGTGTAGGTCAGGCAGCTAGCATGGGTGCTGTTTTGCTTGCAGGTGGCGCAAAAGGAAAACGTTTTGCCTTGCCACATTCTCGTGTGATGATTCACCAGCCATTAGGTGGTTTTCAAGGGCAGGCATCAGATATTGATATTCATGCAAAAGAAATATTAAAAATTCGTGATGAACTAAATAAGGTTTTAGCATCACATACAGGTCAAACCTTGAAAACAATCGCAAAAGATACAGATCGCGATAACTTCATGGATGCAGGGACGGCAAAAGATTACGGTATGATTGACGAAGTATTGAATAGTCGCACTTAGTCGCTGTCTACACGCACTACCATAGTATTAAAAAGGCCTGATTAGTTTCAGGCTTTTTTCATGGTTAAGGAATATTTCAGCTTAGTAGTGTAAAATGGTAAATTATCACTAATAATTCACAGATATTATTTGTTCTTACTGTACTTTTTTATCCGTTTAGGATTTACTGTCAGTAATGCAAAATAGGTTAGATTGAGGCTTTCTATCAATGAGTAAAGATAAAAAAGACGGCACTACAAAAAGCGACGGTAAGTTACTGTACTGTTCTTTCTGTGGAAAAAGCCAGCATGAAGTTAGAAAGCTAATAGCAGGGCCCTCTGTTTTTATCTGTGACGAGTGTGTTGACCTTTGTAATGACATTATTACAGAAGAACTACAGGACAAGGATGAAAGCGAAAGCAAGAGCCTGCCTATCCCTCAAGAAATTAATGACTTTTTAGATGATTATGTCATCGATCAAGAACCTGCAAAGAGAGTTCTTTCTGTTGCTGTTTATAACCACTATAAACGCATGGAAAGTAATGTTGGAAAAGATGAGATAGAATTAGCTAAAAGTAATATTCTTTTAATTGGTCCAACAGGTAGTGGTAAAACGCTACTCGCAGAAACATTAGCGCGTATGCTTGATGTGCCATTCACGATGGCAGATGCAACCACATTGACCGAAGCGGGTTATGTGGGTGAAGACGTAGAAAATATCATTCAGAAGCTATTACAAAAATGTGATTACGATGTAGAAAAAGCACAAACGGGCATTGTATACATCGATGAGATCGATAAGATATCACGTAAATCAGACAATCCATCAATTACTCGCGATGTTTCAGGAGAAGGCGTTCAGCAAGCCTTGTTGAAATTAATTGAAGGTACCGTTGCATCTGTTCCACCTCAAGGTGGACGAAAGCATCCTCAGCAGGAGTTCTTGCAAGTTGATACAAAAAATATTCTATTTATCTGTGGCGGAGCATTTTCAGGCTTGGATAAAGTTGTGCTGGATAGAACAGAAAAAGGCGGTATAGGTTTCGCGGCAGAAGTAAAAGCGCCGGATGATAATAAACTTTTTGGCGAAGTAATTAAGGGTATCGAAGCAGAAGATCTTGTTAAATATGGCTTGATACCAGAGTTTGTAGGGCGTTTACCTGTCGTTGCAACATTAGAAGAATTAAATGCTGATGCTTTAGTTCGTATATTGACAGAGCCTAAAAACGCGCTTACAAAACAATATGGAAAGTTGTTTGAAATGGAAGGCGTTGAAATTGATTTTCGTGATGAGGCTTTACTGGCTATTGCTCAAAAAGCAATGGAAAGAAATACAGGCGCTCGTGGCTTACGTTCGATCATGGAAAAAGTATTATTGGATACCATGTATGAGTTGCCTTCACTAGAAGGAGTTACTAAGGTTGTTGTGGATGAGTCTGTGATAAATGGGGAGTCACAGCCTTACCTGATTTACGAGAATAAAGAAGTTAAGAAAAAGGCTTCATCTGCTAAATCATAAAGCACACCCCCCTAGTTTTACATGATGTTTATAAGCATCATGTAAAACTAGGGGGGTGTGAACCAAAATATATGTTAAATATAAAGTTTATAACTTTTATCAAAACCCCGTTATCAAAGTTAACTCACTTTGATAACGGGGTTTTTCGTTTGAATAGTTTGATATAGCTCAAAATGCCCCAATTACTAAACAATCTTGGTTGTAGAACAATTAAACAGAACGCTAAATGAGAAAGAGATAATTATGGCTAGCAAAGATAGCGAATCAACGTTAGAAAACATAAGCAATATTCCAGTGTTGACCTTAAGAGATGTCGTCGTCTATCCGCATATGGTGATTCCATTATTTGTAGGTAGAGAGAAATCAATAAGATCACTTGACGAGGCAATGGAAAATGATAAGCAGGTTTTGCTTGTCGCTCAAAAAAGCGCAGAGGTTGATGAACCTAGCTTAGATGATATTTTTGAAATTGGTACTTTAGCTACAATCCTCCAGTTACTAAAATTACCTGATGGTACTCTCAAAGTACTGGTCGAAGGCGTTGAGCGCGTTAAAATAAAATCAATGGATATAGAGGGAGAGTTTTTTACGGCTGATATTGATGTGCTTCCTGCTGAAGAAGATGAGGATACTAGAAAAGTTGAATTATTGAGTCGTGCATTGATTAATCTTTTTGATAAATACGTTAACCTTAATAAAAAAGTACCGCCTGAAATATTGTCATCACTTTCGGGTATTGATGAGCCTGATCGTTTATCTGATGCTATTGCAGCGCATTTGGGTCTTAAAGTAGCAGACAAGCAAAAAATACTAGAAATCACGTCTATTAAAGAACGCTTAGAACATTTGGTGACGCTGGTGGAAGGCGAAATTGATCTTCTTCAGGTTGAAAAGCGCATCCGTGGCAGAGTTAAGCAGCAGATGGATCGTAGTCAGCGTGAGTACTATCTTAATGAGCAAATGAAAGCGATTCAAAAAGAGCTGGGTGAGCTTGAAGATGCGCCTGCAAGCGAATTAGACGAACTCGCTGAGAAGCTAGAAAAGGCAAAGCTACCAAAAGAAGCAAAGAAAAAAGCAGAAGAAGAACTGAAAAAACTAAAAATGATGTCTCCGATGTCCGCGGAAGCCACAGTAGTAAGAAACTACATTGATGTAATGGTAGGTTTGCCGTGGAGTAAGAAGTCTAAAATATTAAAAGACTTATCTAAAGCTCAGAAAATACTTGATGAAGATCATTATGGTTTAGACGAAGTAAAAGAACGCATTGTTGAATACCTAGCTGTACAACAGCGTGTGAAAAAATTAAAAGGTCCAATAATGTGTTTGGTTGGCCCTCCTGGTGTTGGTAAAACATCATTAGGGAAATCATTGGCAAGAGCTACGGGTCGTAAATACACACGTATGGCACTAGGTGGTGTACGTGATGAGGCTGAGATCAGAGGTCATCGTCGTACATACATTGGTGCATTACCAGGTAAAATCATTCAGAACTTGTCACGGGTGGAAACACGCAACCCATTATTTTTATTAGATGAAATTGATAAAATGGCAACAGATTTTCGTGGTGATCCAGCATCCGCAATGCTGGAGGTTTTAGATCCTGAGCAGAATAATGCGTTTGCTGACCACTATCTGGAAGTTGATTTTGACCTATCTGATGTGATGTTTGTTGCGACATCCAATAGCATGAATATCCCAGGTCCATTGTTGGATCGTATGGAGGTCATTAGAATCCCAGGGTATACGGAGGATGAAAAATTAAACATCGCTAAAAACTACCTTGTGCCAAAGCAGTATAAAGATAATGGTGTTAAAAAGGGGGAGGTAACGATTAGTGATTCTGCCATTATAGCTATTATCCAGCATTACACCCGCGAAGCAGGCGTGCGTAGCTTAGAACGAGAAATTTCAAAGATATGTCGTAAAGTTATTCGCGAACATTTATTGGGTAAAAAAAGCAAGACATCCGTATCAGCTCGTAATATTGCAAAATATTTAGGAGTGCAAAAGTTTGACTATGGAAGAGCAGATAAGAAGAACCAAGTAGGGCAAGTGACTGGTTTAGCATGGACATCAGTGGGTGGTGAGTTACTCACTATCGAGAGTGTTGTTGTTGCAGGTAATGGTCATGTGAAAAGCACTGGTAGTTTAGGTAAAGTGATGCAAGAGTCGATTCAGGCCGCTGAAACCGTGGTGAAGAGTCGCTCGCAAGAATTAGGCATTACACAGAAATTCTTGAAAAAGAAAAATGTACATATTCACGTGCCTGAAGGAGCAACACCAAAAGATGGCCCAAGTGCGGGTGTTGGAATGGTAACAGCTATTGTGTCATCAATGACAGGCATACCCGTAAAGGCAGAGGTGGCTATGACAGGTGAAATTACACTGCGTGGAGAAGTATTGCCTATTGGTGGTTTGAAAGAGAAATTGCTTGCAGCTCATCGAGGTGGAATTACTACGGTACTTATTCCTAAAGATAATGAAAAAGATTTAGCAGATGTTCCAGATAATGTCACTAAAGGGCTAACGATTAAACCTGTGAAGTGGATTGATGAGGTTTTGGAGATTGCATTGGAGTCGAGACCAAAAGCGTTGTCGGAGGATGAGGATACTGAAAATAATAACGAACAATCTTCAAAATTGAAAAACAAGTTAAAGGATGAAACTCGAGCGCAACATTAATCGTTTAACTTTGCTAAGAACCTATTTTAACTTCTAAGTTTTTTAAGTAGCTTTTTCTATCTATCAAATAGAGAGAAAAAGCTACTTTTTTTATGTTTTTTATTAATAAAAGTATAAATTAAAAAAAATTGTTGATAGATACAGTTTTTTATAGCTTTTGAGTTGAAACTTTCCATAAGCGCTGGTATAACAGTGCAGCCGTGGAGCGGGGAGTTTTCGCGGTGTAAGAAGAGAATAATAAATTAGTATAAAACTAAGTTTAATTATAACGTTTTTTAATATCACAACTTAAGGATAGGAAGGATACATATTATGAATAAATCAGAATTGATTGAATCAGTAGCGGAAAAATCAGGTTTAACTAAAGCAGACACAGAGCGTGCATTTAAAGGCTTTATTGAAACTATCACTGAGACCCTAAAAAAAGGTGATCAAGTTACTATGATTGGCTTTGGTACTTTTTTAGTTCGTGCTCGTAAAGCACGCCAAGGACGTAACCCACGTACTGGTGAAACTATCCAAATTAAAGCAGCAAATAATCCTGCATTTAAGGCTGGTAAAGCTCTAAAAGATGCAGTAAACTAGCGCGCTTTCCAAAGCTAGGAGATAGTTTAAATGTCTTTGGAAGACCACTTGGTATTGTAGTTTAAATACCTTGTGGGTGATTAGCTCAGTTGGTAGAGCGTCGCCCTTACAAGGCGAATGTCGGGAGTTCGAGCCTCTCATCACCCACCATTTTTTTCATACTTTTTATTAAAAAAGTGTGATTTCGGAGCGGTAGTTCAGCTGGTTAGAATACCGGCCTGTCACGCCGGGGGTCGCGGGTTCGAGTCCCGTCCGCTCCGCCATATAAATAAGGCAGCATACTAAAGTATGCTGCCTTTTTTTATGTCTGCTCATTTGCTGCTCAGGGTAGTAAAAGTAGCTATAGTTGGAATTACTATTGTTGTTTTTACTATAAGTATATTCTATATGTTTTGATAAGTATTACCCTTAAGATATATTGATATATCTCAACAGGGGTGATAACGTCACGCTCCTATTTGATAGTATGGCTATCATGAGAATAGATAAATCAACAGCAACTCTAGGAGAGTTTAACAATGATTACTACCAACCCATTCGCTCAGCTGAATACTTTAGCGCCAGATATATTTACCCCGGGGTTAATGCAAGCTTTTATAATATTGATGGTCCTCCTAGTTATAGGTGGAACAATTTTTGATGTGTTGCATAAGAAGAGTGCTAAATACTTTTTTGAGAACACGAAAAAAGGTCAAAAAAATGCAAAGCGTGAAGTGAGTAGTGCTGAAAGAAAGGGGCTTATGGTTAAGACTCTTACTAATGAAGTATTAACTTCATCAGAGTTTTCAAATCAAAAACGTAGACTGTCTCATTTATTAACAATGTACGGATTTACGATCTTTGTTGCTACAACCGCAATTATGATTTTTGCTTACCCGCAAACAGTTGATACACCAATCTTGGCACTTTTATGGCACTTGGGTGCGTTAATGCTTTGTGTGGGTGGTTACTGGTTCTGGTTTGCTATTCGTGTTGATGTTGCTGCTGAAGGTAAACCTTGGTATAAGATTTCATATCGTGCAGATATGTTTATCCTTTCATTGCTTGCAACGTGTACGTTTGCACTTCTCTGGTCATTTACAAGCGGTGCTATAGGCATGTTCTTCTTTGTACTTTTCATTATTTCAACGGTGTTTTTGTTTGGTGGTGTAATCTGGTCTAAGTTTGCACATATGTTTTTCAAGCCAGCAGCTGCTTACGAGAAGCGAGTTGTACAGGCGGATGGTAGCAATGAAGGTCTTCCAACTGTTCCTGATTTGAGTAGTTCAGAAGTTCATGAGAAATTCCCTGATATTCCTACATACATGGGAGAGAATCCTGAGAATATGGGTGCAGGCATTAGACGTGAGCCAGCTAACCATTATTAAGAATCGAAATAAACAATTAAGATTATTTTAAAAAATTATATTTAAGAGGATTTATTATGCCTACATATGTACATATGACCCGTTGTGACGGTTGTGGCGAGTGTGTTGATATCTGTCCATCAGACATCATGCATATCGACAAAACTATTCGTCGTGCTTATAACATAGAGCCCGATATGTGTTGGGAATGTTATTCTTGTGTAAAAGCTTGTCCACATCATGCAATTGATGTTCGTGGTTATGCTGACTTTACACCATTAGGAAGCTCAGTTCGTGTTCACCGTGATGAAGAAAAGGGTGTTATCGCCTGGAGAATCATCTTCCGTAACGGAACAAAAGATTGGGAATTACTAGCGCCAATCACTACTAAGCCATGGGGCACTGGTATTCCAGACCTTAATACAGTTTCAGAACCGAGTGAAGAGGCACGTAATAGCCAGTACCTTTACAATGAGCCTAAATACATTCGTATGGATGAGGGTGGAATACACACACTAGAGACTAACAAACTAGTAATGAGAGAAGGAGTGTACTACTAATGGCTTACAAGACAATTATTGAAGACAATATTGATGTACTCGTTGCTGGTGCTGGTTTAGGTGGTACAGGTGCCGCTTTTGAAGCTAGATACTGGGGCAAGGACAAGAAAATCATTATTGCCGAGAAAGCAAACATTGATCGTTCTGGTGCGGTAGCACAGGGTCTTTACGCAATCAACTGTTACATGGGAACACGATTCGGTGAGAACAATCCAGAAGATCACGTACGTTATGCACGTATGGATCTGATGGGTATGGTACGCGAAGATTTGCTGTTCGATATGGCTCGTCACGTTGACTCTGCTGTTCACCAGTTTGAAGACTGGGGTATGCCAATCATGAAAGACCCTAAGACAGGTAACTACCTGCGTGAAGGTCGCTGGCAGATTATGATTCACGGTGAATCTTATAAGCCGATGGTTGCAGAAGCAGCTAAGAAATCAGCAGATAAAGTATTTAACCGCATCTGTGTTACACATCTTCTAATGGATGAAAACAAAGATAACCGTGTTGCTGGCGCAGTTGGTTTCAACGTGCGTACAGGTAACTATCACGTATTTAAGTCAAAGACTGTAATCGTTGGTGCTGGTGGTGCTTCAAACATCTATAAGCCGCGTTCAGTGGGTGAAGGTGCAGGTCGAGTATGGTATGCACCATGGTCTTCTGGTTCTGCTTATGGTCTTATGATTGAAGCGGGTGCAAAGATGACTCAGATGGAGAACAAAATCGTTCTTTGTCGTTTTAAAGATGGATATGGCCCTGTTGGAGCTTACTTCTTGCATCTGAAGACTTACACACAGAATGCAGAAGGTGAAGAATATGAATCAAAATGGTTCCCATCTCTATCTAAAGATATTGTAGGTAAAGAGTATCTAGATACAGAAGGTCAGCATTTATCTCATAAGCCAATACCTACCTGTTTGCGTAACCATGCATTTATCAATGAAGTAAATGCAGGTCGTGGCCCAATTTACATGGTAACGACAGAAGCATTCCAAGATCCGCATCTTGAAGAAATTGGATGGCACAACTTCTTAGGTATGACAGTTGGTCAGGCAGTACTTTGGGCAGCAACAGATGTTGATCCTAAATACGAAAATCCTGAGCTAACTACATCTGAGCCTTACGTAATGGGTTCTCATGCTACAGGTTGTGGCGCTTGGTGTTCTGGCCCTGAAGATATTTCTCCTGATGAATACTTCTGGGGTTATAACCGTATGACTACGGTTGAAGGACTCTTCGGTTGTGGTGATGCTGTTGGTGGTACACCTCACGCATTCTCATCGGGTTCATTTACAGAAGGTCGTTTAGCGGCAAAAGCTGCAATTCAATATATTGCAGATGGCAAAGCTGATGGGATTACTGTAACGGACGCACAGATTGAAAAGCGTAAAGAACAAGTTTACAAACCAATGGATACTTACCGTACTTACCGTAATCATATTACGGCTGGTTCAGTAAACCCTTACTACATCAACCCGAGACAAGGTCTTGATCGTCTACAGAAGATGATGGATGAGTATTGTGGTGGTGTTACAGTAAGTTACATGACTAATGCTAATCTTTTGAATATAGGTATTAAAAAGATGGGTCTTCTTGCTGAAGATTGGGAAAACGGTATCGCTGCAGAAGATATTCACGAGCTACTACGCGCGTGGGAACTTAAGCATCGTATATTGACTTCTGAAGCAGTATTGCAGCACACACTCTTCCGTGATGAAACTCGTTGGCCTGGTTACTACTACCGTGGTGACAAGATGAAGCTGGATGATAAAAACTGGCATGTATTGACAGTTTCTCGTCGTAATCCAGAAACGGGTGAATACACGATGGAAAAAGCACCGCTTTATCACTTAATTGATGAAGCAGATGCTAAGCCAGCAAAGAAGAAAGCAGTAGCAAAGAAAAAACCAGCGGCAAAGCCAGCAAAGAAGAAAGCAGTAGCAAAGAAAAAAGCTAGTAAGTAATTAACCGCTAGTTTAGATGTAACAAAAAAGGCCAGCAGTTATTTGCTGGTCTTTTTTTATGGCAACTCTTATATACGGAAAGTATTATGAATATTATTGAATTAAGTGATGAAGATATTTTGAAAGTCGCAAATCCTTATTGGGACGATCTTGTAAAATATTCTAATAACAAAAACTATGGAGCATTTACCCGAAATTTTTCTCATCAGATGAAAGTTGCGGCAAACGAAGTAGAAATTGGTAAACAATTTGCGAGAAGTGAGCTAACTAAAAATCTTTCTAAGGAAAGAGATTTCCTTGGTATGATTCGTCGTGGAGAGCACGTTACAGTTCTTTTTAAGCAAACCAATAAAAAAATGGACGGTGAGTGGTTAGGTCGATTAGTTTTAGGTTTTGAAGAAGATGAGATAAAAATATTTGGCGCGACAATTTTCTAAGACTCGCGTCTAAGAATTAAAAAGTAGTTTTAATAAACTACTTTTTAAGAGCTGCACAAAGAACATTATTTTCAAATAGCTTTATAGCGAATAAAAAGATCATGAAAGAAACAATACAAAGAAATAAGTATGTAGAACTAAACTACAAAACAATCGATAAGAAAACGGGGGAAGTTCTTACCCATGTTGAATATCCAATTGGTTATGTTCACGGGTCTGAAGAAACGGCTTTATCACCCGAAGCGATGACAGAGTTAGATGGCAAGGCCGTAGGTGATGTTGTTGAGGTGCCTATCGATTGCGATTTACTGTACGGCCCTAGAGATGAAAACTTGGTTTTTACGGATCGCATTGAAAATGTCCCTGAAGAATATCAGGAGGTTGGTCTGACAATTTCTATGGAAAACTCAAAAGGTGAACCAAAGAATTTTATTGTTACAAGAGTCGATGAGACCTCAGTGACGGTAGATGGTAATAACCCTCTTTGCGGAAGAGAAGTTATTTTTAAGCTAGAAGTACTATCTATACGTGATGCAAGTGATGAAGAAGTTGCTATTGGTGGCAAGGTAGGGGCAGATCCTGATTTAGATGATATTCTTAATAATTAACATTATTTTAAAGAGTTTAGATATCGTTATACAGGAATTGACTACTACAAAGTTAATATCATTTAAGGTATTATGTGCCGCTTGTTTTCTAGTGTAATAGGGTTTTCGCTAGATTAATCTAATTCACGGAGTTTCTTTTGGTTTCGTGTGTTTTCAATGTTTATTAAAGAGAAATTATGTTACAGAATATTAATGATAATGCTAAAGGTTGTGTTGCATACGGAATTGTGGGGCTTATTGTACTAGCATTTGCCTTGGTTGGTATTGGCTCTTATTTAGATGGTGGTGCTTCAGCTCCTGCCGCCATTGTTAACGGCGAAGAAATACCAGCACAGCAGGTGCAAAGTAGTGTGCTGCAACAACGCCAGCGTTTAACCCAAATGTTTGGTGGCAAATTACCACCAGGTTTCAGTGATAACACTATTAAAGAACAAGCGCTTGAGCAAATTGTAAATGCGACGCTGTTGCGTCAAGAAGCAGAAGCAGGTGGCTATAGAGCAAGTAACCAAGAAATTTATGATTATCTCTCTGAAAATCCACAGTTTCAAAAAGATGGAGTATTCGATGCGGCAACGTATGAGCAAGTATTGAGTTCACAACGTCGAAATAAATCTAATTACGAGTCGGCAGTTAGAGATTCGATTTCTAATCAGCAGTTTTCTCAGGGAATTAACAAAGCAGCATTTTTACCAACAACTGAACTTACGCGATACCAGCAGTTACAGAATCAAACAAGAAATGTAGAGACTTACACTTTTAAAAAGTCTGACTTCGCATCAGAGATTAAAATAGCAGACGAAGAGATTAAGACTTATTACGATAAGAATTTAACAAACTTCAAGACAGCTGAAAAATTGAAATTGAGTTATGTTTTACTAAAACAAGATGATCTTGCCAATAGTGTAGAAGTAAATGATGAAGTTCTACAAGCATCTTATGATGAGAATGCCGATAGATATGTTGACCCTGAGCAACGTAAGTTGTCCCATGTTTTAATTAAAATTGACGATAAAGATGGTGCGGATGCAGAAAAAAAGGCACAAGAAAAAGCGCAATTACTTTATGATCAACTTAAAGATGGCACAAAAGTATTTGAAGATTTTGCCGTGAATAATTCTGATGACTCAGTATCTGCTAAAAATGGTGGTGAAATTGGCATGATTGTTAAGGGCGATATGGGCCCATTATTTGAAAAAGCAGCTTTCGCATTAAAGAAGGGCGAGTTTTCAGAAGTTGTACAAACTGAAGCAGGTTTTGAAATTATCAAGCTGTTGGATGTTGTAGAAGCAAAGCAGAAAACATTTGAAGAGGTTAAAGCTGAAATTGAAAAAGCTTACCGTAGAGATGAAGCTGAAAAACTGTTTTTAGAAAACTCAGATAAAATGCAAACGTTGGCTTTTGAAAGTGAAGGGAGCTTAGACTCCGTTGCCGATGCTGTAGGGTTAAAAGTTGAAACCTCTGATTGGGTTGAGCGTGGCGCTGCTCCAACGCCAAAAAGTTTATTTTCATCACCCAAAATTTTAAGTACTGTTTTTAGTGATGATGTATTAAAACAGGGTAAAAACTCAGAGTTAATAGAGATTGATGCGAGTAGCGTTGCCATTATCCGTTTGAAAGAGCACAAATTACCCGAGCAAAAGCCTCAATCAGATGTGAGTGATGAAATTAAGGTGAGCCTAGCAGATCAAAAGTTAAGAAAGCTTTTGATCGAAAAAGGTGAAAAGGCTTTAAAAGCAATTCAAGCTTCAGGTGAATGGCCTGCAGTTGAAACTGTTGGTGGTAAAGCAGATAAAGTTGAAAAAGTAGCTGATTTAAAACGTACTGATAGGAAACTACCTCCAGTTTTAGTTGGCAAAGTCTTCAGTATGCAGAAGCCGCAAGAAGATAAGAAAACCTTTGATAACGCAATTTTGCCAGAAGGTGATTATGTTTTAATAGGCTTGCTGGATGTGAAAGATGGTAAAGCAGAACTAGATACAGCTTTACAGCAACGTTTCACCCAATCACTGAGCGCACGTGAAAGTACAGCGTTACTAAAAGCATTACGTGAAAAGGCTGAAGTTACGTTATTCCCTGAAAACTTACAGTAGTGTGTATGCATATTAGCTAACTGGAAGCACACCCCCCTAGTTTTACATGGCCATATTATCTTGATCGATAATATGGCTTTTTTACTATACTCTTATAATAAATAGATTCTTTTAGGTAGCCATACGATGAAAATTCACTTAAAAGCTTTGGGATGCCGTTTGAATGAAGCGGAGCTAGAGCAATGGTCGAGTGCATTCTCCCGTGAAGGTCATCGTGTTATTAAAGACGCAAGTGAAGCGGATGTGGTGGTTTTAAATACATGTGCGGTAACGACTGAAGCAACAAAAAAATCACGCAAATTAATGAATCGTTTGCATCGGGAAAACCCTCAATCAAAGTTGGTTGTGAGTGGCTGTTATGCAACTCTGGAGGAAGAAGAGGTTGCTACGCGTCTTGGGGTAGATCTTGTTGTCAACAATCACCACAAAGATGCGCTACCACAAAAAGTAATGGAAGCATTTTCTGCAAACACGATGCCGTTGATAGCAATGGATTCAGATGAGTCATCTTTGTTCCAACGAGGAAAACAGCGTGCTTTTATCAAAATACAAGATGGTTGTCGTTATCGTTGTACTTATTGCATAGTGACCGTTGCTCGTGGAGAAGAGCGTAGTCGCGCACTCGCCGACATAGTTGATGAAGTAAATATCTTACATCAGCAGGGTATTCAAGAGATTGTCTTAACAGGTGTGCATGTTGGAGGTTATGGTAGCGACAATGACTCTTCTTTATTCTTATTGGTAAAAGCGTTGTTGGATGATACCGATATGCCGCGAATACGTTTTGCATCAGTAGAGCCATGGGATTTACCAGAATCATTTTTTAGTTTATTTGAAAATCATCGTTTAATGCCACATATGCATTTGCCTTTGCAAAGCGGAGCAGATTCAGTTTTAAGAAGGATGTCACGACGTTGTAAGATTGCTGACTTTTCAAATTTGGTTCGACAAGCACGAAATGCTATTCCTGATTTTAATGTAACCACTGATATTATTGTAGGGTTCCCTGGGGAAACTGAAAAAGAGTGGCAACAAAGCTTAGAAACAGTAGAAGCGATTGGTTTTGGGCATATTCATATTTTTTCCTATTCATCACGTGAAGGTACAAAAGCAGCGGGTCTTTCCAATCAAATCAACAATGATGTAAAAAAATCACGTAGCCAAGAAATGCATCTATTGGCCGCTAAGTTAAAGACAAGTTTTCACCAGGCTCAGTTAAATAATACGGTTGAAGTATTGTGGGAAAGCCAAAAGACAGCAGGGGAAGGGCAGGTACGTTATTCAGGCTACACGCCAAATTTTTGTAAAGTTGAAACTATTGTAAGTAATACGGTCTTATTAGAAAGCCAGATTAAAAAAGCTCAGCTTATTGATTTTTCTGAAAATAGAGGCATATTAAAAGTAATCTATTCGTTGTAACAGGTGAGGAGACTCTGATTAAGGATAGACACCCCCCTACTTTTACAGGGTGTTTTCTGTCGTCGGGATACATTATGAAAACTAAAATAGCACACTTTTTCATCTTACTTATTAGTTTAGTTATTATTACGACAGGTGTTGGTGGCTGTTCCCAACCCGATAGCCCCAAAGGTGTGAGTGAACAGTTTTGGGAGGCTGTTCAGAAGCGTGATATGGAATCCGCAAAAGGGCTTTCTACGTGGGATACTGTCGATTATCTTAAATATCTAAAAACACAAAAGTTACATCCAGAGCGTTATGAGCTGGGCGAGGTTATGCTAGGTGAAACGCGCGCGGAAGTTGCCACAGTTTTGTATACCCAAAAGCAAGGTAAGTCTGGCTTTAAAGTGCCTGGTGTAACCATCTTGGTAAAAACGGATAAGGGTTGGCTTGTTGATGTGAAGAAAACCTTAAACTCTGTTGTTAAGCACACCATAGACAATGTATTTGACCAGTTAAACGGTTTTATGCAAGAAGGTATCAAAGAGCTAGATAAGTCACTCTCTGAGTCAATGGGTGAGGTAGGAAGGGCGCTGGAAGAAGGCACGCAAGAGCTTAAGAAAGAATTCTCCAGTCCTTTATTTAGAGATGGTATTGATATGCTTAAAGAGGAGATTAAGCAAGAATTCAAGCAACAATTTAAACCGCATCAACCACCCGTTGATGGACAGCTGAACTCAGGACACTCTGGAAAAGCAATCTGATACAGGAACTAAATTGATCATGTAAAAGTGGGGGGGTGTGCTTCTATAACTCTTAAATTACCCTCTGTTGCAATCATATCCAAGCTAATATCCCATGGCTCAGCATTAATTTCATCAAGTTGTTGGAAGTCGTAAGCAAATCCCATCAGTACAGGTTTTTTAGGTTGTGACTGTTTGAAAGCAAAGCAACGATCATAATAACCGCCCCCCATACCTAAACGACTCCCTGTAAGGTCAAAGCCTAAAAGCGGCATGATAACTAAATCGAGTTCTTTCGCATCCAATAATGCATGTGTCTCAACGATGGGTTCTGGTATTGAAAAGGCATTGTTCTTGTATTGGGTATTTTGATCAATTGGCGCAAATACCAAGCCCTGATTCTTATCAGAAGAGAGTAAAGGTAGATAGAACTGCTGGTTATCATTACTGTTACTAATGCTATTAAATAAGCCTTTTGGGTCTGCCTCGCCACGAACTGCGTGGTAAAAAGCAATCTTTTTAGATTGCATGAAAACATTTGATTGTTTGATGTGCTCCACTATTTTGGCAGACTTTTCTTGTTGCTCTGATTTTGATAATTGTGCACGCAAAGCCAATAGTGGCTTTCTAATTTTATCTTTGTTTGTAGTTGGGCTTTGCATTAAAAAATTATGACATAAAAAAACCACCTGAGTTGGTGGTTTTTTTAAATTCTGCTACAAGAAAAAGTTTAAGAAAGATGCTTCTTTGTGCGTGAGCTAGAAGCTATCTTTAAACGTTTTCCAGGCTTGATTTTATTATTACGAAGGTTATTCAAGCGCTTAAGCTTCTTAACCGAGATGCCGTGTTTTAGTGCAATGCGGTATAAATTATCGCCAGATCTAACTTTGTGATAAACATAACGAGCGCGTTTACTACGACGTGTACGTTTTTTTGAACGCTTGGTTTTATAGTATTTTCTAGCGGCAATGTGCTGAACATCTCTTGCGGGTGGAAGCTTCTGGATGACCTGGCTTAAACGACCTGCATATTGTCTTGGGACAATAATCCGGTTTGATAAACGTGGTGTGGTAATGCCGTGTAAAAACCCAGAATTCAATGAAGATAGTGTATCAGCTGGTAGCCCCGCAACCATTGCGGCTCTTCTCAAATCAACAGGTTTATTAACCTGGATTTCAGTTAAAGCATGTGTATTCGGAATGCCTCTTAGCTGAACACGAAAGTGACGAGGATTGCGGAATATCTCTTTAAATGCCAATAAACGTGGCACGTATTGCTTAGTCTCCCTAGGTAGATCCAAGCTCCAGTAATCTGTACGTCTTCCGCGCGCACGATTTTTATTTATTTCTCGTTGGACACGATACTCTCCCGCATTATAAGCGGCCAAAGAAAGTAACCAGTCACCATGAAATTCTCTATTGAGTTTTTGTAAGTAATCAAGCGCGGCTTTGGTTGCTTTATAAGGATCAAGGCGTGCATCGTAGCTGCGTGTTTGTTGAAGCCCATAACGACGACCTGTAGCAGGAATAAACTGCCACATGCCAGCAGCACCTGCATGTGAGTAAGCTTGGTTACGATAAGCGCTTTCAACAAAAGGTAGTAATGCCAACTCTGTTGGCATATTACGGCGGTTAAGCTCGTTAACGACCATGTAGAGATATTTTGAAGAACGATCAGCAAGTTGTTGTATTCTTTTTGGGTTTCTTGAAAACTCTGCTGTAAAGCGTTTTACTTTAGGCTGGTGGTTGTAATTTCTTATTTTGAAACCTTGGTATAAGCGGTTCCAAACATTCCCATGTCTATTTTGCTGTTGTGTTTTTTGTGTTTGCGTATTTTGGTGTTTTGAGCGTTGTTGCTGAGCTAGCCTTGCATGATATGCCTTTTTCCGTGCAATATTTTGTAGATGGATTTGCCTACGTTTTGCGGCATAAGGGTCTTGCTTTACAGATTGATATTGTTGAACTTGTCTTTGCTGGGGCTGTCTATTGATTTGCCTAGCGGGTACTGGTGTAACAGGAGCATGGCGCAATACCCCAAGCTCTCTCGCTATTTTTTGTAGCTCTTGATCATTTGCGACAGCAGGAGTAGAAAATCCAGCCCATAAGAAAAGAGTAGCAACCAGCGTCGACGCTGTTGCGTTAGTGTATTTTTTAATAGCCATGATCCCCAAAACCCTGTGTTTCTAATAGTGTAGAAAACGATAAAATAGATAAAAGTGTAAACGATTATCTGATTCTTTTTGCGCATTCACTAATTAATTATTATGATACTAGCGTTAATGCGGTAAAAATATAGTACGATAAAGCCCTATCTCGGATGACAATATCATAACATGAGCAAAAAATCAGCAAACTATGTGAAAAGAACTATGAAAAATCATGTAAAAAGCTTTACAAAGAGCCAAGCAAATTGGTATCAAACCTTATCGGGTAAATCGAGCCTTGATAAGCTAGATAATTGGTGTGCCGAAACTTTGTCTGAAATATTTGGTTATTATGCGATTGAGATGGGTGTCATTAGCGAGCAGCATAGTTTGTTGCAATATTCTCGTATCACCACTGGCTTTACTTTATTTGATCAAGCTCGCAAAGCCAAGATAAAGACGCCATTTGAAAATGATGAGGTTCGCCCTTCATCGCTAATCGCCACAACCGAACAACTTCCCATAGCGACAGATAATGTTGATTTAGTCATTGCTAGCCATACGCTTGAGTCGTCCAAAGACCCGCACCTAGTATTGCGTGAAATTGATCGTGTATTGGTACCAGAAGGCCACTGTATTTTAATTGGCTTCAATCCTTCACCAGTTTCACAATTAAGAGCTCAATTGAGTCAACTAATTCGATCAGGCTTCAAACGTGATGAAAGCAGCTATAAAATGCGCAGTGTGACACGTGTTAAAGACTGGTTTTCATTGTTGGGCTTCGAAGTGGTGGATGTACATTACATGGGCATGCGCCCCGCGATAAAAAACCAAAAACTCTTTGATGCTTTAAGTTGGTTTGAACGCTTGGGCGAATACGCAGGCCCAATACTAGGCAATATGTATGTTGTCCATGCGAAAAAACAAACGGTTGCTATGCATCCCCATAAGAAAGTCTGGTTAGCACCCGCTGTGTTAAGTGGGGGCAAAGTTGTTTTGAATAGCACGGCTCAAAAGATTCGTCGCGAAAACTATTCTAATTTATAATTCACTTTATTTTCTTTACAACCCCGAAACATAGAATCCAATAATATGAGCGACGATAAAGTAATCATCTTTACCGATGGCGGCTGCCGAGGTAATCCTGGTCCTGGCGGGTGGGGGGCGCTGATGCGCTTTGGTAATCACGAAAAAGAAATCTACGGTTATGAAGAAGAAACCACCAATAACCGTATGGAATTAATGGCGGCGATTCGTTCGTTAGAGATTTTGAGTCGTGATTGTGCCATTGTACTCACCACCGATTCGCAATATGTTCGCCAAGGTATAACTGAATGGATGGAAGGCTGGAAAAAACGCGGCTGGAAAACGGCCGCAAAAAAACCAGTAAAAAATAAAGACCTATGGCAACGCCTTGATGAAGCCGTAAAACGACATGATGTGGAATGGCAATGGGTCAAAGGACATAGCGGTCACGAAGGTAATGAGCGTGCGGATGATTTGGCAAACCGAGCGATGGATGAAAAGAAGGGTAATACTTAATGT
Organism: Cocleimonas sp.; assembly: GCA_021647365.1. GTDB lineage: Bacteria > Pseudomonadota > Gammaproteobacteria > Thiotrichales > Thiotrichaceae > Cocleimonas. The sequence goes on along the minus strand of JAKIUW010000004.1, from coordinate 104,716 downwards.
TAAGGCAAGTTTTTCTTGATACAGAAACCACAGGTTTAGAAATCCGTGACGGCAACCGTATTATCGAAATCGGTTGTGTCGAAATGATAGACCGAAAACTCACGGGCAATAACTACCATCAATACATTAATGCAGACCGCGACAGTGAAGAGGGCGCATTGAATGTTCACGGTATCACGACGGAGTTTTTAGCAGATAAACCCCACTTTAATGAAATTACCACGGCTTTTTTAGATTATATAAAAGGCGCAGAACTCATTATTCACAATGCACCGTTTGACCTTGGTTTTTTGAATAACGAATTATCACTGTTGGGTGGCACAAAAAGAACCATTGAAGATCATTGTGAAATAAACGACAGTTTGGTTATGGCGCGCCAAATGCACCCTGGGCAACGAAACTCCTTGGATGCCTTGTGTAAACGCTACGACATCAACAATGAACATCGCGAGCTTCACGGCGCATTATTAGACTCCGAAATACTAGCCGATGTTTACCTCGCCATGACAGGTGGACAAACCGCATTGTTGCTAGGAGGAGATGCAGAAGGGGCTGATGCTGGTGGTGCAGCGGGCTTTGCCTTTAATCGTTTATCTGCTGAGCATAAAAAGTTACCTGTGATAAAAGCAGATCAAGATGAGCTTGGAGTACATCAAAAATATTTAGATGAGATTGAAGAGGCTTCTGGGAAAAGCCTTTGGCATTGATAATATTAAAAGCACACCCCCCCACTTTTACATGATTGATCATGTAAAAGTGGGGGGGTGTGCAATGTATTTAATTATTTTTTAGCAAGTATGTAGTCGTTGAGTAACGGTTTCCTGAGCGGAGTCGAAGGGTTCCCAGTGTGAGGGTAATTTCACAAAAAAACCATCAACGTCCTTTAAGGATACGCTGCTTATCCCGATTCCAATCTTTCTCTTTAGATGATGCGCGTTTATCGTGCGCTTGCTTTCCTTTACCTACGCCAATTTCTAACTTTACCTTGTTACCCTTCCAATAAAGCGCCAAAGGCATGATGGTATAACCTTTACGCTCAACAGCCGCGCGCAGTTTGACGATTTCATAATCGTGTAACAATAACTTGCGGATACGTGTGGCGATAGGGTTTACATGGGTGGATGCAGATAACAGCGGTGTGATTTGTGCACCAGATATCCATACTTCTCCATTCTTCACAAAAACGTAAGCTTCTTTTAATTGGGCGCGACCGTCGCGCAGACTTTTAACTTCCCAGCCTTCGAGGACTAATCCTGCTTCATAGGTGTCTTCAATAAAGTAGTCGTGACGTGCAACTTTATTGCGGGCAATGGTTAAGCCGCCGTGTCCTTTCTTTTTTTTGTTTTTCTTTGCCATATCTACTGAACTGTAAAAGTCATATAAAAAGGGGATTATAACCTGTTAGAATAAAGGCTCTATTAATTTTTGGTTTTATTTTACCCAATGGCTCACGTTAATGCCTCATGTTGATAAAAATGCTTTAGTTCCTTTTAGCGCTTCACAAATGTATAAACTCGTCGCTGATATTGATGCTTACCAAGATTTTTTGCCTTGGTGTAGTCATTCAGAGGTTTTAACTGATTATGGCAATATAATGATTGGCAAGGTCACTATTGCAAAAGGAGGCGTTAACAAATCATTCACCACTGAAAATTACCAGCATAAAAATAAAATGATTGAAATTAAGTTAGTCGACGGACCTTTTAAAAAACTAGAGGGTGCTTGGCGCTTTGAAGTGCTGAAAGAAGATGCCTGCAAAGTTTCATTAGAGTTAGACTATGAGTTTTCAAATAAAATGCTCGGTTTAGTGGTTGGGCCTGTATTTAATAAAGTGGCAAATACCATGGTTGATTCGTTTGTAAAACAGGCGAAAGTGGCTTATGAATAATAAAACGGTGGCGAGTATACAAGTCGAGGTGGTTTACGGGCTTGCAGAAGAACAAGCCTTGCTAAGTGTCGATGTGCCTGAGAGTTCTCAAGTAAAAGAAGTTATTTTAGCATCAGGTATTCTTGAACAACATCCTGATATTGATTTGGATAAAGTTAAAGTAGGCTTATTTGGCAAGCTAACTAAAATGGATCAAGTTGTACGCGCGCGTGATCGCATCGAAATTTATCGCCCATTAATTGCAGACCCTAAAGAAGTGCGAAAACGTCGCGCCGCAGAAGGTAAGCGATTAAAGAAGGGCGGGGCAGAAGGTGAACCAGAATCCAAAAAGAGTAAAGCATAAATGCGTGGAATGGTGCCGCCAGACCCACAAACCAATGTATCCAAGCCGGAGTTTGCTGTTGTTTATACGCCGAAGAGAGACCGAAAAAGAAGCCGCAAGCGTTTCCCTGCTAGCTGTGTAGAAATTAAAAATACAAAAGAAGAAGCTATTGAAGGTGCGCAAGATAATGATAGAAAATTTGCCGCAATTGTTATTGGTCCCTCAAAGTCATCCGAAGGGCAGTTTATTTATTATTTGGGTGAATGGCTTTAGCTTGGTTTGCAAACATCATGTAAAAGTGGGGAGGTGTGCTTCCCATCGATAAGCTCAGGATAAACCGTCAGTTCAGCAGAATTATTGTCTGATTAGTACTTATCTACTAACCTGAAATAATTGCTCATTTTTAAAGAATAAAGTTAGATTTTGAATGCTGGAAGGCACTTCGCCATGCCCTGTGTAATATAAATAATCCCAACGGTTACTTCTGAAATTGTCTTGCATTAAAGGGCTGCCTAATAATGATGAAACTTCCGTTTTGCTCATGCCCCGCTTTAGCTGTTGTACTGCTGCATTAGAAATGGCATTGCCTTGTTGGATTTCCATTTTGTAGGTTGAGCAGCCAGTCACTAGTAGTAATGATACTGAGAGAAGCATTAGTTTGATTATTTTGTTCATGTTGCTATTAGATTCTTTATAGTTAATTAATAGTTTGCTTAATTATTCTACAACATGACGGAGTTATTCATTAGTATTTTTTAGTCGAAAGGATGATTTAAGAGTTTATTTGGTGAATAGAGGCGCTATAAGTAGAATAAAGTGATAAATAGTGATCTTTTTGCTTTTTATTTTGCTAAATGAAGGCGTATAATGCGCCGTTCAAATTTTTATTTATTTATTATTAAACTACTGTGTTAATAAATACAGTTAAGTTAAGAGCAAAAATATATGCCAAGTGTAAAGCTAAGAGATAACGAGCCTTTTGAAATTGCATTACGTCGTTTCAAACGTACCTGTGAAAAAGCAGGAGTCGTAGCAGAAGTTCGCGCACGCGAATACTACGAGAAGCCAACATCAGTTCGTAAAAGAGAAAAAGCTGCCGCTGTAAAGCGCAATATTAAGAACTTGAAGCGCGAGATTAATCGTCGCGTTCGCATGTACTAAATAGCTTTATTCAGTTGTATTTGGTTTAAAATAAGATGTCAGCATTAAAAGAACGCCTTGTAGACGATATGAAGTCAGCAATGCGCGCCAAAGAAAAAGATCGTCTTATGACTGTTCGCACCATTCTGGCTGCGATAAAACAACAAGAAGTTGATACACGAGAAGATGTCGATGAAGCTGGCGTGCTAGCAATACTTGACAAGCAAAGTAAGCAACGTCGTGAATCTATCGCTCAATTTAGCAAAGCAGGTCGTGATGACTTGGTCGCGCAAGAAGAATTAGAGCTAGGCTTTATTCAAGAATATCTACCAGAGCCATTAAGTGATGATGAAGTTGAGTCGCTTATAAAGGAAGCGATGGATGTGACTGGCGCTAATAGTATGAAAGATATGGGAAAAGTCATGGCTCATATTAAACCCAAAGCTCAAGGTCGAGCGGATATGGGTAAAATAAGCGGTTTAATCAAAGCGGCTTTAAACTAAACCTTAGTTTCAGTTTCTCCCTTTCTGGTTATTCCTGCGTCTCCACAAACAGGAAGTTTTATAAATGTCAGAAAACCAATCACCAAGTACTAAGCCATCGATACTAAAAAACGACCGTTTTTTAAGAGCTTTACTCAAACAACCTGTAGATACCACGCCCGTTTGGATTATGCGCCAAGCAGGCCGATACCTCCCAGAATATAAAGCCACACGCGCAGAAGCGGGCAGCTTTATGGATTTGTGTGAGAATGCAGACCTTGCCTGTGAAGTTACGCTACAGCCATTGAGGCGTTATGATCTTGATGCCGCGATTCTTTTCTCTGATATTTTAACAATTCCTGATGCGATGGGTTTGGGGCTTTACTTCTCAGAAGGCGAAGGGCCGAAGTTTAAAAACCCCATTAAAAGTGTTTCTGATGTTAAAAATTTACCAATCCCTGATCCTGAAGATGAACTACGTTATGTAATGAATGCGGTTCGCACGATTCGTCGTGAGTTAAATGGAAGCGTGCCTTTAATAGGCTTTTCAGGAAGCCCGTGGACGTTAGCGACCTACATGGTTGAAGGTGGCACAACCAAAGATTTTGGTAAAGTAAAAGGCATGATGTTTGATGCGCCTGAAACGATGCACCTTTTATTAGATAAAACCGCACAAAGTGTTATTACTTATTTAAATGCACAAATTGCCGCAGGTGCACAAGCGGTTATGGTTTTTGATACATGGGGCGGTGTACTGTCACCTGAAATGTATAAAGAGTTCTCGCTAGCTTATATGCAAAAAATCGTTACAGGCTTAACGCGCGAAGCTGATGGACGACAAGTGCCCGTAACCTTATTTACAAAAGGCGGCGGACAATGGCTAGAGATTATGGCTGAAACAGGCTGTGATGCGTTGGGCTTGGATTGGACGCAAGATATAAGTGATGCTCGAGCACGTGTTGGTGATAAAGTTGCGTTACAAGGCAATATGGATCCTAGTACGTTGTATGCATCGCCTGAGGTGATCAAACGAGAAGTGAAGAAAGTCATTGATGGTTACGGCAAAGGAACAGGGCATGTCTTTAACTTAGGGCATGGTATCCATCAGCATATTGATCCTGATAAGGTTACTGTTCTTGTCGATGCGGTGCATGAGTATGGCGCTGTTTAGATTCTATTCTAGCTTTTAAAGCCATTATACTTATATAAAGTACACCCCCCCACTTTTACATGATGATTATGAATCATGTAAAAGTGGGGGGGTGTACAGTTATTTAGAATAGCTGTTCGGGTATTTCAATACGTTCTTGCTTTATCGTTCTGATAACTCTTGTTGCAGGGGCTTGAGTATGATTGGGCGTAGGTGCTCTACCTGCTGGCTGTGCTAGCGTAGGCATCGGTAATAAAGGAATCCCTTGGCGTTGTCTTCTATCATTCTCTCTCTGAGTCGCTAATACACGCCTTCTATGATTCGCTTCTCGTTGCGCTTGTTCACGACGAAACTTTTGTTCGTAGCGCTGTTGTGTAGCAGGGTCGGCATTATCAAGAATAATGCCTTGTTGACGTTCTAAAAAATCCTCTTGGTGCGCAAGCATATATTCTTGTATTTCTGTTTCAGTAGGTATTTGGCTGGGAATTAACAGTTCTTTTACTGTTTTAATCGTGTATTCATCAGGAGGCATGCCTGTTTCTGCATCAAGTGTTACATTGATTAATCCTCTTGGCGCTCTCCAGCGGCCTTTTTTCACTCCTTTTAGTGCGCTTTTCATAAAGTCTATCCAAATGGGCAGGGCAGCATCGGCTGCTGTTTCTCTTTTCCCTAAAGGTGCTATTTTATCAAACCCAACCCATACCGTTGTTACTTTAGTAGGAGAGAAGCCACAAAACCATGCGTCTTTTTGATCATCTGTCGTACCTGTTTTTCCACCAAGATCTCTTCTGCCTATGCGGTTTGATCTTGCTCCAGTCCCAGATTGAGCAACACTTTGTAGCATGCTGGTGATCTGGTAATGAACATAAGGTTTCATAATACGCTTTGCAGGATGATTGGTTTTATTCTTTTTTGATGGAACGGTTACAGGGTCGGCATTAAAAATAACATTGCCTTTCTTATCAATAATTTTACGAATGAAGTGACCTTCAATTTTGTAGCCACCATTGGCAAAGCTTGAGTAGGCAGTTGCCATTTCAAGTGGCGTGGCAGAGCCGGTGCCGAGCGCTAAGGTTAGGTCTGCAGGAAGTGTTTTTTTGGTGAAGCCAAAACGCTTTGCATATTCGAGCGCATAGCCTAAACCAATTTCTTGTAGTAGTCGGATAGAAACAAGGTTTTTTGATTTTTGTAATGCTATTCGTAACCGAGTAGGACCACTAAAACTATGTCCGTAGTTCTTAGGGTTCCATCTGCTATTTGTTTTTATCGGTTTGTCATCAACCGTTGTTGCGGGTGAATAGCCTTTTGCCAATGCGGCTGCGTATATAAAAGGTTTAAAGCTAGAGCCAGGTTGACGTTGAGCTTGTATGGCACGGTTAAACTTACTGTAGGTAAAATCAAAGCCTCCAGCAATTGCTTCGATAGCGCCATTACTAGGATTCATTGAAACTAAAGCTCCAGTTACTTTTGGAAGTTGTGATAATTTCCAAACACCTTTATCGTCTTTCTTTACTCGTACAATGTCCCCTACTTTAAGCACATCATCTACACGTTTTGGTTTTTTTCCACGGCGGTTTTCATTTACATAAGGTCTAGCCCATTTCATGTCTTTGAGTGAAAGGGTGATGGCTTTACTTTCTTTGTAAACTTGCAAGGTGGCTTCTTTTTTGTCCGATGCTGTGACTAACGCAGGATAGAGTTCAGCAAAAACTTTGTAGTCTTTAAGTTTTGATTTTTGGTCAGTAGTAGACTTAAATTTAGTTAAGTCTATTTTATCTTCAGCTCCACGATAGCCGTGGCGTAGAGTGTATTTGATTAGATGTTTTCTTAAAGTGGAAATAGCATTATCCTGAGCTTTGCTATCAAGTGTTGTATATATCTTTAAACCAAGCTTGTAAATATTACCCTCGCCAAAGCGTTTGATAGCATCAGTGCGTGCCATTTCCGCCATATAAGGTGCGTAGGTTTGGCTTTCAACATAGTGTATGGTTGCACTGAGTTCTTCTTCTAATGCTGATTGATATTGATCTAAAGGTATGTAATCAAGTTCTAACATGCGCTTTAAAATATAATCTCTACGAATTTTGGCTCGCTTTGGGTTTTTGATTGGATTATAACGCGAGGGTGCTTTGGGCAGGCCAGCAATCATTGCGCTTTGCGCGAGCGTTAGTTCTTCCACTTTTTTTCCATAATAAATTTCTGCAGCAGATCCAATGCCGTAAGCACGTTTCCCTAAAAATATTTTATTTAAATACAGCTCTAATATTTCTTCTTTGCTAAGTTCTTCTTCTATTTTTAGTGCAAGTAACGCTTCACGTAATTTTCTATCAATGGTTTTTTTGTTGCTTAAAAAGAAATTACGAGCAACCTGCATAGTGATCGTACTTGCCCCTTGTTCTATGCGTCTTCTTTTTAAGGCAACGACAACAGCTCTGGCAATGCCACGATAGTCAACGCCGTTATGTTTATAAAATCGTGCATCTTCAATAGAGATAAAAGCATTACGTAAATCTTCTGGGATGTTTTTATACTTAACAGGGCGACGGCGGAATTGTCCGAACTCAGCAATTAGTTTGTTGTTATTGCTATAAACCTGCAAGGGAAGTTGCAGTTGTGTATTTTTGAGTTCATTAACAGATGGGATCTGTGGAACATAATAAAAATAAATGGCAGCAAGCAAGACCAAGCCTAAAACAGCCAATGTAGTGAGTGGTGCTATAAAGTAACGAAGAAATAAGCGAGTGATATTCATATGGGGGGTGATTGTACGATAAATTGATTAAACTTGAGAAGTGAAATGATATTTATATTAATTAATTTATTAATATGAGACTTCAGCATAACTTAGTGGAGAAAGAAAATGCGATAAAATTATTCTGATTGGGGTGTGAATTTCGGCTAATAGCGAGCTATTGGCAAGGTCCGCAACGAAATGCAGGATAATTCCAGTCATTTTTACTCGTCACCTGGGTTATGCAGAGGTCTCAATATGTGAATTAACTGATATAAATAGACTTAATAATACCGTCCGTCCAAAGTATGTGCCATAGAGGCGAAAGAGGGTAGACTATTTACGATAAGGGCGCTAGTATTACTCATAGAACTAAAGAGATTTCAGTTTGTTTTCTGAAGTTTACTAATAATAACAACAAAAAATAGGACTTATCTGTGTTTTCCTTATCAAATAATAAAGGCGGCCTACTTGGCATTGATATCAGCTCTTCAGCTGTTAAATTAATTGAGCTCTCCCGTAAAGGTAATGATTATCGTGTTGATAGTTATGCAGTAGCATCTCTTCCAGAAGGTGTTACCAGTGAGCGAGATATTAACGAAGCTGAAAAAGTTGGTGAAGCAATTAAGCAAGTCGTTAAGAATAGCCGCACTAAAAGTAGACGTTGTGCATTAGGTATCCCATCTTCGATGGCGATCAACAAGATCATAACAATACCAGCGTCAATTCCAGCAACTGAACTCGAAGCTCAAATTTCACTTGAGGCTGAGCAGTATATTCCTTATCCAATGGACGAAGTAAACTTCGACTTTGAAGTACTTGGCCCGTCTGAGACATCATCTGAAATGATTGATGTGTTAATTGCAGGAACACGTACTGAGAATGTTGAGGTTCGATTGGCTGCTGCCGAAATGGCAGGTCTTGATGTTGAGATTGTCGATTTAGAGTCACATGCTGTTGAATTATTGTTTCATACAATGATTGATGACATGGAAAAACACGATGTTGTTGCTGCTGTAGATTTTGGTGCATCCATGACGGGTATTAACGTTTTTGAAAATGGAAAAGTTGTATTTTCAAGAGAGCAGGTATTTGGCGGTAAGCAACTTACGCAAGAAATATCTCAACGATACGGGCTTTCATATCCAGAAGCTGGACTAGCTAAGAAAAATGGAAACCTTCCAGAAGGTTATATTCCAGAAGTGCTTGATCCTTTCAGAGAGAATATGGTTAGACAGGTGCAGCGCTTCTTACAGTTTTATTATGCATCAACACAAAAAGATAAAGTTGATAAAGTTTTATTATCGGGTGGTTGTGCAAGTATTCCAGGAATTGATGAGCAAATTCAAGAAGCCATCGGGATTCCAACGGCATTAGCAAATCCATTTACAAATGTAGTATTGCATTCAAAGGTTAATCCAGCACGATTTACCAGTGATATACCTGCAATGCTTGTTCCAGCGGGTCTAGCTTTAAGAGGGTTTTCATAATGTCAGGAATTAATTTATTACCATGGCGTGAAGCGGCTCGTAAGAAAAGTCAGCAAAATTTCGTTATGTCTGTTGTTGGTGCTGTTGCAGTTGGAGCAGTTTTAGTTGGCGCAGGATACACTTATATGGAAGGGCGTATTTCTTATCAAGAAGAAAGGAATGCATACCTAGAAACTGAAATAAAGCAGTTAGATAAAGCATTAGAAGAGATTAAGACCTTAGATGCAAATAGAAAAGCATTGCTTGACCGAATTGCAGTTATCGAAAGGCTGCAATCAACGAGACCAGGCATTGTGCACTTATTTGATGAAATGGTTAATTCTTTACCTAAAGGTTTGTATCTTACGGAACTAAAACAAGATAAAAATAAAATTAAGTTAATAGGTAAAGCAGAGTCAAGTGCTCGAGTTTCAAGCTATATGAATCGTTTGAATTCATCACCTTGGTTAAAATCATCTGATCTTAATACTATAGAAGTTGATACAAAAAATAAAGATGGAAATAACAACTTACGTTACTTTAGTCTAAATGTTACGCAGTTATTAACATCAGGAAATGATGAGGAGAATGACAATGGCTATTGATATGCAAGAAATAAATTCTCTGCTTAATGATCCCGCAAATGTTTCATTACCTATAAAGGTAGGGGCCATAGCAGTTGTATTTGGGTTAACGTTATTTGCAGGATATAAGTTAGTCATAGTTGACCAGCTAGCGACACAAAAATCTGTGCAAAGAATTGAGCTAGAGAAGCGTGTTGTTTATGAAAAGAAACAAGCTCGCGCAAATCAACTCCCAGCTTATAGAACGCAATTAGCAGAAATGCAGGCTTCATTTGGTGCTCTAAAAGATCAGTTGCCTAGTGATACTGAAATCCCAGGTTTGATCCTTGATATTTCGGAGAAAGGTTTAACCAATGGTTTAGAAATTGAGTTATTTAAACCAAAGCCTGAAGTACATAAGGAGTTCTTTGCAGAAAAGCCAATAGAGCTTAAAGCAAAAGGTACTTATAATGAGTTAGCAGGTTTTGTAAGTGATATATCAGCACTGCCTAGAATTGTAACGATAAATGATATTCAACTGGTACCTGAAAAAGAAGAAAAGGGTTCAAATAATAATAAAGCACCGTCTTCACGTTTGTCTCTTCATGCGACAATCAAAACATTTAGATACTTAAATGAAGATGAAGACGGCGAAGAAGAGGGCACTGAAGGATGATTACTCATAAGAAATTAAAAGCACCAGTTTATATAGGTTTATTTGGTGCGGTGATGATGTTATCAGGCTGTAATACGAGTACTGCAGATTTGGATGAATACTTTATTTCACACAGAGAAAAACCAGCAGCTCCAATTGCACCGATACCAGAAGTGAAACCTTACTTGCGCTATGCATACCCAGCACATGAAAAAGATCCTTTTGATATTTCAATGTTGGCACCTAATACGGGCCCTAAGGAGATTATTGTAGGTGGCGTAGATGTCGATACATCAAGAGTTCCAGAGTTTTTGGAAGGCTTTCCATTGGATAGTTTAAAGATGGTCGGTACAGTTGAAAAAGACAAAGTTCTTTGGGCGCTAATAAAAATTCCCGATGGTGCTGTACAAACAGTAAAGTCAGGAAACTACATGGGTCAAAACTATGGTGAAATTGTCTCTATTAGTGATGGCAAGATGGATATGAAGGAAACAGTTTCAAATGGTTTAGGTGGATATAAGGAAAGAGAAATATCTATCGTATTGGATCAATTATAAATTAATTAAAAATTACAGAAAATAATAAATATAAAAAGAGTGGGTTATTAAAATGAAAATTATTACACGCACAATGCTAGTGTTGAGTCTACCAGCACTACTGCTTGCAACAGGTAGCAGTTATGCAACAGCTAGATTACAAAATGTAGATACTGCAATGCAAGGCTCAGGTAAGTCTACATTACGACTAAGTTTTGACAGTAAAGTAGGGATGCCAAAGAGCTTCACAATGAAACAGCCAGCAGGTATTGTTTTAGACTTCCCTGATACCGTTACTGCAATGAAAGTGCGTAGTAAAAAGTTTAATGATAAATCTGTTAAGGGTATTAAATTAGCAGGTGCATCGAATAAGCTTCGTGTGATGGTTTCTTTGAATAAGCTAACGAAGTACACGACAAGCATTCAAGGTAACGATGTTATCCTTACGTTTGATGGTAAGCAGGCAACTCCAGTTGTTGTAGCTAAGAAGGCAAGTGTTCAGAGTCGAGATCGTCAAGAAGCTATGGCATTACGTCAGCATGCAAAACAACAGCAGCAAGCTAAAGTACGTAAAATCCAGCTAGCGAATAAGAAACGCTTGACTAGTACTTCACAAGCCAAAAAACAAAATCTTGCGTCTGGTCCTGTAGTTAGACAGAAAAGCGTAAAGCATCAAGCAGTTGCTAGTAACTATGTTGCTCGTCCAAATGGACAGCAGCGTGTTAATTATAAGCCTGCTGCTCATAGAGGTGCTCCAGGTTTCATGGGGTCTGTTGATTTCCATAGAGCTCAAAATGGTGGTGGACGTGCAGTAATTAAATTACCACATCCATCAACAGTAGTTAATTCACGTAAAGTAGGTAATGTTGTTGTATTAACATTAAAGAATGTTAAAGCACGCCAACCTAAAAAGCGTATAGATGTATTAGACTTCGCGACACCAGCTTCATATATTGATGTTGCTCGAAGTGGTTCTGACGTACAAATTAGAATACTTGCCAATGCAGCATTTGACCTTAGCACATCAAGAAATGGTAGAGATTTTATTGTTAACTTAAATAAAGTAAAACGTAAAGCTACACAGAATCCTTTAAAGCCTAAAAAGAAAACATACAGAGGCAAGAAGTTATCATTAAACTTCCAAGATATTGAAGTTCGTTCGGTATTACAGTTACTTGCAGATTTTACGGATAAAAATATCGTTGTAAGTGATAGTGTGAAAGGTAATATTACTTTACGTTTAAAAGATGTTCCTTGGGATCAAGCTCTTGATATCGTTCTAGAGTCAAAAGGCTTAGCCATGCGCAGTAATGGCAACGTAATTTGGGTTGCTCCTGCGGTAGAACTTGACGCAAAAGAACAGCGTGAACTACAGGCATTAAAGCGTAAGCAATCACTTGAGCCATTAATCACTGAATACATTTCAGTGAACTATGCAAAAGCTGAGGATATGCTTAAGCTAATTAAATCAGCAGAAGGCAAAGGTGAAGAGGCTTCATTGTTATCTAAGCGTGGCTCTGTTTCAGTTGATGGGCGTACTAATACACTATTGGTGCAAGATACAGCTTCACGTGTTGCTGATATACGCAACATGGTTAAAAACCTTGATGTATCGGTAAGACAAGTATCAATTGAGTCTCGCATCGTATTTGCAACGGATGAGTTCGGTAAAGAGCTTGGCGCACGTTTTGGCGCAACCAAGTTTAGTAAGAACTTTGCTACATCGGGTGGAATAGGTGGAACAAACTCAATGGTTAATGATTTGTCAGGTGGAAAAGCAGTTGGAATTCCTTCAATAGCAGATCGTTTGAATGTCAATCTACCGATTGCAGGTGCTGCAGGTAAGCTAGCATTCTCAATCCTTAGTAAGGATTACTTGTTGGACCTTGAGCTTTCAGCACTTCAAGCGGAGAATAAAGGAGAGGTTATTTCAACGCCACGTGTTGTTACGGTTGATAAGAAGAAAGCAAGTATTGAGAAAGGTGTAGATGTACCTTACGAGACAGAAAGTGCAAGTGGTGGTACAACAATAGCCTTTAAGAAAGCGGTACTTAAGCTTGAGGTTACACCTCAGATTACACCAGATGAGCATGTAATCATGGACTTAGATGTAAGACAGGATGAAGTTAATAGCTTCTACCAAACTTCATCAGGCAATGTGCCTATCATTGATACTCGCCATGTTGAGACACAGGTGCTAGTTGATAATGGACAGACTGTTGTACTAGGTGGAATCCATGAAGAAACTAAGAGTAACGATGTGAAGAAGGTTCCAGGTCTTGGTGATATACCAGTACTAGGAAACTTGTTTAAAACCAAAGGAACGAAGAGAAACAATCGTGAGTTACTCATCTTCGTCACACCAAAAATATTAAAGCAATAATCGTTATTTAGATTTAAAAAAAGACCGGATTTATCCGGTCTTTTTTATGCCTGAAATAAACGGAATACTTGATTAGTTCTTGATTAGTTTGGAAGCAACTGGCATAACTCATCCATGAAAAAAAATATCATTTTAGTTGGTTTAATGGGTGCGGGAAAGTCAACTATCGGTAGAAATCTTGCAAAATCATTGGGCAAGGACTTTTATGACTCAGACCGTGTTATTGAAGAGCGTACAGGCGTGGATATAGCGACCATCTTTGAGATAGAAGGCGAGCAAGGCTTTCGTGATAGGGAAGAGCAAGTAATCGCAGAACTTTGTGAGCAAAATAATATTGTTCTGGCCACGGGTGGTGGAAGTGTTCTACGCGAATCAAATAGAAAGAATATGAGCAAACGTGGGCATGTTGTTTACCTTCGTACCTCAGCAGAGCTATTATATTCTCGTATTCGTCATGATAAAAAACGTCCTTTAATGCAAACTGTTAACCCACTAAATACACTTAAGAAATTACTAGATGATAGAGAGCCTTATTATTTAGATATTTCCGATACGGTTGTCATGACAGGGAAGCAAAAAGTTGCCATATTGGTAAGGCGTGTTGAAGAAGCGCTAGAGCAGGAGAAAATTAATAAATGAAAACACTCCAGGTTGATTTAGGCTCTAGGAGCTATCCAATTTATATTGGAACAGGGCTGTTAAATAAACAAGAATTAATACAGCCTTACATAAAAGGGAAAACCACCGTAACAGTTTCAAACACAACGGTAGCACCTTTGTATCTTGATAAAGTACACCAGCTTATTCCCAGTTTTTCTAATACCGATATACTTTTACCTGATGGTGAAGAATATAAAACCTTTGAAACTTTGGGGCAGATTTACACTGAAATGCTCGAAGCTCGTTGTGACCGAAAAACAACCCTTCTGGCTTTAGGTGGCGGTGTAGTTGGTGACGTTGCAGGCTATGCAGCAGCAACTTATCAGCGTGGTATTAATTTTATACAGATTCCAACTACCCTACTTTCCATGGTTGATTCATCCGTGGGCGGTAAAACAGGCGTAAATCATCCCTTGGGTAAAAATATGGTGGGAGCCTTTCACCAACCACAGTGTGTGATTATTGATACAGAAACACTTAATACCTTGGATGATAGACAGCTCAGTGCTGGCATTGCCGAAGTCATCAAATACGGCTATATCAATGATTTAGATTTTATAGATTGGCTTGATGAAAACATGGATAAGCTATTAAAGCGTGACCCAGAAGCGTTAGCCTATGCAATTCACCGTTCTTGCCAACACAAAGCAGATATTGTTGCCGCTGATGAAAAAGAACAAGGACAGCGCGCCTTATTAAACTTAGGTCATACTTTCGGGCATGCAATAGAAACAGGCATGGGCTACGGCAACTGGCTACACGGTGAAGCCATTTCAGCGGGAATGGTTATGGCCGCAGAGTTATCCAAAGAACATGGCTGGATTGATCAAGCGGATGTAGACAGTATTTGTGCTTTACTCAAAAAAGCCAATTTACCTGTCGAGCCACCTAATGAAATATCTGCAACACGCTTTAGTGATCTCATGTCGATAGACAAAAAAGTACAGGATGGCGTATTGCATTTGGTTCTAATGAAATCTTTGGGTGAAAGCATAATTAGCAGTGATTTTGACTCTGAGTTGTTGCAAAAAGTATTGGGTCGAGTGGCTTAGTGATGTCAGAAACAAAAGCGCCTTACGCAGCTAATCCTAATAACACTATTGGCAGACAGTTTGCTGAGCCTTCG
The DNA here is from genome assembly GCA_021647365.1 of Cocleimonas sp. GTDB lineage: Bacteria > Pseudomonadota > Gammaproteobacteria > Thiotrichales > Thiotrichaceae > Cocleimonas. The sequence continues at coordinate 89,611 of JAKIUW010000004.1, read as the reverse complement.
CCGACTTATCGTTCTGAATTTCAGCGTGATCGTGATCGTATAATCCACTCTACAGGCTTTCGTCGACTTGAGTATAAAACGCAGGTTTTCGTAAACCACGAAGGCGATCTATATCGTACGCGCCTAACGCATTCATTAGAAGTTGCTCAAATTGCGCGCGCCATCGCACGAACACTATCACTTGATGAAGATCTGACTGAGGCGATTGCCTTGGCACACGATATTGGTCACACGCCATTTGGTCATGCAGGGCAGGATGCACTCAATACTTGCATGAAAAAACATGGTGGTTTCGAGCATAATTTACAGTCTTTGCGTATCGTCGATAAGCTAGAAAAAAACTACGCAGAATTTGATGGGCTAAACCTCACGTTCGAAACTCGCGAAGGTATACTCAAACATTGCTCATTAAAAAATGCCAAAGATTTAGGCGATGTGGGTGAGCGCTTTCTTAATAAAACCCAATCTTCACTTGAAGCACAACTCACCAATATCGCCGATCAAGTGGCTTACAATAATCATGATATTGATGATGGTTTGCGTTCTGGCTTAATTTCAATAGAGCAGATGCGCCAAGTAGATTTATTCAGTGTTCAATATGACAAAGTCATGTGGAAGTACCCTGAACTCACAGGTAACCGCTGTGTGCATGAAACCATAAGACGCATGATTGGCGAGCAGGTAGTAGACCTTGTCGAAACTAGCAAAGCGAACCTATTAGAAGCCAACCCACAAAGTATTGCTGATGTGAGAAATCACGATAAGCAACTCATTAGCTTTAGTAAGGAAATGATCACACGTAGCCAAGAGCTGAAAAAATTCTTACGCGAAAACCTCTACTTTCACCATAAAGTCTATCGCATGACCCGCAAGGCACACCAAGTTATCGAAGCACTGTTTAATGTGTTTATGGAAGATTTACGCTTGCTCCCGCCAGAACATTTACAGCTATCAAGAGAAGCATTGCTCGTAGGTGGTGAAGCAGGGCAAGCACGTATTATTGCAGACTACGTTGCAGGTATGACAGATCGCTATGCAACCAAAGAATATGCACGTTTGTTTGATGTAGAAGGCAGTGTGTTTTGATTTATATTTAAAAGCCCCCCCTATTGCTGTCCCACAGTTTCCCATCAAAAGGAAAATCCCATCTGAGGCACCTCCTTTTTGTGCCTAGGAGGATCAGGAATTAAAATTTCTAGCAGGCTCTTTCGCTCAAATGAATTGAGCTGAATTACTCTTAATATCTATTGTAGCCGCACAGAGTTTAAAATTTTTTGTTAAAACCTGATAGGTTTTATCGCCTTCGCTATCATAATATGTAACCTATCTCAGCTTTGGTATCCCACGGTTTAGCGCATGGACACTGTTAAACTGGATTGTTTGATCACTGATGATTCCTTTTAAATCTATGACAAGAAAGTCTTCTAAAACCTCATAGACAGACTTAAACCGCAATCTTGTAACGAAGTTACCTTTTGATTAGTAAGCACCTTAAGCCACTCATAGTCATTGTATCCTTTATCAAAAGCTACAATGCTACCGGCGGGAAAATCAAACTTCCGTCCTTGGATTCTATCGTTTTCATTGCCATCACTTAACGCTACAAACTCAGGAAGCATGTTGCCATGATTGAGACCAACACTTAACTTTACATTCGCGGCAGAGGGTTGGTGTAAAGCCCAAGGAAAGAGCTTTATTGATAAATTAATAGCACTGGCATCTAAAGAATACAAAGGATTCTTAAAGCGAAACTGATGTTTTGAAGGGGCTTTTTAGCACTGTCTTAAGAGCTTATAAAAAACCGCTTTATAGTGTTCGGATGGCTGTTTCTCATTAAACCTTGCTAAGGTTGAGCGTGGTATGGGTTTGGCGCCAAGATGATAAAGCTTATCATCTTGCGCTTTAAGGTTGATTCAATATCACGTAAACTTTGACGACCTGAAAGTTGTGACATTGCCATTCCTATGAACGGATCCCATCGTGTCGCTGAACGCAGTGTTATTATGTGCCAAAGCCTGAACTCCTTATATATAGTGCTTGGTGGTACAAACATTCTATCAAGTGAGCTTCGGGCTTTCTTTATTTTAAAAACTATGGGACAGCAGTGCGTGCGCGCCCACTTTTACATGATGTTTAGCGAGTAATAAATTGATCATGTAAAAGTGGGGGGGTGTGCTTCACTCATCAAGCATTGCTTGTAAATTAGTAATGTAAGATTCCGCTGTCTCTTGCATTTGTTCTTGCGTTGTTTCTTCGCGGTCTGCCCACTCAACGTGTTCTTCGGGGAGCTCTTCAAGAAAGCGGCTGGGTTCGCAGCTTAGTTTCTCGCCAAACTTATTTCTTGTTTTTGCAAAGGTGATGGTCAAGTATTTTTGCGCGCGGGTGATGCCTACATAGGCGAGGCGACGTTCTTCCTCTAGTCCATCTTCTTCCAAACTGTTGGCATGTGGCAAGATTTCTTCTTCGATGCCAATCATAAATACATAAGGGAATTCCAATCCTTTTGCTGTGTGCATGGTCATTAGGCTGATGGCATTTTCTTCGGCTTCTTCTTGGTTGCGTTCAAGCAAATCCATGAGGCACATATGGGCGATAATTTCTGATAGTGTTTCTTTGCCTTCACCGTCTTCATAAAGCCTGCGCGTCCAGTCAATAATTTCGGTGACATTTTTCATGCGATTTTCGGCTTGTTTTGCCGAGGCGCTGGTATTTAGCAACCAATCTTCATAAGCAATTTCAGTAACGATACGTTCAACTAATGCGTGTGGTGCAGTATCTTGAACAGCAAGCATAATATCGTTAAGCCAGTGAATAAAATGCTGTATACGAGCAACGGCTTTTTGTGAAACACGTTGAGCAAACCCCATTTCTTGGCTGGCGGCATAGAGACTGATATGGCGCTCGTTAGCATAGTTACCCAGCTTCTCTAATGTGCTTGCGCCAATAGAACGCTTAGGTGTATTGATAACACGTAAAAATGCGGCATCATCCGCTGTATTTCCGAGCAAGCGTAAATAAGCGAGAATATCTTTAACTTCAGAGCGCTCAAAAAAGGAGGTGCCGCCGCTAATTTTGTAAGCAATATTATTACTGCGTAGATAGCGTTCAAACAGTCGGCTTTGATGATTGCTACGATACAAAACCGCCATTTGTCCATACTGTGCTTTATCACGGAACGTGTATTTCATGATCTCGCCAATCACTGTTTCAATTTCGTGCTCGGCGGTGCGACAAGGGATGATTCTAATTTTTTCACCATCACCTAATGCACTCCACAACTTCTTTTCAAATAAGTGAGAGTTATTTGATATGAGCTGATTGGCGCTTTCTAAAATACGCGAGGTTGAGCGATAATTTTGCTCAAGCTTGACCAGCTTGAGATTGGGATAATCTAGTTGAAGCTGGGCAATGTTTTCTGGTTTTGCTCCGCGCCATGCGTAGATTGATTGATCGTCATCGCCTACTACTGTGAGCTCTTTACGAGCGCCTGCTAGCAATTTCACCAATTCATATTGGCAAATATTGGTGTCTTGATATTCATCCACCAGTAAGTAGCGGAGCTTGTTTTGCCAGTTTTTTAAAATATCAGGGTGTGATTTAAAAAGTTGTAGCGGCAATAAAATCAAGTCATCAAAATCAATCGCATTGTAGGCTTTTAATTGCCGCTGATAACGGCGGTATAATTTTGCGGCATGAATTTCGTGTGATGATGTGGCAACTTCAAACGCTTTTTCGGGTGAGATAAAATCATTTTTCCAGCGAGAAATTATCCAGCGCACATCCTCGTCTTTCTCACTTTGTTCCTCAGAAGCCGCTTCGTTTAAAGTTAGCTCTTTTAAAATAGTCGAGCTATCTTGTGAGTCAAAAATAGTAAACCCTGCTTTATAACCCAAGGTTTTATATTCTTTACGAATAATATTTAAGCCGAGCGTATGAAAAGTAGAAACGGACAAACCGCGTGATTCCTCGCTACTTAATAATTCCATCACGCGTGCCTTCATCTCGCGTGAGGCTTTATTCGTAAAGGTGATTGCCGCAATATTTTTAGCATTCACATTGGCTTCACGAATCAACCAAGCAATCTTCTGTGTGATTACGCGCGTCTTGCCACTACCAGCACCTGCTAGCACCAATAACGGTGAACCGATATGTTCGACAGCGGCTTGTTGCTGTGGATTTAGTTGGGGTTTTGAAGACACGTGGTTTATAGTCTGCCAGTTTGGAAAAGAAAGGTATAATGCCTGTTATGCGAAAAATCACAACTGAAAAGAAAGCACTCAGCATAGATATTAAAACAGGCATGATGACAAATGTGCGTGTTTGCTTATCTCCAAATTACGATGAGCGTTCTGGACAAGATGATATGAGCCTTATCGTAATTCATAATATTAGCTTGCCACCCAATGAGTTTGGTGGCGATGGAATTGACCAACTGTTCACCAATAAGATTGATAAAAATGAGCATCCTTTTTATGAAGAAATTTATGAGTTGCGCGTATCCAGTCATTTACTGATTCGTCGTGATGGTGAAGTTGTGCAATATGTGCCGTTTCATAAACGCGCTTGGCATGCAGGTGTATCGCAGTTTTTAGGGCGAGATGTGTGCAATGATTTCTCGATTGGGATAGAAATGGAAGGCACTGATTTTGAGCCGTTTACTCATGAGCAATATGATGTGCTTGAACAAACCATAAAAGTATTACTAGAAACATATCCTAGCTTAAAACCTGATGCAATTACTGGGCATGAGCATATTGCCGTTGGTAGAAAGACTGACCCAGGCCCATTTTTTGAGTGGGATAAATTAAGCTCAGCATTAAAGACAAAATTACCCACAAGGTGTGATAAATGAACACAAAAACAGTAATTGATCTATTACGCCACGGCGAGCCAGAAGGCGGACGTATGTATCGGGGTGGCGGAACAGACCATGTACTTAGCGAAGCGGGCTGGGAGCATATGCACGCCAGCATTGAAAAACGCATTGAAAAAAATGAGGCAGGTTGGCAAGCGATAGTTTCTTCACCGATGTTGCGTTGTAAAGAGTTTTCTAACCATTTAGCAGAAGAGAGAAATATTCCGATTCAGGTAATTGAGAACCTTCGTGAAGCTGGCTATGGAAGCTGGGAAGGACGAACACCTGCCCATATAAAAGAACAATCAGAAGATGAATATTGGGAGTTCTTTGCCGACCCAGTAAACAATCGTCCTGCCGATGCTGAACCTTTAGAGTTTTTCACTCCACGTATCAACGAAGTGTTTGGCGAGGTTTTAACGCAGTACCAAGGTCAGCATGTTTTGCTGGTTTCTCACTTAGCAGTCACCCGTGCTATTATCGGCATCGTTTTGGGGATGCCGCTGGCAAGTCAGCAGTTAATTGATATGCCATTTGCTGGGATGCTACGCATCATAAACGATCGTAAAGGGCTAAGACTTCTTCTTTTATAAACGTTTATAACGTCATGTAAAAGTAGGGGGGTGTGCTTTATATTTTGTGAGTCCTATCTCTCGTATACGAAGTCTCTTTATTTTAAGGGTTTTATGAAATCATTTTTCGATGCATTTAAGTTTTATATTATTTTTGCGCTAATCTTTTCGATAGGGTTGGGGGTACTTTGGTTTTATCAAAATTTAAATAAAACCTATCATGTGCGCATTGCGGCGAGTAAGCCCGGTAGCGAGACATATCGTTTGGTGAAAGCAGCGGCTGATGTTACTGCTAAGCAATACCCGAGCATGAGCTTTGAGCTTGTCCCCAGCGTGGGTTCATCTCAGAACCTAAAGCTGATGAAGGCGAATCAAGTTCAAATGGCGGCGGTGCAAGCTGATAGTAGTTTAATTCCTGAAGCAAGATTAGTCTCACAATTATTCCCTGATATTTTCCAATTGGTTGTTCGTAAAGATTCTAATATTGTATCTGTCTCTGATTTACGAGGAAAAACTCTTGCACTACCCTCAACCTCCAGTGGTCAATACAAATCATTCTGGTTTTTGATGAAGCACTATAATTATGGTGAAGGAGATTTTGATTTTAAATCGATGTCATCATCTGCTGCTGCTTTTGCCTTGGAGCAAGGTACGGTAGATGCGGTTTTTCGCGTGCGTCCGCCAGGGAGTAAAGATATTCAGGCCCTTGTTGAAAAGGTAGATGTACGTATTTTAGAAATTGATCAAGCGGGCGCGTTAGGCTTGAGCCTTGCTGCTATTTCAATAGGTGTTATTCCGAAGGGGTCGTATCAAGGTGTCCCTCCTGTTCCAACAAGAGATATTCAATCTGCTTCAGTACAGCGTTTATTAATCGCGCGTGATGATTTAGATGCTGAGGTTGTTAATAACTTTACCCGCGTGCTATTTGAACAACGCAAAGAGCTTTTAGAAAGCTCTACTTTGGCTAGCTTTGTACAAGCGCCCGATAGGGGGAAAGGCACAGATATACCGCTGCACGAAGGCGCAGAACAATATTATGATAGAAATGAGCCTAATTTCTTGCAAGAGCAGGCAGAGCCGATGGCGTTTATTATCACCATACTGGCGGTTTTAGGTTCTGGGATTATGCAACTAGCACGACGCCGACAAAAATCTCTTTTAGTGGCTTATAACGAAGAACTAAGTGATATTTTGAAAAAGGCAGAACACATAACTAATCAAAGCGAATTACAAGTTATGGCCGATCATTTGAATGATATTTTTAAGAAAATAGCTAAAGATCGTACCCGAGGAAAACTCACGGCAGAAGACTTTGATTTCATTTCATTCTCATGGCAAATGGCGCGAGATGAGGTAAATGAAAGATTGATTCCGCAAGAAATCATGGCGGCGAATACGGCAGGTGTTTCTTAATGAAAAATTTATTAAATAGCTTGTTTTTTGTTGCCTTGGTTGTAGCGGCATTCTTTTGGGCGCAGACCAGCATGAAAGATGCACGCCAAGAAGCCATCGCGCAGGCATCACAGCGCTTGGCGCTAACACGTGATATTCGCATTGCACAATTAAAAAGCGAGGTTAAAACGATTTATTCTGAAATTCGTTTTTGGGCCGATAGTAAGCCTGTGCAAGAAGATATGGGGAAAATAATACAGTCATGGAATGAATTAAGCAGTAACCCAAAAGCAAGAGCAAGGCAGCTTTACATCACTGAGAATCCATTATCTCCCAATTACAAGGCAGATTTCTATAAAGCTGATGATGGCTCTAGCTATAGTGAAAATCATGAGATTGCGCATAAGTTATTAAAGGGCTTAACCAAAAGACGTGGTTACTACGATGTGTTTTTAATCGCGAATAATGGTGATATTGTCTATACCGTTTTTAAGGAAGATGATTACGCAACTAACCTGCTAACAGGAAAATACAAAGAGTCAACACTGGCACAAGGTTTTCGTGAAGTTAAAGAAAACACCAACCTGAATCATGTTTCATTGTTTGATTTTGTACCTTATGCGCCGAGTAAAAATGCACCATCAAGTTTTATTCAAACCAGTATTATTGATGTAAATAATAAAACGCAGGGTGTTCTCGCATTTCAATTACCAGTAGAGCCGATTGAAAAAATAATAGGAAAAATATTCGAGGCAGGGCAGGAACAGGTATTAGCCGTTGGCTCAAACTATATGTTACGTCACCGTATCAATGAAGAAACGATAAAAGAGCCAATACGCAGTGAAGCGATTGAAAGAGCATTAAAAGGTGAAACGGGCGTAGAACAACTTGAAGATTATACGGGTAAAAAAACCATTACTGCCTACGCACCGTTTAACTTCTCAAATAACCGATTAGGCAATACAGCAGAAAACACATGGGCAATTATTGCCAAGCAAGAAGTATCTGCGATACTAAAACCTGTTGAAAAAGAGACACGTAAGTGGTTGTATCAGCTTGCAGGCTTAGTGCTTTTTTCATTGTTGCTGACATGGCTTTTAACACGCAGAAAAGAGGACTTGTCAACAACAGAAGAAGAGGATGAGGTAATTTGACTTAAGTAAGGAAGCACACCCTCCTAGTTTTACATGATGTTTTCTGCATCACCAAGCATCATGTAAAACCAGGGGGGTGTGCTTGACGATAGCTATATACCGTTCATCCTACAGTAAGTCTGTCTGCGCTATGATGCCCTCAATGATATCTCGTTTTAAGATAATCATTAAGGGGAGTAATAATGAAAAATAATAAATCCATACACAGGCAAGCAGGAAGTATTAACAAGCTGATGTTAATGTTTATAATCGGTGGAATCGGCTACAGTGCATACATCGCAAAACAAAAAGGCTTGATTTCATCCGGATCAATTTCCTCCATGACGGCAAGCATCAGCAGTAAATTTTCAAGTAATGGAGATTACTCAGGCTATGGCATCCAGCTCATGGCAACCAGTCAGCTAGACCAAGCAAAAACATTAATGAATGACTTTGCCAGCGATGGTTATTCTGCCTTTGTTCTTGCTAGCGAAGCGAAAGGTCGCACACTCTACAAAGTACGCCTAGGCCCATATACACACAAGCCAGAAGCCGTAGCAGTGCAGGATAAAGTCGCCCGCCGTTATCCAAGCAATCCGTATGTTAAATCGAGTTTGGTTATTTACAGACCGAATTAACTTTGAGACCTTTAGTAAGGTGACTTTCAGTTATGCATATCTTACTATAGACTAAGATCATCTCTATTAAATTAACAAAGGCCCCCCCCCTGAGCCGATAAGCCTCTTCATCATCACTATGAAAACGTTTTGCGCGTTTATATTTTTCTAAGTTGGGTTTAAATTCATTATCACTTTGCTCGATGATTTTGAGCATTTCTGGCAGTGCATTTTTATCATGGCTATAAAGTAAGTTTTCTGGATCATTACAATTTAGCGCCCATAACATCACATCTAAACTCTCATCAATAACCTGATCCTTGCCAATCACTAAAACAGGCGGGGATGCAAGCAACATATCGCTTGGCTTGTCGTTCATGGTAATTGCGCGAATTTGTACGGTTTGTTGAGCAAGCAGTAGCGCCAGCCGTGCGCGCATGGCGTAAGGGCAGTTCTGCAAAGAATAGAGAATAGGTGATGCTGCTAATATTTCTATTTTGCAACTCATTTTTTTAACTCATTCAGCTTTTGCTTTACCATCTAATCGGTCAATGATTTTCTTTAAGACAACATCCAGCTCAGGCCTAAATATACCCACATCTGTCGAAAGAAAGTAAAGTATATTTTTTAAGCGAACACCTTTTTTAATGCCACAGCTTTTTGAATACCAACTATTCGCTTTTAACCGTTTTATTGTCTCAAAATTTCTTGATGCAATAGTTTCATCGGCATAGGTTTCTTTAATCAGAGCAAATCTGTAATACGTGTTTGTAGAGTCTTTGATGGGTTTAATAGATTTTATACCCTGAATGCTAACGTCTTTAGGGTTAGTTTTCTCATAGCTTTGGCATAAACCGCTGTATTTATGTCGCTTGGTTATTCTATAGCCCATGCTAGAAAAGTCTTTCTCAGATAGAATGATAGCGCTATTATTTTTTGAATAAGAAAGAACAGGGGCAAAGTAGAGCAATATAGCGGCTTGAAAAATAATGAAGGGTTTAACTCTATGATTCATAGCTAACTAACTCTATTCAGATTTAAATAGGTATTATTTTACCTTAAATAATACCTATTTGCTTATTAGAGTACACCCCCTGTTTTTTGTGATTTTTGAGTTATGTCGTAATTTATCGTCTACTAATTGGAATTGGGATTCTAGATTTTTCGATAGTGTGTGATATCAAAAAAATGATTAATTCTGTCACTTGTTTTATATTAGAACCTTCAACTAGATTTTCAGAAAATATATGCACATCTTCGAAGAGCTTGACTATCAAGAAACCCCATTAGGTGAAATAAGCCTAAGAAAACGCTCCGAACCTCGGCTAGATGACATCATCATTTACGAAGTTAAAATGAATGAAGAGTTTTTAATGTCGAGCCTATTTGTTGAGGCAGAGTTACAGCTGGCACATTTAGCCTTAGCAGCGATAGCCGATGTGTTCACAGAACAATTAAACGTAGTTGTGGGTGGTCTTGGTTTAGGCTATACCGCTGCCGCAGCTCTGGAATATACATCGCTTGCCTCGCTTAAAGTTATCGATGTCATGCCAGCGGTGATAGATTGGCATCGCCGCGGTTTAGTGCCAATGGGTGAAAAACTCACAGGAGACTCACGCTGTGAATTGGTTCTCGCTGATTTTTTTGCGCTAGCCACCTCTGATACAGAAGGTTTTGGCGCAGCTAATCAAGATCAAAAAGTCCACGCGGTATTACTCGATATAGATCATAGTCCCAGCTTTTGGCTAAATGAGGGGAATGGCGCTTTTTATACCGAACAAGGCTTACAAAGCCTAGCTGATAAAATACTTCCAGGAGGCGTGTTTGGCTTATGGTCGGATGAAAAGCCAGATGATAGATTTGTGCAATTACTTGAAAAGGTTTTCTCTTCTGTTGAATCCCATATTGTGACATTCCCAAATCCCTATACTCAGAAAGAGTCTACCAATACGGTTTATTTAGGCTTTATCAATCTCTAGCAAAACTAGCAATAACACTTTTAGAACTATCAAGGAGCAACACATGGAATGGAATGTTTACTTATCAGGTGAAATTCACACCGATTGGCGCGATAAAATCATTGCAGGCTGTAAAGCGCATAATTTAGCTATTAACTTCTCCTCTGCGGTTACGAATCACGAAGCAAGTGATGCAGCGGGTGATGTATTAGGCAAAGAAGATAGCAGTTTTTGGCGCGACCATAAATCGGCAAAGGTGAATGCAATAAGAATTAAAACGATGCTAGAAAGTTGTGATCTAGCCGTTGTGCGTTTTGGGGATAAATACAAACAATGGAACGCTGCATTTGATGCAGGCTACTGCGCAGCGCTCGGCACACCTTATATTACCTTGCACGATGAAGACATTATTCACCCTTTGAAAGAAGTCGATGGATCAGCTATGGCTTGGACGACTACGCCTGAGCAGGTGGTCGAAGTTTTGAAATATACTCTTTCGCAAAAATAAAAAAAGAGAGATTTTTTTAACAATTAAATTTTCTACCAATATCAAGTACTTTTTTATAGAACCCCGCTATATTTACACTAGAACATGGTTATTTGTCGAATCTATTAAAATTAAGCAGTGAGTGTATCTATGAGTATTACAATTATCATTAAGCGAGTTATCTATGCACTATTGCTGGTGATGCTATTAAATAGCCCAACAGTGGTGGCACTAGAGGAGAACGCTCCCGAAGGCGTTACCACTAGATTGGTTATTCAGATCAGCGAGAATGACCCATTAAAGCAGAAATTGGCACTGAGTAATGTTTACAACTTACAAAAGTTTTATGGCATGGATAATATTGAAATCGAGGTAGTTGCCTACGGACCAGGGATTTCCCTGCTTTACCCTGATGGTAAAGAGGCTAGCCGAGTTCGTAGCCTAATGGCACAAGATGTCATTTTTACAGGCTGTCAAAATACTTTAGATACCATCAAGGCTAATACTGGAAAAGAGCAAAAGCTAATAGAAGATGTTGAAATTGTAAGAGCGGGCATTGCTCGCATTATCGACTTACAAGGTCAGGGTTACCGTTACTTACACCCTTAGATTGCCTTGGTTGCAATGAATCGTTAGTCTTTTTCAGAATCAATACTTGTCATCAACGCATCGCTGTAACGTGCGCCCGCGACGGTTTCATCATTAATTAATTGATCCAGTTCCTTGAGTGTCTCCACGGATAACTGTAAGTCAGCTGCAGCGGCGTTCTCTTCCATATGCGCGATACTACTGGTGCCCGGAATAGGGATTATATCCTCGCCTTGCGCCAACAACCAAGCAAGTGCCAGCTGCGCCATAGTGCAATCGTTCTGCTTGGCAATTTCTGCAAAAGGTATCAGTATCTTTGTATTTTTCTTAAAGTTTTCTGGTTCAAATCGTGGGCGGGCGATAGTGGCACGAAAGTTTTCATAATCACTCACTTGGTCTAGCGTATTAGTATCGGCGCTTTGCCCTGTAAGAAACTGCCTACCAAGCGGGGAGAAAGCAACAAAGGTAACGCCTAGTTCACGACAAGCATTCAAGATTTTGCGTTCGGGTGTGCGTGACCATAATGAATATTCAGATTGCAGAGCCATAATTGGATGAATATCATGTGCGCGACGTAAACTATCTGAACTGACTTCGGATAAACCTATCCCTTGAATTTTACCTTGTTCTACCAAACGTGAAAGAGCGCCGATACTTTCTTCGATAGGTACATTTGGATCAATTCTATGCAAATAATAAAGATCAATCACATCAGTTTTCAGGCGCTTAAGGCTATCCTCACAAGTTTTTTTCAAAACATCAGGGTGCCCGTTGATTTCAGTTTTACCTTCGCTATTTTTAAAAATCCCACATTTGCTGGTCAACGTAAGCTCATTGCGATGTGATGATAAATATTTGCCAATCATTTCCTCGCTATGCCCCATGCCATACATCGCGGCAGTATCAAAAAAAGTATAACCTTGATCAAGCGCGCCATTGAGTAGCTTATCAATAGTGTCGTCATCAGCACGAGGGCCGTAGCCCATTGAGTAATTCATACACCCCAAACCAAGGGCAGAAACAGAGATGGAACCAAGTTTTCTTGTATGCATAATGTGTGTGATCATTTTATTAGGTATGATGTAAATATAGCCTAATTTCTTTTCAATCAGAAAGAATTAATTCATTCACTGCCACATCATGTGCTTTCTGGATTACTGATATAGTTTTGAATTATAATTGCAGGCTTTCATATTTCCTTTGCATTCCCACATCAAAAAGAGCCTAACTATGTTATCAGCTAATCAAACCGCACCTGCTTTCAGCACTCTCGATCAAAATAATGAGACCATTTCATTAAGCGATTTTGTGGATAAGAAAAATATCGTGTTGTATTTTTACCCGAAAGATGACACCAGCGGTTGCACCATAGAAGCCAATGAGTTCACTGCACTAGCGGATGAATTTGCTGCTTGTGATACGGTTATACTTGGCGTGAGCAAAGATGATTGCGACAGCCATCAAGCATTTATTAAGAAATTCGATTTGAACGTATCATTACTTGCCGATACCTCAGGTGAATTATGCGAAGCCTACGGTGTGTGGCAAGAAAAAGAAAAAAACGGCGTTAAGAAAATGGGCATCGTGCGCTCTACTTTTGTGATTAATAAAGCAGGTGAGCTAGTGGTTGCGCAATATAAAGTTGCACCACAAGGTCATGCACAAGAAATATTGGATGCTGTAAAAGCATTGTAACTAGGGTGATATTTTTCTAAAAATATCACTCACCCAATAAACATTTTTCATGGTTATCTAGCCACAAGGTATATTTAAACATCGCTCTGGAAAATAGTCTGCTTTGTAAATGATGGCTTAACCACTGGCGTAGGTTGCTGTATCGCTCATGCGCAAACTCGGTTTTGTTGACTCGGGAAAACTGCCTGATAAAAGGGAGTAGCGCATAATCAAGCAAACTGGGCGTCGCTCCCATCAAAAATTTATGCTGTGATAAGCGCTGTTCTAAGGCTTGAATAAAGGTTTCACATTCGAGGCGACACGTTTCTAGATCATCGCCATGAAAGCGTTTGGCGCGTTTGTACTTTTCTAAGTTGGGTTTAAATTCATCGTCATTCTCTTTAATAACACTTAGTATCTCAGGCAGTGACTTCTCATCATGGTTGTAGAGTAGGTTTTCTGGATCATTGCGATTTAGCGCCCATAGCATTACGTCTAAACTTTCGTCGATAACAAGATTATCATCAACAATCAAAACAGGCACAGTGCCTTTAGGTGATGCCAGTAACATATCGCTTGGCTTGTCTTTCATAGTAATGGCGCGAATCTGCACCGTTTGTTGAGCGAGCAATATCGCTAACCTTGCGCGCATAGCGTAAGGGCAATTTTGTAAGGAGTAGAGAATGGGCAGTGTCGTTGTAGCCGAAGACATTTATCGCGTGTGCTCTTGTATAAATGTAAGCATATCCGTTAAAACACGTGTCCTTCCTTGCAAGGGTCGAGATAAAGCCGCCAAGATGCTGGTATGGCTATGAGACGGATACAAGATAAGTTTATGATCAACCCCTTTTTTCTTTGCCTTTGCCGAAAGGTTCACCGCGTTGTGCTTGCCCACCGTTGTGTCCTTCTCGCCATGTAGTATCAATAAGGGTGGCGATTGTTTGGTCACAAAATTTATGGGTTGCGAGTTTGCATAATTATTTGCCGAGTTGAAGATGACTCTCTGATAATCCTCATCCAATGGCAAAAAATCATAAGGCCCTGCAAGGCCGATAAAGCCTCGCAACCCATTTTGACGATAACGAGGGTTGAGTGCCAACATCGCTGCAATATGCGCACCCGATGAATGACCAGCGACAACAATGCGCCTAGGATCACCGCCATACCTTGCAATATTGCGTGATGTCCAAGCCATTACATTTGAGGCATCACCCATCAACGTTGCAAAGTTAACGGCAGGATATTGCCTGAAATCTGCGATAACCGTTGTGAATCCTCTCGATGCAAAACTTTGCGCAACAAACAAATAGCTAGATTTTTTCAAATCACTGCATTGTCCCCAGCAACCACCGTAAAAAAACACAATGACGGGTTTAGGCTTTGATGGTGCTGATGCTGATGTAGTCGGTTGGTAGACATCCAGCGTATTTTGAGAGTAAGCACCATACTTAACATTGCTCACTTTGGTATAGCCTTCTGACCCTGCAAAGCTATTGAGTAACTCAGTGCCCGAAGTAGAACAGGAGGATAAAATTAGTGTTACAACAAGCAAAGAGAAAAGTTTTAATAGCGTATTCATTAGAAGAGTATAGGAGATTACTTGATGTTCTTGCGTATATTTATGCGTGGCCGTTTTCGTTGAAAGAAAAAGCACACCCCCCCACTTTTACATGATCATTGTGAGTTAGTTTTCTTAAAAACTGTTAGAAGGATTATATAGCCTTCAACTCACAAGCAAAATGTATGCTTAGGGTTTGCGTGTGCAATAGGTTACTCTTCACTCATATATAAAACATATCTAAACATCACCAAGCAGCTTATGAAAATAACTTTAAATAGCGTAACCATTCTACTCGGCATTACGGTTCTAGTTTACTTTGCTAGCAACTCGATTGAGCTTACCGAAACGTTTGCATTATACTTCCCTCAAAATAAAAACTTTGGAGCATGGCAATTTGTTACCTACATGTTTATGCATGGAAGCCTCACCCACCTCCTTTTTAATATGTTCGCCCTATGGATGTTTGGTACGCAACTAGAAAGCATTTGGGGAGCTAAACGTTTTGTGTTTTTCTACTTTGTTTGCGGCATCGGTGCAGCACTGATTTACACCGCTATCAATACCTACGAGTTTAATAATATTTACTCGCTACTCAGCGATACTGGGATGAGAGATTTTGATATTCAGTCAATGATTGATAGGCAAGTCTATCCCACTGATATTTTGTCAGAAGAACAAGCCATACAACTTATCAGCACTTACAATATACCCATGGTGGGTGCATCAGGCGCTATTTACGGTATCTTAGTCGCCTTTGCATTCAACTTCCCCAATCATAAATTGTTACTGATTTTCTTACCTTATCCTATAGCTGCAAAGTTTTTTGTACCCGCGTTAATAGCGTTGGATTTATTCTCAGGCATTACAGGCTTCTCTCTTTTTGGTGGCGGCGTGGCACATTTTGCGCATGTGGGTGGGGCAGTGATAGGATTTCTGATGATGCTTTATTGGGGGCGAAAGTTGAGGTAACGATGTGGTTTTTTCAAACGCGTCATTTTTTGCTTACCAAAAAATGACGTCATGTAAAACTAGGGGGGTGTGACTCCGTCATGTAAAACTAGGGGGGTGTGACTCCGTCATGTAAAACTTAGAAAGCTGATAAAGATGTTTATGCCGGATAATGCCATCGCCTTTGATCTACATACGGCTACCGTGTTGAGTATTTATGCTTACACAAGGGCGCTCTAATCCTTTAAAATCACACCTTTTAATCTGGTCTAGGTTTTGTAATGTCTATTGATTCTATTGACGGAGCACTATTAAAACGTGGGGATTCAAAATGCGAGTTGTGTAAATCTGATGAAGATTTATCGGCTTATGATATTCCTCCTATCACACAAAGAAGCTTGGATAAATCCATTCTAGTTTGCTCAAGCTGTCTTCATCAAATTGAAGAAACTGAAGAAATGGATCCTAATCACTGGCGCTGTTTAAATGACAGCATGTGGTCAGAAATTGCAGCCGTTCAAGTGATGAGCTGGCGCATATTAAACCGCCTAAATGGTCTAGGCTTGGGTTGGCCAGATGAATTATTAGAAATGCTTTATATCGAAGATGATGTAAAGAAATGGGCAATGGCAAATATGCGCCCAGTGGATGAGCCAACCGTAGATATAAACGGCGTGCCATTTACCGTTGGATGTTCAGCGGTAATGACTAAGGATATGTATATAACCGGTGCAAACTTTACCGCAAAGCGTGGAGCAGTAGTGAAGAATATCGGACTTACCAACAAATCAACATCGATTGATGGGAATCTTAATGGTTTTAGGATTGTGCTGGGTACGGGGTATTTGAAGATAATTTGAAGCGCGTATTGCTTCGACGTTACGTATTCAACAGATCAATGTGCCGAAAAATTGGCTAGTACCTTATTAAGGTGCCGGGCTGTTTGTTGGTTATTTTTAACAAAAACAGGTATATCTCTTCTCTTTGCTTCGTATTGAAGCTCCCCAACTAAATCTTCTATTGAATTATCTTTATTCTTTTCTGATTTTATTAATAATTCAACATTGTTCACATTTAAAATAGGATTATTTTTGTTAGAGCTTCTTAGCTGGTCTAACTGCCAAAGCCTGCCTTGCAATATGTGTAACTGTCTTAAATAGTTCCTTGTCTTATTAGAATCTCTAAGAATTCCAAAATCTGCTGCATAATCATGAACTAAAAAGCCAACTTTAGTATCAACCATTCCTCCTGGAAGAGTAACACCAAAATCAAAGCAACTAGCGACAGAAGGGGACTTCATCAGTACACGTTTTTTTACATCTTGTTTCCAAGCGCGCAGATCAATCTCTTTTTTATTTCTATTTTTACTAACTAAAGAAGATGCTCCTAGAATAGAGGTTAGATTTAAAGATTGGAAAAAAATGTCTTCAATATTTTCACCTAATGCATCTACGGAGCGTCCTATAGAAATATTTGCAATTGGTGAAATCCAATCATCTAATGAAATACGGTTATTTAAGTGATTTTCTGCACTACTAATAGACAATTGAACCATAGAAAAAAGTTTATTCGCAATTTCAGCATCACCACATAAGCAATTGAATAGTTTCTTGCTGGCGGTGTTATAAATATTAACAGCCCCATCATTACCTTTTACTGCAATTGCTATAGTTAGTTTTTCTCCTGAACCTTGAATAGGCTCAATTTGGAGAGAGTGCCACAATGCACTATAAGCAGGCAAATCGGGAAAAGAATCAGACTTCACCAGACTTTTTTGACTTTTCTGAATTTTCTCTTGGGCTGTCATATATAAAATCGCGTTGCCGTATATCTAACTGAGCTTTATAAATATCTACTAATGATTCTAACCTATTATGTAAAGTATTTAATAATGACTGTACTGTTTCATGGGAAATAGAATTATTACTCTTAACTATTTTTCGGTGTACTTCTGCTAGGTCGATATTATGAAACTTTTGTGACACTTCAAGCAAGTCTTTTAATACTCTATGTTTAGAAAACTCTGTGGTATTAATATCTTTTAAGTATTGAATTAGCTTATTGTTTGGCGAGGTTTCTGCTAATAAATAGCTAGGTAAAGCATCTCCATGATCAATCATTTGAAAATCATCTTTGCCTACAAAAAGGAGATTGTGAGGTATTCGATCACTATTTCCAATCCAAGAATCAAAAGCTGCGCATGATACTAAGCTAGGCCAATTTAAAATTGACTGCTTCATCAATTCATCATCTTGTATCGTACTTGAAGGCATATTTACTTCTTCCAAGCCAAAAGCCATTGTCTCTTGAGATACTGTAGAGATAGTTTGCGCTGGGATTCTTACCAAATAAGGTTGAGGTATAGGTAAGGACAACTCTCTTCCAATTAATGCACAAATTAGCTCAATGGAAAGACTCCTTTCATCAACTAGTTTAACAAAAGCCATGCGAGTTTCATTGTCAGAAGTTCTTATTGGTCCTTTCCATATTTCAGAATGCCCCAATCTTATTCGATTAGAACCTGGTAATAATACTGCGAGCTTCATTTGTTAACTCCTAAGAAATAGAGAGCTAATCACCCCCAATCCAAAGCCCCACCCGTCTGATACTCAGTAACCCTCGTTTCAAAAAAGTTCTTCTCTTTTTTCATATTCGCCTGCTCATCCAACCATGGTGTGCGGTTTTGTGCATTTGGGTATGGCTCTTCTAAGCCTAGCTGTCTTGCACGGCGGTTGGCGATAAAGCGGTATTGCTCTATATGGTCTTCGGCTGTGTAGCCTAAAATTGGCTTTCTGAGTATGTAATGTGCGTAGTCTATTTCTGCTTTTTCTGACTCGTCCCACATATCACGAATCGCTTGTGGGTCTAGCGTTACGTCATTTTCTAGCATGATTTGTTTTACTACACGAATACCAAATGATGCGTGCATCACTTCGTCGCGCATGATGTATTGTAGCTGCTCTGATGTGCCTTTCATTAAGCCACGGCGTTGTAGCGAGAATATTGGCGTGAAGCCATTGTAAAACCATGTACCTTCAAATATTGCGGCGAAGAAGATGTATGCCATAACAAATTCATTGAGGTTTTTAGGGTCACGTAAGTCCATATCTGAGCGCATAACGGAATCAAGACGTTTGTTTGCGAGTTGAATTTTTCCATTTATGGCTGGTACTACACGGTAGCGGTTGTAGATTTCACCTTGGTCTATGCCGATGGTTTCAATACAATGCTGGTAGGTCCATGTGTGCAGTGCTTCTTCGTATACTTGGCGCGCTTGGTAAATTTGCAGCTCTGGCGCGGTCATTTTTTCCATGACGGCTAGACCAATGTTGCGCATTGCGAGAATATCGGATGTTGTTAAATAAGCGAGTACGTTTTCGTATACGTGTTTTTCATTATCGCTTAGTTTGTGATGGTAATCTTGAATGTCTTGCGCCATGTTGATGTCGAGTGGCGTCCAGTGATTTTTATTGGCGTTTAGGAAGTACTCCCATGCCCATGGATATTTAAACGGGGCAAGCTGGTTTACATCAGCCTCACCATTTATTACGCGCTTATCGCTGGCTTTAACGGGTGCGATTGAGTTGAGTGTTTCTGTTTCATCACGCGTTATGCCTTCGATGGCTTTTTCGGCTAGTTGCTCTTCGGCTTTTGTAGGTGTTGCTACCGGCGCTTTAACTTCTGGCAGTGTTACGCCCGTATCGTCGAATGACATATCACCAATAACATCGCTTGTCGCATAAGATGCGGCGAGTGTTTGTGGCTCTGCGTTTTTTTCTACAACTTCGGGCGCTGCTACGCTCGGTGTCGGTGCTACCTTAGCTTGTTGTGGTGAGCTTAGTGGGTTGTCCCAATTTAGCATGATATGTTCTCCGTTTCTGACGTACTTTATTAGCCCGTGCTGTTGTTGTTTTTGTAGGGCGGTTTACTTTTTTTGACTTAGTCATAACCGCGCTTCCTTCCTTGATGGTTGTTTCTGTTTTGTTAATAACGAGGCAGAAACTTATCCTCTTTTTATTTAGCTAGAGTAGAGGAATATAAAAAGCACACCCCCCCACTTTTACATGGTGTTCTATATAATATTAAGCTAGTCCTGGTGCTTGTATTTGCGTTGAGAGCAAGGCGCGAGTTTCTAAAAAACTGGGAGCGTACTAAAGTACGTGACTAGATTTTTATAAACTCGCAACGCGGCTATCGACGTAAAGACAAGTATCAGGTTATTGGCAGGCGTCGCAATCTGGGTCTAGAATTGAACACGCCGCTGGCGCTGCTGAACCCACTTCCATTGGCGCATCGGGTACGTTTTCTTTTGCAACATTGCTAGAGCTTTCCTGCGACTTCTCCATTGCGGTTGCACCCAGCGAGCGTAGGTAGTAAGTGGTTTTAAGACCACGTACCCAAGCCAACTTATACAAGTTATCAAGCTTTGTGCCTGATGGTTCTTTCATATATAGGTTAAGAGATTGACCTTGGTCAATCCATTTTTGGCGGCGGCTGCCTGCTTCAATCAACCAACGTGAATCCACTTCAAAAGCGCTGGCATATTTTGCTTTAATCTCTTCTGGGATACGATCAATCGGCTGAACACTGCCGTCGAAGTATTTAAGATCGTTGATCATTACTTCATCCCATAAACCTAAGCTCTTTAGCTCATTAACCAAATAAGCATTAACCACGGTGAACTCACCTGAAAGGTTCGATTTAACAAACATGTTTTGGTAAGTCGGCTCAATCGATTGGCTCACGCCACAAATATTTGAAATGGTCGCTGTTGGCGCAATTGCCATGGTGTTTGAGTTACGCATGCCATGTTGTTTAACTTGCTTGCGTAGTCCGTCCCAATCTAACGTAGTGGTTTTATCCACTTGGTAGTAATCAGTACCACGCTCTTTTTCCATAAGCTCGATTGAATCAATCGGTAAGATGCCTTGACTCCATAATGAACCTTCGTAGCTTGGGTAAGTACCACGCTCTTCGGCTAAATCAGACGATGTTTTGATCGCAAAGTATGAAACCGCTTCCATGCTTGTATCAGCGAATTCAACTGCTTCCATTGATGCATAAGCAATGTTTTGCTTGTAGAGCGCATCCTGAAAACCCATTACGCCCATGCCTACAGGACGATGTTGCATATTTGAATTACGCGCTTGTGGCACGCTGTAGTAATTGTATTCAATGACGTTATCAAGCATCCGCATCGCTGTTTTTACTGTCTTCTCGAGCATTTTCATGTCGATGCCGTCAGCCGTTGTATGCTGTGGCAAGTTAACCGAGCCAAGATTACACACGGCAATTTCTTCATCGTTGGTGTGTAGCATAATTTCTGTACAAAGGTTTGAGCTGTGTACCACGCCAACATGCTGATTTGAATAACGAATATTACAAGGGTCTTTAAAGGTGATCCAAGGATGACCAGTTTCAAAAATCATGCCGAGCATTTTGCGCCAAAGGTCTACTGCCTTTAGTGTTTTGAATAATTTGATGTCACCACGCTTTGCTTTTTCTTCGTAGCCTTCATACGCTTTTTGAAACTTCTTACCAACAAGGTCGTGTAAATCTGGCACTTCTTCTGGTGAGAACAGTGTCCATTCACCTTCTTCAGCAACGCGCTGCATGAATAAGTCAGGAATCCAGTTAGCAGAGTTCATGTCGTGAGTACGACGACGCTCATCACCTGTGTTTTTGCGAAGCTCTAAAAATTCTTCAACATCAATGTGCCAAGTTTCTAAGTAGGCACAAATAGCCCCTTTACGCTTGCCACCTTGGTTTACCGCTACAGCTGTGTCGTTAGTTACTTTTAAGAAAGGTACAACACCTTGTGATTTTCCGTTTGTGCCTTTGATGTGTGAGCCTAAGCCGCGTACACGCGTCCAATCATTGCCGAGTCCGCCTGCGAACTTGGAAAGTAGCGCATTGTCTTTTATAGAGCTGTAAATTCCATCGAGGCTATCAGAAACCGTTGTTAGGTAACATGATGAAAGTTGTGGGCGACGTGTGCCTGAATTAAACAGGGTAGGCGTACTGCTCATAAAGTTAAAGCTAGAAAGCAAATTGTAAAACTCAATCGCACGTTCTTCGCGGTTGATTTCGTTCATTGCCAAGCCCATTGAAACGCGCATGAAAAAGATTTGTGGCAATTCAAAACGTACTTCATCATCCGTGTGGATAAAGTAGCGATCGTAAAGTGTTTGTAAACCAAGGTAGGTGAACAAGTGATCTCGCTCTGGCTTTATTGCAGCGCCTAATTTAGTAAGGTCGTAGCGCATAAGCTCTTCATCAAGTAGCTCTAACTCAACGGCTTGTTTGATGTATTTTTTTAATGTTGCAGGGTAGCGTTTTGCCATTTCTGCTTGTGTCGCTTCAGTCGGCCTATCATTAAGATAGCTGAGTGCCTCGCCACGTAAGTTATCAAGTAACAAACGCGCTGCCACCATTGAGTAATTTGGATCTTTCTCAATGTTGACGCGCGTTGCCATTACAAGTGCGGAACCGACATCCGTTTCTGGAATGCCGTCAAACAAATTCCGCAGTGCCTCTTTAACAACAGTGTCTTGATCGACACCGTCTAACCCATCAACTGCTTCAGCAATAATCTTGCGTAGGCGGTTTTCGTCAAGTGGCTTGGTGTCCCCGTTTGAAGTGGTGACTTGCAAGGCATCTTTCTTAGATGCTTTCTTAGGTTTTGTATTTTCTGCTTTTTCTGCGCGTGCTTGTGAGCGCTCTTCACGATAAATAACGTAAGCACGTGCTACTTTACGCTCGCCTGAGCGCATCAATGCGAGTTCTACTTGGTCTTGAATATCTTCGATATGCACGATGCCACCATCAGGCATACGACGAAATAGGTTGTTGTTAACCTCAACTGCCATCTTTTGCACAGTATCGTGGATACGAGATGATGCGGCGGCAACCCCACCTTCAACACCGAGAAATGCTTTTGTCAGCGCGACTTCGATTTTACTACGATCGAACGGCGTTACTTTGCCATTACGACGAATAACTTTGTAAATCACCGCTTCTTTCTCGCTAGTTTTTGCCATGGTTTCATCAATAGCATCAAGTACGCTTGTGGCTACAGAATCTTGATTTTCTTTATTAAGAATATCGTTAAGAGCGTCATCACTGACTGGTTGCATAGTTTTTCTCCCCTAGAAATAAAGCGAAAAGACGGCAAGAGCCGAATTTGGTTAGACGGTTTATTTCTGTGTTTTGATGTATGGCATAACAAGAAATATCTTGGGATGCTTTCCTTTTGGTTGCAATAGTTTCCCTGAGAGACTATTGCAGTGGCTAATTAACTTTAGCCAAATAGTTTGTATTCTATGTGTTAACAATTGTTTATTTATGATCTAAATGATGGTCATTCTTCTCAGTTAAATAAAGCTTAATTAAAAGATTTACTAGGGCGCAGCTATTATTC
Organism: Cocleimonas sp.; assembly: GCA_021647365.1. Lineage (GTDB taxonomy): Bacteria > Pseudomonadota > Gammaproteobacteria > Thiotrichales > Thiotrichaceae > Cocleimonas. The sequence continues at coordinate 66,406 of JAKIUW010000004.1, read as the reverse complement.
AGATGCATAATAAAATTGAAAGTGCAGGATAAAAACTAATGAATGATTGATCATGCGTTTTTCAAGTGGGCATACTATAGAGTGTGTTCGCCTGTTCAGTCAAGCACAACATATTGTGTTTTTACTCTTCAGAAGGTGTTTGTATTCTGTGGATAACTTGGGTAAAACTTTGCTTGATAAGCTCTGCTTTGGCCTGGAGGCTTGTGATTCGAAAAGATGTATTGATAATAAAAAAGGAAGAAAAAAATAAAAATATTGTGATTTATTTAACTGCTAGAATGCAGGCTTTAAAAATCAAATAGATAGTGCAGATTCATGACATTTAAAATTACGCTTGAGGCCACAGGTCATACTTTTGAAGCCCAAAAAAATGAATTTATTCTTGATGCGGCATTGAGGCAAGGAATCGCTTTTCCCTATGGGTGTCGATCAGGCTCGTGTGGTACTTGTTTAGGACAGGTAGTGTCAGGGGAGATTCATTATCCTGAGGGCTTGCCTCTGACAGTGATGGAACATGAACATGAAAAAGGCAAAGCCGTTTTTTGTGTGTCGGTTGCAAAAACAGATTTAGTGCTTGATGTTAAAGAGATTGAAAGTACATCAGAAATTGAAATTAAAATATTACCTGCGCGTGTCGCTTCGCTTAGAAAGCTTGCTGATGACGTGATGGAGTTATCACTCACTCTGCCAGCAAGCGAGCGTTTGGCATTTAAAGCAGGGCAATATATTGAATTTATTTTACGTGATCGTAGCCGACGGGCTTTTTCAATTGCAAACTCTCCTTCAAATGATGAGGCGCTAGAGCTACATATTCGTCATGTTGAAGGTGGAGTATTCACAGATCATGTTTTTAATGAAATGAAAGAGAAGGCAATATTGCGTTTTGAGGGGCCTTTTGGGAGCTTTTATATTAACGATAGTTCTAATCGCCCTTTGATTTTAATTACGGGTGGTACAGGATTTGCACCGATTAAAGCTATGATTGAAGAGTTGATTGAGCAAGAGGATACGCGCCCGATACAAATATATTGGGGAGCACGCGCTAAAGTAGATCTGTACCGACATGATTTACCTGAAAAATGGGCGTTTCAGCATGAAAATATTCATTATGTGCCCGTATTGTCTGAGCCTGAAGCGAACGATGATTGGCAAGGGCGAACAGGATTTGTGCATGCAGCAGTAGCAGAGGATTTTGAAGACTTGTCAGGCTTTGATGTTTATATAGCGGGCCCACCGCCAATGATTGATACGGCAAAAGAAATTTTTATGAAGCAAGGCTTGTCAGATGATCAGCTTTTTTTAGATTCGTTTGAATTTGCGAAGCCATAATTTATAACATCACCTGTAAATATCGATAAATAAAAAGCACACCCCCCTAGTTTTACATCATGTAAAACTAGGGGGGTGTGCTTTTTATTTATCGTGTTTTTGCTATTACTGATTATTCTTTAGATCTTTCAATAAAGCGATGAATGATGGGTGCAAGAATAATTTCCATAGCCATACTCATTTTTCCACCAGGAACAACAATGGTATTACGGCGTGTCATAAACGAATCATGAATCATATTTAGCAAGTAAGGGAAATCGATACAGAATTTTTGTGGGTCACTAAAACGAATAATAACAAAGCTTTCATCAGCCGTAGGAATATCACGGGCGATGAATGGGTTTGATGTATCAACTGTAGGCACGCGTTGGAAATTGATATCGGTACGTGAAAACTGTGGTGCGATGTAGTTCACATAATCTGGCATACGGCGTAAAATCGTATCAACAATGACATCTGTACCGTACCCACGCTCTGAATGATCGCGGTGAATTTTTTGAATCCACTCTAGGTTTACGCTAGGTACAACGCCAACGCCTAAATCAACAAACTGAGAAGTATCTACACCAGCTTTTTCATCAGCTGCTAAACCATGCAGACCTTCGTAGAATAATAAGTCGCTACCCGCTTCAATATTTTCCCATGGTGTAAACTCACCAGAATTTTGATTGCAACCTAGGCGAGCATTGTGTTCTGCCGCCTCCTCATCGTTATGTAAGTAATAGCGTTTTTTACCAATACCTGTTTCACCATAAGCTTTGAACGTCGCCTCAAGCGCTGCAAAATCATTGGCTTCAGGACCAAAATGGCTGAAGTGGTTATTACCTTTGGCTTCGGTTTTTTTAACCATTTCTCCAAATTCAACACGGCTTAAGCTATGGAAGCTATCACCTTCAACAATGGCGGGGTTGATGCTTTCACGACGAAAGATGTTTTCAAAAGCACGTTTCACAAAAGTTGTTCCAGCTCCAGATGAACCAGTTACTGCAACGACAGGATGTTTTATTGACATGGTGACTCCTAATTAAGTAATAAGGGCGCTCAATTATTAATGGGGGGTAAATAAGGGGCGAGTAAATAATTCTTTGCGATCTTAAAGCAAATAGAGAGAAATTTGTATATCAATTAAGGGGGAGTGTATTAATGTCAATCACAACTAGGGCAGTATTATTTTTATACAACTTAGTTTACTGATGAAGTTTGGAATATTTTGAAAAAAAGTGAATTTAATTGGAAATAATTGAGTTTAGGTGCTTGACTTTTGTATTACATAAACTTGTCCACAATTTCTGTGGATAAGTCTGTGAGTATCCTTGTGTAATACTTCCTAGAGTATGGTTTTATTTGGCTCCATGATAAAGTGGTCAAAAATTGACCACTTTATATAATGATCTATATATCAGTAGTTTACAGGCGACAATTAACATATTCGGCATGATATGTTCGCAATGTTACACTTTTATGACAAGGTTTGACTCAAAATAATGGGGTGTGTATAAATACAGTGTTATTTTTTGTTGAATCACATACCATAAGTGCTTGTTAAGCTTAGGTTCAGCGAGAATAACGGCTATTATTAATAGGAGTATTAGTTAAAGTGATTGAAAAAAAAGGTGACTCTCCAAGGGTTGGTTTTGTGAGTTTGGGTTGCCCCAAAGCATTGGTTGATTCAGAACGAATTCTGACCCAGTTGCGCACAGAAGGTTATGACATTGTTCCAGATTATGATGGCGCTGATGTTGTCGTCATTAATACCTGTGGTTTTATCGATAGTGCGGTTGAAGAGTCTTTAGATGCGATTGGTGAGGCATTAGAAGAAAATGGCAAAGTTATCGTGACAGGATGCTTGGGTGCAGAATCTGACAAAGTGTTGAAAGCCCATCCTGATGTTTTAGCAGTAACAGGGCCACATGCTTATGAAGATGTGATGGGAGCGATTCATCAGCACTTGACGCCGCCGCATGACCCCTATCTTGATCTTGTTCCACCACAGGGTATAAAACTCACGCCTAAGCATTATGCGTATTTAAAGATATCGGAAGGTTGTAATCACCGTTGCTCATTTTGTATTATTCCTTCTTTGCGAGGCGACTTGGTTAGTCGTTCTATCAGTGATGTCATGCAAGAAGCAGAAAACCTCGTTAATGCGGGCGTAAAAGAGTTGTTGGTAGTTTCTCAAGATACCAGTGCTTACGGTATTGATACAAAATACCGCACAGGCTTTTGGAATGGCAAGCCGATTAAATCTCATATCCAGCAACTAAGTGAGTCGCTAAGTGAGCTGGATGCGTGGGTACGTTTGCATTATGTTTATCCTTATCCACATGTTGATAAACTAATTCCACTAATGTCTGAAAACATTGATAAAGGTATCTTACCCTACTTGGATATTCCTTTTCAGCATGCCAGTCATCGAATATTAAAAGATATGCGTCGCCCTGCTCATGCTGAGAAGGTATTAACCCGTATTGAAAAATGGCGCAGTATTTGCCCTGACATCACTATACGAAGTACTTTTATAGCTGGCTTCCCCGGTGAGACAGAAGAAGACTTTGAAGTATTATTAGATTTCTTACGTGAAGCACAACTGAATCGCGTAGGTTGTTTTGCTTATTCGGAAGTTGATGGTGCAGAATCTAATAAATTACCTAATCATGTGCCTGAAGATGAAAAACAATATCGTCTTGAGCGCTTTATGGAGGTGCAAGCAGAAATTAGCGCCAATAAGTTAGCGGCCAAAATAGGGCAGACCATGACTGTGCTAACCGACGATGCGACCCAAGGGGAGGCTGAGAAAGACGATATAACGATTGCGCGTAGCAGCAGCGATGCGCCAGAGATAGATGGTGTGGTTTATATAGAGGGTGAGTTGCTAGAAGCTGGCCAGTTTGCGCAGGTGGAAATAACCCATGCGGATGAGCATGATCTTTGGGGTAAGTTAGTTGAATAGGCTTGAGTCTTATACGCTGAATTATAGGTAGAAGGCTCTACTCAATCTGCGTTTATCCAAACACCCTGTAAAAGTGGGGGGGTGTGCTTTTATTATCTTAAAACAAAAAAATCCGAGCATCTTTCGATACTCGGATTTTTTACTCTAGCCGACTAATTGGGCTGAATCGTACTTATAGACTTTGGTAATAATCAATCAAAATCTTAGCGACTTCAGGGCGTGAGAATTCTTTAGGCGGGGCTTCGCCATTACCTAACATTTCACGCACTTTAGTACCTGATAGAAGCACAAAGTCATCTTTTTCATGATCATCTACTTCACGCATCATCACTACCTTGTTCAACTTCTTAGACCAAGCGGTGTGATCTGCCATGAACATTTCGATTTCCATTGCGCCTTCTGGCACTTCATCATCAAAGATAGTCTGAGCATCAAAGTCACCATAATAGTCACCTACTCCAGCATGGTCACGACCAATAATGAAGTGCGTAGCACCCATATTTTGACGAAAGTAAGCATGAAGTACGGCTTCACGTGGTCCAGCATAAAGCATGTCGTAACCATAGCCTGTAACCATTGCGCTATTTTCAGGAAAGTAAACATCAACCATTTTACGAATAGCGGCATTACGAACCGGTGCAGGAATATCACCTTCTTTAAGTTTACCCAGTAACATATGAATAACCAGACCATCACAACCAAGGCGATCCATTGCCATATGACAAAGCTCTTCATGTGCTAAATGCATAGGGTTACGTGTTTGAAAAGCAACCACCTTTTCCCAGCCATTTTTAGCAATATCATTACGGATTTCAACTGCCGTACGGAACGTGTCAGGGAATTCAGATTGGAAGTAGCTGAAGTTCAATACTTGGATTGGACCAGAAACAGCCATTTTTCCTTGAGTATTGAAAGCAGCAACACCAGGATGCTCCATATCATCAGTACGATAGACCTTATCCGTCATCGTCTTCATTTGAGCGTCTGTAACTTCTTCAATTGCGTTTACATCCATTACAGCAATGACAGGGTTGCCGTCTACATTAGGGTCACGTAAAGCGATACGCTTTGCATCACCAATCGCGTCTGTATTTTCAAGTAAGCAGAGAACTGGAACAGGGAAGAACGAACCGTCTGTTAAAATCATTTTTTCCGCGGCACCCATTGCATCAGCTACATTCATGTAACCTTTCAATGGATTAAAATAACCACCACCCAACATTACAGCGTTAGCGGCAGCTTGTGAGCTGATGACAACTGAAGGTAGAGATTCCGCTTCTTTACTTAGCTTTTCATGTTCAGCAGCGTCATAGACGAAGCATGGTTGTAGTTCGTCAGAACCAATTGGTTTAATCATCCTTGTTTTCCTCGTATCTACGACCCAAAAGGGAGTAGTGATAGTGTTAAAGTTTGGTAATTCTATGCAGGCGGCTTGCTATTAAATAGTGTGATGAGCGCACTATTATTTCATAATATGAGATATAAATAGGTAATTCATGTGGTGTTACGCCTCAAATTTACAGCATTCTAAACGGGTTGATGTACTCGTTTTTTTATCCATTTCGGCTGTTTATCAAATGCGTACTGCCTAAAAAACTGGGAAAGACTACTACCATTACCTTCTCAAGTACAGAGTAGAAATACTTCTACAACTATAAGTCGTACCTATTAGTGTCTATAGATAATCTGTTGATTATCTCCCATTAAAAATATTCCCCGTCAATAAATAATATCTTACCATTATCATTTAATAACCATCATAGCATGGTAAATGGGTGTAGCCTCACAAGCAGTACACTGTGCAGGCATTGCAGATGAAAACAAAGTTGAAATTGAAATATCAGGTCATTCTTCGAAGTAAATTTTTTGTTAGGTCTGATTAGAAAAGTAGCCATTCAATAATAAATGGTTTTACAAAAAGCTTACATATTATGATTTAATACGTTGGCTTTTTTATTGGCTATAGGTTTTTAGTAAATGTCTACAACAGTAGCAGTTATATCTGATACTCACGCGTTTCTTGATCCGCGTATTATCGAAGTCATCCAAGAGTGTGATATAGCTATTCACGCGGGTGACATATGTGGTGCTGATATTCTGGATAAAATGCAACCAAAGACAGGCGAGGTGATTGCGGTTACTGGCAATAATGATCCTTATTGTCATATGAGTAATAAAAAGCTGCCCGAAGTTCTAAGCGTTGATTTACCTGGTGGTAAAATTACGATTGAACACGGTCATGCACACGGCGCGCATAAACCTTGTCACGATTCATTAAGAAGCACACACGCCGATGCAAAAGTGATTATCTACGGCCATACACACAAACAAGTGATTGATAAAAGTGGTACACCTTGGGTTTTGAATCCTGGTGCGGCGGGAGAAACTCGCACACATGGTGGGCCTTCTTGTCTTGTGATTACGTGTAGCGAAGATAAGGAATGGGATATTAAGAAGCACCGTTTCTCGGATAAGGTATAAGCACACTCGTCTAGTTTTGAATGATGTCTCTTTGGGTTTTGAACGATTGCTAGAAATTATGTAAAGCTAGATCATGTAAAACTAGGGGGGGTGTCAATGATGTATTGTTTCAATCACATAAGCTCTACTATCTACTTATAAATTAATATAATTTGCACTATAAGTTTATATTAGGCAGTATCCCGATCCTCTTAATTAGAATTTCGTAATGTGCTAATATAGGTTGTACCTATAAATTATCTTGCGTTAGTAACAAATAACTAGGTCTTCAATGAAAACAATCCCAATAGTTGATAAAACACCAAAAACTCAAGCACAAGGAGTAGAGGTTAAAACAACCACTTGTTACATGTGTGCGTGTCGCTGTGGCATTAAAGTAACCATTAAAGATGGTGAAGTACGCTACATTCAAGGCAACCCTGATCACCCACTAAACAAAGGTGTGTTATGTGCTAAAGGTGCTTCAGGCATCATGAAGCAATATTCACCAGCGCGTTTAACAAAACCGTTGTTACGTAAGCCAGGTACTGAGCGTGGTGCGGGTGAGTTTGAAGAAATCTCTTGGGATAAAGCTTTCGGTATCATGGAAGAGCGTTTAGGTAAGCTTCGTGCAGAAGATCCTAAAAAGTTCGCGCTCTTCACAGGTCGTGACCAAATGCAGGCGCTTACCGGTATGTTCGCAAAACAGTTTGGTACGCCAAACTATGCAGCACACGGTGGTTTCTGTTCGGTAAATATGGCCGCAGGCATGATCTACACCATTGGTGGATCATTCTGGGAGTTCGGCGGCCCTGATCTTGAGCGCTCTAAACTGTTCTTTATGATTGGCACAGCAGAAGATCATCACTCAAATCCAATGAAAGTCGAATTGGCTAAATTCAAACGTAATGGTGGACGTTTCATTGCGATCAATCCAGTGCGTACAGGTTATGCAGCGATTGCAGATGAGTGGGTGCCTATTAAACCTGGTACTGATGGTGCGTTAATTCTTGCCATCATCCACGAGCTTATCAAATTAGGTTTATACGATCGTGAGTTCTTGGTGCAATACACTAACTCTGCTGAGTTGGTTGATATGACACCAGGCAGTCATGAAGAAGGCATGTTCTTACGTTTTGAAGTGCCAGAAGAGGAAGGCTGTTTCGACCCGCAAAATAAACTCTGGTGGGATAGAGATTTAGATATTCCAATCTCTACACACACCGAAGGCGTAGACCCTTATCTTACTGGTGAATTTACCCTTGAAGATGGAACGCCTTGTAAGCCTGCATTCCAATTATTAAAAGAGCGCGTAGAAGATTACACGCCAGAATGGGCAGAAGGTATTACAGGTATCGATGCAGATACTATTCGTCGCCTTGCTCATGAGATGGGTATAGTGGCACGTGATCAAAAGATCGAGTTACCGATTCAATGGACGGATGCTTGGGGTAAAGATCACGATAGCGTTATCGGTAATCCTGTTTCATTCCACTCTATGCGTGGTTTGGCGGCTCATTCAAACGGCTTTCAAACAATCCGAGCTTTGAGTATTTTGATGACATTGCTGGGTACGATTGATCGTCCGGGTGGATTTCGTCACAAAGCGCCGTTCCCACGTCCCATTCCGCCTTGTCCTAAGCCACCTACTGGTTGGGATGATGTTAAGCCAAATACGCCACTAAACGGTATGCCTCTCGGTTGGCCTGCAGATCCTGATGATTTATTTGTTGATGATGATGGTGAGGCGATTCGCTTGGATAAAGGTTTCTCTTGGGAATATCCGTTATCGGTTCACGGGCTAATGCACAATGCGATCACAAACGCATGGCGTGGCGATCCGTACCCTGTTGATACCTTGATGTTATTCATGGCAAACATGGCATGGAACTCGTCGATGAACACGGGCGAAGTTCGCAAAATGTTGGTTGATAAAGATGAGGAGGGCGAATACAAAATCCCATTCATCATCGTGTGTGATGCTTATCACTCAGAGACCGTTGAGTTTGGTGATTTGATTCTGCCAGATACGACTTATCTTGAGCGTTACGATGCGATGTCTATGCTTGATCGTCCTATTTCAGAATACGATGGCCCAGTGGATGCGGTACGTATTCCTGTGTTGCCACCAAAAGGTGACTGTAAGCCATTCCAAGATGTAATTGTGGAATTAGGCTCACGCTTAAAACTACCTTCGTTCACCAAAGAAGATGGTACGCGCAAGTTTAAAGACTACAAAGATTTGGTCATCAATTTTGAAACAGCGCCAGGTTCTGGCATTGGTTTCTTAGCAGGCTGGCGTGGTAAGAGCGGCGAAAAGTCTCTGAAGGGTGAAGCTAATCCAAATCAGTGGGAAATGTACGAGAAGAACAACTGTGTCTTCCATTACGAATTACCAAAGTCATTCCAATACATGCGTAACTGGAATCGTGGTTACCTGCATTGGGCACAAGAGCATAATATGACTCGTTACGACGAGCCAATCAACATACACGTTTACTCAGAAATCTTGCAAAAGTTCCGTTTAGCGGCGCAAGGAAAAACGACAGGTAGACAACCGCCAGATCGTTTGCGTAAGCGTGTTGAAACTTATTTTGATCCACTGCCTTTCTTCCATGAAACTTTGGAATCACAGCTAACGGATACCAAAAAATACCCTTTAAATGCGTTAACACAACGTCCAATGGCAATGTACCACTCGTGGGATTCGCAAAATGCTTGGTTACGCCAAATACACACGCATAACTATTTATACGTTAGCCCTATTCTAGGTCGTCAAAATGGTTTTGATGATGGTGATTGGGTTTGGGTTGAATCAATGCATGGAAAAGTCCGTTGTATGTGTCGTTTCTCAGAATCATTAGAACCAGGCACAGTATGGACTTGGAACGCAATTGGTAAAGCATCAGGCACTTGGGGTCTTGACCCTAAAGCGAATGAAGCGAATAAAGGCTTCTTGCTTAACCATATTATTGCAGAAGAGTTACCCGCACACGATGCAGGTGAGCACGTTTCAAACTCCGACCCAGTAACAGGGCAAGCAGGTTGGTACGATGTTCGAGTACGTGTTTACAAAGCGGGTGATGATGAGCCAGAAGTAACCTCACCACAGTTTAAACCAGTTAAGCCCTTACCGGGCATGGATGATCGTCGTAAAACAAAGTGGCAAGCTTACTTTGCTGGTGGCTTTCGCAAAAAAATGGGGTTGAAATAATATGACTCAGTTAGCATTAGTAATAGATTTAAACGTCTGTGTAGGTTGTCATGCTTGTGTAACCTCTTGTAAAGAGTGGAATACATCAGGCCCTGCAGGTTCAATGGTTGATAAAAACCCGTATAAAGAAGACCCAACAGGGACTTTCTTTAACCGTGTTCAATCGTTTGAAATTGGCACGTACCCACAAACAGAAACAGTACATTTCCCTAAGAGTTGTTTGCATTGTGAAGAGCCACCTTGTGTGCCAGTTTGTCCGACAGGGGCAAGTTACAAGCGTGAAGAAGACGGCATTGTTTTGGTAGATTACGATAAGTGTATTGGTTGTAAATATTGTTCTTGGGCGTGTCCTTACGGTGCGCGTGAGCTAGATGAAAAACAAAAGGTTATGAAAAAATGTACTCTTTGTGTTGATCGTATTTATGATGAAGACTTACCAGAAAAAGAGCGTTTGCCAGCGTGTGTAATGTCATGTCCTACCAGCGCACGTTTGTTTGGTGATATTCACGATGAAAATTCAGATGTATCAAAAGCCATTCGTGAAGATGCGGGTTATCAGTTAATGCCAGAGTGGGGTACAAAGCCTGCCAATCATTATCTGCCACGTCGTAAAGTGAAGATGACGATTCATAAAGATGAGCTAGAGCGTGTAGATAATCCACTAAGTAAGGAAGAGCGTAAGACGCACAATGCGCCGAGTGATAGTCCGTCGCTAGAGGATATGACTACTTGGTAGGAACTGCACATATCACTTCTAAGGCTTGCCGTTACGTCGTGAAAATTAATCACTTGTAGTCGCGGACTGTCGCCTTAGAAGCAATATCAGCAGCCCTTGAAGAATTTTAGTATCTAAAGAAAACAATATTTAAGCTTGGTTTACAAGCCTAATGAAAAGGTAAAAGTTATGCATCCAGCATTCTCCGTAATATTTTTAACAACATTGATTGGTGCAGGTCAGGGCTTATTCCTTGCTCTTTTCACTGGTCAAATATTTTCGCAGTTCAAGCTAATGCCGGAACAGCATGATTCTAACTTTTACGTGATCGGGAGTATTATCGCTGTAGGGCTTATGGCGATTGGCTTATTTGCTTCTTTCTTCCACTTAGGTCATCCAGAACGCGCTTGGCGATCAGCGGCAAAATGGAAAACATCGTGGTTGTCACGTGAGGTTATTGCATTGCCAGCGGCTATGGGAGCCATTTCCCTTTATGGTGCCGCGCATTATTTTGGCTTTACAACTCCTTTATTTACCATGCCAGGAGGCACAGAAATTGATGCGACGTTGTTATTAGGCCTCGCGTCAACATTTACGGTTTATACTCTTTTTATATGTACGGGTATGATCTACGGTTGTATTAAATTCTTGCAAGAATGGCATTCTCCTTTGACGGTTATAAATTTTACCCTCATGGGGATGGCATCAGGTTTTGCGGTCGCAACAGCACTATCAGCTTATATGCAGACGGACTTAACAAAGTTTTATGCTGTTTGGGCAATTTTATTTACGGTATTGGCATTTGTATTTAGAGTACTGTCTTTAGTGAGAAATAAAAAAATTAAACCAAAGTCTGATATGCGTTCGGCGATTGGTGTAAATCATCCAAATATTCGACAAATGGCACAAGGCTCAATGGGCGGATCATTTAATACACGTGAATATTTCCATGGCAAAAAAGCGGGCTTTGTACGTAATATGAAATATATCTTCTTAGTATTAGCCTTCATTGTGCCATTAGCATTATTGGTTTTCAGCTTAGGCGCTTCTTCTTGGGTGATCCCTGTCGCGGCTGTAGGAATACAATATTTAGGTCTCATCGCAGAGCGTTGGTACTTCTTCGCAGATGCGAACCATCCTCAGAATCTATACTATCAGCAGATTTCTTAATCGTTAGTTATTAAGAAACATCATGTAAAAGTGGGGGGGTGTGCTTGAGCTTCTCCTATTTAAAGTAGCTGTGGTGATGGGGGCTCAGATTTTAAAGATATTCTGTAATACTTAGTAAACCTAGAAAGTAAATGAGTTCGTTTTTAGAGATATTACCAAAGTCTTTACGAAACTCCACTAAGAGTTTTTCTGCATAACGTATTGTGATATTTGCTTCTTTGGAAATGTTTTTCATGGGTTACCCAGAAATAAGATGCTTGAGTACAACTTTTTTCTTTACGGTTAGTATTTCGAGAATAGGTAAGATGAATTCGTGGCGAGAATCTTGGTGAATCATCGTGTGGTCGTGATACATTCTGCAACAAGTTTTTAAATGTTCTAGAGTTCCAGAATCAATTCTTTTGCTAGCATACTCTGGTTTAAAACTTATTATACTGACACCAGTAACTCCCATATCATTACCAAGTGTAGGGAATGTGATACCTTTGCTGACACCAAATTTCTCTTTAGTTATTTTAACAAAATGCATTTCTTCTTTACTGGGTGATATTTTTTTGGCTTCTACCCACTAGTCAATAATACTTAGCTTGCCTTCCCTTCCTCAATCAGTCTGATAGTAAAATCATTTCTATTAAAGTTTTGACTTTGATAGTTTTCTACGAGTTCGGCATAAGATTTTGAAAATTGAAACACTGGCTGTAAAGATTCTGTAAGCCGCGAGAACTTTGGGATAAACGTATAAAGAACAGCGTCGAATCTAGGCAATGTTACTTCATATTCTAATGCTGAAAATTTTTCTTTAAGCGTTGAATAAAAGGTTTATTTGGCATATATAATCTAGATTGTAGTGTTAACTGCATGTCCCCAGTAAAGTAACTGATAGGGTAGGGATATCTACCTTGTCCCAATCTAATTAGTGATTATAGTAAGCCGCACTAATTGACTCGCACGTCTTTAGTATTTGTCATTCAACCGCCTGATTGGTTTAAATAATCAGGTATTTGAATGAATTTATACTTCTCGCATAAGTTCTAGCATCTCGGTTGCACTCATCGAGCCACTCATATCCGAACCTTCCAGTAAGCTATCGGCTAAGTCACGTTTGTGCTTATGTAATTTTACAATTTTTTGCTCAATCGTATTTTCTGCAACTAATCGATAGATAGTTACAGGGCGTGTTTGCCCAATACGATGTGCGCGGTCAGAGGCTTGGTTTTCAACCGCAGGGTTCCACCACGGGTCCATATGGATTACATAGTCTGCAGCAGTCAAGTTAAGCCCAGAACCCCCTGCTTTCAAACTGATAAGGAATAATTCACCCTCGCCATCTTGGAAGGCATCAACACGCTCTTTGCGTTTTGCTACAGGTGTACTACCGTCAAGATATTGGTATTTGATGCCACGTTCGTCCAAATATTCACGGATAATGCTCAGGTATTTTACAAACTGGCTGAAGACTAATGCCTTGTGATTATTTTCTAGAAGCTCTTCAACTAATTCTCCGAAACGGTCTAACTTACTACTTGAAAGCGTGCTGTCTGGCATTACTAATTTAGGGTGACAACTGGCGAGACGTAACTTGGTGATTGCTGCCAAAACTTTGAGGTGATTTCCTCCGCCTTGTTTTTGCTCATCGCCTTTGCTTAAGTTCTCTACCGCGCTACTGCGAACGGCTTCGTACAATGCGCGCTCTGGCTCAGAAAGTGGGATCTCTACAGTGATCTCTGTCTTTGGTGGTAATTCATCGAGTACCTGAGTTTTGGTGCGACGTAAAATAAACGGCTGTATCAGTTTTTTAAGATGAATCCTAGCATCGTTATCACCATCACGCTCAATTGGCGTAATAAAGTGCTGCATAAATTGCTGTTGGGTGCCGAGTAAACCAGGGTTTAAAAAGCGGAATAAGCTCCAAAGCTCACCAAGATGGTTTTCGATTGGCGTACCTGTAGTAATTACTTTTAAATCAGCATTAAGTTTGTGCGCGATTTTGGTTCGCTTGGCGTTGATGTTTTTAATCGCCTGGGCTTCGTCCAATACAATAGTTGCCCAGTGCTTTTCGATAAATTCATCGCCATCTTGCTGGAGTAGGCCATAACTGGCGATAACAACATCAAATGGACCTGCTCTTTCAAGTAGTTCTGCGCGGTCCCCGTCACGGTAAAAATAGGGTTTTAACGTCGGTGCAAATTTTCTAATTTCTGAATCCCAGTTATTACTTACGGAGGTTGGTGCAACCACTAAAACGGGGCCAAGTTTTGCGCGTTCTAATAACAATGCCAGTGTTTGGATGGTTTTACCTAGCCCCATATCATCGGCTAAACATGCGCCTACGCCCCATTTAGCGAGGCGACTCATCCAACGAAAGCCTTCTTCTTGGTATTCGCGTAATTCAGTTTGTAGGGTTGAAGGTACTTTTGGGTTGTGTTCATCCAGCTCACGAATATTATGGATATGTTTTTTCCATGCATCATCTACGGTGAGTTCACCCACCATGTCGGTGAGGTCTTCCAATGCAAGCGATGCTAACCCACTGATTTTTACACCCTCGCCACTTTGCTCTGCATAACGTTGGATTGAATCAAGCTTTTTACGGAACTGGTGCGACAATGAGACGTACTGACCATCTTCCATTTTAACAAAGCGTCCACGATTACCCTGTGTTAAGCCTAATAATTGCTTGAGTGATAACACAAGACTAGGGTCAGTTGACACATTGCCTTCCAGCTGGAACCAATCGCCGCTTTTACTAATACTCAAACGTAAATTGTTGGTATCAAAGCGTGAGGCAATGCGTAGCACTTCACCTTCTGGCCATGCGACGATGACGTTTTCTTCTTCGGCTTGGAGTTGCTCTAATAGCTCTAAACAATCTTGTGGATCATCAAGCAGGTACTCATCATTAAATTCGTCTTCTTCACCCAATATACTGCTGTGCTGAAGCAGATTGTCGAGCTGGTCTTTTTCTTTTTCAAGATCGCGCGTGGTTGAGTAGCGCGTACCTTCGTATTCTACAGAAAGCTTTGAGCGACCGTGACCGGGTGGAAAGTAAGCGCCAAAATCACCAAAGGGTTTTACCCGCAAAGTCGCGCGCAAGCCTTCGCCGTAAGGCAGTAGGTTGGCATGAATGCGTGTGTCCGCTTCAACTTTCTCTGCCTCTCCACCAACACCTTCCAAGTCTGACTGGATATTGATCATTGGTGCAAGTGTGCTTAATGTTTTACGCAGGTCTTTTTCGGCTTCACGTGGTATCACAATACCGTTCGAGATGATTTCACTCAGGCGCATTACCTGTTCACTTTTTTGATAAATACACAGGCGTGTAGGTGTTTCTTTGTGAATTAAATATTGGCTGTCTTCTTGTGAATCATCAAACGGCGGATAGAAGCTGATGCGTAAGTTTTCGCCTTCTTCACTAACCAATAATTCAAAATCATTTTGGCTCAATTCGATGGGTGTATTGCGCGCACCATCCCAAAATAACAGTGAGTGCCCTACGAGCTTTGGCCAAGCAGAATTCATGTCGAGAGTAAACTGTGGGCCACGGTGGTAATAAGAATCGTAGTCGGGTTGCTCAAAAATTGAGGAGACTATATCAAGGTCTTGCTCTTTTAATTGTGGTAACTCGTGTTGTTCTTTCTTGAGGCGTTTGAGAGCGATATTGCGTCCCTTTGTCCAGCTACCTTTGGCGGTTAGTTTTTGTAGCTTTGGTGTAAGGGTGTATTCGCCGTAGCGATCAACATCTAACATCCATACAACACGTTCTTCATTATTACTTTCGCTTGATGAGCCAGCAGGTGTGGTGAGCTGGTTCATTGCTTGTAGTGCGCGTTCCCATTCTGCTTGTGGTTTTACAAGGTCGAATAAGGTTTGTGTGTTTAGTGCTTTGTGTAGTTGGTTTGCTTCTTGTAAGTAATGCTGTTTGTCATCGGCATCATCACTAAATAATCCTAAAGCATGGGCATATTCGGCTTGTAGCCACTGATAATTACCTGTTTTGGCTTTGTTGTATTTTGCTTCCAGTATTTCTGTAACACCATCGGATGGTTCTTGCCCTAACCAATGCTTGATGAGTGAATAATAGATCACGGTCATACTATTGGTTTCTAATGCTAAAAGTGGGGTGGTAAAGTTGAAAATACCCGTTGATAGTGTTTCAGCATAAGCTTGTAAGATTAGGTGGTCAATATCGTGGTCAACAGATTTTAATGCTTTCGTTGCAGTGGCAATATTGGTTTTATCGGCACTGGCCAGCAAACCTAGAAAGCTGAACTTTTCAAATTCAGTGTTAAAAATAGCGATGGTGTTTTTACGCTTTAAAAATACTTCACGGTAAATATCTTTTGCATTTTCGTAAGCTTGTATCGAGTTTTCAATATGCCCATTGATAAGTTGTTTTGCGCTATTCGCTAACTGCCAATGGAAGTGACGATCATCGTGCTGGCTGTTTTCATCATCTTCAAGGCTATCCAGCATTTTTAGGCGATTGATTGGTAACGGTGTTTTGGGTGGGAATTCAGGAAATAAATCACCTTCACCAGAAAGTAAGCTGTATCTTGCTTGAGGCTCTAATAAAAAGAATTCAAAGCCCTGTTTGTTGGGAATATTGGCTTTACGTTGCTCAAGTAATTCCCATAGCTTTGATTGATCTGATAAATTCTTTAAACTGTATTCTGAAAGCTCGATAAAGGTAAAGCCAAACATATCGTCGGTGAGTGCATCGAGTAACTTTTCATTGGTCGGAGAGCCAAAGGTCGCAGGGTAAAAACCCGGATCAACCAATTCAGAGTCTTGATATTGGTAGCGCTCAATTAAAAGCTCTAACACGTGATTGAGCTTTTCCGCCTTACCTTGAAAAAGGTAAATACGTGCATGAGAGAGACCATGTTCTAAACTTTGCCAAAGCACTCGCCCAAATGATTCGGTCGCTGAAAATGATTTTAAAACTTGTTCGGAATATTCAGAAAATACACCATCATCAATCGCTGTGAGTAAAATATCTTCACGTAAACCTGCTGGACAGTGATATTTTCCTTGCTCGCCAACCAGCCAGTTGCCATGAATAAGATCAACTAAAAAGGGACGTAAGCTGTGCAGCGTAAAACTGTCATTTAATTTTGGGTCATTTATACCAAGGCGATGTAAACAACTAGCAAACGGTGTGGCAGCAACGGGGGCATAAACAATTGAAATAACTTGTAGCAGTGATCTTTGTAGCTTCGAAAGTTTATAAAATTCTTCACGGTCGAAGCTGTTAGAAATAGAGTGACTCATAAGTTGTTATCATTTTTAAGGTAGCGAGGGATTATAAAATGTTTTTTCTTATTAGTCTGCTTTTGTCTTAGTTTTTTAATAAACTTTTGGTAATAAGAGTAAGTGTTGACACTGGGAGCTACAATCACTATATTAGCGCCCCTCGACGAAAGTCGTATTGGCTATATAGCTCAGCTGGTTAGAGCACATCACTCATAATGATGGGGTCCCAAGTTCGAATCTCGGTATAGCCACCATATTTAAAGCCACACGGAAGTGTGGCTTTTTTGCGTCTATTGATCATGTAAAAGTGGGGGGGTGTGCTTTCAAAGCACATATTATCCTTAAAAACCCATCAAAACCTCTAAATACATACTATTTGAGGGGTGTATTTTATCTATAAACCGTATTATTATGTCGAACTTTAGCTCGTTAGTTATGGGCTCTTATATTCTTAAGTATACAGGTAGGAACGATAAGTGAAATTATCAGGCGCAGAGATATTTATCGAATGTCTTAAAGCAGAAAATGTAGATACCATTTTTGGTTATCCCGGTGGTGCTGTTTTGTTTCTTTATGATGAACTTTATAAGGCAGAAGCGCGCGGCGATATTCGTCATATTTTAGCAAGGCACGAGCAGGGTGCAGTGCATGGCGCAGAAGGTTATGCAAAATCAACCGATAAACCGGGTGTGGCGATTGTAACCTCTGGTCCTGGTGCGACTAACGCGGTCACCGGTATTGCCGATGCGTATATGGATTCTGTTCCGTTGGTTGTTATCACGGGCCAAGTTCCATTGGGTTTGATTGGTAAAGATTCATTCCAAGAAATCGATATCGTGGGTATCACGCGCCCTTGTGTAAAGCACAACTTTCTTGTGACTAGCATTGAAGATATTGCACCCACAATGAAAAAAGCATTTCATATTGCTATGTCGGGTCGTCCTGGTCCTGTGCTTGTCGATATTCCGAAGGATCTAACAAACCCTGATGTTGATAAAATCGAGTTTAATTATCCTAAAGAATTAAAAATGCGTTCTTATCAACCGACTATAAAAGGCAATAAGAAACAGATAAGAACTGCGCTCAAGATGATCGCTGAAGCGAAGAAGCCAATTTTATATGCGGGTGGTGGTGTCGTTTCTGCAAAAGCACATAAAGAACTAACGGAGTTTGGGCAGGCATTTAACTTTCCTGTGACTAATACTTTGATGGGTTTGGGTACATATCCTTCAAACGATAAGCAATATATCGGTATGTTAGGAATGCACGGCACTTTTGAAGCTAATCGCACCATGCATCATGCAGATTTAATTATTTGTATTGGCGCGCGATTTGATGATCGCGTAACGGGTGATTTAAATAAATTCTCACCTAATGCAAAAGTGATTCATATTGATATTGATCCTGCATCTATTTCTAAAAATATTAATGCGCATAACCCGATTGTGGGCGATGTGAAAGAAGTATTGAATTCTCTCTTTGATATAATGAAAGAGGAGAAAATTAAACCCAACAAGTCAGCGTTTGATGCTTGGTGGAAAGAGATCAAAGAATGGCAGTCAGTAAACTGTTTGGCTTACGATCAAGATGATAAAATCATCAAAGCGCAATACGTGGTTGAGAAACTTTGGGAAGTCACTAACGGTGATTCTTATGTTGCCTCTGATGTAGGTCAGCACCAAATGTTTGCTGCGCAATATTACAAATTTAACAAACCTAATCGTTGGATAAATTCTGGCGGTCTTGGCACGATGGGTTTTGGTTTGCCTGCGGCAATGGGCGTTCAGCTCGCACACCCAGAAGAAGTGGTGAGTGTTGTTACGGGCGATGGCAGTATCCAAATGTGTATTCAAGAATTGGGTACGTGTAAGCAATATGATTTGCCTTTGAATATTATCAATCTCAATAATGGTTATTTAGGCATGGTGCGTCAGTGGCAAGAATTCTTCTATGAAGAACGTTATGCGATGACGTATAACCAATCACTGCCTGATTTTGTAAAACTTGCCGAAGCTTATGGTCATGTGGGTGCACGAATCGAAAAGCCTGCGGATGTTGAAGGCGCATTGCGTGAAGCGATAAAAGATACTAAGCGATTACACTTCTTAGATTTCGTGGTCGAAGAGCAAGGCAATGTATACCCGATGATTCCAGCAGGGTACGGTCACAATGAAATGTATCTGAATAAACAAGATGCGATTGATGATATGAACGGTAAAAAGTGAGCGGTATAAACCATGTTTAAGACTCAAAAAGAAGAGAAGCAAATAAGATCAAGGCATATCCTTTCCCTTTTGATGGAGAATGAGACGGGTGCGCTATCGCGTGTGTCTGGGCTTTTTTCACAACGTGGCTACAATATTGAATCATTAACTGTAGCTCCAACGGATGACCCAACGTTATCGCGCATGACATTGGTGACAAAAGGGAATGATGCTTCTGTCGAACAGATTGTTAAACAACTTAACAAGTTGATTGATATTGTTAAAGTGATGGAGCTATCGGATTATTCACATATTGAGCGTGAAATCATGTTTGTGAAAGTGGCAGCAACCAACATGGAATCATGCGCATCCATCAAACGCATGGCAGATATTTTTCGCGCCAATGTGATTGATGTGAAAAATAAAATGTACACCATTGAAATTACAGGCCGCCCCGATAAACTGGATGGTTTTTTAGAAACTATGGAAGAACATAAGATTATTGAAGTAGTGCGTTCGGGAGCGATGGGTATTACTCGTGGCTCTAATGCATTGAAAGTCTGAAAGTTTAATAATTAATTTAGCAGTAAAATCTATTACAGGAAGAAAAATTTAATGAATATTTATTACGATAAAGATTGTGACCTATCAATAATTAAAGGTCTAAAAGTGGCCATCATTGGTTTTGGTTCGCAAGGCCATGCACACGCAGCAAATCTTATGGATTCTGGCGTTGATGTAACCGTTGGTTTACGCGTTGGTTCGCCATCAATCGAAAAAGCAGAAGCTTATGGTCTAAAAACAGCAGACGTGCCAACAGCAGTAGCTGGCGCTGACGTTATTATGATTTTGACTCCAGATGAGTTCCAGTCAGTTTTATATCGTGATGAGATTGAGCCAAACATTAAAAAAGGTGCAACCTTAGCGTTTGCACATGGTTTTGCCGTTATTTACAACCAAGTAGTTGCTCGTAAAGACCTTAACGTGATCATGATCGCTCCAAAAGCACCAGGTCACACAGTACGTTCTGAGTTTGTACGTGGTGGCGGTGTTCCTGATTTAATCGCGGTTGAGCAAGATGCAACAGGCAACGCCAAAGACATTGCGCTTTCTTACGCATCGGGCGTTGGTGGTGGTCGTACGGCGATTATCGAAACTACTTTCCGTGATGAGTGTGAAACTGACCTATTTGGTGAGCAAGCAGTACTTTGTGGTGGCGCAGTTGAACTTGTAAAAGCAGGTTTTGAAACATTGGTTGATGCAGGTTATGCACCAGAAATGGCATACTTTGAATGTTTGCATGAACTTAAGTTAATTGTAGATCTAATGTTTGAAGGCGGCATCGCAAACATGAACTACTCAATCTCAAACAACGCTGAATATGGTGAGTATGTTACTGGCCCTAAGGTTATCAACGATGAGTCTCGCAGAGCGATGAAAGAAGCACTGGAGAACATCCAGTCAGGTGAGTATGCAAAACGCTTTGTCTTAGAAGGTCAATCAAACTACGCATCAATGACAGGTTACCGTCGTCAAAATGCAGAACATGAAATTGAAATTGTAGGTGCAAAGCTTCGTAAGATGATGCCTTGGATTGCAGCGAATAAATTGGTAGATACCGAAAAGAATTAAATCTTGTCAGTATTGAAATACACAAAAAAGCCCGGTTATGACTGGGCTTTTTTGTGGTTGATGCAAAACGACATTGGATTATTAATTTTATACGAACACTAAAGGTGAGGTGATCTTCATAAGAAAACTCTAATATTGATAATTCACAATGCTTTTTTTAGGAAAAACTTAGTAATATGTGCCCAACTTAAATTTATTAGTTGGTATTTAAAATGGAAAATAAACAAAAATTGAATCGGCTTGAAAATTTTCCAATCTCATTTTTTTCAGTCATTATGGGTCTTTCTGGTTTATCCATTGCTTGGGGTAAAGCAATGGAAGTTTTTGGGATTGAATATCATATTAACACCGTTTTGGTGGGTATTGCCTCGGTGATATTTGTTGTCTTAATACTTATGTATTTGACCAAAATAATAAAATACCCGTCGAGTGTCGCAGCTGAATTAGCACACCCTGTAAAACTCAGTTTTTTCCTTAGTGTATCAATTAGCTTTTTGCTACTTTCTATAGCTTATCTTAATATTAATGTGGCTGTTGCAAAACCGCTATGGATGATAGGTGTTGCGCTACATTTATCGCTGACACTTTATATTATTAGTACATGGATGCATCATGAGCATTTTAAGGTCAATCATATTAATCCTGCTTGGTTTATTCCTGCGGTAGGAAATATGCTTGTTCCTATTGCGGGTATGGTATTTGGCTATGAGGAGATATCATGGTTCTTTTTTAGTATCGGTTTTATGTTTTGGGTTATATTGATGACGATATTTTTTAATCGTGTTCTATTTCATAACCCTATGGATACGCATTTATTACCCACCTTATTTATCCTTATAGCGCCACCTGCGGTTGGCTTTATCTCTTATATGCGCCTTAATGCAGGGCTTGATAACCTTTGTCATTTTCTCTACTTTGCGGCACTATTTTTAACTCTTTTACTGCTTTCGCAAGGGCGTCGATTTATTCGTTTACCTTTCTTTCTTTCATGGTGGGCATACACATTTTCACTCGCTGCTATAACGATTGCTAGTTTTGCCTTTTATGAGAAAAATGGGAATGATTTTTTCTTGTGGTTGGCAACAGGGTTATTGATTTTAGTAACACTGGTTGTTCTTATTACGGCTATTAAAACATTTATAGCAATTACTAAACATGGAATTTGCGTATCTGAAGTTCCTCATGCCCCTGCTGTGGCAAAGTAATAAATGGTAATATCTAAAAAAAATATCACATTTATTGCAATCAGTTTATTTGTACTGGGTGTTATGCTCAGTACATTTTGGCAGGGCTTGAATAACCCAATGAAGCCGCTTTATGTTGAGCTAGTAAATGGCACAGATTTATTGATTCCCTCCGTTGTTATTGAGCATGGTGGAGGAGGGTTGCAGGAAAAAATCACAGTTACTCAATTGAAGCCTAAGGAAGTTAGAGTGCTTGCTTTAAATCATAAGCCAGGGATGGGTTTTAACGTACAGGCGAACTTTGCGGATGGGTCACAAACAGAAATTTGTGGTGGCAAGAGTAAAGACCATTGGTTTTTTCGTGAAACGATTACCAAGTTTGGAATTTATACAACACCCGTTCGATAGCACACCCCCCCACTTTTACATGATGCTTCAGTTGTATCAACAAACAAGCATGTAAAAGTGGGGGGGATGTGTTTTTCTTCAACTATTCTCAAGATAAATACAGGTTAGCAGAGCTATTTTCTAACATACAAAAACAAGGTTTTTGTGACAAAAACAGGTAACGCTGTAATAATCCACTTTTAATCTATTTTGATGATGAGCATGACTAAACAACGAAAAGCCGTATCTTTAATTTCAGGGGGGTTAGATTCACTCCTAGCGACCAAAGCGATGCTAGAGCAGGGCATTCATGTGGAAGGCATAAACTTTTTTACAGGGTTTTGTGTCGAAGGTCATACGCACGCCATTCGTAAAAAGAAAACTAGCAAGCCAAAACGGAATAATTCATTGTGGGTTGCAGAGCAGCTAGGTATTAAATTACATATTGTTGATATTGTCGAAGAGTATAAAGATGTAGTGCTAAACCCTAAGCACGGCTACGGCGCAAACCTAAACCCTTGCCTAGATTGCAAAATATTCATGGTGAAGAAAGCACACGAATGGATTGCCGAACATGATTTTGATTTTATTGTAACGGGTGAAGTTGTCGGACAGCGCCCTATGTCTCAACGCAGAGAAACCATGCCTATTATCGCGGCTGAATCGGGTGCTGATGATTTATTGCTTCGCCCCTTATGCGCGCAAAATTTACCTGCCACGAAACCCGAACGCGAAGGGTGGGTTGATAGAGAAAAGCTATTCGACTTTTCTGGCAGAAACCGCAAACCACAAATGGCATTAGCAGAAAAATGGAAGCTGGATGATTATGCGCAACCTGCAGGTGGCTGTTGCTTTTTAACGGACCCTAATTACTCAGGCAAGATGAAAGATTTATTAGGGCATCGTGGAGAAAATAGAACCTACGAAATGGACGACATTATGCTACTTAAAATTGGTCGCCACCTCCGTCCACGTGAAAACTTTAAAGTAATTGTGTCACGAGAAGAGGGCGAAACACGTTTTCTCCAAGGCTATAAAAAACAATTTACTTATGTGAAAACAGCTAGTTGTAATGGGCCGTTAACCTTGCTCGATGGCTCGGATATTTCAGCAGAGGATATTTATATCGCCGCGCAAATCACCGCGCGTTACAGCCAAGGGCGTGATGAAGATGAGATAACGGTAAAGATTGGCAGACCCGGTGAGGAAGAACGTGAGTTGCAGGTCAAGCCGTTGAAGGCTGATGAGATTGAAAAATCTTGGGCTTTGTAGTTGAAGCTGATTTATCTTTTCTATAAGCACACCCCCCCACTTTTAAGTGATAGCCTATGAATGGCTACTAAAACTTATGCAAAGCTCCATGATGCTTGTTATGGGGTTTAAGCAGCCGTCCAACCCCCATCAATCGAAATATGTGTACCTGTAATATTCTGCGCATAGTCAGAGCATAAAAATAAAGCCGTGCCTGCTATTTCTTCTACGCTTACAAACTTTTTCGTCCATTGTGCGGCAAGTAACACATCACGTTTAACTTCCTCCTCGCTAATGCCTCGTGCTTTGGCAGTGTCAGGTATCTGTTTTTCTACCAATGGTGTTAGCACATAACCAGGGCAAATTGCATTGCTGGTGATATTATCTTGAGCAACTTCTAGTGCAACGGTTTTGTTAAAACCAAGTAAGCCGTGTTTAGCAGTAACGTAGGCAGATTTATAGGGTGATGCAACTAAACCATGCGCTGAGGCAATATTGATGATTCGTCCCCAGCCTTGTTTCTTCATGTGGGGGATTACTGCGCGCGTGGAATGAAAAGCGGATGACATATTAATCGCGATAATGTCATCCCATTGTTCAGGCGGAAAATCCTCAACAGGTGAAACGTGTTGAATGCCTGCGTTGTTGACGAGAATTTCGACCGAACCAAACGCATCTACAGCTTCTTCTACCATCGCCATGATTTCATCAGGCTTGGTCATATCAGCATTGTTATAGATGCAGCTGACACCCATGTGTTCTATTTCTAATCGTAGCCTTTCAATATCTTTAGGATTGCCAAAACCATTTAAAATAATATTGATACCTTCAGTGGCAAAGCCTTTGGCTATGCCCAAACCAATGCCTGACGTTGAACCTGTGATGATTGCTGTTTTGCCCGATAGCACAAAAACCTCTTAGATATTATTGACACATATACTGTATATTATATTATGAGTGACAAGAAATGAAATTAGCGAGGTGAATCCCCACTATAATCGCTATTTAATATAAAGAAGTAGGTAGGGTCATGCAAAGAAAATACAATTTTAACTTTTTAATAGTTGTCGCCAACACGTTATTTGGAATGAGTTCGTTGCTCACAGTATCTGTGCAAGCAGATAATTATTTTGACAGTAAGCATTATTCCCTGAAGGTACCATTTAAATATTTTGGGGAAGAAAAGGACTTTACAGCCCCAACGAAAAATAAAAAATTCCACTCTTACAAAGTGAGTAAAGGAAGTGCTTGGCTGGATAAAGTAGCTTCATCAATTAACTCTTTTCAGGAGTTGAGCGATAAGGCAAATGGACTAAACCTTTATAATGGAAAAGGTTGGAAAAACCAATTAAAAATCAAGGATAATATCTCCGAAGCATTACAAGCAGCTGCAAATAATGTTTGGAGTGGTGAAACTGAAATAGCAGTAAAAAACTTAAGTACTGCACTGCAATATGCCAAAAAAGATATGAAAAAAAGCTCCGAGAGAGATACGACATTAGTTTTTATCGAAAAATATATATTGATATTGAAAAGTTCTTAACTGTAGAAATACCAGACATATTCTTTTCTATAAGAGTAATTTTTTATCCCATTCATTAACTTCCCCTGCAAGCGGACGAAAATGCTCAACGGCCATATCAACAAAGGCTCTAACCTTGGCAGATAAATGTTTGCTAGAAGGATACAGTAAAGAAATATTTTGAGGCTTTTCTCGCCAATCATCGAGTATGATTTTTGCTTCACCTTGCCTTATTGCGTCACCGATTATGAACGTGGGCAAACGTGCGATACCCATTCCATTGATGAGTGCATCACAAATCAAATTTCCGTTGTTAGCAGTGAGTGACCCATCAACGGATACCTGCTGTTTTTTGCCATGTTTATTTTCAAACCCCCAGCTTCTAACAGAGTCGCTATAGGCATATAAAAGACATTGGTGGTTTTTTAAGTCACTGGGGTTTTTAGGCTCGCCGTGTTTTTGTAAATACTCAGGTGATGCGCACATCACAAGATGACAAGGCGCAAGCTTTCTAGCAATTAGCGTTGAATCTTTAAGTGTCGCGATTCGTAGCGCAAGATCATAACCTTCTTCTATTAAGTCAATTTGTCGATCATGCAAGGTTAAATCAATTTTCATTTTGGGGTACTTGTTTTGATAATTTGCTAATAACTCCCCCAAATAATCAAACCCAAATGACATCGGAGCATTTATTTTTAAAGTGCCTCGTGGTTCGGCGGTTAAGCCTGTTACGACACATTCTGCCTCATCAACAGATTCGAGGATTAATTTTGCTCGCTCATAAAAAGCAATGCCTGCTTCGGTGGGAGTTAAACGCCTTGTTGTTCGGTTGAGTAATCGGCCACCAAGGTGTGCTTCAAGCTTGGCTAATTGTTTGCTCACTGCGCCTTTAGACAGGTTTAACTGATCTGCCGCGATGCTGAGTTGCCCAGCATCAACTATATGGCAGTAGAGTTTCATTGCGTTTAGTGTATCCATATTTTGTTTTGTCTGATGTTACTCATAGTTTCCAATAAGGAAACTATGAGTTTATTAATAGGCTATTTATTCCTTCTGTTTGTTTTCCTATACTAAGTCCATCACATCAAACAAGCAATGAGAGAAATTAAAAATGGCTATACAAAAACTATTACAGATTAATTCCAGCGGACGCTATGAAGGTTCAATCACTCGACAAGTATCAGATTTGGTGGTTAAGTATTTAAAGGAGAAAAATCCAGTATTAGATAATGTTAGTAGGGATGTTGCTGCTGGTTTACCCTTTGTCAATGAAGCATGGATAAATTCAAACTTTACAGTTGCTGATGAGCGTACGGAAGATCAAAAAAAGGTGTTGAATTTTTCAAATGAGTTGGTGGCTGAGTTAGAAAGCGCAGATCATATTGTGATTGCCTCGCCTATTTACAATTTTAGTATTCCCGCGACATTGAAAGCATGGATTGATCTAATTGCTAGAGCAGGGCTTACCTTTCACTATATAGAAAGTGGGCCTGAGGGCTTACTTAAAAACAAACAAGCAACCATAGTGATGGCCTCGGGTGGTGTACCGATAGGTAGTGAAATGGATATGGCATCAGGCTACCTTAAGTTTGCACTCGGTTTTGTAGGAATCACGAATGTAAATATTATTGATGCTTCGACTATTAATTACGCTGGTGATGAGAGCTTACATGATGCCAATACTCAGATAGCGGCATTAATTGATTAAAAATTATTTACATGAGGAAGGTAAAATGACTGTTTTAACACAATCAATCAAACTACAACGAGACAGCCTAATCGAAGGTGGTTTTGCAGGTCTGCGTGAGCATCGACTTGTTAAAAATCCTAAATCATTTGGTCCTTCTGCCAATAATGATGGCAGTTGGTTAGGTATCGGTAACTTTGTTTATTTAGCAGATGCGCGTTTTATACCTCATGGTGAAACACGAATGCATAGCCATCATGAAGTTGATGTTATTTCGGTGATGGTTGATGGCAATATTGCTCATCAAGGTTCACAGGGGCATGGAAAAGACTTAAAAGTTAATGATGTACAAGTACAACGTGCAGGTGGCGAAGGTTTTTCACATAATGAAGTGAACCCTGATAATAAGTGGAACCGTATGATTCAATTGTGGGTGCTGCCCGAAGAAGCAGGGCAATTGGCAAGTTATAAGGTTTATCAGCCAAAACAAGGGGAATCTACTAGGATTTATGGTGGCTTTGGTGATCATGATGCCTTTCCTTCACATACTCAGATTGATGTGGCTTTGCTACAAAGAGATGAAAGTATTGAATTTAAAGGTGAATTTATTGCCTATATTACACGAGGCAAAGGGCAAGCCAATAATGAGCAAATTATCGACGGCGATATGATTGCAGGTGAGAATTTGGCATTTACCGCTTCAGAGGATGTGCAATTGATCATTATTCAGGTTTTGCATTAGGACAGGTACTGTCAGAACAGGATATAGTCATGCTAAAAAACACAAAAGAATCGTTTGGCTTTATAAGCAAAACCGTGCACTGGTTAATGGCCATTTTATTGATTGGCCTGTTTGCGGTTGGCTTATACATGACCGAATTGGATTATTATGATTCGCTTTATCACACCTTGCCTTGGTGGCATAAGAGCATCGGCTTATTAGTGATCGGGCTGCTTATTTTTCGTGTGCTTTGGAAGATGGTTAACCCCATGCCAGAAGCACTTAAAACACATAAAAAATGGGAAGTATTTTTAGCGCACCTAATTCAAAGATTATTCTATGTCTTGATCTTGTTAATAGGTATTTCGGGCTATTTTATTTCAACTGCCAAAGGCAAAGGAATTGAATTTTTTAACTTCTTTGAAGTCCCTGCGATAACGCAGGCCTTAGAAGAAGACAGTGCCGATTTGATAGGAGAAATCCATGAAGTATTGGCAATAACACTCATAGCGCTCGCCGTTTTACATGCACTGGCAGCACTGAAACACCACTTCATCGATAAAGATGAAACACTTTTAAAAATGATAAATAAATAACAACCAAAGGACAAAACAATGAAAACACAATTACTTAAAGTCACAAAGAATATATTATTAAGCGCATCATTAGCAACGGCATTGCTCGCATCAGGAAGCCTATTTGCGGATGATTACGCCATCGATAAAAAAGGCGCGCACGCCTCGATTCAATTTAAAATATCACACCTTGGCTATAGCTGGCTTTGGGGGCGATTTAATGATTTTGATGGGACATTTAGCTATGATGAAAAGAACAAAGGCGCGTCTAAAATAGCCGTTACGGTTAATACAAAAAGCGTCGATTCAAACCATGCCGAGCGCGATAAACATTTACGCAGTGATGATTTTTTGGATGTTGAAAAATTTCCTGAAGCAAAATTTGAAAGCACCAGCTACGTCGAAGGCGCTGATGGGAAAGCAAAATTAAAAGGCAACTTAACATTGCATGGTGTTACCAAAGAAATTGAAGTTGATGTTGCTCAAATTGGTGCTGGTAAAGATCCTTGGGGCGGTTTTCGCCGAGGTTTTGAAGGACAAACACGCATCGCTTTAAAAGACTTTGGGATTACTAAAAACCTTGGCCCAGCTTCTGCCGAATTGGACTTGATCTTTTCGTTTGAAGGTATAAAAAAATAGACTGCTGAAGAATTACACCTCCATCATGTAAAAGTGGGGGGGTGTGCTTCCCTTCGACATGCTCAGGATAAACTTCACCTCAGCAGAACTGCTTTTAAAATTATGGAATAGATAAATATGGGTGAAGAAAATATTTGGGAATCCCGCTACCAAGCAGGAACAACAGGTTGGGATAGAGGCAGCAGTAGTAATAATTTAAGCTATTGGCTGGATAATGATTTATTAAAACCTTGTCGAATTTTGGTGCCAGGTTGTGGCAACGGCTATGAAGTATTAACGCTGGTTAGCTTAGGTTTTGATGTGGTCGCGATTGATATTGCACCTTCGGCGATTAAAAACTTGCAAGCCATGCTAGATAAAGAAAGCCTTAAGGCCGAAATAGTACTGGGTGATTTTTTTAGTTGGGAGCCTAAAGAAAAGTTTGATGTTATCTTCGAGCAAACCAGTCTATGTGCGCTTCCTTCAGAATTATGGGAGCAATATGAAACCCAGCTACATAACTGGTTAAAACCAGATGGAAAAATATTTGCGGCCTTTATGCAAACAGGGCGAGAAGGTGGGCCGCCGTTTCATTGTGAACTGAGTGATATGGTGGATTTGTTCCCCAGTGAAAAATGGGACTGGAGCAATGAGCATACCGAGCAAGAAAAAGAACCAGGAATGACGGAGCGACTTTATATTTTGGGGAAACGATAGCTTCAAAGATACCCAGTAGTGGTTGAAGCAACCGATAATGTTTAAAGCACCCCCCCACTTTTGAATGATTATAAGAATTTATGCAGTGTTACGTGGTTATATCAAACCATCGTGACGTGATTCATCATCGGTGAGTACGCGCTCTTGCGTTACGCGCCAAACGCCATCTTCTTCTAACCCTAATAAAATTTCTATACCATGCGCTCTTTTTGTGCCGTCAGTTGCGCAAATAGTTTCGATGGTTTTAAACATGATTTGGCGTTCATTGGTAGCAACCAATTTAAAGCCTTCGTAGCTAACGCTTTCTAGTAAACCCTCTTTAAAATCTATTTCTGATTGCCTTGACCAGTCATCGTAACTAATGCTGTCATAACCTGGTACACCTGTGACTTTTACTTTTTTAGAGACCAAATTGAAGTGTTCTTCAAACTGTCTATTGGTTGCAGTGAGTGCAGAGTCATCCAACCATTTTTGTGCGATGGAGGTTGCATCTTCTGTATTGATCTTATCTTGAGACATATTTCTATTTCTTTAATTATGAAATTGTTGGGCGATAGTAGCGGGGATTTAATCTAAAGTCTAAGGAAGTGCTACAGTATTATTTTGGAATACGTGTCTCTTTCCATATCGCTAACTTCAACCGTCACTGAAATGGAGGATAAGTTTTTACTTCCAAGTAAGGCTTTAAACTGAGACAAAATATGCTGGGATAAATCAGTCTTTTGCCCAAGTGTGCGTCCCGATAAAATCCTCAGCGTAATATGAATAAAACGTAAATCATTAGCACCTGTTTTATAGTGTTGGTATGAAACGGTTCTACTTTTGATATGGCTTTCTTTAAATAAAGTTGATGCTAAAGCGCCGTGATGGGCAGCGTTGATCATGAGTTTTGGGTTAATTTCACTTTCTAATTCTTTTGAATATTCGATAATACAATGTGGCATGTTGTCTCTCTAATTAATCAAGCGTGGTTTTTATATTATCCTATAGTTATAGCGTTACTATAATTAATCAAAGGAGAAAACATGAGCAGCTTACCTGAAATGCCCGATAAAGATGGAAACTTTGGCGAATACGGAGGGCAAATCATCCCGCCCCCTTTGATTGAAATTATGGATCAAATCAATGATGCCTATGAAGAGATTCGTAATACGGCCGCTTTTCAAGATGAGTTAAATGATTTATATGCCAATTATGTTGGTCGTCCTAGCCCTATTTATCATGCGAAAAATCTTAGTGCAAAACTAGGCGGTGCCCAGATATATTTATAGCGTGAAGATTTAAACCACACAGGCGCGCACAAAATTAATCACTGTATCGGTGAAGCATTGCTGGCAAAACATATGGGTAAAACCAAGGTGCTGGCAGAAACTGGTGCAGGTCAACACGGCGTTGCATTGGCGACGGCTTGTGCATTGGTTGGCATTGATTGTGAAATCCATATGGGAGAGGTTGATATTAAAAAAGAACACCCAAATGTGACTAAGATGAAAATTCTAGGCTGTAAAATTGTACCCGTAAGCCGAGGCACAAAAACCTTAAAAGATGCCGTTGACAGTGCTTTTGAAGAATACTTAAAAGATCCTGTAACTACTCTATATGCCATTGGCTCGGTGGTGGGGCCACATCCATTTCCTAAAATTGTACGTGACTTCCAAAGCGTTGTTGGCAAAGAAGCGCGCGCTCAATTTTTAGAAACACACAATAAATTGCCAGATATAGTGATGGCTTGTGTAGGCGGTGGCTCAAATGCTATTGGTTTGTTCACCGAGTTTTTACCCGATGATGATGTAGAGTTAGTCGGTGTAGAACCAGCAGGAAAAGGTCTAGATACCCCCGATAATGCGGCAACACTAACGCTAGGAACAAAGGGCGCAATCCATGGCTTTAAGTGTTACAACTTGCAAGATGATGAAGGCAATCCATTGCCAGTACATTCAATCGCATCAGGCTTAGATTACCCTGGTGTTGGCCCACAGCATTGCTTGCTAAAAGACTTAGGGCGAGTGCGCTATGAAAGTGTGGATGACAAAGAATGTCTTGATGCGTTTATGGAGTTGTCGCGTGTTGAAGGAATTATCCCAGCTTTAGAAAGCGCTCATGCGGTTGCTTACGCTATGAAGATTGCAGGTGGTATGGATAGCGACAAAACGATTTTGATAAATCTATCAGGTCGTGGTGATAAAGATGCTGATTTTGTGGCGGATACACTTTCGCTGTAATAGCTAAGTAGCATAATATCAAACATCATGTAAAAGTGGGGGGGTGTGCACCCCCCCCACTTTTACATGATGTTCAACCTATCACATCAGAAACAACTTTCCCGCAATAATCAAAAGCGAAACACCCAGTACAATCCGCACCAACTTCTCACCTTTTTCAATCGCCATTTTTACAGCAACCCAAGTACCAAATACCATGCCGACAGAGAGCGCAACGGCCGCAAACCAATCTACATTATCCGTCCAAATAAACATGATGACGGCGGGTACGGTAAACACCATTACGATAAAAACCTTGTGCATATTTATCTTAACTAAATCCATATTGTACAAATGCAATAGTACCGACATGATAACAAAACCAACGCCTGCTTGGATAAACCCACCATAAAAACCTACGGCAAACATCACTGGCCATGAGAGCCAGTTTTTCCATTTGTGATTTTTGGCGTGTTCGACAAGTTCTGCTTTGGGAAACATTAGTGTGATAATAATGAGTACCATGACCACGGCTAGTATTTTGGTGAATAATGCATCATCAATTTTTACGGCATAAAATGCGCCTAAAATTCCCCCCGGCAATGTCATCAACGAGAGCTTTAAACTCATGGGGAAGTCGGAGTGTTTTTGCTTTTTGAAAGCAGCCACAGCAGAAAGAGCCTCAACCTGAATGGCGATGCGATTTGAACCGTTAGCAACGGTGGCGTCATAGCCTAGAAATATCATCAGTGGAATAGTGAGGGCGGAACCACCACCTGCGAGTACATTGAGAAAGCCAGCAACAGCGCCGACGACGGCTAGTATGATAAAGGTTACAGGATCAGAAAAACTCATTATTTTTTGTCTGAAAAAGAGGCAAATAAGAAGGCATGTAAAAGTGGGGGGGTGTGCTTCACGCTCATAAATATCTTATAGACTATTTATGGCAGTGTGGTACTTCTTAAATGCCGCCCAACGGCAATCCAAGCACCAATAATCCCGAGCAAGCTACTTGCCAGTAAAATATACAGTGTCATTTTAAAACCCAAGCCACCAATTTGAAAACTGCTTCCATAGAGTCGAGCAAGCTCTTCGACAGCGGGGACTAAGGAATATAGAGCGAGGTGAACGATCACCAAGCTTAAAACCCCACCGAATAATCCATACCAGATTCCGCTATAAATAAACGGTCGGCGAATGTAAGAAGAGGTTGCACCAATCAATTTTGCTACATCGATTTCTTCTTTGCGGCTTTCTACATTGAGTTTGATGGTGTTGCCAATAACCAGTAATACGGTCAAGCCTAACAGTAATGAGATAAGCATAACAGCGCGTTCGGCAATGCGTAAAATACCGCGTAGGCGCTGTACCCATTCGATGTCCATTTGTACTAAATCAATTTCGGGATAGCCTTCTAGCTTTCTTGCTAGTTTTGTCATATCCAGTTCTGGCTCGCCGAATAAATCCATATGCGGTGTGACGACTAATACGTGCGGTAGCGGATTTTCATCCAGCGTTTCCAGCGTTTCGGCAAAGCCTGTGATGTTACGGAAATCTTCCAAAGCTTCGCTTTTGGGTACCATAATAACTTTATCAATTTCGGATAATTCTTGTAATAATTCACCACGATCGCGCGCTTGTTGTTCGGTAATACTTTGTTTGATAAACAGCGAAATGGTGGGTACTTCACGCTTATCATCGGTGAGTGTTTTTAGATTCTGCAACAATAAATAAAGGCTGGCTGGCAAGGATAAAGCAATGGCAATTGCCGCTAGCGTAATCCACGTGGATAATTGTGATTGCCATAAATGTGAAAGGCTAAAATCAATCGCTTCTTTGTGGTGACTAAGAAGCACTCTACTTGGTGAATTGGCAGGCTTGTAAGTAGAAGCCATTAGCGTTTCACCTTACGAAGCACAATGATGCGTTTTTTCATATCTTTGATGAGCGCGTGATCGTGGCTGGCAATAAGTACGGTTGAGCCGTATTCATTAAATTGCTTGAAGGTGTGCATAATATCCAGAGCAAGATCAGGGTCAAGGTTTCCTGTTGGCTCATCCGCCAAAATGATTGATGGTTTATTCACCACGGCGCGGGCGATGCCTACGCGTTGCTTTTCCCCTGCTGATAGCATTTGCGGGTATTCTTTTTCTTTTTTGAGAAGGTCGACTTTATCTAAAGCTGCGCGTACGCGGCGCTTAATATCATGTGGGCGCATGCCTTCAATTTTTAAGGGTAGGGCGATGTTATCAAATACGTTTCTATCTTTTAATAAATGGTGATCTTGAAAAATCACGCCAATATTGCGTCGAAATGCTGGGATTTTTCGTTTATTAATAGACTGAGTGTTTTGTCCCGCGATGGTCACAATGCCATCTGAAGGTGAATCAAGCAGGGCGATGAGTTTAAGTAAGGTGCTTTTTCCCGCGCCAGAATGCCCAGTGAGAAAAGCCATTTCTCCCTGTTGCATCGATAGGTTAACGTTGTACAGCGCCAATTGTCCCGTAGGATATTGTTTGCTGACTGCTTTGAATTCAATCATTATTTGTTTTTTATTTATGTGTTCTTAGCCGAAAAATAGCTGAAAAAACTAGCCCCAAGCAATATAGTTTACTCGTTTTAAGTTGTAACGCAAACCTTCTACCTTGTAAAAGTGGGGGGGTGTGCTTTTAGGGTAAATATTGAACTATAATCATGGTTCATGTTTAAAAGGATTCAGAATGTTTAAGCGTATAGCCAGTTTAATAATAATGTTTGCTACGGTGTTTTCTCTAGTGTTTGCTACAGGCGCATCAGCAGAAAAAGAAAAAAAAGAAGGCGGTTATTTTGGTGCCAAAACAGCCACGCACCCTACTTGGTTTAAAGAGAGTTTTCTGGATTTAGAAGAAGATATTGCTGATGCTACGAGTAACAATAAACGCTTAGTTGCCTATTTTTGGCAACCTGGCTGTCCATATTGTAGCCAGCTATGGGAAGATAATTTTGGGCAACAAAAAATTGTTGATGATTTTCGTAAAAACTTTGAAATTGTCGCTTTAAATATGTGGGGTGATAGAGAAGTGGTCAGCGTGGGAGGTAATGACTATACCGAGAAATCCTTTGCCGAAGCTTTGGGCATTAAATACACACCAACATTATTATTTTTTGATGAAAATAAGAAGGTAGTGCATCAGATCAATGGTTATATTCCGCCCGAGGATTTTCAGCGAAGTATGAATTTTGTCTCAGGTAAGCATGAAAAGACACAAAGCTTCGGCGCATTTTCGGTACAACAAATGGAGGCAGATGCAGGAAGTAAGGAGGGCAAATTACACGGTGAAGATTTTTTTACGAGCGCACCTTATGATTTAAACCGAAGTGAAAAGGAAGGAGAAGATTATCTTGCCGTTTTCTTTGAGGCGAAAAACTGCAAAAACTGCGATTTACTGCATGAAAAAACTTTGCAAAATGAAAGCGCTAGAAACCTCATCAAACAATTTAACGCAGTCCAGTTCGACCGTTTTTCGGATACTAAAATTACCACACCCGCAGGAAAAACTATAACCGCAAAAAACTGGGCAAATGATCTGGGTATTTCCTATCTACCCGCGATGGTGTTCTTTAATCAAGAAGGAAAAGAAGTGATGCGAATAGATGCTCAAATGCGTACTTTTCACATCCAATCCGTTTTTGATTATGTATTAACAGGTGCGTATAAAACCGAGCTGAATTTTCAGCGTTATATTTCTGCACGAGCAGATAAAATTCGTGAAGGTGGAGTGGATGTTGATATTTTTGCTTATTAATAGAGCACTACCCAAATAGGCGATAAAAATTAATGATGATTATGCTATTATTGAAGTGTGTTAAAAAATTATAACAGTGGCTAGCTGGAGAAGACTTAACCCTTATGTGGATTTATAATAAAAAATATAATCAATAAAACTAGAGGTGTACTTCTGGCTAAGGAAATTGTGAGAGGCAGTAAAAAAGTGGTAGAGGATAACCCTAAAAATCCAATTTCATCTTCCTCTTCTTTTAAAGTGGAAGCAGATGCTGATCTGGTAGAACACCAGTTAGCACAGGTTCTGGCTAGCCCGTATTTTAAATCTGCTAAGCAAATGCGGAACTTTCTTCAATATATTGTGCGTAAAACACTTGCAGGAAATTCTGTCAACTTAAAGCAGTATACGATTGCCGTGGAGGCGTTAGGTTTTCCTGTTGATTTTGATTCTGATATTAATCCAGTGGTGCGTATTCAAGCGGGTCGGGTGCGTGAAAGGCTAGAAAAGTATTACAAAAATGAAGGCGAGAATGATGCCGTCGTTATTACTCTACCCAAAGGAAGTTACATTCCTTTCTTTGAAAAAAAGGCGCGTACAAAAAAACCTGTTGAAGAAAAGGATGGCCATTCCGTTCCACCTAAACTCGCTGTTTTATGTTACTCCGATGAAACTCAAGACAAAGAAAGTAATCGTCTTTTATTTCAAGTGACTGATACGATGGCAATGGAATTGAGTCACTTTCTTTATACTAAGCTTGTTGTGTCTATCCCTCATGCGGATAAAAAAATGGCTCGCAATGCATCAATAGATATTTATGAACGATACCAAGCGGATTATATGTTGGTGTTTTATATTCAGCAGCTACCCAAAGGACGTCATAAATTATTGGTTCGATTAATGGATGTTTCAGATGAGACCATTTTATGGTCGACAAGCTATGAGCTGGATGGTAAACCCTTTGATGAACAGCATGCCATTATTGGTAATATCACGGCGGTAATCAGTGATATTCAGCAGGGAGTTTTGCAGCAGCATTGGGCCAGAAAGCTGTTAGAAAATAAAAATAGCATTCCGGAATATTATCAATCACAGGCTTTTTATCGCTATTACAACGATGATTTAGGTTTAGCTGCTTTTACAAGAGCGGCAAAGGTGTGTGAAGAGTTTTTAGAGAAGCATCCTAGTGACATGCTCAGCCTAATAATTTATGCCGATTACTGTCGACGAGATTATGTTTATGGTTACAATATTATTGAGGAGCCGTTAAAAATAGGTAAAAAGCTTGCGCAAAGAGCTGTTCGCTTACAACCTAATAGTCACGAAGCGCATTATGTTTTAGCACAAATTCTATTTTGTTCGAATGACTCAATAGAATGTTTGACAGAGTTAAATTTAACCCAGGATATTTATCAATATAATTCAGTTATATTGTATGGTGTGGGTTTTCATATTTGTTTGCTAGGTCATTGGAAAGAAGGTATGGAAATTGTGCAAAGGGCAATGACGGTCTCATTAACCTTTCCAAGTTGGTTTAATGTCGCACCATTTCTTAACGCTTATTTTAAAAAAGATTACGATGAAGCAGTTTCTTATGCAATTAAAATTAATACACCACATATATTCCATGGACCTATGGCGAAATGTGTTTGCTTTGCCCAATTAGGAAATAGTGAAGAAGCTAAGAAAGAACTAGAGGTGTTATTAAAGCGTTATCCTACTTTTATGGAGCAAGGGAAGAAATTATTAACGCGCTACTTATCCTCAGAAGAATTAGCAGATAAACTTTGGGATGGCATTAGAAAGGCGGCTAGTAGTTAGCATCATGTAAAACTAGGAGTGTGCTTGTCATACTTAACTTGCTACCATAGTCTCCAAGTCAAATGCACTTTCTAGTTTCCCCTCAAAGCCTTGTTCAATGATTAATTGTTTGAATAAATTAATACAAGATTCATGAGGAATAACACCTGCTCCCATATCAATTTGTGCAAACTCTCTCAATACTTCTATTTGAAATAAAGCCTCTTCTACGCCTGAGGCAGACATGCTGTAACGCAATTGTAAAAAATAAATGCGTATCATAGAATCTACTGAAACGAGGTTGTGTCCGATGCTAGAGGCTAGGTAGTGTGGTTCGATAAGTGCAGAAAGCTCACTCCAATTAATTTCAGCTTCAATATTTTGAAGCTGCTTAAAGCGGTATTTACTTTCTGTCAGTGCTTCTGACATGTGAGCCATTATTGTTGAACGTAGCATGCTGCACCTGTTATTTTATTTATCAGTGTGCTAACTATAAGTTATTCTAATGGCGATATTGAAGTTACAAGGAAGGTGTTACCGTATCATTGTGCCGCTTATCTTTATTCATGAACTAGCTTTTTTAGTCACCTGAAAACTATTCATCATCCCCAGCCAATAACGCGCCCGCAAATTCATAGGCATCAAACTCTTGTAAGTCATCAATTGATTCACCTACACCAATAAAGCGCACAGGGATGCCTGTTTTCTCAGCTATGGCAAATAATATTCCACCTTTTGCCGTGCCATCTAACTTGGTTACGGTAATACCTGTTAATCCGAGTGCTTTATCAAATTCTGTTGCTTGTGCTAGTGCGTTTTGTCCGATGCTGGCATCCACAATCAACATTACTTCATGCGGCGCATTGGGTTCAATTTTTTGCATGACACGTTTCACTTTTTTCAACTCTTCCATTAAGTTGGTTTGGGTGTGTAGACGGCCAGCAGTATCAGCGAGTAAAACATCAATGTTTTTAGCTTTGGCAGATTCCATTGCATCGTAAATCACTGAAGCACTATCAGCGCCAGTGCCTTGCGCGATAACAGGAATATCATTGCGCTCGCCCCACACTTGTAATTGCTCTACTGCTGCCGCACGAAAAGTATCGCCTGCGGCTAACATGACCGACTTACCTTCACTCTGAAATTTCTTGGCAAGTTTGCCGATGGTGGTGGTTTTGCCCGCACCATTAATACCTACCAGTAAAATAACAGCAGGTGAAATATCATCCACATCCAATGGTTTTGCAACTGGGCGTAAAATCTTTACCATCTCGGTATACATGGCTTCGGTTAATGCATCACCATCGTTTAGCTCATCACGTGATACACGTTTGGTTAAATCATTAATAATGCGGGTGGTTGCTTCCATGCCAACATCTGCCATTAGCAAGCGTGTCTCTAAATCTTCCAGTACATCCTCATCAATTTTTTTCTTGCCTAGTACAAGATCGCCCATACCTTCTGTGATTGAACTGCCTGTTTTAGATAATCCTGAGCGGAGGCGTTTAAATAAGCCTTCTTTTTTAGGTTTTGAGGTTTCTTGCTGAGCTGCTTCTTGTTGAATTTCCTCGGGAAGCTCTTCTGGCGTTTCTATTTGGATTTCAGCTTGAGGCTCTTCTTGAACTTTTTTTTGAACTTCGGCTTGATTTGGTTGCTCTATAGATTGATGTTCTAGCTGTTGCTCAAGAAAATCCGTTTCAGCATCTAAAACCTGCTCTTCAGCCGTATTAGTCTCTGATTCTTGTGGTTGATTTTTAGAAGGCTTTTTTTTCTTAAATAGTCGGAACATAGTTTATACTTACGTTAATTATTTTTAAGGGCTGGTGTGCAATTTTATGCGACAAATGATGCAACAAACTATACAACAAAATCAAACTAGAAGTTTATCACCTGTTAGGCGTATCCGTGGTAGTTTTTTGGTAGCGGCATTATTGATATTCTCCTCGGTAACTGCCGTTGCAGAGGATAAAAAAAATCTAGTACATGAAACCGTTTTAGAAAACGGCATGAAAATACTGGTAAAGCAAGATAAGCGCGCACCTGTTGCGGTCATACAAGTTTGGTACAACATCGGCACAAGCTATGAGCATGAAGGTATAACAGGCTTATCACACGCGCTAGAGCACATGATGTTCAAAGGTACAAAAAAGCATAAATCGGGCGAGTTTGAAAAGATGGTGTCTGCCATTGGTGCACGCAATAATGCTTTCACCTCACAAGATTACACCGCGTATTACGAAGTGCTTGCCGCAGATAAATTAGAAGCAGCGATGGAAATTGAAGCTGATCGTATGCGTAATCTAGTTTTTGATCCTGAAGAGTTTAAAAAAGAAATAGAAGTCGTAAAAGAAGAGCGTCGCTGGCGTACTGATGATAAACCTTCATCTTTATTGCGTGAGCAGTTCAATGCCGTCGCCTTTTTAAACAGCCCATATCGTGCGCCCGTGATTGGTTGGATGGTCGATCTTGAAGGTATGAAGTTGGAAAATGCGATTGATTGGTATAAAAAATGGTATACCCCAAATAACGCAACCTTGGTTGTGGTGGGTGATGTTGATCCTGTAAAAGTCACCGAAATGGCTAAAAAATATTTCAGCGTTTATAAAAGCAATCCCTTGCCAGAAGTTAAGCTACGCACCGAAGTTGAACAAAAAGGTGTACGCAACATCGTTTTAAAATTACCTGCTAAATTAGCTAACTTACGCATGGGCTTTAAAACACCTGGGATGATTACTGCTAAGAATGGCAAAGTTGATAAGTGGGAGCCGTATGCGTTAGAAGTTTTAGCCAATATTTTAGACGGCGGTGATAGCGCACGTTTCGCCAAGCACTTGGTACGAGGCAAGGCCATCGCGGCAGGCGCAGGCGCTGGATATTATGGTTACGGACGTTTGCCCAATATGATGATCATCACAGGCACACCCGCAAAAGATGTAGAAACCAGCACGCTTAAAAAAGCCCTGTTGGATGAAATTGAAATACTCAAATCAGAATTGGTCAGTGAAGCAGAATTAAAGCGTGTTAAAGCACAAGTCATCGCAGGTGAAGTGTATGAGCGTGATTCGATTCAGCATATGGCAACTTTGATGGGTTCGCTCGAAGCTGTGGGTTTAGGGCATGGCTATATGGATGAATATGTTCCCGGCGTGTTGGCGGTAACGGCGCAACAAATTCAAGATGTGGCAAAAAAATATTTGATTGAAGAGCATTTAACGGTTGGGGAACTGATCCCACTTCCGCTAAACGAAGAAAAAAGCGAAGAAAATAATAAGAAAGGGGCAAAGTAATGAGACACATTATAAAAATAGCGTTCGCAACACTGATAGTTATAGTCAATCAATTTGCTGCTGCCGCACCTAAAATAGAACACTGGGTAACAGATTCAGGACTGCGAGTTTATTACGTTAATGTACCAGAACTCCCTATCTTAGATGCTCGCCTAAGCTTTGCCGCAGGTAGTGCTTACGATGGCGATAAAGAGGGGTTATCAGGAATGCTCACAGGCATGTTTGATAAAGGGGCGGCCGGTTTAAATGCTGACCAAATTGCTGAGGCGTTTGAATCAGTCGGAGCAAACTTTTCATCAGGCTCTGCTCGTGATATGGCGTGGATTAGTCTACGAACGCTGACGATGGAAGAGCAAATGACATCGGCATTAGCAACATGGCAGAAAGTCATTGAAAAGCCCGATTTTCCTGATGCGGATTTTGAACGATTGAAAAAGCAGGCGATGGTTGGCTTGCAGGCGGAAAAACAAAACCCTAGTTCAATCGCCAATAAAGCTTTTTATAAAAACCTTTATGGTGATCACCCTTATGCCAGCCCACAAAATGGCACAGAAGAAAGTATTAACGCACTCAGTACTAAAGATTTAAAAGCATTTTTTAAGCAATATTATGTCAATAAAAATGGGCAACTCGCCTTAGTAGGTGCAATAGATAAAAAACAAGCGGAAGAGATTGCTAATAATATTTCTAAGGCATTGCTGAGTGGTGAGAAAGGTGAAGGTGAAAAGGCGGCGGCAATTCCAAAAGTTAAGCCGTTAGAAAAATCAAAAGTTGTACATATTCCATTTCCATCAACCCAGGCGCATGTGATGATTGGGCAACCGGGCGATAAGCGTGGCGACAAAGATTATTTTTCGCTTTACTTGGGCAATCACGGTTTAGGCGGTAGCGGATTCACCTCACGCTTAATGAAAGAAGTACGCGTAAAGCGTGGCTTGTCATACAGCGTTTACAGCTACTTTATCCCGATGCAAGAAAATGGTCCGTTTATGGTGGGGCTACAAACTAAGCTCTCACAAACGGATGAGGCTATAAAAGTAGCTCGCGAAGTGCTAGAAAAATTCCAAAAAGAAGGTCCGTCAGAAGAAGATTTGAAAGCATCAAAGCTAAATATTGTTGGTGGCTTTCCGCTACGAACAGCCAGCAATGATGACATTATTGGTTATATCGCGATGATTGGTTTTTATGGTTTACCATTGGATTATTTGAATACGTTTACTGATACGGTCGAAAAAGTTTCTCGTGATCAGGTGGTTGATGCGTTTAAACGTCGTATACATCTGGACAAAATGTTGACAGTAATAGTCGGTGGTGAGAAAAAAGATGTCTCGAAGAAAACCACCAAAAAATAAAAACTCTGGCACAAATACTCTACGCATAATAGGCGGAGAATGGCGCAGTAGGAAACTGCCGTTTGTTGATGCACAAGGCTTGCGCCCAACACCTGATAGAATCCGCGAGACTTTATTTAACTGGCTTCAGGGTCATATTCATGGCGCGAATTGTTTGGATTTATTTGCAGGCAGTGGTGTGCTTGGGTTTGAAGCGTTATCACGAGGCGCGGCTCAAGTTGTCTTTGTCGAAAAAAATAAAGTCGTTGCTAATCAGCTAAAAGAAAACTTAGCTTTATTAAAAGCCGATGCAGAAGTATACCAAACCGATGCTTTAGAATACCTGTCTACTTTTAAAAAGACCATGCAAAAGTGGGGGGGTGTGCATAATATAATCTTCTTAGACCCACCATACAGGCAAGAATTATTAGAGAAGGTTTTAAAAAGAATATGCGATCAAGAGCAAGGCTTTATCGACAAAAACACGCTCATTTATTTAGAGCACGCAGCAGAGGAAAGTTTTGATTGGGATGCGTTTGGTTTGAAAGTTTTAAAGCAAGCGAGTGCAGGACAGGTGCAGAGCTTTTTATTATCGCCAGATGAAAAGATAGCGTGATTTGAAGCACACCCCCCTAGTTTTACAGGATGATTTTAAGAAATTTAAGCATCCTGTAAAACTAGGGGGGTGTGAATCTAAAAGCTTCTTAGCAAAGTTAAAACCCCCATTAAAACAACTAACATTCCTGCTACTAAACGAATCTTGGGGTTCTGTATCCATGCAGATAATCGTGTTGCAATTACCCCTATTGCTAATAAGTTTGGCAAAGTACCTAATCCAAAAGCCAGCATAATTAGCGCACCTTCAATTGC
Source organism: Cocleimonas sp. (assembly GCA_021647365.1). GTDB lineage: Bacteria > Pseudomonadota > Gammaproteobacteria > Thiotrichales > Thiotrichaceae > Cocleimonas. The sequence continues at coordinate 23,567 of JAKIUW010000004.1, read as the reverse complement.
CCCGCCCGCAGAAAGTGTCCAAATCAAAGCGGTGTAAACCAAACCACAAGGCAACCAACCCCAAAGAAACCCTAAAGGTACGGCTTGCTGAAAGCTTTTCACAGGAATAAAGCGTTTTGTGAGTGGTTGGATGCGCTTCCAAAGTACCCCACCAATGCTTTCTATTTTGGCGATGCCGTTCCAAAGCCCTGCAAGGTAAAGCCCTAGTGCAATCATAAATAAAGAAGCGATGACGGCAAGCACTTGTTTGGCGGTTTGAATACCGGTGAGGTCAACCAGCGATGAGCCGAGGAAACCGACAATTGCGCCCGCTACAATATAACCAGAAATGCGCCCAAGGTTATAACCAATATTTATAATAAAGGCGGAATTTTTTTTATCTTTTTCTGATGTGCCGAGTGTCAGCGCGCCAACAATGCCGCCACACATACCAAAACAATGAACGCCGCCGAATAACCCTGTAAGGAAGGCGACTAGGTATTGCGATTGTTCAATTAACAACTAGATCAATTAATTGTTTGGCGAGGTAGATAGTGACCTGATTTATAATCTTCAAATACATCATCAACCATAGGATGATCAATTTCGACATTTGATGAGTCAACATAGATATTCTGTTCAGACACATACGCCATCGTAGACTCTTCATCGATTAAAACGTGATACCAAGGGGCATTTTTTGATGGCTCATTAGTGGTGAACTGGTCGTACCAGTCTTGAGAGCCTTGGAAGTCCGCGTCTACATCAACAATCACACCACGGAATTTCTGCTCTCGGTGGATGATAATATCCCCAAGGTTAAATCCTGCTTTTAATATAGTCATGTTGTTCCCCTTTTTATGTCTTGATACTTTAATAACGTATGGTTTAATTATTCAGATTCAAGATGCCACTTGCTTATTTCTGCTTTTATTATAACAAGTCTTTGCTTATGAAGCTCGTTTGAAATTTTCTCATTCTCAAAACCCGATTTAATAATCGCTTGCACATCAATATTGGCTGTTTTATCGCGTATCAATGCAAAAAAAGGCGCTTGCTGATAATCATAATCTTCATAACCAGGTCTACCGTGGCTGTCTGCCGTACAAGCGAGTAAAAACTGAGCAAAGCGTTCGGGTCTACGGTAAGCATCGGTAAGATTTAAAACTTTTAATAAAGTTTTAGGCTTCACTTCAAGCGCACGGTGTACGTGCGTGTGGTAGCGCGCCGTGATTTCAGCGAGTTGGGTAAAATTATTAGGCACTTTGTAGCGCTTGCATAGTTTTTTGACTAAATAGTAACCGCGTTCTTCGTGAGCATAATGATGCGGTAATATTTCTTTTTTTGTAGTTCCTTTGCCTAAGTCATGCGTTAAAGCGGCAAAGCGTATAACAGGGTCGTCGCTCAATAAACAGGCTTGCTGTAAAACCATAAGCGTATGGATACCAGTATCAATTTCTGGATGATGCTCCTCGGGCTGAGGCACGCCAAATAAGCGATCAATTTCAGGAAATAATATTCTAAGTGCACCACATGTCCGTAGCACTTCAATGAAAATATCAGGTGACGGTTCGGCAAGCGCCTTAACCGTTTCTTGCCAAACACGTTCGGCAACCAATGCATCAACCTCGCCTTGCGCTACCATGTCTTTCATTAATTGCATGGTCTCATCAGCAATGGTAAAACCTAAGTTGGCAAAACGTGCTGAGAAACGTGCAATGCGTAAAATACGCACAGGATCTTCAGCAAAAGCAGGGGAGACATGGCGCAAAATGCGGTTTTGTAAATCTGCCTGACCGTTTACATAATCAATCACTTTGCCATTTTCATCTTCGGCGAGTGCGTTGATGGTTAAGTCACGGCGCATCACATCTTGTTCTAAGGTTACATCCGTATCGGCATGAAATTGAAAGCCATGATAGCCAGCTGCGGTCTTACGTTCGGTGCGCGCAAGGGCATATTCTTCGTGTGTTTTTGGGTGTAAAAATACAGGAAAATCTTTGCCAACAGCGGTGAAGCCTTCGGCGAGCATTTTTTCCGGTGTCGCGCCGACAATCACCCAGTCATTATCTTTGACAGGAATGCCTAATAATTTGTCTCTGACTGCGCCGCCGACTAGGTAGGTTTTCATTGCTTAATTATATATGAATTACTTCGTGTTGATAGTTGAAACATTAAATATAAGTATATAAGAGATGCCTTATAACTTATTGAAAACTTTGTTCTTATTGACTAACCCTTGGCTTTGTGGTGTTATTCTCTCTTTCTTTCGTAGTAGAATCTCGATAGATAGTTTTCAGCTATACCCAAATAAATAAAGAAGATAACCCAAAGGAGTTTTAATCATGGCACATATTGTCGTATTAGGCGCTGGAACAGGTGGAATGCCTGCAGCATACGAATTAAAAGATCACCTTAGTGGTAGTCACGAGATTACGTTAATAAATGAGCGTGATTATTTTCAATTTACACCATCAAACCCTTGGGTGGGAGTAGGTTGGAGATCACGTGCTGATATTACTTTTCCTATCGAAAAATATGTAAGCAAAAAAGGCATCAAATTTGTCGCTGGTCGTGTTGATAAAATCGACGCAGCAAACAATGCGCTAACCATGGAAAGCGGTGATACCATTAATTACGATTATATGATAATCGCAACAGGCCCTAAACTATTTTTTGATGAAGTTGAAGGTGCAGGCCCTCACGGTGGTCATACACATTCTGTTTGCACGGTTGATCATGCAGAAATGTTCTACGAAGATTATAAAAAACAAATTGAAAAAGGTAGCGGACACATTATTGTTGGAGCCATGCCGTTCGCAAGTTGTTTTGGACCTGCATACGAGTTTGCATTGATTGTTGATACTGATCTTAAAAAGCGCAAAATTCGCGACAAATTTCATATTACCATCGTAACATCTGAGCCTTATGTAGGGCATTTAGGTTTAGGTGGCGTGGGTGATTCAAAAGGTATGCTTGAGTCTGAATTAAGAAATCGTCATATTAAATGGATCGCCAATGCCAAAACCACTAAGGTGGAAGAAGGCAAAATGTTTGTTAGTGAACTTGATGCAAAAGGTGAAATTTACCAAGAGCATGAGCTAGAGTTCGACCTTGCGATGATGTTACCTGCATTCTTCGGTGTTGACGCAGTTGTAGGCGTTGAAGGTTTATGTAACCCACGTGGTTTCGTAATGATTGATGAATTCCACCGTAATCCAACTTACCAGAATATTTATTCTGCAGGTGTTTGTGTGGCGATTCCTCCTGTTGAAGCGACACCAGTGCCAACAGGCGCGCCAAAAACAGGTTACATGATTGAGTCGATGGTGACATCGGCAGTACATAATATTGAGGCAGCAATCGAAGGCAAAGAGCCTCACGCAAAAGGTACTTGGACGGCACTTTGTTTGGCTGACTTTGGTGATACTGGCGCGGCATTCTTGGCAATTCCTCAAATCCCTCCACGTAATGTAGCATGGTTTAAGAAGGGTAAATGGGTTCACTTAGCGAAGATCGCATTTGAGAAATACTTTATCCGTAAGATGAAGAAAGGAAGCTCAGAACCGTTTTATGAGAAATCAATCTTGAAGATGATGGGGGTTACTCGTTTGAAGTAATATTGAATAAAATAGCTGTTTAAGAAGGGAGGCTTTTAGCTCTCCCTTTTTTTATACCTAAAAAATATAAAACACTGTTTAAAAGGGGGGGGGTGTGCTTCAATATAATCTGTAATTGATTGCTAAGGAGCACAATGAAACTTCCAGATAATATTAAAGCCCAAGTCAAATCGGCATTAGAAGAAGACATTGCCACAGGTGATGTAACTGCCGATTTAATTCCAAAAGAAAACCAATCAAGTGCCACTGTTATTTGTCGCGATGATGCAATTTTATCTGGAGTTGCGTGGTTCAATGAGGTTTTTAGTCAAATAGATAGTGATGTAAAAGTCATATGGAATTTTAAAGACGGCGATCAAATAAAAGCTAACAGTATTCTTTGTACACTATCGGGAAATGCACGAGCGATATTAAGTGGAGAGCGCACCGCGCTGAACTTTGTTCAAACGCTATCGGCAACCGCAAGCCTCACGAATCAATTTGTAATAAAAATTGCAGGCACAACAACTAAAATTTTAGACACACGCAAAACACTGCCAAATTTACGCGATGCACAAAAATATGCTGTGCTGTGTGGCGGTGGAAAAAACCATCGTATCGGCCTATACGACATGATACTGATAAAAGAAAATCATATTATGGCGGCAGGCTCGATCAGCAAAGCAGTGGCCCAAGCCAAAAAGCTACATCCATGTATCAAAGTTGAAGTAGAAACAGAAAATTTAGAAGAATTCAGAGAAGCTAGCAAAGCAGGTGCGGACACTATTATGCTAGATAATTTTGATTTGAGATTAATGGAAGAAGCCGTTGAAGAAAATCAATCCAACGGTGGAACAATCAAGTTAGAAGCATCAGGTGGTGTAAACCTCAAAACCGTATCGGGCATAGCTAATACAGGCGTAGATTTTATTTCAGTCGGTCAGATCACCAAAGATATTTACGCAGTTGATTTGTCGATGCGATTTGATAACTAGAAGCACTCAATAGAATATTCTTGAATTGCACACCCCCCCACTTTTACATGATCAATCATGTAAAAGTGGGGGGGGGGGGGGGTGTGTGCTTTCAAATAGGTCCCTTAAGCTAATTCTTTTATTGCATCTTCCTTAATGAATATTCCCATTTTTAGCGCGCCTCTGGTAAAGTACGCGCACTATTGAATTAGGGGATAATTCCATGCCGATTAAATTAGGTATTCCGCGCGAAACAGCGAAGGGCGAGCGCCGTGTGGCGATTGATCCATTTGTTATTGGTCGTTTAAGCAAATTAGGTGTTCAGATTTTTGTAGAGAAAGGTGCTGGAAAAGCGGCTTTGATTTCTGATGCGCAATTTGAAGGCGCTACAATGGTCGATAGCGCGCAAGAGCTTTGTGAAAAATCAGATATCGTTTGGCGTGTTCAAGCACCAACGGCTGATGAAATTGCAATGATGCGTGATGGTTCCGTTTTGATTGGAACATTAATGGCGCATAACAATATCGCCATGCTAAAAACCTTGCAGGATAAGAAGATCACCAGTTTTGCGATGGAACTTGTTCCTCGAATTTCGCGTGCACAGTCGATGGATGTATTGTCATCACAAGCGGCGATTGCAGGTTATAAAGCGGCGATTATGGGTGCGGATATTGCACCACGCTTCTTCCCTATGTTGACGACGGCGGCAGGTACAATTCGACCTTCTAAAGTTATCGTTATCGGCGTAGGTGTTGCTGGTTTGCAGGCGATTGCTACGGCAAAGCGTTTAGGCGCGGTGGTTGAGGCTTATGACGTTCGCCCTGAAACGGCTGAGCAAATTGAGTCTTTGGGTGCAAAAGCGATTACGTTATCTATCTCGGCAACAGGCGAGGGCGGTTATGCCCGTGAGTTATCTGTGGAAGAGCGTGAGCAACAACAGCAAGAGCTAGCAGAATATATTTCTCAAGCCGATGTGCTCATTACAACGGCGGCAGTCCCTGGTAAACCCGCACCAAAAATTATTCCAGAATCTACGGTTAAAGGCATGAAAGAAGGCGCGGTCATTATTGACCTTGCGGCAGAAGGCGGTGGAAACTGTACGTTAACAAAGCCTGGTGAAACGATTAAACATGGCGATGTGGTTATTCATGCACCATTAGACGTTGCTAGCCAAGTGCCCGTTCATGCGAGTGAAATGTATTCTAAAAACTTATTTAATTTTATGCAGTTACTGATTGATGAAAATGGTGATTATGTGCCAGATTTTGAAGATGAAATCGTCATCGGCGCACTGCTTACCAAAGACGGCGACGTGATGCATGAAGGCACAGTTGAGCTGTTAAACAAAACAATAGGGGAAAAATAATGGAAGGGTTTATCGCACTCTATATTTTTATGTTGGCGGCTGTAACAGGCTACGAGATTATCTCTAAAGTCCCTGTTATTTTACACACACCATTAATGTCGGGTTCTAACTTTGTACACGGTATCGTGTTGGTTGGCGCGATGGTCGCTATGGGTCATGCGGAATCTACGGCACAAACGGTGATTGGTTTTATTGCTGTTTTATTAGCGGCAGGAAACGCGGTTGGCGGTTATGTGGTGACTGAGCGAATGCTTGAAATGTTTAAGCCGAGCGAAAAGAGTGGTAATAAAGAGGGGGATAAGTAATGGAAGACTTTAACTTTCTTGAATTTATAATCCAGGCAACCTACTTTGTTGCGGCATTATTATTTATCCTTGGCCTAAAACAAATGGGATCACCGATGACGGCACGTCGCGGTATCGTTTGGGCTGGCGTGGGCATGGTGATGGCAACATTAATCACTTATTTCCACAGTGAAATTAATCATAACTATTTATTGATGACAGTGGCGATTGGCATCGGTGGCGCTATCGCTTATGTGAGTGGCAAGAAGGTTGCCATGACTGATATGCCACAGATGATTGCATTGTATAACGGCATGGGCGGCGGCGCGGCGGCGGCGATTGCTGCGGTGATATTGCTCAAACAAGATGAAATGCCGATGACGATACAAGCGCTGGCAGTTATTGGTGCTTTAATCGGTACGGTGGCATTTTCTGGTTCGCTAGTGGCTTACGCTAAATTGCAAGGTTTGATGCGCGGTGTTATTCGTTTCCCTATGCAACAGTTTTTAAATGCCTTGGTGTTTGTCGTAGCACTTACTATCGGCTTGGCGATTATTTTAAATGGTACAGAATACAGCATGACACTGCTAACCGTGTTCTTCGTGTTGGCATTGCTCTTTGGTATCATGGTGACAGTGCCTATCGGTGGCGCGGATATGCCAGTGGTTATTTCACTCTTTAATGCACTTACAGGTCTTGCGGTTGGTTTTGAAGGTTATGTGCTTGCAAATCCTGCGATGATGATAGCGGGTATTGTGGTAGGTTCTGCAGGTACATTGCTTACACAGTTAATGGCAAAAGCGATGAATCGTCCAATCTCGAATGTACTGTTCAGTAACTTTGGTGATGCTGATGGTGGCGATGATGCCGCTGCAGTAAGTGGTAGCATGAAAGAGATTGATGCGACGGATGTTTCAGTGATGATGGCATTTGCTGAAAAGGTCGTGATTATCCCTGGTTACGGTATGGCAGTTGCGCAAGCTCAGCATAAAGTATGGGAACTGACGAAACATCTTCAAGATCGCGGTGTAACCGTTAAATTTGCGATTCATCCGGTAGCGGGTCGAATGCCTGGTCACATGAACGTATTGCTGGCAGAAGCAGGCGTGCCTTACGATATTATCTATGACTTGGATGAGATCAATGAAGAGTTTCCAACGACGGATGTTGTATTAGTAATCGGTGCAAACGATGTTGTGAATCCTGCCGCGCGTAATGATCCAAATAGCCCGATTTATGGAATGCCTATTCTAAATGCAGATTATGCGAAGAATGTAATCGTGGTAAAACGTGGTAAAGGTACAGGCTTCTCTGGTATCGAAAATCACTTATTCTTTGCTGATAATACGCGCATGCTTTACGGCGATGGTCAGGACGTAGCAAGTGACTTAGTGACTAGCTTAAAAGAGTTGTAATAATTGTTACAGTGATTTAAATCAGGTTCATTATTTATTTGTTTAAAAAGAAAATAAAAAGCTTGAGTTTTTAAGAAAGCCTCTACAATAAGGCTTTTCTTTTGTTTGTTATGCACAGGAGCCGTTGGGTACTAACTCAAGTTACTGTGCGGTATTTTCGTCGCTTTTGATTTTCTTGTAAGTTGTTGAAAAATAAGGAGTAGAATTGTATTTTGATATGTGTCATATAATCAACTATCCTTTGCAGGACAATAACTTAGCTATATTTATGTACTTTAATCCACAAAGTTATCCACAGAGTGCTTGTAAAAAACCACAAGAAAAATAATATTTTATTTATTAATAACTTAGCTGTTATTAGTGATATTTTTCACTAATATTCTCTTAAATTCCTTATAGTAAAAAATCGTATTTTAGGTTTTAATTAATTCTATTTGTAGAAGCCCCCTCCTAGTTTTACATGGTTAATATGAGTGTCATTGACAAAAGCAACGTGGTGCGTGTCGCCATTCAGCGACCAATCTACAAGTTATTAGATTATCGTTGTAATATTTCCCCCTTACCAGATGTAGGGTGCCGCCTAAGAGTGCCTCTGGGGAATTCAGTAGTAACGGCGCTGGTTGTTGAAAATAATGTAGAAAGCGAATTCAAAAATCTCAAAGATGTTATTGAGGTTTTGGATGATAAGCCGCTTATCAATAATGCCATGATGGAACTGCTCAACTGGGCGAGTAGTTATTATTTTTATCCACTAGGAGAAGTATTATTTCATGCGTTGCCTGTGGCTTTGCGAAAAGGCAAGCAAGTTCCAAAATTACGTTTATGGCATACAAATCGTTTAGGGAAAATATTCTCCTTAGATGATCTTAATCGTGCGCCAAAACAAAAATCAATGTTGGAGATGTTACAAAAAGGTGAGGTAGGGGAACAACGACTGGATGATGTTTTTGGCAAAACGTGGCGTAATATTCTTAAGCAGTTAGATAAAAAAAAACTCGTTGAGTTTCGAGAGGTTGATGCTGATTTTACGCCGTCAAAGAATCAAGAAAATATTCCAGAAAAAAATCAAGTTACGTTAACCGAAGAACAACAGCAAAGTGTTTCAAGTATTGGGGGGTACTTTCAAGAAGAGAAACCTAAGCCTGTACTGCTGCACGGCATTACAGGTAGTGGAAAAACAGAAGTGTATCTACGTGCCATAGAGTCCATTTTAGATTCTGATAAACAAGTGCTGGTGCTAGTGCCAGAAATTGGGTTAACTCCGCAATTGCTTTACCGTTTCAAAGAACACTTCCCACAATACAGCGTGGCAACACTACATTCTGGGCTTGCAGACGGTGAGCGATTACGTGTATGGCTGGGTGCAAAGTCTGGCGCAATCAAAATTATTATTGGTACGCGTTCTGCTGTTTTTACGCCTATGAAAAATCTTGGAGCAATTTTTATTGATGAAGAACATGATGCATCATTTAAACAACAAGAAGGTTTTTTGTATCAAGGGCGCGATATGGCAATTAAGCGTGCGCATGATTTAAGTGTCCCAGTCTTGCTTGGCAGTGCTACTCCCTCTTTAGAATCGCTACATAATGTAAATAAAAAGCGTTATCACTATTTAAGATTGGCAAGCAGACCTGGTACAAGCAAACGACCAGAAATGGTGGTGCAAGATGTTCGTGCTTTGCCCTTGGAGGCTGGCATTAGTAGTTTGATGATGAGCGAAATCCGCACCCATATTCAAAATAAAAACCAAGTGATGATCTTTTTAAATCGTCGGGGTTTCGCACCTGTATTGATGTGTCCGTCATGTGGCTGGCACGCAGTTTGTCATCATTGTGAAATGGGAATGACATACCATGCAGCGGCACGCCAAGTGATTTGTCATCATTGTGGAATTGAAGAACAAGTAAAGCCAACGTGCCCTGAATGTAATAGTAATAAGTTAACCACGCAGGGACAGGGAACAGAAAGAATTGAAGAGATTTTAAGCTCGCACTTTCCTGAAACGTCTGTGATACGGATTGATCGTGATAGCACTTCAAAAAAAGGCTCACTCGAAAAGAAGTTACAGCAAGTACACAAGGGCGAGCCTGTTATTTTGATTGGCACGCAAATGCTAACCAAAGGGCATGATTTTCCAAAACTTACCTTGGTTGGTATTTTGGATGTTGATCAAGCCTTGTTCAGTACAGACTACCGCGCACAAGAGCGATTAGCGCAACAAGTGTTGCAAGTATCAGGTCGAGCAGGGCGTGGTGAGCAAAAAGGTCGAGTAGTGCTACAAACATCCCAGCCAGAACATCCATTGTTAATTGCATTGTTATCGAAAGGCTACTCAAAAGTATCAAAAGATATTTTGAACGAAAGAAAGCTCTGGCACTACCCACCCTACGGGGCACAAGCACTTATTCGTGTAAGTGCAGATAATGAAAAAAGGGGGGGGGATTTTCTCAATAAAATAACTTCTTCATTACGTTTTCAGTTAGAAATGGATCAATTAGAAGAGCATGTAGACTTACTGGGGCCAATAGCATCACCTTTAGCAAAAAGAGCCAACCGCTATCGCTTTCAGTTATTAGTTTCCTCTAATCAACGAGGACAGCTGCATGCAATAATGGAGCAAGCATTATCTCTTCTTATTCAATCAAGAAGGATGGGGGGAGTTAGGTGGGTTATTGATATTGATCCTATGGATTTCTTATAAGAGCCTATAGACCCATTAATTAATTTACTAATTTTGTTAAAATAGGTGAGAAGAGTCTTGTAAGTGTCGAAAATTAATGGCAATATTAGAATTGAGGCTTTCTTGCTTTCTCTATAACTCTAATAAAAATCCGCTAAAGTAACGCTTCGGGCTAGAACTACCATATAAAAAGAGAATATAAAATGTATAAGGATTTTAAGAAAAGCGAATCATTGGATACGGGCTTCGTGGGTGGAAGTGGCATTATCTGGATGTTCTCGGGGATTATTTTAGGCTTGTTAGTTGGGCTGGGAATGTATTATTTTACAAATAATAATTCTTCTGCGCTTTCAATGGCGAGTACGGTGCAAAATAAGATAAAGCAGGCGCAAAGCGCAAGGTCGGTTGGCGCGGATAAAACTAAAAGGTTTTATAATCAAAGAATAAATCAGCAGAAAGGACTCGAACAAGACGAACCAAGAAAAACTAAGTTTAGCTATTATGCTGTTTTACCCACATTAGATGTTCCTGTTGGAGCTGCTAAACCTATTGATACGAGTCTTGATATTCTTCCTAACAGTAAGTCTTCTAACATAGTTTCAGCACCTAAAACGGTTGCTGAGGTAAAACAAGTAAAGAAGAATATTGAACCTATCGTTCCTGTTGTTAAAGATGGTAATTATTTATTACAAGTTGCTTCTTATAAAAAGAAAAGTAGGGCTAATGTCACACGTGGGCGTTTAGCTCAGAATGGTATTGATGCTTATATCAAGTCTAAAAAAATTAAAGGGAATACGTGGTATCGTGTTGTAGCGGGTCCAGTTGATCAAAATAGTGTTGATAGCTGGAAAAGTGCGGCAGAAAAAATGGGGCACCGCCCCCTAGTTATATCACTTCGTTAGTAATTTTTTGTGGCTAATAAAGAATTACATACTGAAAATGAAGCGCTAACGCCTGCTGCCGTTAGCCTCATACAGGGGCAAATAGCCTACCTCTACAAAAATAAAACACTAGGTATCTGGAGTAATATTTTACTTTCCAGCATATTAACCTTATTTCTTTGGCTTCATTTACCTGATCAACATATTCCATTACTCATTTGGTATGGCCTCATTGTTACATTGAGTATTGTACGTTTCCTTATGGGAAAAAGTTTTAAGTCAGAAAAGCAATATACACAAATTGAGCTAACAGCTTGGGCTAATCGACATGTGTTTTTCACAACGCTTATTAGTACTATCTGGGGCTTGGCTGGGCTGGTCTTTTTCCCTTCGGATCTAGCGCACCAAATATTATTAATTCTTATTTTATTCAGTGTGTTGTTGGCTTCAATACCTACGCTTGCAGCTTCCCGTATAGCTTATTATTTTCAAATATTAGTAACATTACTTCCAACAATTTCACTGCTATTTTTGAGCCAAGATAATGGTCATAGTTTGATGGCTGGTGCTATGATAGTGATGGCGATAACCTTGATATTAATTTCAAACTATATCTATCAATTACTTTTTGAGTTGCAAAATACACAGCTTGCCTTACAGGATTTAGCTGATACAGATCAGTTGACTCAAATTGCCAACCGTAGACATTTTGATAGAAAGTTTAAAGTTGAGTGGCGCAGAGCAATGCGTGAAAAAACACCTATTTCATTATTATTGATTGATGTAGATTTTTTCAAAAAGTACAATGATACCTATGGGCATCAAGCAGGGGATGTTTGTTTGAAACAAATTGCTGACACTATGGCATCTATTACACACCGTCCTGCTGATCTTGCATCACGTTACGGTGGTGAAGAATTTTCTATTCTTTTACCTGTGACTAAGCAAGCAGATGCCATGATGTTAGCTGAGCGCTTGAGATGTAAAATAGAAGGTTTGCAAATAGAACATTCGCGCACTGATATCGGTGTCGTAACGGTCAGTATCGGCGTTTCTTGTTGTGAGCCTGCCTGGGACTTTACTGGTAATACGCCAGAAGAAGAGCAAAAAGTTATCTTCCCCGCAATGCTATTGACTGCCGCAGATAACGCCTTGTATGTATCAAAAGAGCGCGGTAGAAATCAAGTATCAGAGCAGGGTTGTGGTGATCATAAATTATCTAATGTTTTGCGCAAGCAGGCAAAAGAAGACAGCACTAAAGCTGAAGATATTGCAGAATAACATCATTGAATAAAGTGTAAAGCACACCCCCCCCACTTTTACATGGTGTTCGTATTCATGCATGTTACTTATCCTTTTTTATGAATAACTCATCAAAATCAAATCAAGAGCATAATCATAAAGCACTTCGAGAGCAGATAAAAAACTGTCGAGGTTCTCAGCGTTTTATTTTGAATAGAGAGCTTCAAAAGCTTTCTCGTTTAGATACAAAAAATAAAAACTTTGAAAGTACGCTCCAACGCTTACAGAAAAGAATTTCGACTTCTATAGAACAACGTAAGCAGCGTTTAAATAATCTTCCCAAACTCAGTTACCCAGATCTTCCTGTTGCAGATAGACGTGAAGAAATCATCAAAACCATTCGCGACAATCAAGTCACGATTATTTGTGGTGAAACAGGTTCGGGTAAAACGACACAGTTACCAAAGATGTGCTTGGAATTGGGCAGAGGCGTTGATGGGCTAATCGGTCACACACAACCGCGTCGCCTGGCTGCTAGAAGCGTTGCTGCGCGAATTGCCGAAGAGTTAAATACTGAACTGGGTTCGGTGGTAGGTTACAAAGTTCGCTTTCACGATCACACAAATGAAAACAGCTACGTTAAGTTGATGACGGATGGCATCTTGCTGGCGGAGATTCGCAATGATCGTTATTTGAATCAATATGACACATTGATCATTGATGAGGCACACGAACGTAGTCTCAATATTGATTTTCTACTTGGTTATTTGCGTTGGTTATTACCAAGACGTAAAGACTTAAAAGTGATTATCACCTCGGCAACGATTGACCCTAAACGCTTTGCCAAGCACTTTAGTTTTGGTGGAAAAGACGCGCCAGTGATTGAAGTATCGGGACGAACTTACCCTGTAGAAATTCGTTATCACTCTTTATTGCAGGAGGCGAATAAGGCTGAGGGCAAAGAAGAAACTCAAAAAGATATGGTGCAAGCCATTGTTGATGCTACGGATGAACTGATGAATGAATCTGTGGGTGGAATTTTAGTTTTCTTATCAGGGGAAAGAGAAATTCGTGAAGCCAGCGAAGCCTTGCGAAAACATCATAAACCCAGCGTAGAAATTCTTCCTTTGTTTGCGCGGTTGTCTGCTAAAGAACAAAACAAAATATTTCACACAACAGGTGCAAGGCGAATAGTATTAGCAACTAATGTCGCAGAAACATCGCTAACCGTACCAGGTATAAAATATGTAATTGATACAGGCTTAGTACGTATCTCACGTTATTCATGGCGTTCACGTGTGCAGCGTTTGCCCATCGAGAAAATATCACAAGCATCTGCTAATCAGCGCTCGGGTCGTTGTGGACGAACAAGTGATGGCATCGCGATTCGTTTATATGCAGAAGATGATTTTGAAGGGCGCTCAGAATTCACTTTGCCAGAAATTCAGCGCACTAATTTAGCCTCTGTTATTTTGCAACTAGCATCACTTAATTTGGGTGATGTGTATGACTTCCCTTATTTAGAAGCACCTGATTCAGGAATGATTCGTGACGGTTATAAACTATTATTTGAGTTAAGCGCTGTCACAAAAGCCAAAGGCGACAACATAAATATCACTCAAATGGGAAGGCAACTTGCCAGCTTGCCGATTGATCCAAGACTGGGACGAATGTTGTTAGCCGCAAAAGATCAAGGCGTGTTAGATGAGGTTTTGGTTATCGTGAGCGCATTGTCAGTGCAAGATGTACGCGAGCGCCCGATGGATAAACAGCAAGCATCGGATCAAAAGCATAGCCGTTTTAAAGATGAGAATTCTGACTTTATTGCCCTGCTAAAACTCTGGGATTATTATCACGATAAAAATGGTGAGTTATCGCAAGGGCAACTTCGTAAGCTTTGCCGTCGTGAATTTTTATCCTTTATGCGCTTGCGTGAATGGAATGAAACCTATCGGCAGTTAAGAATGAGTTTGAAAGGTTCGTTCTTTGGTAAAGATACGCAGCTAGCAAAAGGTGGCACTAAGAAGTCAGGTGCCAAAATAAAAACTAAGCAGGGAATTAATAAAAAAGAAGAAGAGGAAAATAAGTATCTACCCAAATATGATGCCATCCACCAAAGCTTGCTTACCGGCTTATTAAGCAATATTGGTTTCAAAGAAGAAAACCAAGAATACCTAGGCGCAAATGGGCGTAAGTTTTATATCTTCCCAGCATCCAGTTTATTTAAGAAATCACCTAAGTGGATTATGTCAGCGGAGATTGTAGAAACTTCACGCTTGTTTGCACGCACAGCTGCAAAAATTCAACCGCAATGGGTGGGTTACGCCGCTAAACATTTACTAAAGTATCACTACAGCGAACCGCGTTGGGAGAAACGCGCTGCACAAGTTGCTGCGGATGAAAAGACCAGTTTGTACGGCATTATTATTAATCCTAAAAAACGCGTAAATTTTGGCCCGATAGATTCTGTCGTATCACGCCAACTCTTTATTCGTCATGCTTTGGTTTACGGTGAATACGACTGCAAAGCTGACTTTTTTATTCAAAATCGCGCTTTGATTGATGAGGTTGAAAATCTTGAAGCGAAGGCACGCCGCCGAGATATTTTGGTCGATGAAGAAATTCTTTATGATTTCTACGACAAGATTATTCCTGATACTATTTACAGCGGCCCAGCGTTTGAAAAATGGCGCAAGCGCTATGAAGTTGCTAAGCCAGAAGTTTTGATGCTCACACGTGACTATCTTATGCAGCGCGATGATTCACATGTGCAAGGCGAACAGTACCCTGATCATGTTACCGTTGCGGATATGCAGTTACCATTGACGTATCACTTTGAACCAAACAGTGAGAATGATGGTGTAACTGTACGTGTGCCTGCTGCCGCGCTTAATCAGCTGGTCGCACAGTCATTTGATTATCTTGTGCCAGGAATGTTAGAAGAAAAAGTAACAGAGTTTATTCGCAGTTTACCCAAACAAACTCGTAAACAATTTGTACCAGCGCCTGAATACGCTAAAGCTTGTTTAGAATCACTAGAACCAGATTCAGGTGTGCCGATTGTAGATGCCATTACAGAATCATTAAGGCGTATGACAGGACATCGTATTGATCCCGAACTATTAGAAAATCACCAGTTCAGTGACCACATGAAAATGCGATTTGAGGTGGTGGATGAAGCGGGGAAAGTAATAAAATCAGGACGTAATCTTGAGCAATTAAAGTCATCCGTTTCTCATAAAGCCAGTACAAATTTAAGCAAGGTAAAAACGCAAGCAAGTAAAAGTATTGAGCGAAATGATATTCAAGAGTGGGACTTTGAACCTTTACCAGAAACAGTGATTGTAGAAACCTCAGGGATGAAAATTAAAGCATGGCCAGCACTGATTGATAAAGGGAACTCGGTTGCTATCAAGTTGTTTGATTCACCCCAAAAAGCGCAACAGCAAAATGGATTATTGCGTTTGGTGCTATTACAGTTTCAAGCAGAGCAAAAAACCATGCTCAAAGAAATCCCTGAAATACATAAACTTTGTTTGTATTACAACTCCACAGGAAAGTGTGATGAGTTAAAACAGAGTATTGTGAAAAACGTATTTCGTTTAACATTTATTAACGGTGATTTGCTCACAAAAAAACACGGAAGCGAACTAAAAAAGACACAGTTTTTAGCGCACATTGAAAGTAAAAAATCTGAAATATTCAATACTTTAAAAGAACTAAGCTCACAGTTGCTCACTGTTTTATCGTTAACACATGATATTAATAAACAACTCAAAGGCAAAATTGATTTGAGCTTGTTAGAAACCTTAAATGATGTAAAAGATCAAATGAGCAGTTTGGTTTATATGGGTTTTATAGATGATTTAAGCTTGGATGAGCTACGCCAATATCCACGTTATTTAAAAGGAGTCTTGAAACGTCTTGATCGTTTAGCAGGTGATGCCAATAAGGACCGTGGTTTACGATTGCAAATACAATCACTTTGGGATGATTATAAAGCGTTATTGAAAAAACAGGGTGGTAGTCTTGAGCAAGTTAATAGCATAGAACTCAGAGAATTTAGATGGATGCTTGAAGAGTTTCGCATATCGCTTTTTGCACAGGACTTAGGGACAGCATACCCTGTGTCAGAAAAGCGACTAGCTAAGAAATTTGCCGAAATTAAGCGAGCCTTATAGCTCTTTACATTCTTACATGAAGGGAGGTGGTTCTACTGAGATATCGAATCACACCCCCCCTCATTTACATGATGATTCGTAACGACTATGTTACTATTTTCTGGATGGCATTTGCAGCACGCTTAACGTCAAGGAAGATTAAGCCAAGGCGTGCTTCAGGCTTAGTCAAAACAGTTACAACTGCTTCAGAACCTGCGTAAGTCATTAAAATATAACCATGGTCGCCTTTGATTAAGACTTGCTCCAACGTGCCTCTTGCGAGCTCTTCAGCTGTACGATCGCCAAGTGAAAGCATCGCAGCACTCATTGCTCCTACTCTGTCTTCATCCATACCAGCAGGTAATAATGATTCCATCATCAAACCATCGGTAGAAAGAACGGCTGAGGCTTCGATATCAGCACTTGAACCATTTAAGTCGCTCAAAACTGAGCTAAGCATTTCAGAACGCATTGTAGTATCCCTTTTGTGTCTTTAATTATTATTATGTGAGAAAACTAATTGTATAGTTTCTACCCACTATGACTTCAACTATAAATTATCTATATCTAAAAAACATAGAAAGCCGATAGGCTGTCTATGTTTTTCCGTATCTCTTCACTAGCGACCAAATTAAGTGTTTAAACCCCGGCCTATTCAGCTGTGGCATACCGTGAATTACTAAACTAAATTGGTTGTAGCCAATATAAAGTGGCCAAAAGCCTACTTCACTATTACCAGCTGCATCAATTAGCCCCCACGCATGTTGATTAAATCTTAAGTTACCTTGTAGCAAATTTTTGTGACGTTGATAAACTTCTGAAAGGTTGGCACTGATTGCTGCTAATTCCTCAGCAGCTTCATGTGGAAAACCAGACGCCCCCAAATAAAGTCCGCTATGCTCTGCGAGCAACACTTTTTTAGAATCAGACAATGAGCCTAATAGTTCAGGTAAAATATCTTCAAGGCTATTTTCTGGAACCATCTCACTTTCTTTTTGCCCTGAGATAAGCCCAAGCGTTTGCATTCTATGGAGAAAATTTAATGCTTCTTCGCCCTGCATGCCTGTTATTTCTTCAGCAACTTCTGTGGATAGAAGAGGGGTTTCCTCTTGTAATAATAACGCTATAAGAATGTTACGAGTAGGATCATCCGCATTATCTTGTACAGCGAAATAAGCGCCACGAGGTGTAACATTAATATACAAGCCTTGGTTTAATTCAAATGTGTTCATTATGCTGCAACTCCTGGGTCTATGGAATAAAGTAAGGCTTGAATAAGAGAAGAAATATCTGATTTTTCTCTAGAATCTACGCTAAAAATAGGGGCGTTAATCGAAAGCTCTATAAGGCATTGCCTATAGTCGTCGATTGTAGGACTGCTACTTTCATCTACTTTAGTAACGCCGATAACTAATTCGCCTGACGTTATAAAATCTTTAAAAGACTCGGTATAAAACTTTAAGTCTTGTTGTGGGTTTTTTCTTGAATTATCAATTAATAATACAAGGCCAAGAGCGCCATTTTTTAGAATGTCCCACATGAAATCAAAACGCTCTTGTCCTGGTGTTCCGTAAAGATGGATTCTCTCTTTTTCCCCAATATTCATGTAACCATAATCCATGGTTACAGTAGTTTGAGATTTACGGTCTTTTGTCATATCACTAGCATCTTCATCCGTGGTCATGACAGATACATCACTCATGGTTTGAATAGCCGTTGTTTTACCTGCACCTACAGGGCCTGTAAATAATATTTTCTTATGTTGTGTTTGTATAGGCATGCTATGTGCTCAACTTTTGTAGGAGGCGTGAGAAAAAGCCTCTATTTTTATTGGGCCTACTATCAACACTTGTAGATGCCGAAGGGCGTTTTTTTCCATCCTGTTGTATAAAATCTAAAGACAGCGCAGCATTATAAAATGCGATGATATATTTTTTAGGTATATCCATTTCATTCGTGATTTCAGATAGGCTCTTAGAGCACTTGTGAAAAATTGCCGATATTTGTATAGCATGAGGCACATTTTCCAAGCGCGTTAAATTTGGCCAGTATTTTAGCCCTATTGTTTTATTTATATCAGTAGTTATAGGTAGATGGCCTTGATGAGTCACTAAACTTGTTGTCCATATAAAGGACTCCATTGAGTGAGAATTTTCATTCCTTACTTCTATCTTATTACGATAAAGTCTAATCTCACTCTCATCAAGTTGATGTTTTTTAATATCATTCTTGCTAATTGGAGTATGACAAATATTTGCATAGTAATCAGAGAAGATAGACTCATTACAATAGATGCTGTCTGTTTTTGGATATATAACAACAATAATGTCTTTAAATTTCACACGATAAACAGTCTTGGTTTCTTTGGCTTGTTTAATGGTTTCAAGCAGTGATGATAAAATATGTTCACTGGGCGTGATTGTACAAAGGCTTTGTAGATTTTGTTTCTTTTTATTTTTTCCGCAGGTTAACTTCCAGCGCTCATCAGCCATTGTTGGAAGGTAAGTTTTCTTTTGACTTTTACTTATTGAGCTTGGGTCATCAGCCTCATGCCTTATTTCTTCTAGAAGAGATTGTAACTCCTCTTCAGCAGATTTTTTTGAGAGTTTACTTTTTTTCTCTGGGATACTGATTATATTAGTATCAGCTTGTACGTCATCAATGAGTTTATCAATAGGTTTTGTGTTGTTATCAGATTGAGTGTGATCAAAAACTTCGATAACTAACTCATCACTTGATTGGATACTATTTTCAAGTTTAGTTGTGACTGCTTTTAGGTCGATGTATAAATCTTCTAAGTCCGCGGTCTTTGGTGCTACTTCTACAACATTATGATTTACTTTTGGTATTTCTGATTTGGCAAGGTCTAGATCTGCAGGGGAAGAGTTGTCAGTTTCTCCCTCAGAAATTAATGATTCTAATAAAGAATCTATATCGTCTTCGTTTTTAGAATTATTATCTATTTTTGTTTTATCAATAGGGGTTATTGATGAAGTATCTCCATCATCTAAAAATAAGTTAGAGGTATTTAAGCCATGGTTTACGTCAACTAAATCTGAAGACACGGCAAAGCTAGTTGAAGATGCTGCTGCATTAGTACCAGCTACCACAAGCTCAAATTTCTCTTCTATTATTGTTTCTACGATGTTTTCTGCTAGTGTCTCATCTTCTACTTGATACTCTGTTGTAATGTTTTCTTGAATATTTTTTTGTACAGTAGCCTCAACGATTTTATTTTTCACATCAATATCATCCTTTTCGGTGATATCAATTACAGTCTTAAGAGGAATGTTTTCATGTTGAGGAATTTCTGCAATTATTTCCTCTTGTTGCTGTTTTTCTTGTTTCTTTTCTATAGGAGCGATAACAGCTTCTTTGACTGAATTTTTATTATCAATCATTTCTTTTATAGTGAGGCTAGCATTCATCAATGCTTTGATCGTTAAAGGCTTCGCTACCCAAATAGTTGAAGGTAAATCAATTTCTTTAATAGAAATAATAATCCCAGGATTTTGTGATTTTTTGAAGGTAGCTTCCCAGCTTTCTTTGGCGCCAGGTGAATCATAATCTATGATAAAACACGAAGCTTGGTCAGAATCGACTTTCTTAAAGTATGATTTACCAGTATCATTAAAAAAGAACTCTAAAAGCGCTTTATTTTGAGCGCTAATTTCCAGTATTCCTACTTTTATTGGCTGTTTATTCCTTGTGTTTAACATAATGACATTTGCCTAATTCTTATCCATGTCTTTTTTAGGATGCTTCTTTGCTTGGCTGAATTTCCCTGCTTTTGGTGTACTGAATTAAGTAATCTAGTTCTTCTCGTAATTGTATGTTATCCCCATCCTCTGCTAAAGCGTTCGTAAGAATATCCTTAGCTAAATCTAGTTGACCATATTCCATACAAGATCTAGCTTCTTCGAGTGGGCTTATAATATCAACGATAGATTCTATTACTTGTTTTGAAACCAGCGGACGATCAGCTTCAGTAAGTCCATCAGCCAGAACAGATCCTGAAACCCATTTATAACCCATGCCTTTTTTTATACCGAGCTTTATCCACATGGCAAAGTAGAGTGTGTCTTTTTTGCTAAGGTGAGGGATAGATGCTTTTAGTAATCTAATGCGAAGGCTTTCTCCCGCATCTTTTAAAATATAAAATAGATCATGAAGTGAGCCTGGTAATAGTGATGCATCCTTATGTTGCATTGCAAAAAATACGCGATGGGTGTGTAGTTTTAGATTACTTGGATTCCTTCTAATAGAATGAGAGTAAAAGTGCCACGCTGCATCTGGATCTAATTTTTCCTTAATTCCACTAGATCCATCAATTGGAAATATGAGCGGTAACATTGGATGTATAGTTGTATTCTCTAAAGACATGTTGATCCTTTCTTATTCTTCTTATGTTCGCATCATTGAAATTGATGTATTTAGCGTTTTCCTAGGTTTCCCCAGCGACCATCGGACTATAATAGAATTCTGCTGAATAGAGACTGAATATGCACCAAAAGTGAGCAAGTCTTTTGTAGTGGTACACCCCCCCACTTTTACAGAGTGTTTTTGTTGCAAGATATTTCCTTATCCCTTATCTAAGTTGACTAAAACATCCCCCAGCATTTTAAACTCTTCCTCTCGTGCACTACCTTTGCGCCATGCAAGCCCAATCTCGCGGTAGCTTTTTTTATCCAATGGGTAGGTTTTAATATTAGTGTCTTGCAAAAGTGATGAATGCTTTGCCATATCGGTGAGATAAGTAATGCCAATATCAGAATCGACCATGCTAACCAGCGTGAGTAAACTACTGGCAGCAAAGCGGCTTACTGTATCTTGGTTGCGGATTTTACAGGCTGAGAGTGCGTGATCACGCAAGCAGTGACCATCTTCAAGTAGTAACACGCTTTCTTTAGGAAGGTTAGCCAGAGAGTATTTCTCAGGGTTGAGTAGCTTGGTGTTTTTATGACAAGCCAGCGAAAAATGATCTTTAAACAAAGGCATGATTTCAACATTGCTCAGCTTATAGGGCAGCGCAATTAAGATTAAATCTAACTCACCTTCTATTAGGGACGTATGGCTGGATTGCGTTGTATCTTCACGAAGGTAAAGCTGTAGGTCAGGATATTGTTTGCGTAGAACGGGTAACAGTTTAGGCAGTATAAAGGGTGCAATGGTTGGAATAATGCCGAGGTTTAATCGCCCTGTTAATGGCTTTTGGTCACTGCGCGCGACCTCAGCAAGGTATTCTAAATCACGTAAGCAATGGCGTGCATGGTTAGCAATTTCTCTGCCTGTGCGGGTAATAGTGACGCTTTTATTAGTACGGTCAACTAACTGAGCGCCCAGCTGTAATTCAAGTTCTTTAATAGCAACACTAAAGGCAGATTGAGAAACAAAACAGGATTTTGCTGCATTACCAAAATGTTTGTGTTTTTCGAGTGCTACAAAATAACGGAGTTGTTTTATGGTTGGTAGATTCATCGTTCTATTTTACCGAACGTAACAATAAAAACAAACTATTTTACAGAATGTAATTATCCGCCTATTATTCACAGCACAAACAAACAGGAGAACAAAAATGGCAAACGAAGGCTACCACGAACCTATCAGTGAATTGACAGATGAAACTCGCGATATGCATCGTGCCATCACATCGCTAATGGAAGAGCTAGAAGCGGTCGACTGGTACAATCAGCGTGTTGATGCGTGTAAAGATGCCGAGTTAAAAGCGATACTAGAGCATAACCGTGACGAAGAAAAAGAGCATGCGGCGATGGTGCTTGAATGGATTCGTCGTAAAGACCCAAGAATGGATAAAGAATTGAAGGATTACTTATTTACGGATAAACCAATCGCTCATTCTTAGCTCATTATTTTTTAGAAAACCTCTTGCAAGTTTCAAAGCAGTGCCCAACTTTGGATACTAGCTTTGCTTGTAAAAAAATATCTTTTTATTAATTAAACAGGAAATAACAATGGCTTTAGAAAACCGAGAAGGACAAAAAATACCAAACGTAACATTTCACACTCGCCAAAATAATGAGTGGGTTGATGTAACTACAGATGAATTATTCAGCGGCAAAACGGTAATCGTATTTTCATTGCCAGGCGCATTCACACCAACCTGTTCATCAGCGCACGTGCCACGTTACAACCAGTTGTTACCAGCATTCAAAGCCAATGGCGTTGATGAAGTAATTTGTATGTCAGTTAACGATACGTTTGTAATGAACGAGTGGCAAGTTGATCAAGGCGCAGACGACATTACCTTTATGCCAGACGGCAACGGTGAATTTTCAGAAGGCATGGGCATGTTGGTCGATAAAGATGACCTAGGTTTTGGCAAGCGCTCATGGAGGTATTCAATGCTGGTTAAAGACGGCGTGGTAGACAAAATGTTTATTGAAGCCGATGTTGAAGGCGACCCGTTTGATGTATCTGATGCAGACACAATGCTTAACTACATCGCTAAAGATGCAGAAGTACCTGCAAGCGTTACCGTAATGGCGCGTAAAGGTTGCCCATTCTGTGCTGCTGCAAAGAAAATGCTAGACGATGCAGGCATGGAATACGAAGTGCTAATGATGGGTGAAGATTACACCGACCGCAGTTTACGCGCGATGGTAGGTTCATCATCAGTGCCACAGATATTCATCAATGGTGACCATGTTGGTGGTTCATCTGATCTTGCTGAATGGTTGAAAGCTTAAGTATATCTCAATGTCATTATGCCCTCTCCCCCTAGCAGGGAGAGAGTTGGAGAGAGGGTAGAAGCTCAAAAATAACGCTATCGTTTGACCTTCTACCCCCTCCCTAACCCTCCCCCTGCTAGGTGGAGGGGACTTTTTTCTTAACTTAATAACAAAGCCACTACTGTCCCGTTAACATAAAAAGTAAGTGCCTGACTCCAAAATCTGATAAAATTGTCTTAGCAATAAGTCATTGAATCAAAGAAGGAATCAAGCATGGCACATCATAATACAGTCTTCT
>JAKIUW010000028.1 GCA_021647365.1 Cocleimonas sp. | reverse complement strand
GTTTCCATTAATATCACCTATTAAATTCCCCAAGCTAAAAACTTGGTATTAAACTACAAATAGGTGGGTCAATTTTCGATGCCAATTAACCCCTAAAGTGGGTCAGTTTTGCATGCTTATTAACACCGCAGGGTTTTAAAACGTTGCGGAAGAACTAGCATCAATAATATAAAAACATCATGTAAAAGTGGGGGGGGTGTGCTTTTAAACTCTTTATAAAAAGAACTAACCTTGAATCAATGAACCTCCCATAAAATTCCCCTTTTACAATTAGATCTTTGCGCCAAAAAATTATTCTTGCACGCTCCAAAGCAATTCATCCAGCGAGGTATCTTCATCAGACTCCATTGGAATTACTTTCCCTTCGCTGACAATAACTCCATCAGCTTCAAGCAGCTTCACTTGATTTTTATAATAATCACTACCTTCATCAAATGCGAGGGTACGGTTTGAGCGCACTACTCTATACCACGGTAATATATCTGGGGAGCGTGACATAGCTTTGCTAACCATGCGAGCATGACGTGGATAACCTGCTGCTCGTGCAACTTCGCCATAAGCCATAACCCTACCTGCTTTAATCTGCGAAACGACACTCCAGATTTTTTGATCAAATTTATTTTGAAATTTAGACATGCTCCAATAGTAGCAAGCTTTACTGTATTTGTGCTTTAATGATGAGGTATTGATGAGATATATTTTAGGATAAAAAATGACAAAAATAGACATCATTCGCCTCCTCGGAGCAAGCCAACAAACCACTAGCCATAAAGAAAAGTTTATTTCTTTCCTCGGTGGTTTTCTAAGTATTTATATTATTTACCTGATAACCAGGCAGCTTTTAGGCGTGGCAGATGCGGTTTATATTATTCCTTCAATGGGGGCGACAGCTGTATTATTATTTGCTGCTCCTAACGTGCCTTTCTCGCAACCTTGGAATGTGTTTGGCGGGCATATTATTTCTGCTTTTATTGGTGTTGCTTGCTATCAACTGATGCCTGATATTCATGTTGCCGCAGCAGCCAGTGTAGGCTTAGCAATTTGGGCGCAATATTATGCGCGATGTATTCATCCGCCTGGTGGCGCAACAGCATTAGCAGCAGTAATTGGTAGTTCGCAGATTCATGACTTGAGCTATCTATATATCATTACACCTGTTTTAATCAATACCATAGTAATGATAATTATTGCCATCGCCATTAATGCCTTATTTTCTTGGCGCAGCTATCCTGCAGCACTTTCTAAATCTGCAGCAGCCCAAGATGATGATCCTTACTCACCCATTAATCATGAAGACTTTGTTTATGCTCTCAGCCAGATAGATTCAATTGTGGATATTAGCGAGGCTGATTTAGTCAAAATTTATTCATTAGCGACAATGCACAGTAATACAAAATAGCCATCTAGTTTTGCAATCACTCATAAATGCAGGAGTGATTATTAGTCAAACCTCACCTTATAATTGAACCTATAAATGTATTTGTAATCTTGACTATTTTACTGGGTAAATGTTAATATCAGTTTATTAGCAATTACTTATTAAGGTTTTATTTAGATGTCAATGATTAAAGAAATAGATGCTCCAGTACTTAAAGAAATGATGGATAGTGATGAAGATGTCCTACTTTACGATGTGCGTTCTCAAGCAGAATTTATGCAAGGTATTATCGAGGGAGGCGAGTTTATGCCTATGCACACTGTCCCTCTAAAAATAAATGATTTGCCTAAAGATAAAACCATCGTTTTTTATTGTCGAAGTGGTGCACGCTCGGGACAAGTCTGTGGTTATGTTGCACAAGAAGCAGGTATTGAAGCACTCAACCTACGCGGTGGAATAATTTCTTGGTATCAATCAGGTTTTGAAGTTATTCGCCCCGAAGAGATGCAAGCGCAAGGCTAATTATCACTTCGCCTCTATATAAGATAAGGGTTGGATGACTTAGGTTTTCCAGCCCTTTTTTTATGCATGCTATTACCTCAAAGCACTTCTAATATTTCTCAATCTAAGCTGACTACTGACAGGAGACCTCCGTTAGGCGAGGAATACTCTTTGATCTAAGTTAGAAAATTAAAACACCTTCGAAACAAAGAAGTGATTTATTTTAATGAGTCACGTATTATTCCTAGCTTCAATGTTTATTATTAATATTTGAGAGAGTATTAATAAGTAGGAATGAATTTAAAAGATCATAAACAATATTAACCTTAGCTAGGAGTAGTATCTATATGTCAGTAAAAAATGCATTTTATGCACAATCAGGTGGCGTAACAGCCGTTATCAACGCATCTGCTTGTGGTGTAATTCAAACTGCCAAAAAGCATAGCGATAAAATCGGCAAAGTATATGCAGGCAAAAATGGCATTATCGGTGCATTAACAGAAAACCTTATTGATAGTAGTCTAGAGTCAGATGAGGACATTGCAGGCTTAATGCATACACCATCAGGCGCATTTGGTTCTTGTCGTTACAAGATGAAAAGCTTGGAAGACAATAAAGAAGAATATGACCGCCTCATCGAAGTTTTCAAAGCGCACAATATTGGTTACTTCTTCTACAACGGTGGCGGAGATTCAGCTGATACTTGCTTAAAAGTTTCACAGCTTTCTGAAAAAATGGGCTACCCAATCCAAGCCATTCACGTTCCTAAAACGGTTGATAATGACTTACCAGTAACCGATAACTGCCCAGGTTTTGGCTCGGTTGCAAAATACATTGCGGTATCTACACGCGAAGCTAGTTTTGATGTTGCGTCAATGGCGGCAACTTCTACTAAGATATTTGTATTAGAAGTTATGGGTCGCCATGCAGGTTGGATTGCAGCAGCAGGCGCATTAGCAGCAGATGAAGATAACGATATTCCTGTTGTAATTCTTTTCCCTGAGATTGAGTTTAACCAAGAAAAATTCTTAGCATTGGTTGATTCAAAAGTGAAAAGCCACGGCTACTGCACGATCGTTGTATCTGAAGGAACAGCATGGCCTGACGGTCGCTTCCTTGCGGAACAAGGTACCCGTGATGATTTTGGTCATGCACAGCTTGGTGGTGCAGCTCCTGTTGTTGCTAACATCATTAAAGATGCACTTGGTTATAAATTTCACTGGGCAGTTGCGGATTACTTACAACGTGCGGCGCGTCATTTGGCATCAAAGTCAGATGTTGAGCAAGCTTATGCATTAGGTGAAGCGGCAGTTGAAATGGCCGTTGCGGGTAAAAACTCAGTAATGCCAGCAATTATTCGTACCTCAAACAATCCATATACATGGGAAATGGGGTCAGGCGATTTAGCAGACATTGCAAACGTAGAAAAAATGATGCCAATGGAATATATCAGCGAAGATGGCTTTGGTATTACCGATGCATGTCGTGAATACTTATTGCCATTGATCGAAGGTGAAGCATATCCTCCATACAAGAATGGTATGCCTGTGTATGTCACCTTGAAGAAAAACTTGGTTGAGAAGAAGTTGCCTGAGTTTAAAGTAAAGTAAAGTAATTCAATTACTTCTAAGCAATAAAAAAGCTCTGCAATGCAGGGCTTTTTTATATGTGAATCAAATACATCATGTAGCTCTGTATAAATTCTAGCAGTCGTTATAAAAAACTAACGAGCTATCATTCAAAAGTGGGGGGGGGGTGTGCATACAAATAGCTATCAATAATTCTGACAGCAGCATTCCACTAAAACGAATAGATTTTTACTTTAGCTATTTGCTATTCTGTGCTCATCCCAATAATTAGGTGATTCAAATGAGCAATTTAAAATTAGTCATTGGTAATAAAAATTATTCCTCGTGGTCATTGCGTCCATGGTTTTTCCTTAAAAATTTTGATATTTCTTTTGACGAGGAAATGGTTTTTCTTTACGAAAAGAAAACACAAGAAAAGGTGCGTCCCTATTTCTCTAATGGAAAAGTGCCAGTGTTGGTTGATAGCGCAAACGGTGAGGGCTTTCGTGTTTGGGACTCCCTAGCTATCATCGAATATACCAATGATAAATTCTTAAATCAGCAAGGATGGCCGAAAGATATGCAAGCAAGGGCTGTCGCTCGCGCAGTTTCTGCTGAGATGCACTCCGGCTTTTTTGCATTACGTAACTCCTTTGGCATGGACTGCAAAAAGCACTTCCCCAATCACCCTGTCCCTGCTGATGTTCAACAAGAAATTGACCGTATTATTGATATTTGGAGGTACTGCAAACAACATTATGGGGCAGGTGGCCCTTGGCTATTTGGTGAGTTTAGCGGTGCGGATGCCATGTTTGCGCCAATAGCGTTGCGTTTCTCTATTTATGACGTAAAAGTTTCAGGCTTTGTAAATGAATATGTTGATACCATTTTACATAATGAATACATACAGAACTGGATTGAAGTAGGCAAACAAGAAACTCAGGTGATCGACTTTGATGCGATTGATATTGGATAAGTCCATAACGGAGATAATTGTTGCAGTCATGTAAAAGTGGGGGGGTGTACTTTGACACCCCCCCACTTTTACATGATAGTTTTATATAGTGGCATATAATAGCTAAGCTGCGATTTTATCACCCAGAGCCTCTTTAATCATAGGGTATAAAATATTTGTCTCAGCATCAATTCTATTTAAAACAAGACCAAACATTTCGCGAGTATCTGCGACAAACTCATCATGTTTTGTAACGCGTAGTTTTTTGTTTTTACACCATTGCCCTAAGTATTCATTAAAAACACGTTTGATTTCGATAGAGCCTGAGAAAAAATCATTTACCGTATTTCTTACCTTTAAGTCATTGTGATTCAATAAATGACGGTAAACTTCTTTCTCTTCTAAATACAAATGGTTCGTTACTTCTTCAGCATATTTAAGAAAAAGATCGCAAGTGGTATCTTTATTACACATTTCCTTATTTTCTATTAAATAGTTTAGAACGCTCGAAAGTTCTTTTATTTTATTATTTTCTTCGTTGAGCTGTGTAAAGCTAAGCATAATATCCTCGCAGTTGGTTATTGTTATGAATGCTTCTTTAAAAAAGGTCTCTATTAGTAAAGTAGTAGATTTTAAAAGCTAGTCAAGGAAACGAGGGATTAAAAGTAAATTAAAAAAAAGGCCTACTCAAAAGAATAGGCCTTTTTGATGTCGGTTTAGGGGGAGCATCCTCCGTAATGCCGACGTATCCTTCCTAGCGGTTGGAAGAAATCTTTAAGGTAGCTCGAGATTGCGCCTAAAAATTTAGTAAGTCAACAAACGGAAAAATATCGTAATATTATTAAATACTTATGTAGCCTAATGACTTTCTTATTTGGACGGAGTCCTTTATTCTCTCAAGTACACAAATAATGATAGAAAAATTCTTGGAGCAAACGTGTTTGAAGTCATAGAAACTACCGAAAAATTAGAAACCTTTATGGGAAAAATAAGTGCGGCAAAATGGGTCGCACTGGATACCGAGTTTCTTCGTGAAAAAACCTATTACGCCAAACTGTGTTTAATCCAAATAGAAGCCGACGGGCATCGCGCTTGTGTTGATCCTTTGAGCATTGATGACTTGTCATCACTTACCGAGGTTTTAAATGATCCTAAAATCACGATTGTGTTACATGCGGCGCATCAAGATATGGAAATCCTTCTGCAATTATCAGGCAAAACGCCAAGTCCAATTTTTGATACGCAAGTAGCGGCTGCAGTTTTAGGTTTGGGTGATACCATGGCGTATGCGCGTTTAGTTGAACAAATGCTGGGCGTTGCTATCGACAAATCACAAGTTCGTACCGACTGGTCACGCCGGCCACTAAAAGAAGCACAGCTAAAATATGCGATAGATGATGTGCGTTACCTAGCGCAAATTTATCCAATGATGCTTGAGAAGCTAGAGGCACAAAATCGCCTCGAATGGCTGGATAAAGATTTTGCAAAAGCATGCGATCCAGAAACCTATGCCATCAATGCCAATCAGCGCTGGAAAAAAATCAGAGGCAACCAAGTATTAAAACGCCATCAACTACCTATATTAAGAGAGCTAGCTGCATGGCGTGAGAACCTAGCCGAGCAAAAAAATCTGCCGCGTAAATGGATAATTGGCGATGATATTTTAATTGATCTTGCGAGACAGAATCCAAAAAGCTCACAAGAGATAGGGCAAATCCGAGGCATCAACGCTGACCGCACAAAAAAGTACCACCAAACATGGTTAGACCTTTTAAAAAAAGGCGCAGAAACCCCAGAAAGCGAATGGCCAGAGCTACCGCGCAGTAAAAAACCCACCCCCACACAAAACGGCGTGATTGATTTACTCATGTTAGTGATTCAAATAGAAGCTAAAAAACAAGGCATCACCCCAGCTGCAATTGCCGGCAGAAAACAAGTGGCGAATATGATTCAAGCGGGAGAGGAAAAACTGTCAGATGATTGGCGCGGTGAAATTGTCAATGAAACCTTTGCCCGAGTAATTGCAGGTGAATTGGTGTTGGGTGTAGAAAATAGTAAGCTAGTATTGAAAGAACCTTAATCGTACCAACTATTTATAATTCCCACTATAAGATAAAAACTAAAAATGAAATCACCATTACTCAATATAAAAGACCTCGCTGACTACCCTGCTATTAAGCCAGAGCTCATTGAACCTGCACTTGATGAGCTTTTAAAAGAAGGGCGTGCATTAACAAAAAAACTGCTTGCAGAAAATACCGAATACACTTGGGATAACCTAATCCATCCGCTTGAATTATCAGACAATGAATTTGAGCGCATGTGGTCGCCAGTCAGCCATATGAATGGGGTGGTGAATACCCCTGAATTGCGCGACGCGTATACCGCTTGTTTACCGAAGCTTAGCGAATACAGCACTGAGATGGGACAAAATAAAGAACTCTTTGATGCCTTACAACAGATTCAAGACAAGCAAGATGCGCTGGGTTTGGATAGCGCACAGCGTAAAAGTTTAGAGAACTCGCTCAAAGGTTTTCGCTTGTCGGGCGTTGATTTACCTGATGATGAAAAAAAGCGTTATGGTGAAATCAGTACGGCACTTTCAACGATCACGTCAAAATATTCAGACAATGTCTTAGATGCTACTAATGCGTGGAGCAAAGAAATCAGCGATGTTTCCCAACTAGAAGGTTTGCCAGAAACAGCCATTGAGCAAGCAGCAGAGGCCGCAAAACAACGTGACTTAAGTGGTTGGTTGATAACGCTCGATTTCCCTTCTTATTATGCGGTGATGACTTATGCGAATGACCGTGAATTACGTGAAGAAGTCTACCGTGCATACAGCACCCGCGCATCGGATCAAGGCACTGATGCCAAATTAGACAATAGCAAAAACATGGGTGAAATTTTAAAGCTTCGTCAAGAGAAAGCAGCATTGCTCGGCTTTGATAGCTACGCGAATTTATCGTTAGATACCAAAATGGCAGATTCACCTGAACAAGTCATAGGCTTTCTTGATGAGTTAGCAGAGAAGTCATTACCCTTTGCCAAAAAAGAATTTAAAGAACTTAGTGAATTTGCTGAAAGCGAATTGGGTTTCAGCGATCTGCAAGCGTGGGATACAGGCTACGCCAGCGAGAAACTGAAGCAAGAACGTTATGCCATTAGCGATGAAGATTTAAAACCTTACTTTGCGGTTGATAATGTTTTAAACGGTTTATTTGAGCTGGTCGAAAAACTATATAAAGTCACTATCAAACAAAATGACTCGGTGAAAAGTTGGCACGATGATGTGCGTTTTTTTGAAATTTTTGATGAAAGTAATAACCTTAAAGCACGTTTCTATTTAGATTTATACGCCCGCCAACACAAACGCGGTGGCGCATGGATGGCTGATTTTTGTAGCCGTTTTAAAATGGACAACACACTGCAAACACCCGTTGCATTTATGACCTGTAATTCGGCACCACCTGCGGGCGGTAAGCCTGCACTCTTTACTCACGATGAAGTGATTACCTTGTTTCATGAATTTGGACATGGCTTACACCACATGATGACAAAGGTGGAATATTTGGATATTTCAGGCATTTCGGGCGTGGAATGGGATGCAGTAGAACTCCCCAGCCAGTTTATGGAAAACTGGTGTTGGCAGCGCGAAGCCTTGGACATGTTTGCCGAGCATTATGAAACAGGCGAGAAACTCCCTGATGATTTATTCGATAAAATGCAGGCTGCGCGTCATTTTCAAACAGCGATGGGCATGGTACGCCAGCTTGAATTTTCAATTTTTGATATGCGCATTCATGGTGATCCGAGCATAAATTCTGCCGAACAAATTCAAGCGGTGTTGGATAAAACACGTGAACATATTGCCGTAATTATCCCGCCTAAGTTCAATCGTTTTCAGCATGGTTTCTCGCATATTTTTGCAGGTGGTTATGCCGCAGGTTATTACAGTTATAAGTGGGCAGAGGTTTTATCAGCGGATGCCTTTGCGCGTTTTGAAGAGGAAGGCTTGTTTAATCAAGTTGTCGGTGAAGCCTTCCTTAAAGAAGTGTTGGAAGTCGGTGGCTCGCGTACGGCGATGGAATCTTTCAAAGCCTTTAGAGGCAGAGAGCCAAGTGTGGATGCGCTGTTAAAGCATTCAGGGCTGGCGGTATAAATGACTGCATTAACCAAAGCACCGTTCAAAATTGCTAGCTGGAATGTCAACTCGCTCAAAGTACGCTTACCCCATGTTTTACAGTGGTTAGAAAAAACTGACATGGATATTCTTGTATTGCAAGAAACTAAATGTATAGATGAAAACTTCCCACAAGAAGAAATCGAGGCGGCAGGTTATCAGGTGGTTTATTCAGGGCAAAAAACCTATAACGGCGTGGCGCTTTTGTGCAAAGAAAATTTGTTGATTGAAGATGTGGTCTTTGACCTACCAAATTTGGATGACCCACAGCGACGAATTTTAGCGGCAACCGTTAACGGTATCCGCATTTTAGATTTATACGTGGTCAACGGTTCAGAAGTTGGCTCAGAAAAATTTGCTTATAAGCTTAATTGGTTGGAAAAAGTTACTGCTTGGATTGATAAGCAAGCCAAGCAATACAACAAATTTATCATTCTGGGCGATTTTAATATCGCGCCAAAAGATCGTGACGTACACAATCCTAAAAACTGGCACGAGCGTATTTTATGCTCAACGCCTGAGCGTGACGCATTGCAAAAAATATTGGATATTGGCTTTGCTGATTCTTTCCGGCTGTTTGAGCAAGAAGATCAAACCTACAGCTGGTGGGATTATCGCAGTGGTGGTTTTGACAAAAATATGGGCTTACGTATCGACCTTATCTTGTCGAGTAATTTACTAGCAGAACAATGCACTGCCAGTTATGTAGACCCAGAGCCACGTGGTTGGGAGCGACCGTCTGACCATGCGCCTGTGATTAGCGAATATCGTAATTTATAAAGCACACCCCCCTAGTTTTACATGATGTATGTTTAATCACCATGTAAAACTAGGGGGGTGTGCTTTTATGTTATGTTTATCAATGTTATTCGAATGAATCTTCGGTAGCAGGAGGCTTTAAGCCAAAATATTGCCAAGCATGCCGTGTTGCCATGCGACCTCGTGGCGTACGCATCAAAAAGCCTTGCTGTATTAAGAAAGGTTCTATTACATCTTCTATCGTTCCACGTTCTTCACCAATGGCAGCTGCGACACTTTCTACGCCGACGGGGCCGCCGTCAAACTTTTCCATAATGGCAAGTAGTACGCGACGATCCATATGATCAAATCCTTGTACATCAACATTTAGCATATTCAGTGCTTTATCAGCAATCTCTTTGGTGATTTTTCCATCAGCTTTGACTTGGGCATAATCACGCACACGGCGGAGTAAGCGATTAGCAATACGAGGCGTGCCGCGTGAACGACGTGCTATTTCTTCTGCGCCTTGTTCGTCTATTTCAATTTTTATAATGCCTGCGGCACGGTTGACGATGTAGCTTAAATCTTCAACATTATAAAACTCAAGGCGTTGCACAATGCCGAAACGATCACGCAAGGGTGAGGTTAGTAAGCCAGCTCTAGTAGTCGCGCCTATCAATGTGAAGGGTGGTAGGTCTAGTTTGATGGAACGTGCAGCTGGGCCTTCACCAATCATAATATCGAGCTGAAAATCTTCCATTGCAGGGTAGAGAATTTCTTCAATAGCTGGGCTTAGACGATGAATTTCGTCTATAAAGAGAACGTCATTTTCTTCTAAGTTTGTAAGTAGCGCAGCAAGATCGCCTGCTTTTTCTAAAACAGGGCCTGATGTTTGGCGTAAATTGGCATTTAATTCATTGGCAATAATATGTGATAGTGTGGTCTTACCCAAACCAGGAGGACCAAAGATAAGCACATGATCAAGCGCTTCTGCACGAGCTTTTGCCGCAGGTATAAATATTTCCATCTGCTCGCGTACAACAGGTTGCCCTATGTAATCTTTTAAATACTTTGGACGAATTTTCTCTTCGCTGTCATTAACAACATCTTCTAATCCTGCAACAGGGGAGATTAAACGATCTTCGCTTGTGTTACTAAGGTCACTACTAAAGTTATCGTTAAAATCACTGTTCATGACAAGCTTGCCTTGAGTGCATTACGCACTATTTCTTCAACCGATGACTTTTCTCCCGAATATTGGTTGATCATTTTACTAGCTTGAGCAGGCTTATAGCCAAGAGCAAGTAATGCGCCAATGGCTTCTTCTTCAAGATTGGGGATCAGTGTTGGTGATGAGCCAGCTGCTTGAGATTGGTCTTCTGGTTTTGGTAATCGATCACGCATTTCTATGATTAAACGCTCAGCGGTCTTTTTTCCAACACCTGGCAAGCGCGTTAAACCTGTTACATCACCTGAGTGGATTAACAATCCAAACTCATTCGCTGTCATTCCAGATACAATTGCTAATGCCATTTTTGGGCCAACGCCGTTTACTTTTAATAGAGTTCTAAACAATGCGCGCTCGTTATCCGAGCTAAAAGCATAAAGTATTTGTGCATCTTCTCGCACGATTAAATGGGTAAAAATGATCACTTCATTATCAACTTCTGGTAGGTCGATAAGCGTTGTCATTGATGCTAATAATTCATAACCCACACCGCCAACATCTACCACAATATCTGGTGCTTGCTTGTAAATAAGTGTTCCGCGTAATCGTCCTATCATGCTTTTATTATCCGTGTTTGAGTAGCGCTTCTTGCAAGCGTGACTTTGTAGCGCCAACATGTGCATGGCTGAGTGCGATGGCTAAACCATCGGCGGTATCTTCTTGAATTTTACCTTGGAGGTTAAGGAGTAATTTTACCATGTGCTGCACTTGTGACTTGTCTGCATTACCTTTGCCTACTACAGCTTGCTTTATTTCGCGCGCGCTATATTCAAAAACAGGAACGCCTTGCATGACTGTGGCACAAATAGCAGCGCCACGAGCTTGACCTAATTTTAGCGCAGAGGATGGATTCTTGGATAAGAAGACATCTTCTATTGCCATTTGCTGTGGTTGAAACTCTCGAATAATAAGCTCAATCTCTTGATATATTTTTCCCAAGCGGATGGGAAAAGCATCATTACCTAAACGGATACAGGTGCTAAAGACATGTTTGCTATGCCTGCCATCGCTTTCAATAATACCGATGCCTGTGATGCGTGAACCTGGATCAATACCTAAAATTCGCATAATTCCCCAATTGTTTATTAGTATTGGGGCATATTAGCATAATTAAGGTTTCGTGTTCGTTTTTTGTTTGCTGCCTACTATTTACGTTGGAATACTACTACTTATATTTCTATCATTTCAAAATCTGACTTCCCAACATCACAGTCAGGGCATTTCCAATCTTCAGGAATATCTTCCCACTTTGTACCTGGCGCAATTCCATCGTCAGGCCAACCATTTTCTTCTTCGTAGACGAATCCACAAACTATGCACATATATGTTTTCATTTTATATCCTAAATGTATTCTAAATATCACTATAAAAATGGGGTTAGGCTAGAGAATTGCAAGCAATCTAACTAACTTTGTAAATTTTTACTACCAGTTATCCAGTTCCTCTATGAAATTATGTTAACTATCCGTAGAATTAGCAAATATCGCTGAAAAATAATTAAAAATAATAAAGTGAATAAATAATAATGTCAGAAGTTCAAAACAGAAATCTTCCAAACCTACTTAAGCAACTCGTTGCTGATGGTAAAATATCGTCTAAAATTGCTGAAACAGCAGTAGAGGATGCAAAAGAAAGAAAGGTTTCAATTACGACTCATTTAGCTCAAAAGCAGCTAGTAAGCCAGACTGACCTTGCTCTTTATAATAGTAATGAGTATGGACTAAGCTTTGTAGATATTGATTCCATCGAAATTCCTCTGGATGTTAGCACCATGCTTTCATCAGAAATGCTAAAAAAAATGCAGCTATGCCCTATTTATAGAATGGGCAAAGCACTTACGGTTGCCCTGGCAGACCCTATTTATCTTTCACATATTAGTGATATTCGATTTGCAACAGAATTAGTACCAGAGCCTGTGATTGTCGAATATACAAAATTACAAAAATTACTTAACCCAGAATATACAGAAGGTGATACTGCGGGTCTGTCAATTTCATCTGATGCGGCAGCACAAGACCTTATTGTAGGGACTGCTGAACTAGAGCAGGAAGAAGACGAAGATGATGATTCTGGCGTAGATGTAACAGAATTTGTAAATGAGTTATTGAGTCACGCCATTAAGAAAAAAGTTTCAGATATTCATGTTGAGCCTTATGAAAAAATATTGCGTATTAGATTCAGACTAGACGGTATTTTACAAGTAGTTAGTATGCCGCCAAAATCCATTGCAAGGAAAATGACGTCACGTATTAAAGTTATGTCTCAACTGAATAGTTCTGAGAGACGTATTCCTCAGGATGGCCGCATCCATTTTCGGGTTTCTGATGAAAAGTTTATTGATTTTCGTGTAAATACACTACCAACATTGTATGGCGAGAAAATCGTTATGCGTATTTTGGATTCTGATACTGCGGCTTTAGGTGTTGATAACTTAGGTTTTGATCCAAAACAAAAAGCTGATTTGCTTGATGCATTAGATAAGCCTG
Organism: Cocleimonas sp.; assembly: GCA_021647365.1. Lineage (GTDB taxonomy): Bacteria > Pseudomonadota > Gammaproteobacteria > Thiotrichales > Thiotrichaceae > Cocleimonas. Next base: position 30,127 of record JAKIUW010000028.1, on the reverse strand, counting down.
ATGGCATGATTTTAGTAACAGGCCCAACAGGTAGCGGTAAAACCGTTACCTTATATGCGGGTTTGAATATCTTAAACACATCAGAAAGAAATATATCTACAGCGGAAGATCCTGCGGAAATACAAGTACCTGGTATTAATCAGGTTAACGTAAATAATAAGGTGGGTTTAACTTTCGCTGCCGCATTAAGAGCCTTCTTACGACAAGATCCAGACATCATCATGGTTGGTGAGATTCGTGACCTTGAGACTGCCGAAATTTCTGTAAAGGCAGCTCAAACAGGTCACCTTGTATTATCAACTCTACATACAAACAGTGCACCTGAAACACTTACTCGTTTAATTAATATGGGCGTTCCAGCCTTTAATATAGCGTCATCGGTACATTTGATTGTAGCTCAGCGTCTTGCAAGACGCTTATGCAAAGAATGTAAGATACTGGTTGAAAAACCGCCTGCTAAAGCACTGATAGAACTTGGCTTTGATGAAGGTGAAGTTGATTCATTAGCAATTTATGAGCCTGATGGCTGTGGACAATGCTCCAATGGTTACAAAGGGCGTGTTGGTATTTATCAAGTGATGCCTATTTCAGCGGAAATGGAAATAATGATAATGAATGATGCCAACTCTTTAGAAATTGCCGACCAAGCAGTAAAAGACAATATAAATGATTTACGCCAATCGGCATTACAAAAAGTACGAGAGGGCGTAACTTCTCTCGCTGAATTAGAACGTGTTACAAAAGACTAGGAAACTATTATGGCCACACTAGCTGCAAAAAAACCTGCTGTTAAAAAAGAACTCCCTACATTTACGTGGGAAGGTATTAACAAGGCGGGGGTAAAAATCCGTGGTGAAAACCAAGCGATTAATGAAAATTTTCTTAGAGCAGAACTAAGACGACAGGGTGTTATCCCAAAGACCGTAAGAAAAAAGGGTAATAGATTAGCCAAGGGTAAAATCAAGGCTGTTGATATCTCTTACTTTGCGCGCCAATTAACAACAATGATGCGCGCGGGTGTACCAATGGTACAATCACTAGAGCTTATTGGTTCTGGTCATGATAATCCTGCAATGCGTACTTTAATCAAGAAAATATCAACAGATATTGAAGGTGGTGCAGATTTGGCTGGTGCTTTAGCAGCGCACCCCGCTCACTTTGATAACTTATTTGTAAACTTGATACGTGCAGGTGAACAAGCGGGTACGCTTGAAGATATGATTGATAAGGTTGCGACTTACAAAGAAAAAACCGAGTCAATGAAAGCAAAAGTTAAAAAGGCGATGATGTATCCTTTGATGGTTATTATCGCGGCGGTTGTGGTTTCTACCATCATGTTGGTTTGGGTAATTCCAACGTTTAAAGATATTTTTGAAGGATTTGGCGCTGATTTACCTGCCTTTACTTTATGGGTAATCAGTCTTTCTGAATGGTTACAAGCAAAAGGGTACATAGTTATTATTGTTACAGTAATAGCTATTGTTAGTTTCACTCAAGCCCGACGCCGATCTCGAAAATTTAACCGTTTTGTTGATAAAAGCGTGCTTAAGATCCCTGTTATGGGCGAAATTATTAATAAATCAGCCGTTGCTCGATTTGCACGAACGCTATCTACTATGTTTGCCGCTGGTGTTCCATTAGTAGAAGCAATGGATGCGGTTGCAGGTAGTACAGGAAATATTGTTTACGAAGAAGCTACATTACAAATGAAAGAAGACACAGCAAAAGGTGTTCAACTTTATGTTGCAATGATGACGACTCAGCAATTTCCTAGTATGGTTGTTCAAATGACGAAAATTGGTGAAGAGTCTGGTCGATTAGAAGAAATGCTAGATAAAGTTGCCGATTACTTTGAAGAGCAAGTAGATGATATGGTTGATAACTTATCTAAGCAGATTGAGCCAATGATTATGGCAATACTCGGTGTGCTAGTAGGTGGATTGGTTGTTGCGATGTACTTACCAATCTTCAAAATGGGCGCTGCAGTTGGTTAAAGCATAGCCTTGCTAGAGAGCATGAAAAACAAGGGCTAGTTTTTGATATACTCTCATGTAAGAATTAAAAAGCCTCAATATTATTATTGAGGCTTTTTAACTTATACGAAAAATAAAATACAAAAAGGGGATAAAAATGGAAATGGTTACGCTCTTTAGAGAGAATAGCGCATTCTTTTTAACGGTTGTTGGGTTTTTCTCGTTGTTAGTGGGTAGTTTTTTAAATGCGGCAATTTACCGTATCCCCATTATGTTGCAAAGAGAATGGCGTGAAGAATGTGAAGAGCTCATTGGTGGCGAAGAAGTAGATGAGATTGAGCATCCTTCCGGGAAGAAGTTCAACCTGTTTATTCCTCGCTCACAATGCCCAACTTGTGGTCATATGATTACCGCTCTTGAGAATATACCCGTAATTAGTTATTTGTTTCTTGGGGGTAAGTGCTCCTCCTGTAAAACAAAAATATCAATTCAATATCCTATTATTGAATTATTCACTGCGTTGCTTTCTGTCTTTATCGCGTGGAAACTAGGCGTTACATGGCAAACACTAGCGGCCTTATTTTTTACCTGGACATTGATTACACTTTCGCTTATTGATGCGAAAACGATGCTACTACCTGATAATCTAACCCTGCCATTAATGTGGATAGGTATCGCTGTCAACTACCAAGGACTGTTTGTTGACTTACAAAGCAGTGTGCTGGGCGCAATGATTGGTTATATGTCGCTGTGGAGCCTTTTTCATGTATTTAAACTCATTACGGGAAAAGATGGCATGGGCTATGGAGATTTTAAAATACTCGCCGCCATCGGGGCATGGGGTGGCTGGCAAATTCTGCCCTTCACCATTTTTGCAGCATCTTTGCTTGGTGCAGTTATTGGTATTTTATGGATGATTATCCAAAAGCAAAAAGAAAGCCAACCCATTCCTTTTGGGCCATGGTTAGCACTAGCAGGCTTTATTGGATTTCTGTGGAGAACTGAAATCACACAAGCTATGGCTAACTATTTTATGCTTGGCTAGACGCACCTTATGGATTTAAGTAGTAAGTGCAATTCAAAATAACCGTTAAAAATTGGGGTAAGTTGAAAGTAAGCTTATGCATTATTAAACGGCTATTTGAAGAGCATATATGGCTTACAAACAACTTAGCCCAGAACAACGTTATCAACTTTATGCCTTAAAGAAAATGGCCATTTACATAAAATGCTTAGTTAAGGTATTTACGCAGTTGCGCTTCTTTAACCGTATTTTCAAATGCTTGATAGGCTTCAAAATCAACACCTTCAACAGCAGGCACTACGCCACGGCTAAAAGTATCTATCTTTTCTTCTGATTGCTTCAGTTGTAATTTCAGGCGGGCATTCTCGCGGATTGATTCTGCAAGATAATCTTTCACAAGGCTTAAATCGTTACTGCTTGATTGTCGCTTCTCTTTTCCATAAAAATGATGCAGCCACCAGCCGATTAAAGCACCTGCAATGATAGCTACCGTTGTAAGCAGCGCTGTTTGGTATAAAAAATAGGCCATAATATCTTCCTTGATATTTTTTGAGTGATCTATCAATCGCTCAATGAATAAAGTGTGATTCAACATCCTGTCAAATCACTATCATTATAGTTTAGCAATGAACTAAGCAATAAGTCAGCTCAGTTTGTCAGCATTAATGGTGTTTTAATCTGCGAATTTGAATAAGTTTTACTCAACTGCTTACTTCTTAATCAGCCCTTAAGGCTTTTTAATAATAATTTGGTTATCGATCTGGCGAACGCCCCAAATCTGCTTTGTCGTATTTTCTACTTTTTGAGCCGCAAGTTTTGACGACACCGCGCCATTAAGCGTGACGTCCCTACCCGATAAATTTATATCTGCGATTGAAAACCCAGCTTGAACAAAACTACGGGTGATTTCTTGTTTTAATTCAGATTCGATTTGAGGGCGCAAAAAATACTCAGAAGCCGCAACCAAAGTAGCAACAACCAATACCGCCACCAATACTAAAAGTATTAATGGGCTTTTGATAAATTGATTGGATGATGTTGAGTCGTTCATTAATGGGATATCTATTTGATTGGCTAACACGGCTAATTTAGCAAAATAGCTTTACCCTTGAGCACTATAAGAGACAGCAGGAATAATAAAGGTGATTAGAGGGCTTTCTCTTTATTTGCCTAAAGTTATCGTTCCATGTAACACTAACGGAAGCCTGATTTTGTAGCAATTTCCAAAGGATTAATAATGACACTTTATTACGTTCACGACCCAATGTGCAGTTGGTGCTGGGGTTTTCGTCCTACTTGGCAGAAGGTTCAAGCAGAGCTTGCTGATGTTATTCCTATAAAATACTTGCTGGGCGGACTTGCCCCCGATAGCGATGAAGCGATGCCCGAATCAATGCAATCTGATATCGCAGGCTACTGGCGAAAAATCCAACAGCATATTCCTGGTACAAAGTTCAACTTTGATTTTTGGAAAAAATGCCAGCCAAGGCGTTCAACCTATCCTGCTTGCCGAGCCATAATCGCCGCTCGCAAACAAAACTCCCAGCTTGAAAAACCCATGATTGAGGCAGTTCAAACAGCTTATTATCTTGAAGCAAAAAACCCTTCAAATGATGGTAGGTTAGTAGCCATTGCTGAATCGCTCGGTTTAGATCCTACCCTGTTTCTATCTGATCTAAACGCAACAGAAACACAACAACAGCTCGAACAAGAAATCTTATTTGGCAGAAAAATAGGCGCACAAGGTTTCCCCAGTATGATTCTTGAAAAAAATGGGGAATACCAATATGTACCTCTCGATTACAGCAATCCAAATCCAACATTGTCTTTTATTGAGAGCTTCGTAAATGATTAAAGCACACCCCCCCACTTTTACATGATTCATGTATTTATTTCAGCTTAATATTCTCTACCTTAGCAAGACAAAGCCGAATTAAATCCTGCGGGGCAAGCTCTATCTCTAATCCTCGTTGACCTCCGCTGACATACACTGTTTTAAAATCTGTAACTGTCTCATCAATCACAAAGGGTAGTCGCTTTTTTTGCCCTAGTGGGCTAATGCCACCGAGAACATATCCCGTGGCTTTTTCTGCTTCATGTGGGTCTGCCATGCTTGCCTTTTTTGCGCCGAGTGCTTTGGCGACGGATTTTAAATTAAGCTGATAACTGACAGGAATAATCGCAACGGCGAGTTGATTCGTATTGGTAGAAACAAGCAGTGTTTTGAAGACTTGCTGTGATGAAACATCAAGCAAAAAAGAAGCCTCCTCACCATAGCTCATAGCGTTGGCGGAGGAAGCTTGCGCATCATGCGGGTATTCATGCAGTTTAAATTGAATATCCGCTTTTTTGGCGGCCTTGACTGCGGGAGTCATTACCTTCTTAGACTTAAAAAATGCTAAACAAGTGTTTAGTATTGTACATGATTATCAAGAACCAATCCGCGTTTGTCTGCACTGATTTCTTGCTGAACTTTACCCATCATGCCACCCATTGATGTCATCATTTCTGCTAGTTCTTTAGTGTCTGCGCCTGTTGCTTTACTCTGTGGCGCTACTTTTAGAAGATTACCAATAATTTCATAGTAACGTTTTCCATCAAGTGCAAAGGACATGATTTCTGGTTTGTCACCTTTGTAATCCTTAAGATCAGGCTTATCGTTACCCATCATGAAGTTTATAGCTTTGTCACTACGGCTAATTGAGATGGGCGGTACTGGCATTCCTTTGCTTGGGATTGCGCCAGCAGGTAACTTTACAGCAGTGCCGTCAGCAGGAACTTTGAGATTCGCTAAACCTGGGCTCATCATCGTGGCCATTGCGAGTAATCCTGCAGGATCATCTGAACCTATAGAAAGAAACACATCCAACTTCTTAGGCTGCATTGTTTTATCTAATTCGAGGTCATTAAGTGATACGTAGATGGATTTGAGCTGTGTTAAACCCATATTCATTACCATTAACATGCCACCCATACCTTTACGAATCTCTTTTGCATCAACCGCTTTACACTTATGCGTCTCACCGGATTTGATTAAAAAGTTTGAATACGTTGTTACTGCCTCACCTAATTTCTTAGCATTTAGGTTAAGTCCCATACTAAAAATTGGGTCTGCAGAGCGCTTAGCAATATTGGTTTTATTGGCAACTTCTTGAAGCACGCTACTCACACCTTCTGATGTTTGAAACACCATTTCGTAGTCCATACTGGCAGCTTCTAAATCTGTTATGCCAAAAATCATGCCTGGCATATTATTAACGTGATCATCAATAACGCCCACACATGCTTTCATTTCCTCTTCAGACATTTTTTTGCTTTTACCGCCTTTTAGAATACCTGCCACTAATGCATCTTTATTAAGACTGTAGATTTTCTTCAGGTTAATAAAGCCATCACCAAAACCTTTGTAATTATTTTCTTTTAAGAAAGCCTCCCACTTATCTTCGCTGTAAGATTCTTTTGGCTCAGCTTTTCCAATGAGGTGATTCATCACATCAGCGCTTGTGTCTTCTGAAAACACTGACATCGCCAAGTGATCTTTAAGGATTACGATAGCCATTTTTGGTCCATCATCAGCTTTATTTTTATAACATTCAAACTCGCCACATTTATCCAACTTGAGCTTATAACCAGACTCCTCTTCAGCGCGCTTCAATAATTCCATAACTTTCGTTTTATCAGCAATGCTCATACGCATCACTGGCATTAGCTTGTAGCCATATAGAACATATCTAGACTTTAATGAAAACCCAGTATCTTCAAACTTTTTTTCCGCTATTTTATCGCCCATCTCACCCATAATAGCTTTATAAAATGCTAGGCCTTTATCTTCAGACTTCTTTCCTGCTTTTTCAGACTTGTATTGCATTTTAGAAATGATTTTAAACATATCTTGTGAGCGGCTCATATAAGCACTCATGACATCATCAGGAATTGATTCTTTATTAGCCAGCATGTAATTAGTGTCTGCAGGAACATGCGATAGCATCGTCTTAAAATCTACACCACTACTTGAGCCACCAAACAGGTTGCTGAAAAAGCCATCTGCCTGCGCCATTGATGTCGCGGATAATACGCTGGCAAGTATGCCACCGATTAATATTTTTTTAGTGTTGTTCATGAAGTCTCCCTTCTTGTGATCGCTTGAATTAATTATATGTATTTCTAATTGTGATATGAAGTGTAGCAAAGATTTTTACATTAAACTGTGCAAAACTGTGTAGATGTCATGCAAATTTATCGTATCTGGTTTTTTATTAACGCGTAGTTGGAGAGATACGCCGCGTGGAAGTTCCTTAGTGTTTTGGATAAACACCAAAAAAGGGTCTGCACGGGTGGTTATTGAAAACCAAAAAGCGGTTTGCTTTATACGTCGTAATAATACAATGAACCTTGCCAATAGCATTGAACGTAAGCCTGTAAACTTAAAAACACTGCAACACGAGGATGTGGATGCATTGTATTTTAATCAACAGCGTGACTTAAACCAACTGCGTGAGCATTTAGCTTACGATAAAACTCAGCTTTTAGAATCTGAAATAAAACCCACCGAACGCTACTTGATGGAACGCTTTATAACTGCGCCTTTGGAAATTACGGGCGATGCGATTCAGCGTGATGGTTATCTTGAATTTATTAACCCAGTTTTAAAGCCTGCTGAGTTTGAGCCTGAGTTGAGCTGGGTATCGCTAGATATTGAAACCGAAGATTTGCGCGGCAAGTTGTATTCCATTGCCGTGACAACAGCAGACACTGAACAAGTCTTTATGATTAATACTAATCCTGAGAAACACACCCCCCCACTTTTAGATGATGTTTATGACGACAACAAACATGCTGTAAAAGTGGGGGGGTGTGCTTCCTATAAATCTATTATCTGGTGTAAGACTGAAAAAGAAGCGCTGCAACAATTCTTTCGCTGGATAAAAGCCAACGATCCTGATGTGATTATCGGCTGGAATGTGGTGGCGTTTGATCTCGATTTCTTACAGTGGAAATGTAAGCAACTGAGGATACCCTTTGATTTAGGTCGGGGGAGCAACAGCCATGAGCAAGTGAAAAGCTTTGATCAGAATTCCGTCATCCTTGCCCCACAACAAAGCGGTCACATGCATATTTCTCGCATCCCCGGTCGCGTGGTATTGGATGGCATTACCAGCTTGCGTGGGGCATTTTGGTCGTTTGAAAGTTTTGCTTTGGATTATGTGGCAGAACATTTATTGGGGCGGAAGAAATTAATCAATGATTCAGGGCTAGGTAAGCTCGAAGAAATCCGCCGACAATACCGCGAAGACCCTATTGCGCTAGCCGAGTATAACTTGGAAGATTGCCGCTTAGTTGCGGATATTTTTGCCAAAACAGATTTGCTCAACTTTTCCATTCAGCGCGCACAAATGACTGGGCTGGCGATTGATCGACAAGGTGGTTCAAGCGCGGCGTTTGATAATTTGTATCTGCCGCGTTTGCACCGCGAAGGTTTTGTCGCGCCCGATATTGGCAGTCAGCAAAACAAAACCAGTAGCCCTGGTGGCTATGTAATGGATTCACAACCAGGCTTGTATGAGAATGTATTGGTACTGGATTTTAAAAGCCTATATCCCAGCATTATCCGCACCTTCAAAATTGATCCGCTGGGACTTGCCGTACATACCGATTTGGATGACAGCATTCCAGGTTTTTTGGAGGCAGAATTCTCACGCGAGCGACACATCTTGCCCGACATCGTAACCCAACTTTGGCAAGACCGTGATGCCGCTAAAAAAGATAAAAACCAACCGCTGTCGCAAGCCATAAAAATTATAATGAATTCTTTTTACGGCGTACTCGGTTCTTCTGGCTGTCGCTTTTTTAACCCGCAACTTGCCAGTAGCATTACCAAACGCGGGCATCAAATTATCCAAACCACTCAGAAAATTATTGAAGAACAAGGCTATCCCGTTATCTACGGCGACACAGATTCGGTATTTGTTTTATTGGGCGAAGGTCAAAGCGAAAAAGCCTGCCAAGCCATCGGCAAGCAATTACAAAATCATCTAAACGAGTGGTGGACGAAGCATTTACTAGAAGAGTTTCAAATCAAATCAAACCTAGAAATAGAATTTGAAACACACTATTTACGCTTTCTAATGCCAACCATAAGAGGCGCAGAAAAAGGCAGTAAAAAACGCTATGCAGGCATGATCAACAAAAACGGTAAAAACAAAATGATGTTTAAAGGACTAGAAACGGTACGAACAGATTGGACGCCACTCGCCCGAGAATTCCAACAAGAACTGTATCAACGCATCTTCAATAAACAACCCTTCGAGCAATTTGTAAAAGACACCAACGACGCTTTATTAAGCGGTGAGAAAGATGACAAGCTAACCTACACAAAACGCCTACGTCGCCCACTAGAAAGCTACACCAGCACCCAGCCACCCCAAGTAAAAGCCGCCAGAAAGATGAAAAAACCGGGACGAAAAATCCAATATATAATTACCCTAAATGGCCCAGAACCTATAGAAAACATCACATCAAAAGCAAACTACCAACACTATGTTGACAAACAATTAGCACCTGTAGCCGATGGAATTTTACATTTTTTGAATACATCGTTTGAAAAGATTACAGCGCGGCAGTTTGATTTGTTAGGATAAGATATTAGAGGCACGCTTTCTATTTTTTCTTGCGTGCCCGCGGATGTGCTTTGTCATAAACCTTTGCTAAATGCTGAAAATCTAGATGTGTATAAATCTGTGTGGTGCTTATATCAGCATGCCCGAGTAATTCTTGCACGGCTCTTAAGTCGCCTGATGATTCTAAAATATGGCTAGCAAATGAATGGCGTAATTTATGCGGATGAATATGCTGTTCTAAGCCTTGTTTTTTGCGCCAATAATCAAGACGTTGCTGGACTGAACGTGTACTGATACGTGTTCCACGATTGCTTACAAATAAAGAACTCTCTTCTACATCAGCCATTTCAACACGTCGTTGTAGCCAATTTTTTAATGCCTCAACCGCTTTCTTGCCAATGGGTAGTATGCGTGTTTTATTACCTTTACCTATCGCACGTAGAGAGCATTCTTCCAAGTCAATGCTTTCAATATCCAAACCTACCAATTCAGACAAGCGCAAGCCTGATGAATAAAAAAGCTCCATCATGGCACGATCACGCACCGCTAAAATATCATCACCTTTTATATCTAATAGTTGTGTGAGCGTGTCAGCATCTAACGTGCCAGGCAGTGTGCGCGCGGTTTTTGGCGCACGAATATCAAGAGCAGGATTATTTTTCAAATGATGTTTGCGTACTAAATATTGGTAGAAGCTTCGTAAGGATGAAAGCTTGCGTTGCAGTGTTTTTCCGCCAATACCTTGGCGATGTAAGCTAGCAATCCAGTTGCGAACGCTCAGGCTGTCTGCGGCTAAAATATTATCGTTATCTTTTTCTATTAGCCATTCGCTAAATTGTTTGAGGTCGCGTTTATAACCGCTGAGTGTGTGTAGTGAGTAGCGCTTCTCGTGCTGAAGGTAATCTTCAAATTGTTGCAATAGTACTTCTGCTGACGCATTTGATGGCGATGTTGTTGGTGACGTTGTCACGATTAACTAACCTCTGATTAACCTAGTTGATTCTGCGAGTTTAATTAAGCTTCCTTAAGAAATTTCTAATTAAGTTGGTTAGAATCTAGCGCAGAGAAAACTATCGCTATTTTCATAAAGTGAGCCGTAATAGTCATTCTATTGCATCAATCTTCGTGGAATATATAGGTAGTTTTAGCAAGCTAAAAATAATTTGACTTGAATCAGGAGCTCTTTAAACACGTTTACTTAAGGTGGCGTGACAAACTTGCAGAAATCAACTCACCCAAATGACTGATAAAGACCGTCCCCATACCGGGATGGAAGCGCGTTTCGTCTTCGCTGCCCAATGCAAGAATACCCATGCGCTCAGCACCAGCTAACGGGATTAGTGCAACAGAATTAATCATTTCTGAATTTTTATCAAAAAGAAATGCTTGTTGCTCTTGCTTAAGGCGACCACACACAGGCTTTTTGCTATCAAACAGCTTATCAAAGTGTTTAAGTGTTTTATTGTCTGGTGCAACAAAGTGCATGGTGTCATCGCCACCAATAATGCGTAGCGTAACAAAGTCAGCATTAAAGTCATCGCGTAGAATTTCTTGGCAAGTGGCAATTACATCATCAAGGCTATCGGCACGCATGAGTTCAAGTGTAAAACGCTGTAAACGAGTAACAATTTGCTCGTTACCACGTGCAGTACGAATTAAACCATTGAGCTGCTCTTCAAGATCACGGCTCTTCTCACGCAACACGGCAACTTGGCGTTCTATTAAGGAAGCTGTTCCTGCTTGATGCGGCACTTGCAAGGTTTCTAACAAAGCAGAATGGCGTTGAAAAAACTCAGGATGTGATTGGAGATAATCGGCAATGACTGTTTCGTCCATCATCGCATCGGCCATTATGGAATCTGTCGCATTTACATCATCACTTTCTCTTTGCTCAACTTTTCTTGCTGTTTTTCCTCGAGTGCTCATGCCCGATCTCCTTGGTGTGCGTCTAGGCTACAGGTTATAATGTTATCGTGCCTTTGAAAACAGTCGCTGTAGGTCCCGTCATCATAACTGTATTTTCGCCCCCTGCCCAGCTAATTGATAGCTTTCCACCGAGCAAATTTACATCAACTTTATTATCAAGAAAGCCTTGTAAATGCCCTGAAATGATTGCTGCACACGCTCCTGTTCCACAGGCTTGGGTTTCACCCATGCCTCTTTCGTAGACGCGCACATTGACATGCCCACGGTCAATTATTTGCATAAAACCCACATTGACGGAGTTAGGAAAGTACTTTTCGGCTTGGATAGCCTTACCCATTTGTTCTACAGGTGCGCTATCAATATCTTCTACAAGAATAACAGCATGAGGATTTCCAACGGAAATAGCGCCAATCGTTATCAATTCCCCATCAATATCCAGCATATAACTATTAGATTGCTCATTGGCAACAAAAGGAATTTTTGAAGGTTCTAAAATAGGCACACCCATATCAACTGTAACGGCACCATCATCTTTTACAATTAAAATAATACGTCCATTTTTGGTAATAACAGGAATTTCCGTTTTAGCCGTTAGCCCTTCTTCCTTTACGAAAATAGCAAAACAACGTGCACCGTTACCACAATGTTCCACCTCTTCGCCATCACCGTTATAAATGCGATAACGAAAATCAGCATTATCCACATCAGATTTTTCAACCAACAAAAGCTGATCACAGCCCACCCCAAAATGGCGATCTGCGATAAAGCGAACTTGCTCAGTGCTTAAAGAAACAGACTGCGTAATGCCATCGATAACGACAAAATCATTCCCTAAGCCGTGCATTTTTGTAAAATTTATTTCCATGTTTCTAGAATCTAGTTGCTTGAGTTTTTAAAATATAACCTAATGATATAAGTAAGTTACTTGCGAAGCACTACAAAATTGATGCTTAGGGTTAAATTTCAATTCCTAAAAGTCTTTATTAATGATACAGTACAGCGCGAATATCAGCTTTCACTAATATAGACAGGAGAATATCAATGAGTGATTTCAACGAAGAGTTAGACGCACGCGGTCTAAACTGCCCACTACCAATTTTACGTGCTAAAAAAGCAATCAATGGTTTAGAAGTTGCACAAACTTTAAAAATCATCGCTACTGATCCTGGATCAGTTAAAGATTTTGAAGCTTTTTGTAAGCAGACTGGCAACGAGCTAGTTTCAACTGCAGAAGATGGCGGAGAGTTCACTTTCTTCATCAAGAAAGGCGGCTAATTAGCAACCTTCTAGTAGTTGAAAAGCAGTTTAAAAAAGCACCTTAGGGTGCTTTTTTTTCGTCCGTCGTTTATATTAACGAGTAATGAAAAACGACTCTAAACTCATCAAAGCTTTTCTAAAAGAAAAGCAACAATCACACCTCTACCGCAAGGCTCATATCAGCCGATCCCCGCAACAACCTCATATGCAAATCAATGGCAAATCCATGCTCACCTTTTGCAGTAATGATTATTTAGGACTCGCAAATCACCCAGAAGTTCTAAAAGCCTTTAAACAAGCTGCAGATAAATACGGTGTTGGCAGTGGCGCGGCACATCTTATCAGTGGGCATTCCATCGAACACCAAAAGCTAGAAGAAGAGCTGGCAGAATTTACAGGGCGAGATCGAGCACTACTATTTTCAACAGGCTATATGGCGAATTTAGGCGTAGTGAATGCACTCATGGAGCGTGGCGAACTAATTTTTGCAGATCGCTTAAACCATGCTTCACTTATCGATGCTGGTTTGCTTTCAAATGCAAAAATGAAACGCTATGTGCATAATGATATGGGTGCATTGCAAAAGCTACTCGATAAAAATACCACTAAAAACACGATGATATTGAGCGACGGCGTTTTTAGTATGGATGGCGATATTGCACCAGTCAAACAACTCGCGGACATTGCTAGGCAACAAAATGCGTGGTTAATGATTGATGATGCACATGGTTTTGGCACATTGGGTGCTACTGGTGCAGGATTGCTTGAGCAAGAAAATTTATCACAACAAGATGCGCCCATCTTAATGGCAACTTTAGGAAAAGCCATTGGCACAGCAGGTGCTTTTATTGCGGGCAGCCACGAATTAATTGAATACTTAATTCAAACAGCTAGAACATACACTTACACTACCGCCATGCCGCCTTCTATTGCCGCAGCAACACGCGCTAGCCTTAAAATAGTACAAAATGAAAGTGAACGACGAGAAAAACTCAATCAGCATATTCAGCAATTCAAAGCAGGGGCGAGTGAATTAGGCATCGAATTGATGCCATCTGATACTGCCATTCAACCCATCGTAATTGGTAACACAGAAAAAGCGCTGAAAACTAGCACACAGTTACAAAAGGAGGGCATATTGGTCACTGCCATTCGTCCACCGACTATTCCTGAAGGTACGGCGCGTTTACGTGTGACGTTCTCTGCGGAACATACCACAGAAGATGTTGCTATACTCTTAATGGCTTTAGAAAAAAACTTATAGGGATCTGATGAAAACAAAATATTTACAATCTTGGGCGCAAAACACTGCGCTAATACTTTTAAGCTTAATCCTGCTCTCATCCACAAGCATTGTAATTTTTGCAGAAGACAACAAACCCATCCGTACTGCCCAAGAAAAACTCAAAGCCAAGCTCACAACCGAAACACTCTCAACCTTAATCACTTATGTTGAGTTGCAAGTACGACTGCGAAAAGAAATAAAAGCATTAAAAAACGAGCTTAAATTTACCCAGTCTGAAACAGAAAAAACTGAGACAAAAAGAGCACTTGAGAAAGCTGAAAAAAAGCTACGAGGCACATCAAAAAACCTTGAAGATATTGCTGCCAATACCGATTTAGAATTATTAAGAGATACCAAAGAACTGCCCTTTAATCTACAGCGTGAGCTATTTTCCTTGCTTGAGCCCGCTTTAAAAGAAATGAAACACGCGACCAGCGATGTTCGGCTGAAATCCCAGATTCGTGAAAAAATACTCTTTTACGAAAAGCGCCTACCTATTTTAGAAGAAGCATTACGCAATATATCAGCACTTAATCGCGCCAATAAAAACCCGAAAATAAAAGCTGAGCTGGTCAAGATGAATAAAGCTTGGGCAAAACAACGAGTCTTTATCGAGAGCGAGCTACAAGCCAAAAAACTACAACTTAGTAAATTAGAAACACAACAAGAATCGCTTTCAGAAAACACCGATAGCTTCTTTAAGGACTTTTTTCAACGTCGCGGCTGGACACTAATACAAGCCTTTTTCGCCATCATTGGCGTACTCATACTATCGCGTCTAATGCGCCTTATTTTTACACGCTTCCTCACAGGTTATGCCGCTGAGCATCGTGGCGTTCAGTTTCGTATTATTGATATTGCTATCCGCTTTGCCACGTTTTTACTTGTCATTATTGCACCCATGATCATTTTCTATATAGAGGAAGATTGGGTGCTATTCAGTCTGGGACTTTTAATATTAATCGGTATGGCATGGACGCTGCGCCAAGCCGTTCCACGTTATTGGGGACAACTCGAATTATTTTTAAATGTTGGCCCTGTGCGCGAAGGTGAGCGTCTCATGCTTGACGGTATTCCTTGGCGCGTCAAACACATCAATATGTATTCCATTTTAGAAAACCCCATTGCAGGACTTAGCCAGCGTGTTGATATTGATGATTTAGTCGATATGCGCTCACGCCCTGTTAATGACAGCGAACCGTGGTTTCCTTGTAAGCGTGGCGATTGGATTGTTTTAAAAGATGGCGTACGTGGAAAAGTTATAGGTATTTCCATTGAGATGGTGCAACTGATTCAACGCGGTGGCGCGGTATATACCTATAATATGAACGACTTCCTATCGCTATCGGCAAAAAATCTTTCCAAGAGCTTCCGTGTTAAAGAAACTATTGGTATTAGTTACAATCATCAAAAAGAAAGTACCACTAGCATTGTCGAAAAGCTCGAAGCCATTATTAAAAAGCGGGCCATTGATGAGGGGTATGAAGATATTGTTCAGAGTATTCGCGTTGAGTTCCAACAAGCCAATGATTCATCGCTAGACCTTGTTGTAATTGCAGACTTTAAAGGTAGCGCCGCTGATATTTACAATCGCCTACGCCGCTCAATTCAGCGCTGGTGTGTGGATGCTTGCACAGAGAATAAGTGGGAAATTCCTTATCCACAGCTTACCTTGCATTCGGAAACACTATAAAAGCACACCCCCCCACTTTTACGCGATGATATTAGATAATTAAGAATCATCATGTAAAAGTGGGGGGGTGTGCTTTTTAAATTACTACCTATCGCTTCGGCGCAACAAACTCTCCATTTGGCCAACTAGGAGCAGAGATTGCCTCACCTAGGTTTGCATCAATCAAACGCTGTCTTGCTTCTAGTAGTCGCCCAATTAATGCTGGTTCGCGCTTTGCATATTCTTCATTATCTTCTACGCGATTGACTACAATGCCTAATAATTCAGTGATGGCATTGCCGACGGAGTTTTGTGAGATTGTAACAATCAAACGCCCTTTATCATCGCGGTAAAGGATTTGTTTGTAGGCAGGTCGCCAGCGAATTTCATTGGCGAATTTTGGATCTTGGATAACTTGCTCGCGCAGGTCGCGCGCTACTCTTAAAAAGGCATTGTTGCTGAGTAATACGTCGTTTATTTGATTGGGGAAATTTGCATCTTTTGGGATGCGCTCTTCACCTGTTGCGACCAGTGAGAAAAAGGTTTTATAGAAGTCTAAAAAGCCGCGTAAGACTTGTTCAAATTCATACCAAAAATATTGATCATGGAGCTTTTCAGCACCCCCTTTTAACTCCCAGCTTGGCAAGCCTTGCGGAAAGCCTGTAAGTTCTAGGGCACAATCTTCTGAGGGTAAAAATGATAATAACTGCAGATCAAGCACATCCAGAAATTCGTGATACACATCACTTAAATGACGTAAGAATAAGGTGTTATGCCCGCTGTCTGTCAGGTTAGGATTATTCGCATCTGCCTCTTTTGAAGCTTTTAAATCCGCAATCGGGAATACCATAAAGTGATTGTGAATCATGCGTATGCTGGGCACGCCAGGCTTGTTTAACGGCCATGTTGAATCAAGGCTGGCTTCGCCACACAGTACCAAATGCTTTTTAGGGTCAGGGTACTTCTCTAGCATATACTCGATCAAAATCGTGGTCATTTTTGACCATACTTTTTTCTGCTGACGGCTCATTTGATCACGGCGAACAGGTCGTCCGAGCGGATCTAGAATACGGCGTGAGGTATCCAAAATTATGGATGTATCAAACTCGGTGCTATGCCCGATAAGTTTACGGTACATGAGTAAATCTTCGGGCGTTCTAAATAACCCATTTTCTTCTGCTAGATTTTTAAGGTTGGCAGCACTGTTAAAAAATTCAACACGAGACATACCTTCAGGAACGCTTAAAGACATGGAAGGTCTTGGTGTTACTATCTCACGAGGTGTTAACTTCATTTTATGATCACTCTTAGCTAAATAATTGCTGGTGAATATTTACTGTTCTAACTTCATCGCAGGTTTTGCAAGCATCTTTTAACAAGATTAATTTGCTTTCATCTTGTTGCCCGCTTAAAAAGATTTCTATTTCAATCTTTCCATCGATGTAATGCAAGACAATATTGCGAATGTCTTGATCTAGTCCTGCCTCTTTTATATGTGGATATATTTTTGCCATAATTTCATTACGGCTTAGTAGGTGGCTAGATGGACTAACGGTTTCATCATCTTCTGGATCAATATGCACGGTAATATCATGCATTTCAGGGAATTTTTTGCGCAGTTTATGGATTACATTTTCTGCAATAAAATGCCCCTCGGAAACACTCAAGTATGAATTTACTTGCAGATGAACATCGGCGAGAACCGTGTTACCCATTTTACGCGTGCGTAGCAGGTGCATATGCTCCACGCCTTCGATAGCCCCTATAAAGTTTTTAATTTCTGCGGTTTTTTCAACATCTAATGCGGTATCGACTAATTCCATTGTGCTATCCAGAATCAAGCGCGCGCCCATATAAAAAATCATACCCGCAACAAGAACAGCGGCGGCAGAATCAAGCCATGGAATTTCAAGAAAAACACTTCCCGCTACACCAAGCGCAACCAATACCGATGAAATAGCATCAGAGCGATGATGCCAAGCATTGGCCTTTAGCATTTTGGAATTAATACGATTCGCAACAGCCATCGTGTAATGATAAAGCCCTTCTTTGCTAATAATGGCTAATGCAGCAAAAAGTAAAGCTAGTGGTGCAGGTTGGGTGAGTCGTTCAGGGTTCATCAATCGACCGATAGCGCTCATGCCGATGCCAACCGCAACACCTGCCAGCGCAAGCCCAAGAATAACCGTTGCAACGGTTTCAAAGCGACCGTGCCCGTAAGGATGATCATCATCTGCATCTTTGCTCGCCATTTTCGCGGCGACAAGCACGACCACATCGCTGGCAAGATCAGACAGCGTGTGGATACCATCAGCAATTAAGGCTTGAGAGTGCGTGAAAAAACCACCGATAAGTTGCGCCAGTGATAAAAACACATTTACCACAAGACCAACTAGGGTTACATTGCGCGTGGCTTTATAACGATCTTCGCTACTGGTTACGGTGATCTTTGTGGTTACTTCGGTCATAGCCTAGCTTGTCTCACAAATCTCTATGGTGACGATGTATTCATAGTCATCTTCCTTGGCTTCTATTAGCTTATGCCCGTGAATTTTTGCCCATGCAGGAATATCGTATAACGCACCTGGATCTGTACAAACCGCTTCAATACGTTCACCAATAGCATCACTGCCCAGTTCATCTATCAACTGTTGCACTCTAATAACAGGCATTGGGCACAGTAAACGACGAGCATCTAACGCGTGAGTTTTTATATCTCCCACTTAATTAAACCTCGTCGGGTGTTTTTGCTGTAATCGTTAGTGCATGAAGCTCGCCCGATGTGATTGCTGAATTAACAGAGGCATAAACTGCCTGATGTCTCTTTAGCGTATTCAAGCCTTCAAAGCTTGCACAAACAACCGTGGTTTCATATTTATAGCCATCACCATCAACACTGATTTTCGCATCCGGAAAACGAGTTTCAATAAGCTTTGTTACATCTTCATTACTTATGCTCATAAATTTCTCTTCAATTTTATTAATTAACTATCGCCCAGAGTATAACCAAGGCATATAATCCTTGCTGGATTTATTACAACAGAAGCTACAGAGAAATATTCATGACTGCAACCGCCACCCAAGAATTAGTAGAACAAGTTATTGAAGCCTGCCCAAAATTTTGTGAAGCACTCACCTCTGAGGAAGTTGCCACATTTGTAAAATTTACAAACCTTGTTGAGGCCGAGCCTAACCAAGTGCTTGCTGATATTGGCGAAGTAGGTGAAGAGTTTTATCTTGTTTTAGAGGGCAAGATTCGCCTAGTAAACGATGAAGGCGGAAAAGAAATGGACGTAGGTCGTATTGAGGCTGGCTGTTTGGCAGGTGAAATGTCTTTCTTTGATCGTCAACCACGTTCTATTCGCTTACGTGCTGGAAAAAAAGGGACGGTAAGAATTTTGACGATCTCTCGTCCTATGTATAAACGCCTATGCGTGGAACACCCTTATATTTCTGTAAACCTACTAGAATTCGTTGTGATGAGTTTGGATAAACTGATTCGAAACAGTAGTAAAGATATTGCTTCAATGTATAGACAGGTTGCGGGGGTTGGTTATCGTTAATCACTAAGAATGATGTAAAAGTGGGGGGGTGTGCTTCAACAAACTTAGTAGAATGGCTTTTTAACTATTATTACCTGATTGTGGCTTTACTTTATTCTTCTTGCCATTTCTTTTGCGCACCACTTTAAAAGATACAGGCGTGCTTGTTTTTAAAACGGTTCCACGGCTATTAACGATACTGGCGCTTATGGTGTGTGTACCGCCGCCAAGGTTAGTGAAGTTGCTTATACGTGATTTACTTTTTGATACTTCTTTGCCGTTCAACATGAAAGCAATCTGATGCCCTTTTTTAAGTGGGGGCTTAATGCTTAACATCGCAGAAACTTCGCCCTTAAAACCGCCACTCATGACTTGATTATTTTTGGGTGCAACAAATGCTAGCTTGGTATAAATACCACTAGTTCTTTCTTCTCTCTTTGCCTCATATTCAACAACAGGTGCAGCCTGATTGTTTGTTGAATTATTTGCATCTAACGGCTGCCACTGCCTACTAAAACCTTCAATAACAGTAATATCTGGCATTTTCATGTTTTCTGCTTTTACATTTGCAGGAGGTTGGTCCCCATATTGGGTATTACCTCGTACATCTTTCCATTTATAAAAGCCTTCTGCATAAGCTTGTGTTGATAGCATCGTAAGAACGATCGTTACCATAAGAGTATTTAAAGAACGCATAATATCACCTTGAAAAACTGTAATTTGCCTAAACATATTAGGTGCAGTATAACAAAAAAGGTCTTTCCACTTTAGGCTTTACGATAAACTGCATATTACAAACACCAAGAAGACAATCGAAGGAAATGAATGAACAATAATTTAACATCCAATCAAGCAAGATGGGGGATGACGATTCATATGGCCGCTTTAGCGGGCCTACTTATGCCGCTTGCCTTAGTACTTGGGCCTTTACTTGTTTGGATGCTAAAAAAAGGTGATGATGATTTTTTTGATGTTCAAGGCAAAAAAGCCATTAACTTTCAGCTGACTATTTTACTGATCGCTTTTTTAATGTTTTTGTTAGCAGCTGTTATTCGTCCACTACTTGCCCCAGCTTTTATGGTGTTGCTTACGGGTATTGTCTTTGCAATTATTGCGGGGATTATGATAAGAAAAGAAGGAGATTTTGATTACCCTTTTTCTTTGCATTTAATTAAATAGACTTTTACTTGGTCATGTAAAAGTGGGGGGTGTACTTCTACATTTACAATACTCGCCCAAATCCCCAAGAAAAGCCCATTTTTAACGACCCCATCCCACCAACGCGTACGCCATGAAACATGGTTTCTGCCATTTTTGTGGATTTTCTAATACGCGCCACATCAATCATCAGTTCAGCATCTGCCGCGAGGCGCTCAACGTCTTCATTTGGATAACCCGACCAATATTTTAAATCGTGCAAAAAACAAGCGGGGTAAATATCTTTACCGTTGGATTTATCTGGCCACATGGTGCAGCCATCACTGCTAAAAGTCATCGCTGGCGGGTCCTTTTCTATTTTTTTCCATAATGTCTTTAAGCCATAATATTCACAGATTTTTTTGATTTGTTTTAAGGGCACTTCTTCATTGATTTTAGGCAACTGCATGGAAAGCTCCAGTTTTGAGTAAGCAGAGTATACAATGACACAGTATAAACTCACTACATAACGATAAATCATGTACATAGATCAACGACACCGCGACAAAGAAACCACCTCAAAAGGTGAGAAAATTTTCATTCTTATCATCAGTCTAGCGTTTCTCTTTATGATGACAATGGAAATCATGAGTAACTACGAGCCAAAAAAGTTGGGCGCTTTATTGTTTGTAATTTTTTGGGTTCCGTTATTGTTCATTCATGAGTTTGGTCACGCCATTATGGCAAAATCGCTGGGCTGGCGTGTAAACCGCATTGTGATTGGCTTTGGAAAAGTGCTAATTCATACCCGATTATTGGGTGCGCCAATGGAAATCCGCTCCATTCCTTTAGAAGGCTTTGTCCAAATAGCACCAAAAACCGTCACACTGGCTCGTTTAAAACACGCACTTATCTACTTTGCGGGGCCTGGAATAGAACTACTCGCATTTTTTATCATTATGATAATGCTCGGCGGCTTTGACCAAATGTTCATTGTCACAAACGATTACGCGCGCATCGCACTACAAAGCTTTGCCTTTGCCGCGCTTGCAGGCGCGGTGCTTAACTTAATTCCGCTTGGAATCACCACTGCAGAAGGTAGTACACCGAATGATGGCATGGGGATATTACTGTGCTTATTTGCCAGTGGTATGGATTATGAAATGTGGATTAAGGAGTCTGAGGGGAAGGAGAAGGAGTTTTAAGTGAGTAATATTATTTAAAAGCACACCCCCCCACTTTTACATGATAGTTACAAATCTATTAATAAAGAATGTGATACGATTGCTCAATGATTGAGCAGAATACAAACGAACAAACACACCGAACCTTTATCCTCCCCATCCGCGTTTACTATGAAGACACCGATGCAGGCGGGGTTGTTTACCATTCAAACTACATCAACTTCTTTGAACGCGCCCGCACGGAATGGTTGCGCCAGTTAGGTTATGAGCTGGATGAACTGGCTCGTGATGAGCAACTTATCTTTGTGGTAAGAGCCGTAAGTTGCGAATATTTACGCCCCGCCATATTTAATGACGAACTTTTTGTCTCCGCTGAAATCATAAACAGGGGTAACACAAGCATTCAATTTGAACAGAAAGTGATGCGAGTGAGCAAAGAAGGCGATAAAACCGACGATGCTTACATCACTTTAGCCAAAGGAGTGGTTACTGTAGTAAGCGTTGATAGCAATAAATTCAAGCCAAAACGCTTACCCAAACATATTATTGAAACCATTGAAGGTGTCGCTTAAAAGCTCGCCATAACAAAAGGGGTAGAACGTGTCATTTGACCAAACCATTTTACAATTAATATTAGATGCAAGCCTGATCGTGAAAGTCGTCATGGCTATTTTGGTATTAGCCTCAATAGCTTCATGGTTCTTAATATTCATGAAATCTGGGCAGATTAATAAAGCATACAGAAGGCTCGATATTTTTGAGGACCGTTTTTGGAGTGGGATCTCACTCAACAAACTCTATAATGATCTCTCACAACGCACCGACCGAGAAGGTATGGCCGCGATATTTTTTGGCGGTTATCATGAATATGCGCGCTTAAACAAAGGCGAAACACCTAGAACACTCCCCATCGTAGATACTGCCGCACGTGCCATGCGCGTTGCTGAAACACGTGAATTGGATAAGCTAGAACAAAACTTAACGTTCCTTGCAACGGTGGGTTCAACTAGCCCTTACATTGGTTTATTCGGCACAGTTTGGGGGATTATGAATTCCTTTTTATCACTCAGCGCGATGAAGCAAGCCACACTTGCCGTGGTAGCACCAGGCATAGCAGAAGCTTTAATCGCCACAGCAATTGGATTATTTGCGGCGATACCTGCCGTAATCGCTTACAACCGTTTCAGCGATAGAGTTGATCGTATTTCAGTACGTTATGAAAACTTCCGTGAAGAATTTACAACTCTGTTAGAACGACAAGTCATTTTAAAAAATGGAGATTCCTAATGTCGCGCCGTTGTAAAAAAAGACGCGCGATGGCAGAAATGAATGTCGTGCCGTACATCGATGTGATGTTGGTACTGCTGATCATTTTTATGGTGACAGCGCCAATGATGCAAACAGGTGTACAAGTTGACTTGCCCGATGCTGATGCCAGCACGATGGAATCAGGTGAGGGAGAGTTGCCAATGACTATTTCTCTTGATGATAAAGGCGTAATCACTTTGGAAAATGGTACAGACACCTTCAAAGAAATTACTGAAACAGAACTAACCAGCCACATGAAAGGTCAGCTTGGCGATAAAAACTTACGTGCCGTGAATATTCGTGCAGACAGTAATATTGCCTATAAGCAAATTATGCGCGTAATGGTCGCAGCACAGCAAGCAGGTGCTAAAAAAATAGGTTTAGTTGCAGACCTAAAAGAAGATAAATAACAAAAGACACAACTTTGTCATGATTAAACTTCTATCAAAACATCCAGGAGCCTTTATTGGAGCAGTGATATTTCACTTGCTCATCGCCGCCCTGTTTATTTTAAGTTTTGATTGGGCTGAAAAGCCTCAAGAAATTGAAGCAGGGATACCCGTTTCTATTGTGTTACCCGATGCAAATGCACTGGAAATGCCCAGTAGCCCTGCTGAGGCAGAGCCAAAAGAAGAGTTCGTTGAAGAACCGCCCACGGAAAAGCCCGACGATAGTGCCAAGAAAGCGGAACAACTCGAAAAAAACAAACTAGCGGCATTAGCAAGTAAAGCTACTACGGAAAAAGCACTCAAAGAAAAACGTAAAGTTGATAAAAAACTCAAAGAGCAGAAGCTGGCTAAGAAGAAGGCAGAAAAATTGGCTGAGCAAAAGAAAATTGAAAAACAGAAATTAGCTGATGCAAAGAAAGCAGAACAAAAAGCAGCCGAAGAAAAGAAAGTAGAAAAACAAAAAGAAGAAGAGCTCGAAGCACGACAAAAGCAACAACGTGATAAAGAAAAAGCGACTGAAAAAGAGTCAGAAGCCAAAGCTGAAAAAAAACGACTAGAAAAGAAGGCAGCAAAGAAAATAGCTGAGGAAAAAGCACAGCAAGAAGCCGAAGAAAAGCAAGCAGAAGAGAAAGCGGAAAAACGTAGAAAAGAACGTGCTGAAGCTCGTAAAGAAGAACGTAGAAAAGAAAAGATCGAAGAAAAAAAGAAAGCAAAGAAAGAAGCCAAGCGTAAAGCTGCAAAAGAAGCCGCCGAGGAAAAGGCTGAAAAAGAAGAGGAAGAGAAAAAAGCCAAAGAGCGTGCTGAAAGAAGGGCAGAAAAAAGAGCCGCTGAAAAAACAGCGAAAGAAAAAGTAGAAAGAGCCGAGCGTGCCGCTAAAGCAAAGGCCGAAGAAGAGGAAAAAGAAGAAGCAGAGAAAGCCGCTGCTATCAAAGCTGCAAAAGCTAAAAAAGAAATGGCTAAAAAATTAGCAGATAAAAAAATACGAGATGAAAGTCGCCGCAAATGGGAAGAAGCACAAGAAAAGGAAAAAGCTGATGCAGCGACGGCAACAGCCGAAGCCAGAAAGAAAGCGGCAACGGCCTCTGCGGCCAATAAAGCATCATCAGATAAGGCGCGAAATGGCGCACTAAACTCATGGGGCAGCAAGGTTGAACGACATGTGAGACGGCATTGGAATCAAGCAGCAAGCTCATCAGGAAGTGTAGCCAAAGTTAGAATAACAGTTTCAAATAGTGGTTATATTACTGGAGGAGTAAAAGTCTTAAGCTGCAATGGTTCTCCTGCTTTTTGTGCATCAGTTAAAAAGGCATTCACAAGCGCAGAACCTTTGCCTCGTACAGAGGCTAAGTACCGCTTCAAAAACAGTGATCGTACATTTACAATGATGCTGAAATCTAATTAAGTGAGCCTTTAGCACGGTGGAAATACACATAAAAGTGACGATTTCTACCACAAAATATAAATAAATATTAAATAATATCGAACTTTTCTGATTATAAGGGACTAAGAGTGTATGATTTTTACAACAAATATGACTGTGATTAGAAATAATATAAAAAGTATTTCATTATTATTTATATTCTTATTTTCATCTTCGTTACATGCGGAGCTACAATTAAGCATTTCTAAATCAGCAAATGATGGTATTCCCATCTACATTGCAAATATTGCTGCGACAATTCCTGGCGGACATAACGGTATTATCGAAGCTGACTTAAAACGTAGTGGGCGCTTTACTATTGTTGATCGTGCAAAGATCCCCAATCTTGCACCCTTTGGTGGCACACTGAATGCAAGTGCTTATCAAGGCATTGCCGACTATATTGTGCGCGGTAAAGACGATGGTAACGGTGGTTTATCAATTGAGCTTACCAGCACATCTGATAATGCAAAAACCAATTATCAAATTTCTGCTAACAGTAATTCTCGTCGACCTGCACACAAGGCGGCTGATCAAATCTACCAGAAAATCACCCAAGAAAAAGGCGCATTTGATACACGTTTGGCTTATGTCACGGTAATCAATAATGCTAGTAGCAACCGACTATTTAAATTATTTGTATCGGATGCTGATGGGCATAACGAGCAAGAAATCATGTCTTCTCGTGAGCCAATTACATCGCCTACATGGTCACCTAATGGGACTGAGTTGGCATATACCTCATTTGAGCTAAATAGGTCAGGTATTTATATACAGAATATTTTTTCAGGTGCTAAACGTTTAATTTCTGGGCGAAAAGGTAGTAACAACGCACCATCATGGTCGCCTGATGGAAGCAAATTAGCGGTGAGCCTATCATTTGATGGTAATCCTGAGATTTATACGATTAATGTGCGTAGTGGCGCGTTAAAACGAATCACTAATTCAAGCGCGATTGATACAGAGCCTACCTGGAATGGTACAAACTCAATTATTTTCACCTCTAACCGCGGCGGAAAACCCCAGCTATATCGCGTAAGTGGTAGCGGAGGGTCTGCCCAACGCTTAACGTTTGGTGGTAAATATAACAGTGCTGCAGATGTTGCGAATAAAAAAATGACATTTATCACCGGCAATCGTGGTGCATTCCATGTTGCGATAAAGTCACTTGGAGGTGGCTCAGGTAGAGATATGTTGTCAAATGGACGTATGGATGAGACACCCACGTTAGCACCCAATGGAACTATGGTCGCCTACACCACACTAAGAGGTGGACAAAATACATTAGCGGTCGTTAGTGATAACGGAAAATCGAAACAATTTTTGAGATCAGCGCTAGGGGATATACGTTATCCAGCATGGTCACCCTACTTACATAGATAAGGAAGTTTATAATGAAAACAGCAATGAGAATGACAATGAAAACTGTAAAAACAAAACGAATCATTTTACCGATAATTTTAAGTACATTAGCGCTTGGCGCTTGCAGCCAGACACAAAATGAGCCCGGTGTTAATGCATCGTCAAAAGACGGAGGTAAAACTACCGTTAATGCTGGATCAAAAAATGGCACAGTTGGTAAAGGGGGGGCTTCGAATGTGACCAGCAACAGCACTAAAGGAAACTACCTACCCAGCAACAATGCAAACAGTAATGTTAGTGACGGTAGCGATTTAACCTTGGCAGGCTTAAAAGACCCTAATAACTTATTATCTCAGCGTGTTATATACTTTGATTACAACCAATCTTCAATACGCCCTGAATACATGGTTTTGATCAATACACATGCAAAATTGGCGGCAAAATTCCCGCAACTGAAAATGCGTCTTGAAGGTCATGCTGATGAGCGCGGTTCACGCGAATACAATGTGGCACTATCTGAACAGCGTGCAGTATCTGTGAGACGTATCATGGGTACACAAGGTGCGAGAAGCCAACAAATAAGAACCATTGGTTATGGTGAAGAAATCCCTGTTGTACAAGGGCATAATAAGAAATCATGGCAGAAAAATCGTCGTGTTGAAATTAAATACGACAATTATTAAATTGCTGTATTATTAAGCAATTGCCAGCAGGTGATTTTACTTGCTGGCTTTTTGCTCAAAGGGGAAATAATGAAAATATTACATAAAGGAATAATCCTCAGCTTATTTTTATCACTAAGTTCTGTTTATGCGGATGTAAGCCCTGAAACGATGGTCAATGTTTTTGAGCGTTTAGAAACTCTGGAAACGAAAGCACGTGAGCTGAATGGCGAGAATGAAGTGCTGAGACATCAGCTTAAAGAGCTGAAAAAAAGGCAGAAAGAAGGCTTTATCAATATAGACGAACGTATTGATGAAATAAGCAATGCGAGTGATTCTTCAGAAGATAAGAAAGCGAAATCAGCAGAAGTAGAGTCAAAGGATGAGCCTTCTGAACCTGAAAAGAAAGAATCTGAAAAAGCGACCAGTGAAACAAATACTGAAAAAGCACCAGCAACAAAAGAAATAGAAGAGACAAAAGAAGTGCCTAAAAAAACCTCTACAGAAGCTTCTACAGCAACACCTAATAAAAATAAAAAAATCAGAATGCCAAATAGCTATGAAAGCGAGACTTATAAGTCCGCTTTTTCGCTTATGAAAACATCACCCACAGCCGCGACAAAAGCCTTTCAAGAATATATTCAAATGCAGCCAGAAAGTCCGCTTGCCGCTAATGCCCAATATTGGATTGGTGAAATTATGTATTCACATAATAACTATAAAGGTGCCGTGGAAGAATTTATTAAAGTACTACAGAAATACAAATATAGCGACAAAGCACCTGATGCCGCGATCAAGCTAGGCTACAGTTTTTATGCTTTAAAGAATTGGGCTTATGCCAAAAGAACATTTGAAGATGTGATCAAATACTTTCCAGAAAATAAAAACGCGGTAAATCTGGCTAATAGACGTTTGGCTAAGATTAAAGCGGCTGGGCATTGATTCTTTTTTAAAGAATGCACACCCCCCTACTTTTACATGATGTTTTTACAGCAGCATTAAATATCTTTCAAATCCGTCTTAACATCCATATTCTGCGCGCGATGGCGTAGCATATGATCCATTAAAGTCATTGCTAATTGCGCTTCACAGATCGGCGTTGCACGAATCCCTACGCAAGGGTCATGTCGTCCTTTTGTTATTATCTCAACGGCTTCACCTTTTAGGTTGATCGTCTTTCCGGGCAATCTTAAACTTGATGTCGCTTTAAATGCGGTATGAACAATAATTTCTTGTCCTGAAGATATTCCGCCTAAAACGCCACCTGCATTATTCCCAAGAAAACCATCTATTGTAATTTCATCACGGTGTACCGTACCTTTTTGGGTGACAGCTTCAAAGCCTGCGCCAATCTCTACACCTTTTGCAGCATTGATACTCATCATCGAATGCGCAATGTCCGCATCTAAACGATCAAATATAGGCTCGCCTAATCCTGGAGGAACGCCTGTGGCGATGGTGGTGATTTTAGCGCCAACGGATTCGCCTTCTTTGCGTAGCGCATCCATATAATCTTCCATCTCTGATACCTTGCTGGCATCAGGGCAAAAGAATGGGTTGTTGGCAATTTCTGCCCAATCAACGGTTTCTGCTTTTATTGGTCCAAGTTGAGAGAGATAACCTTTAACTTCGATGCCATATCGCTCTTTCAAATATTTTTTAGCAACGCCACCTGCAGCAACACGCATCGCCGTTTCGCGCGCAGACGAACGACCGCCACCGCGATAATCACGAAAGCCGTATTTTTTATAATAAGTGTAATCCGCATGACCAGGGCGAAAGCGATCCATAATGTCAGAATAGTCTTTTGAGCGCTGATCTGTATTGTGGATAATCATCGCAATCGGTGTGCCTGTGGTTTTACCTTCAAACACGCCGGAGAGTATCTGCACTTCATCTTTCTCGCGGCGTTGTGTGGTGTGGCGGCTTGTTCCCGGTTTACGACGATCAAGATCACCTTGAATATCGCTTGCTGAAAGCTCCATTCCAGGAGGGCATCCATCGACAATACAACCAATTGCGGGGCCGTGACTTTCTCCGAAAGAAGTCACAGTGAATAGTTTTCCGTAAGTATTTCCTGACATGGGGAGAGTATACCTAATTTAAGGAATGCTGAAAGCACACCCCCCCATTTTTACATGATGTTTTGCAATAATCATAAAACTATCATGTAAAAGTGGGGGTGTGCTTCTGGATAAGGATATAATCGCAACTGGGATTCATCTTTAAACGTAGTAATCAGTTAGAATAATAATATTCACCACTTCAATAACTTCAAGGATGAAAAATGAAGCAACTTTTATTAGCTATTCCCCTCGCTTTAGCGAGTATTTTTTCCATATCGCTCTCAGCTAATGAGCTAACTAATCATCACTCACCCTATTTAGCGATGCATGGGAATGATCCTGTTGACTGGATGGAATGGGGCAAGCCCGCGCTGGATAAAGCGAAAAAAGAAAATAAACTGATATTTGTTTCCATCGGCTACTTTGCTTGTCACTGGTGTCATGTGATGCAGCGTGAAAGCTATGCAGATAAAGGCATCGCTAAAAAGCTTAATAAAAACTATATATCAGTGAAAGTTGATCGTGAATTAAATCCTGTATTGGATAAGCGCTTGATTGAATTTGTACAAGTTACTAATGGCACAGCAGGTTGGCCACTGAATGTTTTCATCACACCTGATGGTTACCCCTTAGTGGGCGCGACTTATATGCCGCGCGAGCATTTCTCTAGTGTGCTTGATCAGCTTGATAGTAAATGGAAAACAGAGCAAGAAAAGCTATCAAAGCAAGCGAAAGACATGAGTGAAACGTTGGTAACGATGCTTGAGAAACAAGAGCGCACGGTAAAGCAAAAAACCATAAAAGAGCTATCAAACGGCTATGTAGAAATGGCAATGCAATATGCCGACACGCTACAAGGCGGCTTTGGACAGCAACGTAAATTCCCTCAAATACCTAAAATGTGGGCGCTGCTAAAGCTAAATAAAACCACAAAGAACAAAGAAGCTGATGAATTTATCAAACTCACTTTAGATAAAATGGCACAGAAAGGATTGCATGATGAGCTTGCAGGTGGGTTTTATCGCTACACCACAGATCCTGATTGGGAAATCCCACATTTTGAAAAAATGCTCTACACCAATGCCATGATGCCTCTTTTATATTTTGATGCGGCTGATTGTCAATGAGCATCCAAAATTGACCCACATAGGCATCGAATATTGACCCACCCTTGGGTTGTTATTTTAGCGCCTTTTGTTGGCTTTGTTTAAACCGATATGAATCATTTTTAGTCTCTATAATT
>JAKIUW010000003.1 GCA_021647365.1 Cocleimonas sp. | reverse complement strand
TCAATTATAGAGACTAAAAATGATTCATATCGGTTTAAACAAAGCCAACAAAAGGCGCTAAAATAACAACCCAAGGGTGGGTCAATATTCGATGCCTATGTGGGTCAATTTTGGATGCTCATTGACAATTGCTAAACAATGCCGAGGAAAAGTGTCTTTACAAAGTTTGATCTGCCCCGTACTTAATTCATTGGCAGAAAAGAGCAGTACGCAACGCTTATTTTTTTGGAGCATCAAGGACTCAAGGATTTTCAACTTAGCGAAATATACAGGCTTTAAACTTGCCGCTACGGTAGATGGAATGCAGTTTTTTATTGGTGATATTAATACTACGAGGGTTCAGGCGGTTTGTAAGTGAGTAAATTAAATATCTGAAGCACACCCTCCTAGTTTTAAATAGCTGTTAAAGACGAAAATGTTATAAATAAATAACTATCTTCACACTAGGAGTGAGTATCTATTTGAATACGCTAAATAAACAAAAATATAAATCTGGCTGTAGTTAATTCTATCTAGTTCTAATTAATTAGATTTAATTGACTATTTTATTGAACTTTTTTCAGGTCTATCTTTAGTGCTACGGATATGGAGTGATCCTAAGCCGTAATCGAAGGAGATGAGAGGGGTTAGAAATATACTATCAGAGTGTCGTAGCACGGTGATAGTTGCTTTTAACAGCTTTTGTTTTAATTATTGTTTATTTAAATTATTTTAATAAGGAAATTATCATGAAAATTCAAGTATTAGCAGCAACAGCTGTATTAGCTCTTTTAACATCAACGACTGCATCTGCAGGTAAGTTGGTCATTGAATCAACAAACAATGCAAATGGTGCCATTGCAGTTGGTGATGTCGTTGTGGCTGCAGGTGCAATTGGTCCTGGCGGAGCGGCAGGCTTCATAGGAGTAGCAGGTGGTCGTGCAGTAGCGGGTTCTGTGAACATTAATGCCAATAGTTGTGGTTGTGCGCGCAAACTTACCGTTATGAATACTGCACATGGTTCTATTGCAGTTGGTAACGCAACATCAGGATCAACTAACGTAAACTTGTACTAAGATAGTAGTACGAAAGTAAACCAATGCACAGACGATGGAGCAAAGAACCATGACTATGAAAGATAAAATGAGTGATAAAAAGTGCTTATTTAAAATTAGCGGGGTTCTTTCTATCGTCTGTGCATTTGTGTTGATAACTACTCCTGTTTACGCAGAGAAAGACCGATTTAAGGCCCCCGAATTTAATACTGGCTTAGATAACTTTAATAAGCGCTTTAGTTCAAATAATGTCAATATTGACTTTATTGTTGCTCAAGTTTTGAATAATGCGCGTCAAATTGACAGAGCTGCCGATGGCTTTAGGAGAAATGCATCGCTATTTCGAAACGAATCAAACGGTGACACAAATGCAGGGTCTGTGGTTGTTCCGCCAGGAACAAGAGCAAGTACAATAATTATTATTAACCAAAATGATGGGGACTCAATTGCTATCCATCGATAGAGTGTATTAAAAATACAACAGGGTTGTTGTTTTTTAACCACTTATGTGGTATGCTTTCTCTCCCCCACAAGAATAAAAAGGAAGTGTGTCATGGAACAAAGGAGAAGAAAAATAGGCATTGCTTTTAGTGTTGCAGTGTTCTTGTTGAGTGCTTGTTCAAGCTCTCAAAGACAAAATGAGTTTAGTAAAGAAATAGCCCCTCCCGTAAAAACAAAAACATCAGCGACTAATGCCTTGGGCTGTTTTGGTGATATGTTAACCGCTTATAGACGAATGGGTAGTAATGTAAACCCGCTCAGATTGGCCGTTATATCAGCTAAAGATGCTACAGACGTTTCAACCGTAACTTATCCAAACAGTGAGATCCCCAGTGACTTTAAAGATATGACGTTGGGTCTTATATCAAGAATCGGTGGTCCAATCCGTGTTGTCCATGTCCCGTCAGCGAATGAGCTATTTGATGCTGCGAGATACGGTAGCATCGTAGGTAAAAAATCTCCTTTTTTAGATAGTTTCCAAGTAAGTCATTATCGTGGTGACACATTACAGATATACGGTGCTTTAACAGAATATGATCGGTTAGTGAGTGGAAAAGATAGCAGTGTTGATGGCTCTGTAGAGTTTGGTAAAGGAAGGGGAATAACAAATGTAGAAGCAAGTGCTAGTGGGATTACCAATGTAGCACGAATGACAATGGACTTTAGAGTGGTTTATGCCGCCGTTGGAGATGTTGTTAACAATACAAGTTCAACTAATACGGTAACGGTATACCAACGAGGTCGCGATCGCTCATTTGGCTTGAGTATTGATGGCAATACTATTGGTTATAGCGTTTCTCGGTCTGTAGTTGATGCACGCCATAAAGCTATTCGGCTACTCATTGAATGGGGCTTAATTGAAACGTTAGGTCGTTATGCTCTAGTGCCTTACTGGAAGTGTTTGCCTAACTCTAAGAATCAAAAACTTATTTCATTTAAAGATTTGGTTTCCAATAATAAGCTTTATGATTTTCAGAATTTTAACCGTAACAAACGACAGCCTGCTCGTCGAAAGTCAAAGTTAGGCTTAATCGATATGCGAGACCAGTTATTAATGAACTCTGTATTATCTGACTTTGCAAATGCTGAGTATTTGAAAAATAAAACTCGTAGATTAGTCAAACGTGGAGAAAAAGATACGTCATTAGTACAACGCAAAACAATCACTGTTCCAGATCCTAATGCGACAAAAGAGGAAAAAGACAAAACAATAGAAAAAGTTGTTGAAACAAAATCCCTAATTGAAGGGAAATCCACACTAAGACGTAATGTGCTAACGCTTTATAAAAGGAACGCTAAGTATGCCAAACTATCTGATGCGGTATTATTAAAGCGCCTTCATAACGAGTTTGTTAAAGCAAAAATATTAAACGCTAAAGATAAAGTGAATGGCTCGCATATGTATTTGGCTTTATGGCTGAATGCACCTGTCCAACAAAATGGGCGTTGGAGAAAATAGAGACATGAGGACTTAAAGATGAGATTAGCGAAGTTAACTTTATTAGTAGCGCTAATCTCGTCTTGTCTTGTTGCGCCAATAGTAGTAGCTGACATTATAGTTTCTAACTTTTCCTCTTCAAATTCAATTGCTATTTCAAGCAATGACTTTGAAACTGAAAAAGAATACTTTCTTGAAATCAGTATAGAAGGTATCGACCCCCGCAATGTGAGTATCCAACCTCACGGACAGATGCTTATTTTGGAAATAACACAAGGCGCTACCCAAGGTAGTGCGAGAGCAAATAGTCAAAAAATCATCTACACCTACTCTTTTGCTGATGATGCTGATATGCATAAACTATTTCGACTAAATTCTAAGAATGGTATCAGGATAGCTATACCTAAACGTTAGATTCGTCATTATTATAATCAATATCAACATTATAAGCATTAATTGAGGTGTCTTGATGAATTTGTCCTATACTTATGGATGAGGGGGCTTCTGGTTTGTTGTAATAATACTGTAGGCTCTATAAGGAAATATGCGCAGGTACAAATAAAATAAATAATTATGTGTTTTACATATGTAAGACCAGTGTCCTTGTGCAGAAGGAGAGTGCAGCATGAAAATATTATTTATTGATTCTAAGGCTTTATTCATTGATGGTTTAAAGAGTCTTTTAGAAGTATCTGGATTATCCATAAACACTTGTCATACAAAAGACATTAAATCGGGATTAGACCTGATTTCAAAGGGTGCTGAAGTTGAACTTATTTTTGTAGATATAAATGTATACGAAGGAAATAACGACTACCTATCAAAAGGACTGCAAGAGCTTTCTACTTTTGCCCCCGTCATTATCATTTCTGAAATAGAATCCCTAGA
The DNA here is from genome assembly GCA_021647365.1 of Cocleimonas sp. GTDB lineage: Bacteria > Pseudomonadota > Gammaproteobacteria > Thiotrichales > Thiotrichaceae > Cocleimonas. The sequence continues at coordinate 131,358 of JAKIUW010000003.1, read as the reverse complement.
GTTTGAGGAAATGACAATCAACGCGGGAGCTTCTGGTTTTATTTGCAAAACAAATAGCAAGCATAGCTTGTTTGATGCTGTCAGAGTCGTTAGCAATGGCGGTGTATATCGTGATTATCGTACCTTAGAAAATAGCAATGACAAGTATAATATACATGTCACTACTAGACAGTATGAGGTATTAAGGTTGCTTTCTCAGGGTTTGTTGAATAAGCAAATTGCAAATGAATTAAGTATTTCAATAAATACCGTCAATGCACATCTGCATGAAATATTCAATCGATTACATGTCACAAATAGGACGGCAGCAGTGCAAAGCGCACATGAGATTGGCTTGATCTGATAATGATCAGCTAGGTTAAACTACTTTAAACTGTATATTACACCCCTAGTTTAAACGTCATGTAAAAGTGGGGGGGTGTGCTTCGTATTTAGCTTATTTCAGAAAAGTATATTTATACTGACCGCTACTCAAAATCAGCTTATTTTTATCAAGAAAGGTAATGCCATATTTCAAAATAATATCTTGCCCAACTAAGGGAGAGAGATTGGTAATATAGAGGATTTGATTTTTTATATGCCAGTTTTCAGCATCTACTGAAAAGGCGTCGGCCAATAAGCAAGCAGCACCACTTGATTTGTAGTAACGATTTTTGTAGAAGGTTTGCGACCAGCTGGTATCTTTACAGTCGTCGCTTTGACGCTGGTATTTCCATATGCCGCTGGTTAGGTCTTTCTCGATCTGTAAGTCTTTCTTTGATTTAAGCGGATGACTGCTTACATCTGATGACGACATTGATGCAAACTTTTCATTAAAATTACTACAACCTGTAATAAAAAACGCCATTAAAATTAATGATGCTAGTTTCATTTTTCTTCCCCTGATATTCATGCGACAGCCCTGCTACATACCAACGTATTGTGGCATATTACGTTCATTAAAGGAAACGATGGATGTGTAACTTGATGCGCTTCACTATGCGAGTTACCATCATTGTTCAGTTAGATTTTAGATAAGCAGGCGCACATGCAAAAAAAGATGCAATCACAAGAGTCATTTTTAACCCTTCGAGATCATTTACAAAAAACCATCGTTGGACAGCAAGCACTGTTAGATCGCCTATTAATTGCCTTGCTAACAGGTGGGCATGTTCTGCTCGAAGGCCCGCCAGGTTTGGCAAAAACTAAGGCGGTAAATACTTTAGCGAGTGGTGTTCATGCCAGTTTTCAACGGATTCAATTTACGCCTGATTTAATGCCAGGTGATTTAACAGGCAGTGATATTTATGATCCGAACAAAGGTGAGTTTAACTTTGTGCCCGGGCCGATTTTCCACGAGATAATTCTCGCAGATGAAATTAACCGTGCACCTCCCAAGGTCCAATCGGCATTGCTTGAGGCGATGCAAGAGCACCAAGTTACCGTCGGCGGCGTTACTCGTCCTTTGCCTGATCTATTTATCGTTATGGCAACACAAAACCCTTTGGAGCAAAGTGGAACCTATCCGCTACCTGAAGCGCAGTTAGATCGTTTTTTATTGCATGTGGTTTTAGATTATCCTAGCGCGGATGATGAATTAATCATTTTACAACGTGATCGTGAGCAACATTTTGGCGCGGATGTAGTTATTGATGATACTAAATTAGATGCCGAATTAGTCTTGCAAGCACGCCGTGAAGTTGCCGAAATCCATGTGGATGAAATACTAGAAAAGTACATTGTGACGCTGGTTGGTGCAAGCCGTAATTTGGCTTCTATCAATGAAGATTGGGACGATTTTTTATTGGCAGGCGCATCGCCACGGGCATCCATTGCCTTATTACGCGCCAGTAGTGCAATGGCTTATTTACAGGGACGAGAGTATGTCATTCCTGAAGATATTGTAGCGATGGCACCCGATGTTTTGCGCCACAGATTAATTCTCAATCATGCTGCTCGTGCCGAAGGATTCAATGCAGATGGAATCATCCAAAAAATAATTGATGTTATTCCTGTGCCATGAGCCAGCCATGAGTTTTTCTATAGTCAGTTTATTTCAAAAGCCATCAGAAACAGATTCATCATGTAAAAGTGGGGGGGTGTGCTTTACGCCATTACTTAATGAGCAAGCGCTAAGCGACTTAGCTTCGCAAGCGCAACAACTCAAAGTCACGCGTGGATATTCTCAGCGATTAGAAAGTCATTTCTCTGGCACATTGCCCGCAAAGCAAATTGGTAGCGGTATGGATTACGCCGAAAGTCGCGTGTATCAAATGGGCGATGATCCGCGTTTTATCAACTGGCGTTTAACTGCGCGCAGTAATGAAACCTTGGTGAAAACTTTTCATACCGAATCTAGCCCGACGATGTGTATCTTAATGGATCGCAGAACAACTATGCGCTTCGGCACAAAAAACCAGCTTAAAGTGACCCAAGCTGTCAAAGTAGCGGGCTTGCTAAGTTATGCGGCAAAGCAACATCGGCTAGTATTGAGTGGTTTGATTTTGGATGAAGAAAACGCATGGTTTTCGCCTAATAAAAATGACCAATCATTTGATAGTTGGTTAGCGCAAATCAACAAAGCGTGCCCGCCATTGTTGCCCAGTAACAGCGATAAAACAGATTGGCAACTAACTTTGCAGAATTTATCTGTTAAAAACCCGCTTGGTTCTTTGGTTTATCTCATCAGTGATTTTGTAGGCTTGGGTGAAAAGCACCAACGCTATTTAGAGGAGCTACAATCGCATCACCATGTTATCGCCATCCACATTTCCGATCCTGCAGAACACGCGCTCTCAAATAATGGAGTGATGCGTTTGCAGTCTTTACAGTCCTCCTCTCAAACACCGTTGCACTTTCAAATTGATTCAAGCAATGCCAAGCAACAGCAAAAATACCAAGCAATGAGTGAAAGTCATCACGAGTCCATCAAGCAACTGTTTAAAAAACGTGGCATAGATTATGTGGCGATTTCTACTACGGATGACTCTTTAACATCGCTGCTTCCTTTACCACTGGAAGCAAGCGCATGAGTGATGAGAAGACATCGGTAGAAAAACTCGCCAGCGGTCAACTTGAAGGCTTGATTCTTCCTGCACCACCCGAAGTTTTTTACTGGTGGTTTTGGATAATTGCTGGGCTTCTGCTCGCCATGCTCGCTTTTGTATGGTTTAAAAAGTGCAACTCTCCCAAAGCAAAAGCACGGCGCGAACTTAAGCATTTACAATCGAAAATTACAGATGAAAAACAAGCTAAAAATATTGCAACAGATATTGCCGTGTCTCTGCGCCATGGCTTAAACCTCACGCGGCTAGATGAATACATGCCAGATAGTATCCCGTGGCATGATTATTTAGGCGAGTTAGATAACGCCATTTATGCTGATAAACACCCTTCGCAGGTTGATCTTTTATCGCTAATTTTAAAAGCGCAATCATGGCTAAACAAAGCTGATGTCTAACACCCAACTACATTGGCTTACGCCCGAATGGCTCTTTCTTTTGCCATTGCTATGGTTGTATTTATTATGGCAAAGGCGAAGCGTAAATAATAATGAGCCTTCAATCGCCACCGCTGATTTGAATGAATCAAAAACATTCCGTCACCCAATGGCAGAACTCTTAGCAGAAGAAACAAGCGACAAACTTAGAAAAAGAAAAGTTAATTTTTGGGCAGGCTTAATTACTAGCTGTTTGATTATTTCCATCGCCCAACCTATTTTTAGAGGCGAGAAATTACCTGATCCGCCACCCGAGCGTGACATTGTTTTCTTAGTAGATACATCGGTGAGTATGCAACTCAAAGATTATCAAATCGATGGCAAGGCCATTAGCCGTATGGATTTATTGCGCCAGTTGCTAGATAAATTTGCATCGCGCATGGAGGGCGAGCGCATCAGCGTTATTATTTTTGGCGAGCAATCTTATAAATTGGTACCACTGACTAACGACCAAAACTTGATTCGAAAAATGTTACAACGCATCACCACATCGCTTGCAGGGAGATATAGCGATATTGGTAGTGCTTTATTACTTGGGCTTCAAGAGGCGAATAAGCAACAAGATGCGCTTAAAGATGCTGGGCATAAAAAGCGTCACCAAACGTTTATACTGTTTAGTGATGCGGATGAATCTCGCGGGAAAGTGAATGTGCACGCTGCCGCTGAGCTTTTAGCAGAATATGATATTCCGTTATTTAGCATTGCGATTGGCAGCAATGTCTCGGCTAACAGCACGCAACAGTTATCTACAACAAGTGGTTTGTATCAGCCTGTGGACGTGGAATTATTTGAGCGAATATCCAGCACAACAAAAGGCAAAAGCTACCGCGTAGAAAATAGCGATACGCTTGAAAAAGCCATTGCCGATATTTCTAAGCTACGCCAAAACTTAGCGATTCAAGAGCCAAAATATATTCAACACCCATTGTATTTTTACCCTTTGTTATTCGGCTTGCTATTACTTTTTCTAAGGCAGTTACTTTCGCTTTTGGGTAATAAAAAATGAGCATGCTCAATTACCTAGATTGGCGCCAACCATTGTGGTTGTTATTGGCATTACAGCCATTATTACTTTGGTTGTTTTTGCGCTGGAAAAATAATAAAGCCAGCAATAGTTTTGCAGATAAACACCTGTTGCCATGGGTTCAAGTAACACAACAAAAAAGCCTGATGCAAAAAGTATTTTCACGTAACAGTGCCTATTGGTTGGCGATAATTCTATTAGCCATTGCGATGGCAGGGCCAAGAACAGCGCTTGAATCAGCCGATTCAAAACAAGCTTCTGCCTTAGATATTATGCTGGTTATTGATGTTTCTGCCTCGATGAAAGCCACTGATATTCAACCTTCACGCTTACAACGAGCCTCACAAGAATTGCATGAATTACTAACGCTGACCAAGCGTGATGATGTTCGTTTTGGTAGCATCGTTTATGCCGCCCGCCCGCATCTATTTGTGCCGATGACCAATGATCATAATGCTTTAAAGTTTTATCTTAAAGACTTAAATAAATTGGTACTACCAACCAAAGGTAGCGAAGCATCGGCTGCGTTATTAATGGCGGCGAAGGCTTTGCAAAAATCTGGCGGTGAAGCACATCAAGAAAAAGCTATTTTGTGGATTAGTGATGGTGATATTGATCAAACCACAGATCAAGCAAAAATTGAATCCACACTTAACAATTTACGCCAGCAAAAAATCTCCACTCATATACTCGGCTTAGGAACAACAGAAGGGGCGGCTATTCCCTTGTCACAAGGTGGTTGGTTGCAACACAATGGGCAGGGCATAATCACCAAGAGTAATCTTAAATTACTCGCACAATTTGCAAAAATTGGGGGCGGAAAGTTTAGCGAAGTTTATGCTGATGAAAGCGAGTGGCAAACGCTTTATACCCAAGGCTTATTAAAAACTGTTGCGAGCAATGCCAAGCCCGACCCAAAAGATGAGAATCAGCAATGGCAAGAATATTACCAGTGGTTTTTATTTCCTGCTTTATTGTTACTGCTACTTTCGCTTGTGCCATTTAAGTTAAATGCTCCGCAGACAAATACCGTTACAGCAATCTTAGCGTTGATATTTGTGGGTAGTTTACTTAGCCCTTACTCAAAAGCGTATGCAGATAATATCTTTTCTGCCAGTTTGCAAAGTAGTATCGAAGACTATAAAAATCAAGAATACGCGCTAGCCACATCGGGTTTTATCTCCGCTATTTTACAGGCCAACACCCGTAGCGAGCGTGCTATGGCGATGCATAATTTAGGTAATAATTATTTTCAGCAAGGCGACTACCAAAATGCCGCACAACTGTTTGAAGATGCTCTGCGCTATGCGCCCAAGCAAACTCAAAGCCAGCATAATTTAACTCTCACCAAAGAGCTAAACGCACTATTAGAAAAACGTAGAAGGCGAGGCATCGCAGGGCGTGCTAATCAGGGTTTAGGCCAACGAGAGCAAAACAACCCCAATCAGCTTGTGACAAGTTTAGATAATATTACACCTGAGCTAGTAGAGTCCGTATTGCCAGAGCTTCCCAAAGAAAAACTGGATTCATTGCTCAGCAAGGGCTTGGCGCATCTAAAAATGATGGATGGCCCAAACGCTGAAAAACACCGCGTGCAACAACGCAATGTAGAGCAGGCCAGAATATCCTTATTGCGCGACCAAGATGATTCACTGCAAATGTGGAAGCGCTTATTTGAGATTGAAGAGGGTTTTCCTGCCAAGTTAAAAGAACCCCAAATCGTGCCGGGGCAACAGCCATGGTAAGGTTTCTTTTGCTATTTTTATTGCTCATTTTTGGTAATGCACAAGCTGATGATTCACTTCAGTGGAAAGTTGAAGCAAAACTTTCATCATCAAATGTATGGCAAAGGCAGCAGGTAATATTGTCTGTTGAAGCGACTACAACCGATGAGTTCGCAAGGCTTGAAACGCAAGCTTTGGACTTGTCGGATTTCGAGGTGATTGAGCTGCCGTATACCGCACTCAAGTCAGAAACAGAAAAAAATAAGCGGACAATAAAAGTAGGTTGGATACTCTTCCCGCTAGTTGCAGGGCGCTATGAAATCGAATTACCCAAGATATATTATCGTCCCTCAAGCGGACAAAGAAAGAAACTTAAATTTCCTATAAAAATACTGAATATAAAAGCATTGCCAAGCTATGTTCCACCCACTATGCCCGTTGGAAAAGTAGTCATTGAAAATAGTCTGGATGCAGGAAAATACGGCCGATTACATACAACAAAAACACTCACCAACTGGAACATCAAAGTCATCACAAACGATGTACTACCACAAACCATACCGCCTGTTTTAAACCAAATAAAAAAGAATTCTGCACTGGAAGTATTGCCAGAGACAATCAAACAAATCACGACAAAAAACTTTTCAGGGCTTAAAAATTCCACGCATTATCAACTCCCCATAAAAGCGCTAAAAAGTGGACGACTATCCTTGCCAGAGCTAAGTATCCAGTTTTTTGACCCACAAGATAATACGCTTAAAAAAGCACTCTCAAAGTCACCCATACACTGGGCGCTTAATCCTTATCTTCAATTATTTCTAGCGATAGTTGCGTTTATAATTATTCTATTAGCTCTCTTCAAGGCTTATAAGAAAATTAACAACTATTTGAAGAAGCAACAAAATATCCGCCATGCAAAAAACAAAATCCAACAAGCAAAAAACACCACCGAACTTCGCGATGCATTAAAACACTACGCCCAAGCAAATGGCTGGCAGGAAAACACAACGCTAGAGCAATGGTTGGACAATTGGCAATCTCAAAATAGAGAAAACAATAAGATTGCATCTGTATTGGAGCATTTACAGTCTGTGCAATTTGAGGAGCGTTCTAGTTATGGTATTGATGATGTAAAGGCAGGACTATCGAAGAGCTTGTAAGGTCATTTGGCTAAGCACGCCCCCCCCCAGTTTTACATGATTGTTATGAATTTATTTCATAAGCTGAATTCACTTCTCCTCATGCTTCAGATGGCTTTATGATTAGCGATTAGTTAGGTATTATGGCTAATAATCGTCTACCACTCTTATAATAAGAGCATACTACTATGAGCGAACTTTACCCACCGATACACGAAAACCGCCACTTCCATTTAAAAGTTGATGATGTGCATGATATTTATGTGGAGGAGTGCGGCAATGAAGATGGCGTGCCTGTGGTTTTTTTGCATGGTGGGCCTGGTGCGGGTTGCGAGTTATATCATCGTCAGCTTTTCAATCCTGAAAAATACCGTATTATTTTGTTTGATCAACGGGGTTGTGGGCGTTCGCATCCGCATGCTTCGCTGGAGAATAATACGACTCAGCACCTCATTGCTGATATGGAAAAAATTCGTGAAGAACTGGGTGTAAAAAAGTGGGTTGTCGCAGGTGGCTCATGGGGTTCTACGCTGGCACTCGCTTATGCAGAAACATATCCTCAGCGGGTATCGGGTTTGATTGTTCGTGGCATATTTTTAGCCACAACAAAGGATGTACATTGGTTTTACCAAGAAGGCGCAAGCCGAATTTACCCCGATTACTGGGAAGATTTTGTCGCCCCAATCCCTGAGAACGAAAGAGATAACTTATTAAATGCTTATCATAAGCGTTTAACAGGAGGCAATGAAATTGCACGTATGCGTGTTGCAAAATCATGGTCGTTATGGGAAGCACGCACGGCAACGCTTCAACCTAGTGCTTCGGTTTTAGAGCATTTTAGTGATCCGAGTACGGCGCTGAGTGTTGCACGTATTGAAGCACACTATTTTGTAAACGAGAGTTTTTTTGAGGCTGACCAATTACTCAAAAATGCTTCCATTTTAAAAGATATTCCAGGTTTTATCATACACGGCCGCTACGATATGATTTGCCCGATTGAGCAAGCCTATGCGTTACAGAAAGCTTGGCCATTGGCAGACTTTTTTGTGGTGCAAGGCGCAGGGCATTCTGCGGGCGAGACGGGTATAACGGCTGCTTTGATTAAAGCCAGTGATGATATGCTGAAAAAGCTAGAACCAAATTAAACCTTATAGAAAGCACACCCCCCTACTTTCACATGGAGTTTCTGTTTATAAAAAGCTTCATGTAAAACTAGGGGGGTGTGCTTTGCTTTATAGTCATAACCGAGAGTACAAATGATTGCATTAATCCAGCGCGTCACCCATGCCAATGTAACCGTTGGTGATGAAACAATCGGTAAAACCGGCGAAGGAATCCTTCTACTGCTGGGCGTAGAGAAAGGTGATACACATAAAAATGCAGACGACCTATTAAACAAAGTCATTAACTTCCGAATTTTTGCAGATGAAGATGGCAAAATGAATGTTTCACTTTTAAATTTTAACGGAGAACTACTAGTCGTTCCTCAATTCACCTTACCTGCGAATACTCAAAAAGGCACACGTCCAAGTTTTGCATCTGCAGCGTCGCCTAAAGAAGGTCAGTTGTATTATGACTATTTTGTAGAACAAGCACGCGAATTGGTAAGCTCCGTTGAAACAGGCGAGTTTGGGGCGGATATGCAGGTGAGTTTATGCAACGATGGTCCTGTTACTTTTTGGATTCAAAAGTAGGTTATTACTTTATTTTATTTCAATATAAGTATATAAGGCTCGCCTTAATTAATTGATATATATCAATTTTACTTGAAAAATTCATATAGTTATGCTATTTATAGACACCCAATGAATAATACATATAAGATATTTTTATGAAAAAAGTGATTTCCTTAATGTCTATGCTGCTTATTTACATGTTAGCAGCGTCAACACCTGTGTATGCTGCAACGGATACACAAGCAGCAGCAGAAGATACGGCAAAAGTAGAAACAACAGATGAAAAAAAGAAAGAAGACGCTGAGGATGAAGAGCCTGATTGCGACTAAAATCTAATAATAAATTAAATTTTAAAAAACAAATACTCGGTTTTATAATTTTTTATAACAACGAAGGGCAATAATGCCTATTACTACCCGAAAAATCTCTAGGAGGAGAATTTTATGACATTAGCTAAAATATTAACAACATTAACCGTAATGGCAGGTTTAACACTGGCAACGACAACTGCTCAAGCAAAAGCAGGCAAGCCTGTTGGCATTACACCAAAAATATCAAGTGTAACGGTTAAGCACAACGGCAAAGATGTAGAAATCAAACGTAACCCAGATAACTCTGCGGTAGTTATTCCTGCGTTTGCAAAAACATCACGTCCATGCCCACCGTTCTGTATTCAACCTATGGTTTTTGCACCAGGTGTTGAAACTATTGGTGAAGTAGAGGTTATCAATTACGCAAAGAAAATGAGTGATGGCGACAAGAGCATCGTTCTTGTTGATTCTCGTACACCTGACTGGGTTGCTAAAGGAACTATTCCAAGTGCTATTAATATCTCATGGACTGAGCTAACACCTAAGAAAGGTGCTACAACGGAAGGCATTATGAAAGTTATGGCTGATAAATTTGGTGTAACCGTAACAAAAGGCATGGATGATGTTGATGTTGATGAGGCAATTGCTGCTGGAGATACATCTAAAGCTTTCGACTTCTCAAAAGCTAAAACATTAGTTATGTTCTGTAACGGTATGTGGTGTGGTCAATCACCTGCAAGTATGGCTGCTTTATTGAAGTTCGGCTACCCTGCTGAAAAGATTAAATACTACCGTGATGGTATGCAGTCTTGGGCGATACTAGGCTTAACTACTGTTAAGTAATGATCGCTTAAGCTTTTAATAAGCATAAAAAAAGGCTGACAACATTGTCAGCCTTTTTTTATGGAATTTTCTAATTGTTACTACAGAATAAATACGACAGAGAAAAAACTTAACCATGCAAAAGCTATCATGGCAGTCACTAGTAACATTGGTAAACCAAAGCGAAAATCTAACATAAAAAGAACCCAGTATTTTTGAACGAAACGGGATATTAATAGAATCTAATTTATCGCGCAAGTTCCCCTTGCTTTTATATGTTTGAAGTAACAATATCACCCTATGACAAAGAAATCCCAAACCCCTGATTTTGAAACCGCGATGACAGAGCTGGAAGCGCTTGTTGCACAGATAGAAACAGGAAATCTCTCTCTTGAAGAGTCGCTAAAGCAGTTTGAGCAAGGCATAAAGTTAAGCCGTACCTGTCAAAAAGCACTCACCGAGGCAGAACAGCGCGTAAAGATTTTGACAGATTCTTTAAACAGCAACACGATTGACAACGAAGAAGACTTTCATATTCCCGAATAAAATAACCAATAATACGATAATGAAACCTCAAGAAACCTACCAGCATCGCATTGAGACTGTGTTAGATGCAATACTCCCAAACGCAGAAACAAGCACCCAAAAATTACATGAAGCTATGCGCTATTCCGTTTTGGGTGGTGGCAAACGAGTGCGTCCTTTATTGGTTTATGCTGCGGGTGAAGCGCTGGGCATTGATGCCGACTTTTTAGATAAGCCTGCCGCCGCCATTGAGCTTATTCATGCATATTCACTCATACACGATGATTTGCCTTGCATGGATGATGATGACTTACGCCGTGGTAAGCCGACTTCGCACATCGCTTTTGATGAAGCGACAGCGGTGCTAGCGGGCGATGCTTTGCAAACGCTGGCATTTGAAATTCTGTCACAGCCACTGCACGGAATATCCGCTAAAAATCAATTAAAAATACTCCATACGCTCACAACCGCATCGGGCGCTAGTGGTATGGTTAAGGGACAAATGATTGATCTGGGCGCGATTGGACAAGCATTAACAGAAAGTCAGCTAGAAACCATGCACAACCATAAAACAGGCGCATTGATAAAAGCGAGTGTATTAATGGCAACATACTGCAATAATACAGATGATGATGTTTTGTTATCACAACGTGAGAACTTAGCAGAATATGCGGATGCTATTGGTTTAGCATTTCAGGTGCGTGATGATATTTTGGATATCCAAAGTGATACTGAAACCTTGGGCAAGCAACAAGGTGCGGATAGCGCGGCAGATAAGCCAACCTATCCATCCATCTTAGGAATGGACTCGGCAAAAGAAAAACTTTATCAATTGCACCAAAAAGCACTAAATTCACTAGAGAGCTTTGGGAAAGAAGCTGATTTATTACGAGAAATTGCAGGATTTATAGTCAAGCGAATTGCTTAGCTGATCAGATAAACATAGATTAGAAATAGACAATGTTATTAGATAATATTCATACACCGAAACAATTAAAAGCATTAAGCGTTGAAGAGCTTCCTGCTTTTTGTGAAGAGGTGCGCGAGTATTTACTGCAATCGGTTTCGGTATCTGGCGGACATTTGGCATCGGGCTTGGGCGCGCTAGAATTAACGGTTGCGCTACATTATGTTTACGATACGCCTAACGATAAGTTGGTCTGGGATGTGGGGCATCAGGCTTATGTACATAAGTTGCTCACAGGTCGTCGAAAAGAACTGGGTTCTATAAAGAAAAAAGATGGCTTGTGTGGATTTCCACGGCGTGAAGAAAGCGAATACGATACTTTTGGTGTAGGCCATTCAAGCACCTCAATCAGTGCTGCGCTCGGCATGGCGTTAGCGGCAAAACAGCAAAAAATAGATCGTCATGCAATCGCCGTAATAGGCGACGGTGCAATGACAGCAGGTCTGGCGTATGAAGCACTCAATCATGCCGGTGATATTGATACTGAAATGCTGGTTGTTTTGAATGATAACGACATGTCGATTTCCCCTAATGTAGGCGGACTAAGCAAATACCTAGCGCGTTTATTATCGGGTCGTTTTTATTCCACCATGCGTGAGAATAGTAAAAAAATGCTGTCTAAAACACCTGTAATGAAACGCTTTGCACGAAGAGCGGAAGAACATACAAAAGGCATGATCATGCCAGCGGCAACGCTATTTGAAGAAATGGGTTTCGTGTATTACGGCCCTGTCGATGGGCATGATGTTATTGAGTTGGTCAAAATTCTTGGCAATATAAAAGACATCAATGAGCCAAAATTTTTGCATATAGTGACTCAAAAAGGCAAAGGTTATGAACCAGCAGAAAAAGATCCGATTGAATACCATGCCGTTTCTGGATTTAATCTAAAGAAGGGCGTAAGCAAATCTAAAGCAGTCAGTACGCCAACTTATACGCAAGTATTTGGGCAGTGGATTTGTGATATGGCGGCGCAAGATGAAAAGTTGGTCGGCATCACACCTGCCATGCGCGAGGGTTCTGGCTTGGTTGAATTCTCTGAGAAATTTCCTGAGCGTTACTACGATGTGGCAATTGCAGAACAACATGCGGTAACGCTAGCCGCTGGCATGGCGTGTGAAGGCTTAAAGCCTGTGGTGGCAATTTATTCTACATTTTTACAGCGCGCTTATGATCAGTTGATTCATGATGTGGCATTACAAAACCTGCCTGTTGTATTTGCCATTGATCGAGCGGGTTTAGTTGGCTCTGATGGGCCAACGCATTCAGGAAATTACGATCTATCTTATCTGCGTTGCATTCCTAATATGATTGTTATGGCGCCAACGGAAGAGAATGAATGTCGCCAAATGCTCTACACGGCTTATCAACAAGATTGCCCGACGGCAGTGCGTTATCCACGCGGTAAAGGCGTAGGCATTGAGCCACAAGAAGAGATGGTCGCGCTTGAAATTGGTAAAGGTGAAATCATTCGTGAAGGCACGGGAATTGCCATTTTATTATTTGGTTCTTTATTATCCGAAGCAATGCAAGCGGCAGATGAGCTTAATGCAACGTTGGTGAATATGCGTTTTGTTAAACCCATCGATGAAGCATTGATTCGCACAATTTCAGCCTCATATCAGCGCATCGTAACACTTGAAGATAACGCCATTCAAGGGGGTGCAGGTAGCGCAGTAAATGAGTTTTTGAGTAAAGAAGATATTCAAATATCAACAACTAACTTAGGTATACCCGATTGTTATATCGAACATGCCACACGTGAACAGCAGTTGGAAGAAATCAATCTAACCGCCGCTGGTATCGTAAGACAAGTCAATCAGCGTGAAGAAACTGTTTCAACTATATCTGTTGCTTAAATTATATATGAAGCACACCCCCCCACTTTTACACGATGTTTATATAAACATCGTGTAAAAGTGGGGGGGTGTGCTTATAGCTATCAATTATTACGTCTGAGCAGTTATATCATCAGCATCTACAGGCAACCCTGATAAACGAATAATTGAAGCCAATGTCCAATCACCAGCATCGATCTTATCACCCTCTTCAAGGAGTGGGTCTTCATCTGGAGTCCAACATGGGTCTAAATTTAGCCATGAAAGTGGATCCCCTTTAAGTAAACCTGCAAACGTTGCACATACTATTGTTGACCCTAACTTCCCTAACATTTGCCCTTTGTTGGCACCGGGTATGTTTTCAGCTTCTTGCAAAATATAGTACCAAAGTGAATCTCGTTCAGGATCTATTGCTGTTGGTTTAATGCAAAACTTACGTGCGATATCTGAGCCTGATGGCAGTTCAAAACGCCACCCTCTCACTAGGTTTCTAAATGCTAGTATATTCATCGCTGAACCAGGGCCTTCTATGGGTAAGGATGCCAGTGAATTACTTAACTTAGTATCTATTTTCCTTGCTCGCTGTGGAAATGGCCCCGATGAAGTCGTCATTTCAAGAAACCAGTCCCATTGGATAACGTTGCTTTTATTCATTGTGTTGAAGCCTCGTAAGTCATCACTACCATTATTATCGAATATAGGCGCAAAATTACCAAAACCACGATGAGGGTTATTCGTCTGGTAACCGTTACGCACCATGGAGTGCCCAAAACGGTACGCTGCTACTGCAAATTCTACAGGCATATAGGGTTGATTTTTCCATTTAAAAATATCGCTTAATCCCATATCCCAAACAGATCGACCTCCACAAGCCTTTTTTAAATTCAAGGCGCACTTTTGGATTTCGTCATTAGCTATACGAACGATAAAATCATTCCAAACAATATACTGATAGAGCCAACGTAGAGTCTTTCGGGCTGCTTCAAAAGGTTCTGCGACATTCTGTGCTCGCGCTCTATCCACTAAAGTATTGTGTGATAGCAAAAAAGCCAGCTGTAATTGTGAGACCATGCTGTTCTCATCATTTCTCATATCACCGATTAAAGCCCTTCCTTGTGAGTTACGAGGTAAGTCTCGCAGGTTAGTATTTGGAATCTGGCCAATCAACATTTTATCAGGGTCATCGTCATCATAAAGATACGGACTTTGACCGTGACCCTTCCCATAGATATTATCTAGATCTAGTCGTGGAGTCCTATGATTTAATAATCCATTAGGGTCATTTTGGCGCATTAATGATGATGCAGGATCAAATGTGATATCGTGATCAATGAACTGCCCAAAATATGTATATCCTGCTGGTATTTTTGAGCCAAACTGCTGTTCAAGATCATTTGTTAATGTATTGTCAGCTGCAATTTCTGTTGGGGATTTTCCCGGAACTTCAACCATATCATTTGCAATATCCAAAAAGTGAGCTGTAATTTGTGTCTCATTATTAAAGCGGTCAAGATGGGGAGGTGACCACGGCGGTAAATCACCACATATTCGACCGAATGGTCCTTGATAGAATTTAGATCTTGGGGCGACAACATCAAAACTAACACCATGAGCGTGTGACATGATAAATCTCCTTTTTTAATAAGTTTCTTGGTGTTCTCCCTCGCTGAAGAACCCTGCATATTAGTATTACTAATGCATACATATATATAGATCATGGGATGCTTTATTACAAATAAGTAGATCGTATGATGCTTATAGCTGTATTTTTCCTTATGCTCTCGGCTATACTTTCAAGTACCCCATTTCAATTCATTGGTTCAGGCTGAAACACAATGGCAATCTACTTTAAATTATTGTTTGCCATGCTCGTATGGGGTGGAACATTTACCTCGGCACGTTTGCTTGGTAATGAGCTTGATCCTGCTGTCTCTGCTTTTTTACGATTCTTATTAGCATCCTCTTTTTTGCTAGCTCTGCTTTACTTCAAAAAAGGGCGTTTTCCTCGAGTAAACAAAAAACAATTCCTTTTTCTGTTCGGAATGGGGTTAACGGGTGTTGCACTGTATAATCTATTTTTCTTCTATGGCTTGGTGCATACCGAAGCTGGGCGAGGCAGTTTAATTACTGCAACGATCAATCCCATATTGATCGCATTAGGTGCTGCTTTTATTTTTAAAGAACGCTTCACTTTCATACGCGTGTTTGGATTTTTACTTTGTATTACTGGTGCAATTTTGATTATTACTAAAGGCGATTTTTCAAGCTTGGTAGACGATGGAATCGGTAAAGGTGAATTGGCATTCATTGGCTCCGCATTTAGCTGGGCTACTTACACCTTGATTGGACGATTTATGAGCGACAAGCTCTCATCTCTTGCAACAATAGCCTACGCAAGCAGTATCGGCACAGTAATACTATTTTTTGCGGCTTTAAATGCTGACTTATTTACGGCAACGAAAACATTATCCATGAATGCAGGCTTGCATCTGCTCTATCTCGCTTTACTTGCTACGGTACTTAGTTTTGTGTGGTTTCAAGATGGTGTAAAAGAACTCGGCGCAGCCAAAGCTGCTGTGTTCGTATATTTTATGCCAGTGAGTGCGGTATTTTGGGCATGGTTAATTTTGGATGAAAAGTTTACATTGATATTAGCAATGGGTGCGGCACTGGTGATTTCGGGAATCTATTTGGTGAATAAAAAGGAAGCTTCTTGATGCGCTCGCTGATTGTGGAATTTGATAAGGAATATGGGCCCGATATAATCCACATCAGAACAGCTGTTTTTATCGATGAACAAGGAATAGACAGTAAATTAGATTTTGATGGTTTAGATGAGGTTGCGACACACGTTTTAGTCATCGCAGATGATGTAAGCACCGGCACAGGGCGAATACTAAAAGATGGGCATATTGGGCGTATAGCTGTATTAAAATACGCTAGAAAAGAAGGTGTGGGTGCGATGGTGATGGATGCGTTAATCACGGTGGCAAAGGAGCGAGGTTATAAACGGGTTTATTTAGGCTCGCAATTACCTGCAAAATCTTTTTATGAGAAGCTCGGCTTCAAAACTTGTGGCGAAGCCTTTATGGATGCAGGTTTACAGCATGTAGAAATGGAAATGATATTGTCTTAAATATTGATACTTTCTGCATTCCAGTGGAGCTTATTTCTGGCAATAAAAAACCACCTCAAGGTGGTTTTTTATATTATCCATTAAGCTGAAATATTAATGATCAATAATCTGGCTCAAGAATAATTGAGTACGCTCAGACTGAGGATTATTAAAAAACTCTTCGGGTATATTTTCTTCAATAATTTGCCCTGCATCCATAAAGATAACACGGTCAGCAACTTTCTTTGCAAAGCCCATTTCATGCGTTACACAAAGCATCGTCATGCCGCCTTCGTTGGCTAGTTCAATCATTACGTCCAATACTTCTGAAATCATCTCTGGGTCAAGTGCTGAGGTTGGTTCATCAAACAACATGATTTTAGGGTCCATACATAGGCTTCGTGCTATTGCGACACGTTGTTGCTGACCGCCTGATAGCTGACCTGGAAATTTTAGTGCCTGATCTGGAATCTTTACACGTTCAAGGTACTTCATTGCAGTCGCTTCCGCTTCCGCTTTTGGTACTTTCTTTACCCAGATTGGTGCTAGTGTAAGATTATCCAAAATGCTTAGATGAGGGAATAAGTTGAAGTGCTGAAAACACATACCCACATCGGTACGCAAGCGTTCAAGTTGTTTCACATCGCCTGTGATCTCCTCACCATGAACCAAAATTTGACCTTTTTGATGCTCTTCTAGGTGATTGATGCAACGAATAACCGTCGATTTTCCTGAGCCTGATGGGCCACAGATAACGATTCTTTCACCTTCTTTTACATTCAGGTTAATATCTTTGAGTACATGAAAATCGCCGTACCATTTATTCATATTGATTAATTGAATAGCGAATTCTTCGTTCGTGTTTGCTTGTGCGTCTGTCATAATATTTTTCTCAGCTGCTTAATTTTTCTTAACTATCTTAATTGTAAGGCTCTTTCAATCTGATCGATTAGCGTTTATGCCCAGTATCTAGTTTTCGCTCAAGTGACATACTGTAACGTGACATGGCAAAGCAGAATATCCAAAATACAAAAGCGGAAAATACCAAGCCTTCTGTATGGAAACCTAGCCATGCTGCATCCGCAGAGAGTACTTTTTCTACGACTGCTAATACGTCAAATAATCCAATAATCAAAACCAGTGTGGTGTCTTTGAATAATGCAATAAAGGTATTTACTAACCCTGGAATAACCAGTGTTAAGGCTTGCGGTAAAATAACTAAGGCCATACTTTTCCAATAGCTTAAGCCCATCGCTGACGCCGCTTCATATTGCCCTTTAGGAATAGCCTGTAAACCACCACGTACAACTTCAGCAATGTAAGCGGCCTGGAATAAGGTGATGCCGATCATCGCTCTGGCAAGCTTGTCAAAATCAGTACCTTCTGGAAGGAATAAAGGCAACATTACCGATGCCATAAAGAGCACGGTGATTAAGGGGACGCCACGCCAAAATTCTATAAAAATAATGCTAAACGATTTTACGATGGGCATTGTGGATCGACGCCCTAATGCTAAAATCACTCCAAGCGGTAGCGCAGTTACAATACCTGCAAAGGAGATAATTAGGGTTAGCATTAAGCCTCCCCACTTATTGGTATCGACAGGAACTAATCCAAACGATCCGCCACGGATAAGGAAGTAGGCAATGATAGGGTATATCACGAGAATAAACCCTGCTAACCAAGCCTTCTTAGGTGTCTTCTCAATAAATAAGGGGATAGCAAGTAATACCAGAAAAATACCCGCTACATTAGGACGCCAGCGTTCATCTGCTGGGTAGAAGCCATACATGACTTGATCAAAACGATTAATGATATATGCCCAACATGCACCCTTGCCTTCGCCACGACAGGTATCTCTAGTCTCGGCAACCCAAGTAGCATCAGTAATGACCCATTGAACAGCAGGTGGAACGATTTTATAGAGTAGGAAAAGTCCAAACAAAGTCAAAATAGTATTTACTGGGCCTGAGAAAAGATTAACTTTTAGCCAGTGCACAATGCCTTTTGTGTTTTGGGGTGCGGGTAGTTCTGGAAGTATTTTATCTGTTACAAACATATTATTTCTCCAACCTATCTTTCGACAAGGGACATTTTGGCGTTATACCAGTTCATAAATAAGGAGATTGATAAACTTATGACTAAATAAACTCCCATTGTCATGGCCGTTATCTCAACGGCTTGCCCTGTTTGATTGAGCGTTGTACCCATAAACACAGCAACAATATCAGGGTAGGCTATCGCCAATGCTAGTGATGAGTTTTTAACCAAATTCAAGTATTGACTGGTCAATGGTGGAATAATAACTCTCAATGCTTGAGGAATAACAACAAGCTTGAGATTTTGAGCGGGCGTTAGCCCAACAGAAAGCGCCGCTTCTGTTTGGCCATGATCAACCGCTAGTATGCCTGATCGTACAATCTCCGCTATAAAAGCACCCGTGTAGATAGACAGGCCAAGCAATAATGCAAATAGCTCAGGAATAATTTCAATACCACCAGCAAAGTTAAAGCCTGCAAGCTTTGGAACATCCCATGACAACGGGCTTCCTGAAATAAAGAAAACAAGAAGTGGTGCAACGATTAACAAACCTAAAGCAATTAAAAGTAAAGGGGGCCTTTGCCCTGTTTTTATCTGTTTGTTCTTAGCCCATTTAGAAGCAAAGAAGGTAGCAATAAGACCAATAACAAAGGCAACTCCAGTGAATATCATACCGTCTTCTGCTACAGGGGCTGGTAAGTACGCACCTCGAACATTTAGAAAGAAGCGATCAAAGAGTGAATGACTGTCACGTGCAGAAGGTAGTACGCCTAATACTGCGATGTACCAGAAGAAGAGTTGAATTAACAATGGGATATTTCTGAATATCTCAATGTAAAAAGTTGCTATTTTAGCTATAACCCAGTTTTTGGAAAGACGGGCAATTCCCATCGTAAAGCCGAGCAGTGTTGCTAAGATAATGCCTAAAAAGCCGACTAGTAATGTATTTAGAAGCCCTACAACAAATGTGCTCCCATAAGTTGAATCAGAGCTATAAGGGATTAAGGACATCAATATATCAAACCCAGATTTCTCTGATAGGAATGCAAAACCTGTTGAAATCCCTCTTGCTTCCATGTTTCCTAAAGTATTTGAAACAAGACTGTAGAAAAAATAGAAAAGTGCGGCAACTAAAATAATTTGAAAAAATAGAGCGCGATACTTAGGATCGTTCCAAATGGGCGGCTTACTTGGTAATTCGCTGCTATTGTGTCGAGGGTCACTCATGATTTTTTAAACCATGTAAAAGTGGGGGGGTGTGCTTTCATCATATTTCCTTAACGTTTATTACTCTATTTTTATTAGTGTGAACAACTTGGCGTGGAGAATGTTTCTAAATTAATGATCTCGTTCAGCGTTTAAAAAGATCATTAATTTAGAGACAAAAAAAGAGCCTGCATAGTGCAGACTCTTTTTTGAACTAACCTATTAACGAATAGGTGGAGCGTACATGATGCCGCCTTTGTTCCATAGTGCATTTACACCACGTTCGATCTTCAATGGTGAACCAGCGCCAACGTTAGCTTCAAAGCTCTCGCCATAGTTACCCACTTGCTTAATGATGTTGAATGACCAGTTATCATCAAGCTTTAGCTTCTCACCTTGTCCGCCCATTAAGCGTCCAATTGCAGGATCTTTGCTCTTTTTCATTTCATCAACGTTCTTAGATGTTACGCCCATCTCTTCTGCGTTGATCATTGCATTTAATGTCCACTTAACAATGTTAAACCATACATCGTCACCTTGACGAACAACAGGGCCTAGTGGCTCTTTAGAAATAATTTCAGGTAAAACAACCGCTGAATTTGGATCTTCTAACTTAAGGCGTAGAGAGTAAAGACCTGACTGATCTGTTGTTAATACGTCACAACGTCCAGATTTAAAGCCCTCAATTGTTTGATCGTTTGTATCAAAAGTGATTGCTTTATACTTCATGTTATTAGCTTTGAAGTAGTCAGAAAGGTTTAATTCAGTCGTAGTACCAGCCTGAATACAAATAGCTGCGCCATCTAACTTGAGCGTAGAATCAATGCCTAGTTTCTTGCTTACCATGAAGCCTTGACCATCGTAGTAGTTAACACCAGCGAAGTTAAGACCTAGAGAGGCATCACGTGTTAATGTCCAAGTTGTATTGCGAGAAAGGATGTCAATCTCACCAGACTGAAGTGCGGTAAAACGCTCTTTAGCTGTTAGTGGGCTGAATTTAACTTTAGTTGCATCGCCAAGAACGGCAGCAGCAACGCCACGACATACATCTACGTCAAGACCTTTCCAGTTACCTTTATCATCAGCTGCAGAGAAACCTGCCAAACTGGTGCTAACGCCACACTTTACAAAACCTGCTTTTTTAACATCTTCTAGTGTTCCAGCTTGTGCTGTTGTGCTAAAAATAGCCGCTGTTGCAAGTCCTAAAAATAAACTTTTTCTCATGGTATACCTCTTAAAATTTTTGTAGGGGGTTAAATTGTCACTTACGTTAGTGTTAATAAAAAGTATATAAAGCAATACAGTTTATTACAACTCAAGCAAGCACAGGGATGCATCTTACACAGAGTAAAGACTATATTTCAAGTTTTGTCAGTTTTATTTTAATTCTTTTAAATCAGCATATTAGAGGATACTTATCGAAGGAGTGAATGTAAGCTACAACTCTAAGTATATATACTTATTTCCATGGATTTTTTCTTAAAAAGAGCATAAATACACTTATGCTTAGAACGATTAAATTGATACTTTGTGATTGTTTAATTTATTTCGTATACTCACAGACCCCCATATTTCTGACAAGGTATTTATAAATGAATAGTCAGTCCGTTGATACACCCAACGTGCAAGAGCAAGTTAATAAGCTTGAAACAACCGTCACACAATTAATCGCTGTGTGTAAAAAGCTGTCTGAAGAAAACAGCACCTACAAAGGAAGCAATAAACAATTAATGATTGAACGCTCAGAACTACAGTCTAAAAATGATAAGGTACGTGGGCAAGTAGAAGCAATGGTTCACCGATTAAAGTCCATGGATGGATAAGGTACCCCTAGTCTCAGAAAAAGGAGTTTTACATGAGTAATAATTCAATTCCCGTTACGGTTAGAATCGCAGATAAAGAATATAAAATATCATGCCCAGAAGGCGAGCATGAGGCGTTAATGAGTTCAGCACGACGCGTTAACGAAGATATGAAAAAAATCCGTGAAAGTGGTAAAGCGCTTGGTGCAGAAAGAATAGCCGTAATGGCGGCGCTTAATATCGCGAGTGAGCTTTTTAATGTAGAAGGGGCTCAGACCATTGACCCTGATATATCTGCGCGTCTAGATGCGCTCCAGCAGTCTGTTGACACTGCATTAAACACACACTAATTCATTAGCATTTACACTTTTTAAAAAATAGGTTTTTGTATGTATCATAAATTTCAAACCAAGCAATCTTATGCCTTTATTTGATTGTCTGCTTTTGCACTATCACTTAATATTGAGGCAAAACCTTGGTTAGATGCTGGAAATATGCAATTAAGGCATGAGTTACTATCAATAAACGTCTTGAAGATGAAGATTATGGTGAAATTTTTAAATTTGAAGCGAAGGCACGCACAGAAAGACTTTTAGTTCGATATTTTTCAGGAGA
Source organism: Cocleimonas sp. (assembly GCA_021647365.1). Taxonomy (GTDB): domain Bacteria; phylum Pseudomonadota; class Gammaproteobacteria; order Thiotrichales; family Thiotrichaceae; genus Cocleimonas. Next base: position 109,076 of record JAKIUW010000003.1, on the reverse strand, counting down.
AGGGCGTGAAAAGTCATCTCACCCAAGTGATAAAAAATTACGCTTTAATGAGTCCTACCTTGCTAGTTCATTAGGTAATTGGAAGTTTACCCTTGGTAGACAATCAAGGTGGTGGGGACCTAGTTGGGATGGGTCATTGATTTTGTCAAATAATGCACGCCCGGTTCCAAGCATTTCCTTTGAAAATGAAAATTCCGAACCCTTTAAAAATAAATACCTACGTTGGCTTGGCCCTAATAAGTTGCATATGTTTATTGGGCAGCTTGAGTCAGATAGGGATATTAAAAATGCCAAATTGATAGGCACTAGGTTCACTTTTAAACCACTAATATCACTTGAAATAGGTTTAAATAGAACCATTCAATGGGGAGGGAAGGGTCAAGATAATAGTATTTCTGGCTTACTCAAAGCATTAGCTGGTGCTAATAGTAATTCAGCTAGTGATGCACTGGCGGGAAATAGTATTGCAGGCGCTGATATCAAGTGGAATATTTCTACTAGAAGCAAGGATAAGCACTACACTGCCTACGGTCAGTATATAGGGGAAGATCGAGTTGCTAATTCTTTGGTATTAGGTGATGAAACTTTCCTTGTAGGTGCTTCTGTATCTGGTTTATCAACAAAGCTTGGTGGTACATGGTGTGCCTATATTGAGGCAACGGATACCAGTGCAGCTTGGTTTAAAGGGCGCGCTAGAAATAATATTATTTATAACCATGGTACTTATACCGATGGGGTTGGAACAAACCCTTTAGCCCCGAATGGAAAAACATGGTCGGCAGTAGGCATTAGCTTGGATAGAAAGCTAAATAAACGAACAAAGTTAAACCTTGGTCTTCAATATATCTCAGAAAAAGAAACAGGTAGAAGCAGAGACAATGACTTTGGCGCTTCTATCGGATTTAGCTACTCTTTCTAAGCCTTTATTATTTAGCCGACAGCACCTTCATCATGTAAAAGTGGGGGGTGTGCTTCGATAAGCTCTGGATAAACCAAGTCAGTTCAGCAAGCGGCCTTTTAATTCAACCTATCCATCGAGCGATAAGCGACTGCTTCGCTCAAATGTGTTGTTTGTATTTGTTTACTATTCGCTAAATCAGCAATGGTTCTAGCTACTTTTAAAATACGATGATAGGCACGAGCCGACAACCTAAACTTATCCATTACCTGCGCTAGCAAAGCTTCATCTGCTTTACTCAGTTGGCAGTATTTTTCAATTTCTTTATTATTTAAAAAGCGATTGGCTTTTTGTTGGCGCTGAAGTTGCCTTTCTCTTGCTGCCACCACGCGTGCGCGTACTTGCTCGCTACTTTCACCTGTTGCAGGTTTTTGTAACTCTTCTCGTGGTAAGCGCGGTACTTCGATCTGTAAATCGATTCTATCCAGAAAAGGGGCAGATATTTTTGAGCGATAGCGACGTTGTTGTTCTAACGAGCATTGGCAATTATTTTGCGCAGGGTCGCAATCAATGCCTTGCGGGCAAAAATTCATAGCAGCAACAAGTTGGAATTGGGCAGGGTAACTTGCCTGCCTTGCAGCCCGTGAAATGGTGATTCTACCTGTCTCTAATGGTTCACGCAGAACATCCAAAACCTTGCGATCAAACTCCGTAAGTTCATCAAGAAAAAGCACCCCATTATGCGCCAAAGAAATTTCGCCAGGGCGTACTTTTGCACCGCCACCCACAAGCGCAACACCAGAGGATGTATGATGTGGGTCTCTCACGGGGCGTAAGCCCCAATTTCCAACTTTGAAGCCTTGGTCACTAATTGATGCAATGGTAGCGGATTGCAAAGCCTCGGCTTCTGTCATAGGGGGTAGAATGGTGGCAAGTCTTGTCGCCAACATAGTTTTGCCCGTGCCAGGTGGCCCGACCATCAGGAGATTTAAATTTCCCGCAGCTGCTATTTCTAGCGCCCTTCTTGCTTGATACTGTCCTTTTACATCACTTAGATCAGCATCGTATTCTGTTGTTTTATTTTTAAGCGTTGAGACATGTGGTAATAGTTTTTCAGTGCCAGATAAATGTCCGCAAATTTGCAATAAATGATTGGCAGCAAAAACTGATAAACTCTTTATCAAGCCTGCTTCGTTAGCATTTTCTTGTGGAACAAATAAACTGCGCTTTGCATTATTGACAGCATAAGCGGTTGGCAACACGCCTTTTACTGGGCGTAATTGCCCGCCCAATGACAGCTCACCAATAAATTCATAATCTGTCAAACCTTTTTCAGAAAGTTGTCCTGATGCGACCAAAATACCTAGCGCAATAGGCAAATCAAAACGCCCACCATCTTTAGGAATATCCGCAGGCGCAAGATTTACTGTAATGCGCTTTGCAGGAAACTCAAAATTTGAATTTAATAATGCCGCACGAACACGGTCTTTGCTTTCTTTAACGGCAAGTTCAGGTAAACCTACAATACTAAAGCCGGGCAGGCCATTACCTAAGTGGACTTCTACACTGACTTGGGGTGCATCTATACCATCGTTGGTACGACTATAAACTACGGCTAGGTTCATGGTGCGATCGAAAGAGTTAAAGGTTTACATTATAGCGAACAAAAAGAGAACAAAACCATCAATCTAAGATAAAAGGTATATTTTTTTGTTTGAAAGTACACCCCCCTAGTTTTGAATGATAGCTCGTTAGCTTTTTTAACAACTACCAGAATTTATGCAGAGCTACATGATGTTCTTAGCGCTCATCAAGCTCATATTGCTAGGGTACTAGTACAATACTCTCCTAAAAATCATGTACAATAGTCTTCTTTTGCAAAGCATTATTCGTTATGGAATTAGGTCTTACCATTCTTGCTGGTCTCGGTGCCATTTTATTTTTAATGGGCTATTTAGGATTTGTTATTGCGGGTTTTAAACATCATTTTGTGACAGGACTTATCTCTATATTTCCTGTGCTTAATATTGTTACCGTGCCAGCATTATGGCGTAACACAAGCCGTAAAGTGATCAGTGCTGCGATTGGCTTAATCATTGTTGTTGCTAGTTGGTTTCTTGGTGCAAATACTGGCATCCAAAACTTAATCGCGATGGTAAAAGGAGATAAACCTACCGCTAGCCAGCCTACTATTCAAAATTCAAACACTCCTTTAGATGCTAGTAGCAGTCTACAGTCTGCGAAGGATGAAAGTAAAATGCAGGCGTTACCTAAAAAAGCACTTTACCGTATGGCTTTTGAGGCTATTTCGTTGGATAAAATTCAAACGTTAAAAGATAGAGTCGTTCAAGTAACTACTAGTAATGGCGATAAAATAGAAGGACGCGTAAGCAACTTAACGGCCAGTAGTATTACCGTATTGGGCAATGAGCTAGCTATTGCAAATATTAAAAAAGTTAGTTTGATGGTTAAAAAGCCGAACTAAAGAGGAGAGGCCTTCGCATGAATTGTTATATATATCGCAGTAACAAACAAAAAGGCATGTATCTTTATTTGGATGAGAAGGATGATTTCTCCAAAGTTCCAGAATCACTTCTTACTTTATTAGGCGATATGGATTTCACTTTTGAGTTTGATCTAAGTAAGGGACGCAAATTGGTGCGCGCTGAAACCGAAGAAGTACTACGTATCATGAATGAGAATGGTTATTTTCTACAAATGCCTCCACCTAAGAGCGAGCTGTTAGGGCAAAAAGCGAATTAAAAGCCTTAACACGTTGCACACCCCCCTAGTTTTACATGATGTAAAACTAGGGGGGTGTGCAACCTACTTATGATGCTTCTTCCAAGGATGATTTAATCAAAACTAGCAGATTTTTTGCTAATAAATCCCAGCTATCATTAATGCCCAAATCAACGCACTGCGTTATTTCTAGCCCTTGATATCCGCAAGGATTGATATTATTGAAGGGCGTAAGATCCATATCTACATTCAAACTCAGACCATGCGAAGTGCAGCCTTTGGATACGCGCAAACCTAGCGCAGCTATTTTCTTTTTATCGACATATACGCCAGGTGCTTTTTTATCACTATAGGCTTCGACTTTGTATTGCTCAAGTAGTGAAACTAAGCAATCTTCAATAAGTGTTACCAGTTGACGTATGCCGAGGTTGCGGCGGTGTAGGTCTAATAAGAAATAAACCACTATTTGCCCAGGGCCGTGATAAGTAACTTGGCCGCCACGATCTACCTTGATAATGGGGATATCTGATTTTTGCAAGATGTGTTCTTCTTTACCATTGCGCCCTAATGTAAAAGTGGGGGGGTGTGAAACAACCCATATCTCGTCGCTAGTGTTTTTATCACGTGCTTTGGTAAAGTCTTGCATCGCGAGCCAAACGACTTGATAGTCTTGTTTGCCAAGTTGTTTTATTTTGAGAGGATATTTCTGATCTACAGTGCCCAAAGTACTAACTCATTATCGGTTAGTTCTTGATACAAGGCATCCAGTTGAGCCTTATCTTTGGCGTGAATATTAAGCGTTAAGCTGACGTATTTTCCTGTTTTACTATTTTTTTGTTTTGTTTCTTCTGGGATAAATTCAGGATCATGTTTTTTAGCAATTACTTCAATACAAGTATGAAACTCAGGAAGAGCAGCGCCCATGACTTTTATAGGAAAGTCGCAAGGGAAGTCTATTAGGGATTCTTCTACGGGGCAGTCAGAGTTAGTCATCGGTAATTCTAATTAGGTGTTGTTGAGGCTGTCAAGGTTATCGCAGATTAATGAAAAAGCTTCTTAACGCTATCCGTAACCTTTGACCAAAAGCCTCCAGAGTCAACAGCATCAAGTGCAACTAAAGTTACTTCGTGAACGGTTGTATCGCCATCTTTAATAATCGCCTTGCCAACAAGGTCGCCACGTTTGATAGGTGCATCAAGAGAGGTATCTAATTCCATTAACCCTTTAAGCTTTTCATAGTGACCTTTCCTAACCGTGACATAAAAGTCATTTACTATTCCTGCGGGCACGGTGTCTTTAGTGCCTTTCCAGATACGTGCTTCTGCTAAAACAGAACCGGCATCGTAGAGTTTGTGTGTTTCAAAAAAGCGGAAGCCATATTCTAATAATTCTTGGCTGAAATCAGCGCGTTCTTTTTCGCTTTTAGCGCCTAGCATGACAGAAATTAATCGCATTTCATTACGCTTTGATGAAGATACTAAACAGTATCCAGCGGATTCCGTATGCCCCGTTTTTACACCATCAACTGTTTTGTCACGCCATAATAGCTTATTACGGTTGTATTGTTTAATCCCGTTATAGCTGTAAGATTTAACCGCATGTAGCTTGTAATGTTCAGGAAATTCTTTAATTACCGCACGTGTTAATTTAACAATGTCGCTCGCAGTGGTGTAATGATTTTCATCAGGCCAACCTGTTGAATTGCTAAAGTGGGTTGATTCCATGCCTAATTTTTTAGCCCAGTCGTTCATCCTCGAAACAAAAGCGGCCTCATTTCCAGCAATGTGTTCTGCCAGCGCAACTGCAGCATCGTTGCCCGACATGATAATAAGCCCCGACAACATTCTTTTGAGGGGGACTTTCTTGCCCGCTTCGACAAACATGCGCGAGCCTTCCATTTTCCACGCTTTTTCACTGATCAGTACATTATCATCAAGGTTAATATTGCCATTTTTTAGAGCATGATAAATAACATAGCCCGTCATTAGCTTGGTAATGCTGGCAGGCTCTATACGTTTATTTTGATTCTTTGCCGCCAGCTCAACACCGCTGTGAAAGTCGACTAACAAATAGCTATCGGCATTGAGATCAGGCCCACTAGGAAACTCATCAGCCGCATAAAGTGGCACTACCATAAAAGATAAAACGAATAGCGCAGACAGTATTATTTTATTCATAATGTTCATCATCTTAGCGTTTATTAATTTTCAACTACCTTAAAGGTAGATAATCCATCACTGGTTAGGCTGTCTTTTACCTTATCAATATCCGCTTGTTTTTGGTAAGGGCCTAAACGCACCATGTGTAAGATTTGACCTGCTTTTGTTTTTCTTGATTCCATGGTTGCACCTGGCAAGCCGATAGAAGATAGGCGTACGAATGTATCCAAAGCTTGCTCTTGGTCTGGATAGGTTCCAACCACAACATAGTAATTTCTACCAGAAGCAATTCTTGCAGTTGGATGTTTTTGATTGGTTTGAATAGTGCGCCCAGCAACTTTTTTAGTGGGTCTTGGTGCTGTGCTAGCACCTGGAACTCTTAAACTTGGTGGAATAATAAGTTCTTCATTAATGGCTACACCACCACTGCTTTGACTACTTTGTTGACCAAAGTTTGCCATGTTCCTGGCAGATTGTCCTGCGTTTCCGATGGTACTACAGCCTGATAGTCCTGCCGTGCTTATTGCAAGCAATATACTGCTACTGATGAAAAGTCTGAATCTTGTCATTATCGTCCCCTTTAAATGATCTATTATTTTACTACTGCAACTAGCGCGCAAATTTTCTGCGCTTTATATCATGAGCCAATTGGTAAACTGCCATAGCGTATTTTGGACTATGGTTGTAACGCGTAATAACATAAAAATTATCACCTGTTACCCAGTATTCTTTACCTTGTTGCCCTTCTAATTCTAATAAAGCTACTCGTGTTGAATTTATTTCCCCCAGTGGTTGCACGCCAAATTGTGCAAGCTGAGGTAATGAGTGAGTAGGCTTATTTGCCCTTGTGTTGACGATTTTACCATAAAAACTACCTGTGATACGAGCAGGAACCGTAACATCACTATTTGTCTTCCATCCATGACGAGAAAAGTAGTTAGCAACACTGCCAATAGCATCCTCAGGATGCCATAAATCTTTGTGCCCATCGCCATTAAAATCAATAGCGTAGTTTCGATAACTGCTAGAAATAAACTGCCCTAAACCCATAGCACCTGCGTAAGAGCCTGTAAGGCTATGCGGATTAGGAATTTTTTCCTCACGAATTAAGTGCAAATAATGACCCAGCTCTTTAGTGTAAAAAACTTCACGCGGTTTAAAGTCCATCGCCAATGTGGTCAAGCTACGCAGTACGTTATCCTTGCCCGTATTACGACCATATAATGTTTCAACACCAATAATAGCAACGATGATTTCTTCAGGAACACCATATTGCTGGCTAGCAGCTTGTAACGCACGTTGATGACGCTTCCAAAAATTCACGCCTGCAATAGCGCGTTGTGGCGTAACAAAAATTGGGCGATATTTATGCCAAGGTTTTGTCTCTGCGGGTGAGTTTACTTTTGCTAAGATGCTTTCATCGCGTTGAATATTTGAAAAAGTTCTTTGCAGTGTTTGGCGATCAAAACCTTTGCTTACCATGTTGTTGATAAAGTTCTGCATAGTAGGGTAGTGCATATAACTGCCACGGCCTTCTGCAAATGTGTTTGAGAACACCACAAGCATGATAGTGCCGAGGATTGTTTTTAAACTTAGTTTATTGAGTCTTCCCATCGTTTGCCCCTTGTTATTGTATGCTATTGGATTCACCATAGCCTTTTTTACGTCGTCTCATTCCCATTAAAAATCCAAAAGCTGCCATGAGTGTAACCAACGATGTTCCACCATAGCTAATTAAGGGCAAAGGTACACCAACCACAGGTAACAGTCCGCTTACCATGCCTGTGTTTACCAACAAATAAATAAAGAAAGTTAAGCTTAGGCTACCACCTAACAAGCGCGCAAAGGTATCATTGCCTTTTGTAGCCAAATACAACCCCCTCCAAATAATAAAAATATAAAGCGCAAAAAGAATTATATTTCCGAGTAAGCCAAATTCTTCCCCAAATACGGCGAAGATAAAATCAGTATGGCGTTCGGGTAAAAAGTCTAACCGAGACTGATCTCCATTCAACCAGCCTTTACCATAAACCCCGCCAGAGCCAATGGCGATGGTTGATTGATAAATATGATAACCAGACCCTAAGCGATCAGCTTCTGGGTTAAACAGCGTTAATACACGTTGTCGCTGATAGTCGTGCATACCGAAGTAAAAAACCAAAGGAGCTGCAATCATGGCACTTACGGCTGTTGCTGCTAGCCACTTCCAAGGCAAGCCTGCAAAATAAATCACAAAGAACCCTGCCGTACCAACTAATAATGCAGTTCCAAGATCAGGTTGTTTGACAATCAACAACATTGGTACAAGCACTAATAGGCTGGCAATAAAAACATCTTTAAAGCCTGGGGGTAAATTCTTTTTAGAAAAATAACTCGCCACCATCATCGGCACAGCAAGCTTCATAATCTCAGAGGGTTGAAAGCGTAGGCCTCCTAGCTCTATCCATCGTTGCGCCCCTTTGCCCATAGAGCCTTGAACCAGCACTAATATAAGGAGAATAATACCAATAATATATATCCAAATGGACCAACGATTAAGCATTTCACTGGGTATTTGAGAAGCAATCAACATAATAAACGTGGCGAGTATGAGATGAATAGTATGATTATTCATCATCGCTTCATTTTCACCCGTCGCACTAAATAAAATAGCGGTGCCCAATGCAATAAGCAAAATAAGAGAAACGATTAGCACAAGGTCGATAGAGGATAACCACCTATAAAAAATGGATACGAAATCTGTGTTCTTAGTGGCCATCATCTGCCTCTTTTTTTATTCCGGCGGCTTTGTTCTTAGCTTCAAGAATCTCTTCTTTTTGTTTATCTGTTAGCAAGTAAGTATCCAATAATTGCCGAGCAAGGGGGGCAGCAACCTTGCTACCGCCGCCTGCATTTTCAGCAATTATAGCTAACGCAATGCGAGGATTTTTTACGGGCGCAAATGCCACAAACAATGAGTGGTCGTGTAATTTCTTTTTAAGCTTTGATGCATCATAGGTTTTATTTTGGGCGATACCAAACACTTGGGCTGTTCCTGTTTTTCCTGCAAAGCGGTATTTAGCACCTGCACCTGAACGTCTCCCTGTTCCATGGGCACCATGCACCACATTGACCATGCCACGAATCACATCATCCCAATACCTTAGCTTTGTGACACCAATTGATGGCAGTTGTTCAGGGGTTACTAATTTTTCAGGTAAATTTCTTGAAACACGTGTTGCCCTTAAAATATGAGGGCGAACCTTGCGTCCATGAGTTGATAATGTTGCTGTTGCATGAGCTAGTTGAAGTGGTGTTGCAGTAAAGTAGCCTTGTCCAATAGCGGAATTAACGGTATCACCAGGATACCAAAACTGGTCGAAACGTTTTCGCTTCCATTCAGGTGTTGGCATAAGAGCTGAACGCTCACTGGGTAGGTCAATACCTGTTTTTAATCCAAAGCCAAATTTTCTCATGCCCTTTGCATAACGCTTAATTCCCATGCGAAAAGCAAGATCATAAAAATAGACATCACAAGATTGATAGATGGCACGGTTTAAGCTGATATGCCCATGGCCTGCTTTTTTCCAACATCTAAATCTGTGTTTATTGCCAGGAATTTGGAAGAAACCTTTTGCATAAATTGATCGGCCAGGGGTTGTAACACCTGCACTTAAACCTACGAGAGCTGCCATTGGCTTAATGGTTGAGCCTGGTGGATATGAGCCTTGCATCGCTCGATTGTATAAGGGTCTATCAGGATTATCTCTTAACGCATTGTAGTTTGCATAAGAAATACCATTAACAAATAGATTAGGGTCATAGGCAGGCATGCTGACCATGGCTAATACTTCTCCATTTCTAGGATCAATAGCAACCATAGCGCCGTTATGTTCGCGCAATAATTCTTCTGCTTTTATTTGTAATTCAAGATCAATGCTCAAATATAAATCTTCGCCCGCTATCGGGGCTTTATCATCTAGCTTTACTTGAGGCTTACCGTGAGCATCAACTTCGGTGAGTTCGTAGCCTGCTTTACCATGGAGCCTTTTTTCATAGTATTTTTCAATACCCGTTTTACCTATGTGTGTACTGCCTTTGTATTCTTCATTATCAATTCTTTTGAGGTCTCTTTTATCAATACGACCTACATAACCTAATAAATGACCTGCAACAGAACCCAAAGGATAATTACGCTGCATACGCACGCTGACTTTAAAACCATCAAATCGTAGCTTATTGGCTGAAAAGGTAGCGACTTCTTTTTCGGTCAAATTCTTGCGCAAAACAACGGGGTGAAAGCGTGAATTAACTCGAAGTTTTTGTTTAAACTTGACTACATCCTGAGGGGTAATCGGTAATAATTGCATGAGGCGCTTAAGTGTTCTGTCCATATCTTTTACATCATCGCGCTTCGCTGCTAAGACATATTCGACATGGTTATCTGCAAGTAATGCGCCGTTACGGTCGTAAATAAGTCCACGCACAGGCGGTATGGGGGTTCTCTTCTGGTAGTTCTCTTTTGAAAGGGTCGTGTAGTAATCGTGGCTAGTGACTTGTAGATAAATCAGACGAACAATGACCAAAGACAAAGCAACAAAAACAAAGATAGCGGCAACAATTGCACGCGAGCGAAACAGGCGATGTTCCTCTCGTTCGCTTTTTATAGTTACCCGCTTTTCCATAAGCCCTTTATGTTAAAGTTTAGATAAATTAGAGGCTATCTTGGTACATCTTAATACTATCTATAATAATTTGCTTGGCCACTTCTGCATCATCCCAACCATCCAGCTTTACCCATTTATCTTTATCCAATACTTTGTAGTATTCAAAGAAATGTTCGATTTGATCCATAAGAAGAGGCGGCAAATCTTTGTAAGATTTAATATGGTCGGATGCTGAATGTAAACCATGGGCAGGAACTGCTAGGATTTTAGCATCAATACCTGCTTCATCTGTCATATTCAAAACACCAACAGGTCTAGCAGGAATAACACAGTTATGTACCAACGGTGTGGGCGTAACAACTAAAACATCCATCGCGTCACCATCATCTGCTAACGTGTGCGGGATAAAACCGTAGTTTGCAGGATAAAAAATCGGTGCTGCCATAAAACGATCTACAAATAATGCGCCACTTTCTTTCTCTATTTCATACTTTACGGGTGATGATGCTGCGGGTATTTCAATCACAATATTTACAATATTTGGAACATCACTACCCACTTCAATATTATCAAAAATCATTTTTTCACTACATCTGTTTTAATTAAAGCGGGGATTATAACGGCTGCATGGATTTAGGCAAAATAAAACTGTTATAAAAAGACCATTGCACAAAAGATATAACGAATAAAAGCACACCCCCCTAGTTTTACATGATGCTTAGATAGGATAAACTTCATCGTTTAAAGTAGATAGTGATATTCCAGCGATGAGTTCTCTTAGTGATCAATTATTAAAAGCAGGTCTTGTAACCAAAGAGCAGGTTAAAAAAGCTACTGAAAAACCTAAGTTTAAGCCTAAACAAACAGCGGTAAAAAAAGCTAATAATAAAAAGGGTCACAATGAACCATCAGATTTAGCAAAGTTCTACGGTGAACGAAAGCAACAGGAAAATAAAGAGAAGCAAGAAATAGTGCGTGAAAAGCAAGAAGCCACAAGACTAAAAAAAGAGATGAATGAGAAAACCAATAAACTCATTTCTGATAATTTACTCAACGATGAATCTGCTGAAATACGTTTTAATTTTGTGGTTGGCACAAGTATTAAATATTTATTTGTAACCAAAGAGCAACAGCAAGGCTTAGTGGATGGAAAACTAGCCATTACTTTTCTTGCAAGCAAGCGCAGCTTGATTCCTGTAGAAATAGGCGAAGAAATTCTAGAAATTAACCCTAAGAAAATAGTGATTATCCCCGCAAGCATATGACCTACATCAAGTAATTTGACACTTTGCGTATAAAACACGTTAGACTATCCGTGTTTTATACGGATATTAAATACATTAAATTATAAGGAGTTTTACAATGGGAATGATTTCAGATTTTAAAAAGTTTGCACTGGGTGGAAGTTTAATTGATATGGCAACGGGTATTATTATTGGTGTTGCTTCTGGCAAGCTAATTTCATCGTTAGTAAGTGATGTGATTATGCCTCCAATAGGTGTTGCATTAGGAGGCGTAAATTTCTCTGACCTTGGTTTTAAACTTGCAGAAACAGGTGGTGGTGACAAAGGACTTGAACCCATTATGCTTAAATATGGTGCGTTTATTCAAAGCTTCATTGATTTTTTAATCATCATGGCAGTAGTTTTCATTATTGTTAAAATCGCAACACGCAACGATGAGCCAGAAGAAGAGAAAGGACCATCACAGGAAGATCTATTAACTGAAATTCGCGATGCGCTAGTAAAGAAGTAATACAAGCACAGAGTTTTAGCAAAAGGGGATGCATTCTAAGAATGCATCCCCTTTTTTATTTGGGGCTTTGCATCCCTTCTTTTTCATAATAAGATCACCCAATGTCACTTACCGTCTCAATCGCGCAAATTAACCCTACTGTTGGTAGCTTTAAGCAAAATACCCAACTTATTTTGGATGCTATCACACAAGCACAGCTAGAAAATGCCGATGTAGTACTCTTTCCTGAGCTTGCGATTACTGGCTATCCGCCAGAAGATTTATTATTTCGCCCTGCTTTTATTCAAAAGGTTGAAGATACACTGGTGCTTATCGCAAAAGCAGCGAAGAATATTACGGTCGTTATTGGCGCACCCATTATGCGGAAGGAAAAGTTATTTAATGCCGCATGTGTATTGCGAGATGGGAAAATCACCCACGAATACGCCAAGCAACATCTACCAAATTATCGCGTATTTGATGAGAAACGTTATTTTAGGTGTGGCAAAGAAAGTGTTGTCATCGACATTGCAGGGCATAAAGTTGGTTTGTTGATTTGTGAAGATATTTGGATGAAAACGCCAGCAAAGGATGCCAAGCAAGCAGGCGCAGAAGCATTGTTTGTATTAAATGCCTCACCTTTTCGATCACATAAAACTGCCGAGCGTTTAACTATATTGAAAGAACGCTCAATAGATAATGATTTACCTATTGTGTATGCAAACTTAGTTGGCGGACAAGATGAGCTTGTTTTTGATGGCGAATCCTTAGTGTTTGACCGTGCAGGGCAACTTATTTACCAAGCGCCAAGCTTTGAAGCAGGCATATTTACTGTTGATGTTCCGCTGGATAAATCCTCAAAAGCAATCGCACCCCGCGAGCAAAATAAGCTTGCCAGTATTTATAATGCATTGGTGCTTGGCGTAAAAGATTATGTGAATAAAAATGGTTTTCCTGGCGTAATGCTAGGCTTGTCTGGCGGAATTGATTCAGCACTTACCATGGCAATTGCTGTGGATGCGTTAGGCGCAGAAAATGTTGAAGCGATTATGATGCCGTTTCGCTACACCGCTGATATGAGTATAGCTGATGCCGCGCAACAGGCTAAAACGCAAGGTGTAAAGTATCGAGAAATTCCTATCGAGCCTATTTTTAATAGTTTTGTCGATGCACTCTCTTCGGAGTTTGATGGCATGGGAAGTGATGTTACCGAAGAGAACTTACAAGCCCGCTCGCGTGGTGTGATTCTTATGGCGATGTCGAACAAGCTCGGTAAAATGCTACTTGCCACGGGCAATAAAAGTGAAATGGCTGTAGGTTATGCCACGCTATACGGCGATATGGCTGGTGGTTATGCGCCATTAAAAGATGTGTTCAAAATCACAGTTTATGATCTCGCACGTTATCGAAACAGCATTGGTGATGGCTTCAATAATCCTGAAAAAAGCACTTACAAAGAAATTATTCCAGACAGAGTAATCACACGCCCACCATCCGCAGAATTAGCACCCGACCAAGTAGATGAAGATTCGCTGCCACCTTATGATATTTTAGACGCAATTCTAAGAATGTTTATTGAAGAGTTTCAAAGTGTAGATGACATAGTTGCGCAAGGCTATGAGCGCGAAACAGTTAAACGTGTGGCCAATTTGGTCTTGCTCAGCGAATACAAACGTCGCCAATCCGCCCCTGGCATTCGTATTACTAAGCGCGCTTTTGGTAAAGATCGCCGTTATCCAATCACGTCACATTATCGTTGGCACCTCGACTAATGTCGCTTAGCTCGGGCAACCGTCAAATAATTGTTATTTCTGGCAGTCAATCTGATTGCTTAACTCATGCTAAAAAACTCACTACAAATCTTGATTGTCTTTTATTAGAAGAGCAGAAAAAAGTACAGTCATTTTTAGGACAAGAGTTTGATGCGGTTATTTTTGATTGCCATGCGAAAGATACTGAAAAACATCATGTAAAAGTGGGGGGGTGTGCTTTTGATCCTAATGCCTTTGGCGCAATTACAGGTACAATCTGTGGTGGCGGTTATCTGCTTTTATTAACACCTGAAAACCCTTCAGATAAGAGTTTATTTTTACAGCGGTTTTGGTCCGTTCTATCAATGTATGATCATCTTCAAATAACAGCATTGTCGTCAAATGATACGCCACTCATTTCACCACAAACCTCTCTACAAAAGAATAATCATGGCAGTGTAGATCAAGATGATGCTGTTGATAAAATCATTCATGTAGTTAAAGGGCACCGTCGCCGCCCTTTGGTCATTACATCAGACCGTGGGCGGGGGAAATCTGCCGCGCTTGGCATCGCTGCCGCGAAACTTTTTGAAGTGGGATATAAAAATATTATCGTTTGCGCGCCTAGCAAAAAAACAGCGGCTATTATTTTCAAACACGCATTAAAAGATAGTCCTGATTGTGTGCTCACTTTTTATTCGCCCGATGAATTACAGCAACAAAAGCCAAAAGCAGATTTGGTGCTAATTGATGAGGCCGCTGCTATTCCGGTCTCGTTGCTAAGTAGCTTTCTCACATATTATTCACGCATTGTTTTTGCAACAACACAGCACGGCTATGAAGGAAGCGGGCGTGGTTTTGCCATCAATTTCAAAAAAGTATTGGATAATATCGCACCAGAATGGGTGAGTTGTGAACTTAATACGCCCATTCGCTGGAGTGAGAATGATACGTTGGAAAATTTTGTGTTTGATGCATTGCTTCTTAATGCTGAGCCAGCAGAGTTAAACGATACAAGCTTGAGCGGCACAAAAAACATCATGCAAAAGTGGGGGGGTGTGCATTCGACAAGCTCAGCAGAACTGCTTTCTATTAATTCAATTATAGATAAAAATGCAGTGATAGATGATTCTGCAATGCTTTCAGAGCTGTTTGGTTTATTAGTCAGCGCCCATTACCAAACCAAGCCCTCCGATTTAATGCACCTGCTGGATGATGATCTGATTAGCATTCATGTCATTCAAATTAATAAACAAATAGTCGCTGTTGCATTGCTTATAAAAGAAGGTGGAATTGATGTAAAAACTGCTACGGATATTTTTGAAGGTAGCCGCCGTTTAAAAGGGCACTTGGTCGCACAATCGCTGGCGGCAAATGCTGGCGTTGAAAATGCGCCCTGCATGCATGGAGAGCGCATTATTCGCATTGCTGTTCACCCTGAATTGCAACAGCAAGGCTTGGGGACAGCTCTATTAAAATCATTAATGCAAAACTCTAAAGCTGATTATCTAAGCACCAGCTTTGGCGCGACTACGGAGCTTCTCTCTTTTTGGCAACAGCTAAAATTTACGCCTGTGTATTTAGGCATGAAACGAGATGCCAGCAGTGGTACTCACTCGGTAGTCATGCTGCATTCAAAAACAACAGTAGGAGAAACGTTGTTAGAGACTGCTGCACAACGTTTTGAAAAACACTTCCCTCATTTATTATTAGAACCTTTTCGAGAACTAGAAACCAAGCTTGTTTTAGCGCTCCTTACACCTCAAGAGTCCTTACAAATCGACGAGGAGAAAGAACTAATCGCGTTTGCGAATAAACAACGTGGCTATGAAAATACGGTTTATCCAATTTGGAGGTTTGTTTATAACAGATTGAGCACTACCTTTAAACGAAGTAAGGAAAATTTAAATGATGATGAAAAAGAAATTCTTGTGCTAAAAGTATTACAAAAACATTCATGGAAGGATGTAGCTAAAAAAATGGGGGGTGATATTCACGGTAAAAAAGATGCACTTTTATTGTTAAGGCGCGCCATCTCAAACATAATGGATTAAACTGGATTAATAAGTAAAGATAAAACCTATTTCCTTCACAAAATACCTCAAATCCCGTAGAATATGGGCAAAAATAATAATAACAAAAGTAACTATGGGGATTTTTACACGGGCTTATGAAATTATTACTACAACTATGCATCACATGCAGCTTATGCGTGGGTGCGTCTCAAGCAACAGCATTAAGTGATCCTTACTTGGCGATGGGCGAAGATCTTGATTACTTAATTGAAAGCGGGCATGGCTTAGCGATTGAAGAAATGGAATATGAATTACGTAAATTTGTTCTCTTTCGTGAAGTGGAAGATTTCATATTTAACTTAAATGATGAGTATATTGAGGAAGATAAGTAGCATCATGTAAAAATAGGGGGGTGTGAGTTTAACGACCTCTAATAATAAAAACCTTTAGTATTAGTTGTCCAAAAAGTATTGGCATTCACATAGCGCTCATTTCCGCACCTTGAGCGGAGTCGAAGGGCGCGGGGAATATGTAAATACTTCTGAGACAACTAATATAAATAACTTACTGCTCCTTAGTTTATATCAACCTAAAGAAAAACTTATTCACCTCAACCTTCTATCAGAAAGTCATGTAGTTCATCCATTTCTGAATGACTCTAATTAACATCTGTGAGATATTAAGTTCACATTAAGGAAATAATACCTTAACAATAATTATAAAAATAAATAAAAGGCAATCAAAACAATCTCAACTTAAGCATACCCACGTAACTTTTTTGGCTAGCAGCAAAACTATATGACAGCCCCCGATTTCAATGTTGTTAGCCCCTGAGTCCTTCGGGACTCCACTCACAAAAGGCTCCCCTTGCTTTTTGTGGGTACTTCAAGCCAGGCTTCGGCCTGGCTTTTTTATATTTGAAATCCTTGCGTTAAGAGAAGTAACGAGTAAAAATCTCTCTGCGCAAAGGATTTACCTTTTCCTGTAAACTTTGTGGCAACGATAAAATATCAACGGCACTTTCTATGGACAGTATCTTTCTACTCACAATTGGTTTTATATTCCTTGGTGCATTGTTTTCGAATGTTATGAAGTGGCGCAATAAAGATCGCGTACTGAAAGATTTACAAAATTTTCACACCACTATTGAGATGCAAAATGGTAAAAAAATCTGGGGTAGAACACATATTTATACTAATGGCATGGAGCTGTATTTTTCTCGCGCCTCAAAAAATTCAATGGGTGATCCAATAACATCGTATATTTTTTATAGTGATGACATTGATCAGATTCGTGCGATCTACCGAAACCACACTGAGCTTTCAAATGAAAATCAGGAGAATAGGAAGAAAGAAATATCAGCAGTCACTGATCCTAGTTTTATGACGACTTTGGCACGTAAGTTTAAAATATTCTTCAATATGTTTAACGATGCCATCGGTGAGGCACTCAATGTTTTTCTATCACGAATGAAAGGAGGGAAATCTGGTGGTGGCGCTGTTTTTGATACGCAAAGCGCTAATTTAAAAAAGATTGGTACAACTGCGCTCTCAGCAGTGGGTAATTCTTATGACCCTATTTTAGAGAAATATATAAACCATCGTGTCGTTGTTTCTTTGCAGGATGATATTCACAAAGATGAGTTTTGCGGGTTCTTAAAAGAGTATTCATCTGCATGGCTTTCAATTTTAGATTGCCGACTAACCCATAAGCACCAAGTGGACCTTGATGATGTTGCAAGGCTTACACTGCAACGTGATATGGATTTTAGCTATTATTTGTATGATGAAGGCGAAGGTAAACTAGCATTGGATATTGTCATCGGATATTTTGGTGCCGAGTCAGTAAAGATAATTTCTGTAAAAGGCGAAAACTATCAACATAAAATTAATAAAAAACTTAAACATGACCAGTCACTCTCGCTAACTATTAGTGATCTTCCACAAGAAACCTTTAAGAGTTTTAATCTAGATTTGTTACCACTTGAATTTGAGATGATTGCGGAAGAGCGCCGTGAAGGTGATGCGCCAGAAGAAAACGAGATCTACCAAAGTGTATTGCCCGACTTTGAACTAGAGCTAGAATCCACACATATAGCAGATGTGTATTTACCTCGAAGCTTAGCGATATTAAGGCATGGGGCAGAATAGATAATAGCCATGTAAAAGTGGGGCGCGCGCGCGAATTCAACTCCCAAGTGCAATCCGTTTTCCAGAAAAGAATACCTCATTAGGTGTTTTCTCATCAAGGGCTTTTCTGGGTCTATTATTTAACTTGTCACCTTTCAAGTGCCATTTTATGGGCTGTTTTTACATAGAAACCCCGTTTTCCACAATTTCTTTTAAGCTCTCTGCTAACGGTACTGGCGGATACATTGATTGCTATTGCTATATCTTTTTGTAACATCTCTATTTGATTCATTGCGTAGATTTGGTAACGTAGGTCTTGGGTACGTTGTTTGTAGCCATATGTGCTCCTCAAGTTGTCGTTTGAAAATGCATAAGCTTACTCAGCTTACCCATTTTGCTAAACGATTAATTTAAATTGCACTTACGAGTTGAATTCGCGGGGTGTGCTTTATACTCTATAGTAATAAGCACACCCCCCTTGTTTTAAATGGATGACTAAAATGAAGAGAGCAGAACAGTTACAAAAGCTATCACGTGAGCATAATGGTTCACTGGTGATGGCAAAGAAGATTACGAAAGTTGTCGAGAATGGCTCTGATGAAGAGCTATTAGACGCTATCGCGTTAGTGAAAAAATATAATGATGATGAGTTAGAAGAGCACTTTCAACATGAGGAACACACTATTTTTGCTCCTATATTTAAAGAGTTTAAAGAGCACGTGGAACTAGCAAAGCCTCTTTTAAAAGAACATGGATATCTTCGCATGTTGATTCCACAGATGACACCTGAAACGGCAAGACAAGATTTAGCCGAGTTTGCTGTGATACTAGAAAGGCATACACGGATAGAAGAAAGAGAGTTATTTCCGATTATCGAATCGTTATTTACAGATGAGCAAATGGATGCTGTTTTAAACTTTAAGCCTTTTAATTAATTCGTTGCTTAAGCTTATTTCACTGTTGCTTGTGCTTGCCATATTTCAAGGCTGTGCACCTGCTGAAAAAGTAAGCTGTGGTGATTTGTTTTCTGAATATGCAGAAAAACCAGCCAAGTTAAAGTACCTTGAATGCGATAAAGGCACAGGGCAAACCGTGCTTGTGGCAAAATATCGTGTTTCGGATGAAGCGGCCAGCGAGGTTGAGCAGGAGCTTGTTAAACGCTATGGCTTAATGAAATACAGCGAGTATTATCATGCCATGCCATTCAATGAAAAAAGCTTAAGACCAGAAAAGTTATTAGAGAAGGATCCAGACTATTGGCTTATTATTGAAATTTACGAAATCGATTATGAAACATTAGAGTTGGAGCTACATCGCGGAGGTGATCTTTCTAAAAAGCGTGTTGGTTTTTTGGTAAATGTTAGCATTATGTTGATTTAGGATGAAGGCAATATTTTTCTACTTCCATCCTAAATCGCCTAGTATAACTTACTTTTGGTATTTCATAACAGGACGCTTTTCTGCAATCCAGCCTGTTATTCCATGCGTTACATTCATAACATTTTTATAGCCTAATTGTTGTGCAACAGCTTGGCTTGCTGCTTGTGTTCTATTGCCTGTGCGACAAATCAATGCAACGGGTTGGTCTTTTTGAGCAATCGCTGTGAACTCGGGAACAAAATTAGGGTTGATGCGCCCCATATTGTCAAAAAAGGTAATGGTTTTACTGCCTTCTACGATACCTGTTTGTTGCCATTCTTCTTCGCGGCGAATATCAACTACGGTCACACCTTGGGCTATGAGTTCTTTAAGCTTGGCGTTATCAATATTGCTGTAACCACCTGCTTGAGGGATTGGGTCTGCAGCTTTTGTTGTGGTTGGCGAAGCCGTTGATGGAGTAACGGATGATGAACTTGTTTTTGAATTACAAGCCATAAGTGGTAAAAGCAGGCAAATGGCAGCGATATTCAAAGGTTTAAGTAGCATATTAATTTTCTCTAAAGTTAATGACACAACATTGAGCACAGTTGGTGCGCGAATTGTACAGACATAAGTACATAATAATATTAATAAGTTCCAATTATTTAATATCTGGTATTTTTTAATACAAACACTACGATTTATAAGATAATTTAGATGCGAAATACATGGATTACCGAATGACAAAAAACATGATATTAGCTATCATGCAGGGCTAAGGAATAATAATTACTCGTTTATAAACGAGCTACTTACATGGAAAGGGGTAACGTAATGTCTAATCAATCATTACAAATTCTGTTGGGGCTGTGTTTTTCGTGTGTGATTTTGTCAGGCTGTGGGGCAGCTGGCGTAAAATCAACAAGCGATGAAGATACAACTGCAGCATCAAGTGAAACTGTCACAGAAGGTGATAGCACATCAAGATCAGCAGATGGCAAGGAAGCCGCATCTACAGCTGGGCGTCTTAAAAAACGTAAAGTACCTTATCGTCCAAGATCAAACGTAGTCACCGACAAAGCATTAGGTGATAACTTGATGGCGGGTAGAAAAAAAGAAGCTGAGCGTTTCTTGAAACAAGGTGCGGACGCAAATACCGTAGCGGTAAACGGAGAGCCTGTTTTATACAGCGCTTTACGCCTTGGCTTTAACGATATGGCAGATAAATTGGTTCTTTACGGTGCCGATGTAAATGCCAAAACACGTGGTGGCAGAACGCCTTTACATCTCGCTATATCAAAAGGAAACACCAGCTTTGTTCAGTTATTATTAGAGAATGGAGCTGATGCAAATACAGCGAGCCGCTCAGGTGAAACACCTCTATTTATTGCTATCGAAAAAGCCCATGTAGGAATTGTAGCTAAATTACTAAAATATGGTGCTAATGCCAATGCAGGCACCTCGAAAGGAACACCACTTCAAGTCGTATTAAAAAACGGCAATGTGGAAATCGCAAAACTACTTGCCAGTAATAAGGCTGATGTAAATATTACGGATAGCATTGGTGAATCGTTATTACATAAAGCAGCAGCAAGAGGACAAGTAGGTTTTGCAGGCGTGATTCTTGCTAATGGTGCTAATGTTAATGCTAGAGATCAGTTCAAAGAAACACCTTTACACGAAGCCGCGGCAAAGGGTCGCCTTGAAATGGTGAAACTTTTGTTAAATAACAAAGCAGATCTATACGCAAAAACAACAAAAAACTGGACAGCATTGCATGAAGCGGCACGGTTTGGGCATCCAAAGACTGCGGCTTATTTAATAAATCGTGGCTTAAGTAGAAATGCACATAACACCGATGGTAAAACACCAAAAGGTTTAGCCAACCATTTAAAGCATGGTGAGGTGATAGAAATTCTTAAGTAATTGAATATACCTTGATGCATATCATGCCGATATAAGCAAAGATACGTTAACTTAGCTCTGTTAAATTATATCGGAGCTTTTTTATGTGGAATTTCACTGTACCTGCATTTATTATTGTTGCATTAGTTGCCTTTAGTTGGGTAATGTTCTTCACGTCGGTATTTATGCAGTAAGTTTAGTTTTCTAGCTTCAACAAGCTAAGAGTTGCTTTGCGACAACTATCAAGCAAATCTTTGATAGTTGCTTCGTCGTTAAGTGCTCTACCAATTGCAACACCTCCAATCATCATTGCTGTCGTAGCGAATACTTCTTGCTCGTTAGGTTTCGGGCGCTCTGGATTTTTATCAAGCTGTATCTGAATAGTTTTGTTCAATATTTTGTATATGCGCGTATAAGTCGCTCGCACTTCCTTCTTATTGTTTGCAATGTCGGTCACCAAAAATGCTAAAGGGCAAGGTGAATATTTTTGCGTGATGTGGTCTTCGCTTAAATATCCCATCAGTAAATCTTTCATCCATTCATCCTCTGTGAGCTTTTTTGGTTTTTGATGGGTGATTCTACTTTTCTTTGCGCCTGCAATTATGGCCTTTGCATAAACCGCTTCTTTGCTCTCAAAATGCGCATAAAACGCACCCCTTGTTAAGTCCGCATGTTGCATTAATTCATCAATGGATACTTGATCAAATCCCTTACTTGAAAAAAGTGTAATTGCACTATCGAGAATTTTTTTGCGTGTTTCTTTCTTGTGTTCTTTTGAATATGGCATAAGCAAAGTATAAACAAGCCTTCAATATGTTGTTGAACATATTTAGAGTTTATCTATGCTGATCCTTTTAGGAGGAATTACTATGAGCTTACAAGCAGCGTTGCTACTACCGATGATTGGAATGATTTTTCTAACATTTGGAGTTATGCTTTGGATGTTAAAGTTACGTTATCGTGCGGTACTTCAAGATGGTTTAAATCCGCAATATTTTAGATTATACAAAGGTGCCAAGCTTCCCGATTACCTTGCTAAGGTCACCCAGCACTATGATAACTTGCTTGAAATGCCAATATTTTTTTATGTGGCAATATTGCTTTTGATTGTGTTGAAAAATATTGACCCCTTTTATGTTGCACTATCATGGGCATTCTTCTTAACACGTTTATTGCACTCATATATTCACACAACGAATAATAAACTTATGCACCGAAAAAATGTGTTTATTGTTAGTACCTTAGTGTTAATGGTTCTCTGGGTTAGGATTTGTATAGATGTATTGCCGTTATAAATGAGCATGTAAAAGTGGGGCATTATATTGAGACTCTTGTACGAGTCAGATAACGAGTAAAAGCCTTCATATTAATAAAATAAGCAAAAGTATGAACTAAGCACTTGCAGTAACATCTGATTAATACATCCGTCTTCGCATCATGTAAAACTAGGGGGGTGTGCTTTTATAGTCTATTATTATGCCAATATGAAAAAAACAGTTAAATTTATTCCTGCTTTCATTGCTCTTTTATTGTCTTCAGCTCTGGCGCATGCTGATTTAAATCTTGAATTGCCCGATCTAAATCTGCCAGATTTGGGTGGACAAGCTAATGTATCTATTAATTCAGCAACTGAAAGAGAACACGGTTTAGCTATTTTAAGAAAGCTGAGAAGTAGCGGACAGATTATTGAAGACCCTGAACTTAATACATGGATACGTTCTTTGGGCAATCAACTTACCTCTAATGCACCACAATCAACCACGCCCTTTTATTTTCTTATTACACGTGATGCATCTGTTAATGCTTTCGCTACGATAGGTGGAGTCGTTGTTGTTAATGCGGGTTTAATACTTAGGTCAGACTCTGAAAGTGAGCTTGCTGCTGTTATGGCGCATGAGGTTGCTCATATCACACAACGTCATATTATAAGAATGATTAGGAAAGCCGAAGGCAGTAAATTTGCAAATGGTGCAGCAATACTCGCAGGTATTATTGCCAGTAGTAAAAGCGCTGAGGCTGGGTCAGCCATTATTAATGCGACACTTGCAGCATCCGCGCATAGAAAATTATCTTTTAGCCGTGATGCTGAATCTGAAGCTGACAGAGTTGGTTTAAGAATACTTGCAAGGTCGGGTTTTGATCCAAAAGCAATGCCATCCTTTTTAGCTAAGCTAGAGTTATTCAGTGACGGGCAAAATGCCAATGCACGAGAGTATCTGCGAAACCATCCCTTAACTCTAAAACGTGTGAGTGATACACGAGCAAGAGCTAAACGAATAGGTTTTAATGGAAAAAAACAAAACACAAACTATTTTTATATGCGAGAAAAAGTAAGAGTACTATCAAGATCAACAAAGCCAGTGCCCGATAAAGTACCTGCGAATGTTAAAAAATATGCAAAGGCATTGCAGTTATCACAACGTAATAATGATCGCCTTGCGCTTCAAACAATTGGAAGTAAGAGCAGAGTTGTTCCAGAAGCGATATTGATAGGGACGTTGCTTAATAAGCAGCAACGTTCCAAAGAAACCATAGCATTACTAAGGCCTTTGCTTAATATTTATTTGGGCCATGAAGCACTGTCTGTTTTATTGTCGCAAGCTTATATTTCAATGGGGCAGCGCGATAATGCTTGGCGAACGCTAAAGGTTATTCACGTCTCAGAACAAACTAGCCTAGAATTATTTGAGGTTAAGCAGCAAATAGCTCGCAGTACACGACATGATGGTGAAGCCTATCGCGCAGCAGCAGAAAGGAATATTCGTATGGGAAATTATAAGGCCGCAATATCGTTACTGCGCCAAGCGATTAAATCCCCCAGTTCTGATGCAAATCAACTGTTACAAATGCAAGCTTTATTGAGCCGAATAGAACATAAATAATTGCGATTTAACGTGTGTAAATACATATGGATACAATCTATATAAGCATATTACAATGTGCTTAAGTTCTTATACTCCATTGATTTTAAAGAAATTTTTGCATGCCGACTTTTTTTGGGATATGCTGGTCGTCCAGATAAGCTATGAGAGCATGAAAAAGTGCCCTCCGTATAAATAGTACATATCTGTCTATAAATAATATTATATTTAGGAGGTCAGTATGCGAAGAAGTTTTCGCGTTATGTCAGTTGCAGTTTCTGCATTGGCGATAGTAGGAGCCCTTGGTTTCTCATCTGCAGTTACTGCAGGAGATAAGAAAAAAGAAATGAGTGGTAAAGAACTCGCTTTTAATAAAAAGAAAGGCAATTGTTTGGCTTGCCACCTCATCGCAGGAGGAGATCAAGCTGGAAATATTGCTCCACCATTAATTGCAATGAAGGCGCGCTTCCCCGATAAGGCTGTATTACGTGCCCAAATCGCAGATCCACATGCCAAAAACCCAGATTCAATGATGCCCCCATTTCAATCACACGGCATTTTATCTGATAAAGAAATTGGTTTGATTCTTGATTTTGTTTACACACTTTAAAACCCACTTTTTTATAAAATTCAAATTAAAACGTTTAGAGGAATTATTTAATGAAACGTAGAAGCTTTCTAAAAAGCACAATTGTAGCAAGTGCTGCAATTAGCACAGGCGTATTAAGCACTAACACTGCTTTTGCTGCTGCACACGGAAATGATGTTACTAAAGCTAAGTCAGTTGACGAAGTTTTAAAAATGCTCGGCGCTACTGGTGCCACGGAGTCTAAAGACATCAAAATCAAAGCCCCTGAAATTGCCGAGAACGGCGCTGTTGTTCCTGTAGGAATCACATCAGAAATTGAAGGAACAACCGAAATCATCTCATTGACAGCCGCAAACGCAACACCATTTGCAGCAAAATATGTGCTTGGCGAAGGTGCCGTTCCTGCTGTTAAATCTCGTTTTAAAATGGGTAAAACAACAGATGTAATCGCAGTTGTTAAAGCTGGTGACAAGTTCTACACAGCTAAAGCAAATGTAAAAGTAACTAAAGGCGGCTGCGGAGGCTAATCATCATGGCAAAATCAACAATTAAATTACGTACAAAAGAGAAGGGTGGAAAAATCCAAGTTAAGGCTCTGATTACTCATCCAATGGAAACCGGTCTTCGTAAAGACAAAAAGTCGGGTAAAAAGATCCCAGCTCATTACATTAGTGAAGTAGTAGTAACGGCTAATGATAAGCCTGTTCTAACGGCTCAATGGAGTGGATCTGTTTCTAAAAACCCATTCTTATCTTTCGCATACGCAGGTACAAAAGAAGATAAAGTCAAACTAACGTGGAAAGACAACACGGATAAGAGCGACACTATAGAAAAGAAAGTTGGCGAGAAGTAAGACTAGCTTTATAAAAATATAAATAAGTTCTACTACATATTCACATAACACCCGATACGTTTAGTATAGGGTGTTATTTAAAAGTGATCAGTAAGAGAACAAAATTAGGAGGATATGTATAAATGAAAAAACTAATAGGAGCAATTGCTCTTCTATCATTAGCTCTTACTCCTTTGTTAACTGCACAAGCAACTCCTGCAGAAGACAGAGAGGCATTGAAAGGGTATTTTAAAAAGAACACTAGCAGTGATAACTTTGCTGATTACATCAATGGTATTTACGCATACAACAAAGATGCACGTTCTCAATGGGAAGAAATTGAAGAGTTTCCTCCTTATGAAATTGCGCTTGATAAAGGTGCGGAGCTTTGGGAAAAGAAGTTTAAAAACGGCAAATCTTTTACTGATTGTTTTGGCAAGGACATAAGCGGAACACGCGCAAAATACCCATACCATGATGAAAAGGCAGATACGATAGTTACCTTGGAAGGCACAATCAATAAATGTCTTACAGATAACGGTGAAAAGCCATTTAAATGGAAGAAAGGTAATATTGCTGCCGTTTCAGCTCACATTGCATTTGCAGGTCGTGGTGGAAAAATCACAACAGAGCCAAAGACTGACAAAGCACTAGCATGGTACAACAAAGGTAAAACATTCTTCTACGCTAAGCGTGGTCAGTTAAACCTTTCATGTGCTGATTGTCATGTTTACAGTGCAGACAA
The DNA here is from genome assembly GCA_021647365.1 of Cocleimonas sp. Classification (GTDB taxonomy): domain Bacteria; phylum Pseudomonadota; class Gammaproteobacteria; order Thiotrichales; family Thiotrichaceae; genus Cocleimonas. The sequence goes on along the minus strand of JAKIUW010000003.1, from coordinate 82,711 downwards.
GTGGATACGTGGTGATAACCTAAGCCCAGCTTTAGGTCATCCTTCACACTTCCCTGTTTACCGTTCGAAATGGAACAGTATGGGTACATTGCATAGACGTTACGGCGGTTGTAATAAGAATGTTCGTGCAAAGCCTTTCAAAGCGCAGAGTGATGAATATAAAGCATTGGAGTACTTCCAAGCTGTTACATCAAATGGTCTAGAGCTAAATGGCCCAGGTGCTCGCAAGTAACCCGAACCTATAAGACTAGAACACAAAAAAGCCCGAGTCACTCGGGCTTTTTTGTGTCTGCTTTTCAATGTTATATGATTAGATCTATAGCAGATTACTTGCCTTCTGCTGTGATTATTCGTACTCTTAGGCAGTAGCTTTTCACAACACACTTACAGTCAAAATGGTACCAATATGAATTACGAACAAGCACGTTTCAATATGGTCGAACAACAAATCCGCCCGTGGTCTGTGCTTGATGGTACCGTTCTGCAAATCATGGGAAGTGTCCCGCGTGATGCCTTCGTTGTTGATGATGTAAAGTCAATGGCTTATGCCGATATTGAAATTCCATTGGAGCATGGTGAGTCTATGATGTTCCCACGAGTAGAAGGTCGCTTGCTACAAGAACTTGAAATTGATATTGATGATGAATGTCTTGAGATTGGAACAGGCAGCGGTTTTGTAACCGCCTGCATGGCGACGATGGCAAAGCATGTTCACAGTATTGATATACATGATGACTTTTTGCAAAGCGCAAGCGAGCGATTAGCCGAGAATAATATTGCTAATGTATTGCTTGAGAGTAAGGATATTTTTGAACCTACCCTCAAAATAACTAAAAAATACGATGCTATTGCTGTGACGGGTTCAATCCCAGAATATATTCCTTTATTTGAGCAACTACTAAAACCACAAGGTCGGCTTTTTATTGTCGTTGGCTCGGGGCAAACTATGCACGCGATGAAAGTAATACGTGGCGAAGGTGAAAATCACAATACGTTTGCAAGAACCAGCCTCTTCGAAACAGCGCTAAAGCCTTTGGTTGGCGTAGAGACTAAATCTAGTTTCTCGTTTTAGTAATACAAAAAAGTCACAGCAGATAAACTACGCAAATTCTCCACAACTTCTTCAAAAGTTCATCCAATAGCCCTGCTATGATGCTTGTATGATAAATATAAAAGCACACCCAAGTACACCAACCAGTTCAAAGTGTCGGTATCAGCATAGCCCGAAGGGTTGTCCTGTCTGTATCCATGCCGTTGTTGCACTTCTTGTGAAGGGAGTACCATTCCCTTCAAAGTGCGCCTAGTCATGAATACAGACAGAACAACTGATGCCGACACTTTGAACTGGTTGATGTACTAGTTTTACATGATGTTTTTTATAAACAATAAACATCATGTAAAGGTGGGGGGGTGTGCTTCCAGACATTCAAGCAAAGGTTTTACTACAAAAAAAAACCTATTACGCCTTTTGCTGCTTAGCTTGCTGGTAGGTGCTGGTATCAGTTTTTATATTTGTCTGCCCAATACTCTTTTTAAAGCACCTGTTTCAAGTATTTTACTCAGTAGCGAAGGCAAATTATTGGGCGCGCATATTTCAGCTGATGAGCAATGGCGCTTTCCGCCGCTTGAAAAAATCCCAGAGAAATTTAAAACCAGCATTGTTGCGTTTGAAGACAAACGCTTTTATAGCCATTTTGGTGTTGATCCTCTGGCGATTGGTCGCGCGATTAAACTAAACCTAAAAGCAGGGCGAATAGTCAGTGGCGGAAGTACCATTTCGATGCAAGTGATTCGTTTGTCATCGCATAATCCACAGCGCACATTTTGGGAAAAAGCGGTAGAAGCTTTTAAAGCTTTGCGTCTGGAGACTCGTTACAGTAAAGATCAAATCCTGAATTTATACGCCAGTCACGCGCCCTTTGGAGGAAATGTGGTTGGGCTAGAAGCGGCCTCGTGGCGCTATTTTGGGCGAGGACCTGAAAAGCTCTCATGGGCAGAAAGCGCCATGCTAGCGGTATTGCCTAATAGTCCCGCACTCATCCACATCAGTCGAAAACGGAATAAACTCAAAGCCAAACGTGATCGCTTATTAAAGAAAATATTTGAGCAGGGAAAGATAAGTAAACTAGATTATCAGCTAGCGATTGCTGAAACATTGCCCCTAAAACCCAAAGCACTTCCACGAATGGCGCCTCACTTACTTGATACCTTGGTCGCTAAAAGCCGCAAGCAACAACGCTTTGAAACAACCATTGATTATGTTTTACAACAACGCCTCAACCAAATAGCCAAGCACCGAGCTGAAGTTTTAGCGCTGAAAGATATTCATAACTTTGGCATCGTGGTGATTGATAATAAAACTTTTGAGACTAAGGCTTATGTGGGTAATGCGCCAACAAATCGTGCTACCAAGCATGGGCAAGCGATAGATATGGTTCGCGTGCCACGCAGTACAGGTAGCACGCTAAAACCGTTTTTATTTGCACGCATGATTGAGCAAGGCGAGATTCTTCCAGAAACATTAGTCGCCGATACCTCTGTGCGTTACACCGGTTATCGTCCTAAAAACTACGACCGAAAATTTCGTGGAGCGGTACGTGCTAAACAAGCACTGGCAAGCTCACTGAATATTCCCGCTGTTAATATGCTGAGCTACCACGGTGTCGAAAGCTTTTTAGCCAGCTTGCGCCAAATGGGCATGAGTACCTTACACCGTCGTTCACGCGAATACGGTTTGCCACTAATTTTAGGTGGAGCGGAAGGCACGTTATGGGAGTTAACCGCCATGTACGCAAACCTAGCCAACCGCGCCCAACAAGATGGAGAGAAAAAAACTCAAAATTACTATCAAGCCATCGCAACAAAAAAAGGCAATATTCAAACCACAAGGCGAAATGAAATCAGTCCCGCAAGTGCATGGATGACACTAGAAGCATTGATCGAAGTAAACCGCCCAGGCACAGGCGCATACTGGAAACGCTTTAACAGCACACACAAAATTGCATGGAAAACAGGCACCAGTTTTGGTCACAGAGACGCTTGGGCAATCGGCACAACGCCACAATACACCGTAGGCGTGTGGGTAGGCCATGCCACAGGAAAAGGCAGACGCAATATGACAGGCGTGCGCGTTGCTGCCCCAATATTATTCGATACATTTAATTTACTGCCGCTGAATTCAAGCTGGTTTAAAAAGCCAATCGATCAAATGAAAACTGTTAAAATCTGTAAAGATGATGGTTTTTTAGCCAATGATCTGTGTGACTCCAGAGAATATAAAATTCCCTACAATAGCCACTTTGATCGCGTAACGCCGAACCACCAGCGGGTACATTTGGATGAAAAAAATCAAAAACGTGTACACGGCGGTTGTGAATCAGTAATCAATATGACACAAGAAAGCTGGTTCGTACTACCGCCCGATCAAGCCTATTACTATAAGCAATATCACTCTGATTACAAGCCATTACCCGAATGGCGAGATGATTGCCAACAAGCGCAAAGCAATCAAATAGGTAGCCCGATCTCATTAATCTACCCGCGACGAAACACGCAAATATACATACCTAGAGAGCTAGCAGGAAAACGCGGAAAAACACTTTTTAAAGCAATACACCGCAATCCACAAGCCCAACTCTATTGGCATTTAGATAATACCTTCTTAGGCACAACCCAAACCTACCATGAGCAAGCCATCTGGATAAATGAAGGCAAGCACCAACTCACGCTAGTGGATGAAGAAGGCAATAGTATTACGCAGGGTTTTAAGGTGTTGAGTAAGTAGAATAATTCACACCCCCCTAGTTTTACATGCCTATTATTTATGTTGTAAATATTTCATAATATTAGAAACACATAACCTTGCTCACAAATATCTAAGGAAAATATGATTATCCATATAATCAAACTATCCATATTATTACTAATCATTAGTGTTCATTCAATGATGGCTTTAGCAGATTCTAAAAGTAATAATTTTATAAATGTCACTTATGAAAAGCCCAAATCTAAAAAAGAAAAAGCCATACTCACAGACTTAAACAAAGAGAAGGTTAGTGAGTTAGTTGCTGAAGTTTTAGAGGAGATATTTAAAACTATCGATAAAAAACCTTTGGCATTAGTTTATGGCGACGAGGATGGTCCTTCGTATGATAGTCGTAAAAAAAGCATCTATATTCCTTATGATTTTATTCAGGAAATTAAGCAACGATTTATAGATGTGAAGTACTCAAACTCAGGCATATCTTTAAATGATGCCGTGATGGATGTTGTTATGCACACAATATTGCATGAAGTAGCCCATGCGTTAATTGATAGATATGAACTGCCCGTTGTTGGCAAAGAGGAAGATGCGGCGGACTCCTTGGCGACAATGCTTCTAATTGAATATTTTGAAGATGGGCAAGAAGTTGTTTTAACAGCTGCTGACTTATTTGATTTAGAAAGTGAGGATGTAAAAGAGTTTGCAGAAGAAGACTTTTGGGATGAACACAGTCTTGATGTGCAACGATACTATCGCACTGTTTGTTATGTTTACGGCAGTGATCCTAAAAAATATGCTGATATTAAGAAGGATGCCAAGTTTTCAGATGATAGAGCAGACCTTTGCATTGATGAATATGAACAAGCCTATTTTAGCTGGATGAAATTACTCAAACCTCTACTAAAGGCTCAAAAAGGTGATAACAAATAAAGATACCGCCTAAATAATTTGTTCACTTATGGAGTGATTCCACTCAAATAAATACGATAAATATATAAAAAGCAAAAAATTATAAGCCCATGTAAAACTAGGGGGGTGTGCTTTTTATAATCTGCTTTTGCTATACTCCTGCCTTTATTATTTTTACATAAGGATTCAGCATGGCACGCACCCCTTCTACAATGTTGGAGCTTGGAACGAGCGCTCCTGATTTTTCATTAATTAATCCTGCGACTAACGAGCAAGTGTCGTTATCTGATTTTGCGGGGAAACCTTTACTGGTTGCTTTTATCTGCAATCATTGTCCTTACGTTATTTTACTGAAAGAAGCGTTTACAAAGTTTGCTAAAGACTATCAAGCAAAAGGCTTAAACGTTGTAGCGATCAATGCTAACGATGTAGCAAATTATCCTGATGATAGCCCTGAGAAAATGGTTGAGGATGTGAAAGAGTTTGGTTACACCTTTCCTTATCTTTTCGATGAAACACAAGAAGTGGCTCACCAATATCAAGCGGCGTGTACGCCAGATTTTTTTATGTTTGATGCCGACCATAAGCTTTATTACCGCGGGCAGTTTGATGATTCACGTCCTAATACCGACATCCCTGTGACAGGCGCGGATATGATCAGTGCGGCAGATGCTTTACTCGCAGGCAAGCCAACGCCAGAGCAACAAAAAGCATCGCTGGGTTGTAATATCAAATGGAAAGAAGGTAATGCGCCTGAGTATGCTTAATGAGAAATTCTTTTAAAGCTTAGCTAGTATTCTTAAAAGCACACCCCCCTAGTTTTACATGATGTAAAACTAGGGGGGTGTGCTTTTTTATTACGGCAAAATAATCCCAAAGTCAGAAATATCCACCTTCGTTCCGCCGCTTGTCATAAAGGAAGAAACCTGTGAATGCATCTCTTCAAAAACGTTTATGTAACTTGTTACACCTGCAGGTACGTCATCAGTTGGGTCGAGTATTGAGCTGTGATCACCCTGTACAAAGCGAATAATTTTGGGTGCGCCTATGGCAACGGGGTTGCTTACAGCTGATGCAGGTTGTGCTTGTAAAAGTGCTGCAAGCATTTCGGTACTTGAGTTTGGTACCGTTGTATCAAAGCTGTGCGTTGCGCCATCACCAATTATTTCTGTCATATAAATGGGATGGGTCGCTGCTGCATCCATGGCAAAGTTAATAGGGTCTGATGAATCAAGAACCCACTGTGCACCTTGTAAAAATGCAATGTAGACAGCCTCTGTTCTTGTAGGGTCGTCTGCTAAAAAACCACCTTTTACAATGGGGCCAAACGTTGCTGAATCTTTAATGATAGTGGTGATGCTTGCGCCTGTTGTAATGAGCGCGCTTGGCGTTACTTTATCTTCAACGCCAAGGTAAGGCACGCCGACAACGCCTCCAAGCGAATGAGCAATAAAGCTCACTTTGCTAGTGTCAATATCAGCAATGCTACCCAAACTTCGGCGAAGTACTAGTAAATTGGAAACACCTTGGCGATTGTTGTCACGTGAAGTTAATAGACTTTGCAGATTTATATAATGCTTGCCAGAGGGATCGATGATTCCATCAGAACCAGGTGCCTGTGTTGCATTATTCATGTAATCAACATCGAATGATGGTTCTACATCCGTAGGGAATGGTGTGTGCGCGGCATGAAATGGGTTTGGGCTTCCATCAGCTAAAAACTTAGGGACGCCGTGCAAAGGTAAGTCCATTGCGATAAGCGCAAACCCTGCTTTAGCCAATGAGTCGGCATAAATAAGCATATCGGTACGGTAGCGTGTTATACCGTGTTGATACATAACAATGGGCCAACCTGCAGCAGGTTTTACTCTGCCTGAGTTTGCATTTGGCACTGTCATCATTACGGGAATGGTCAATGTTTGTGTTGCGATGGGTGTTGTGTTGTAACGCGTTAACGAGCTACCACCTACGCCTTTCCAATAACCTGTTAGTGGTGCGATTGGGTTTTGGGCACTTGGTGCTTCAAGATAATAAGGCACATTAAGCGTACCAATATGAATATCAGCCGCTCCTGTAAAGGCTAAGCCAGCATAGTCTATGCTACTAGGTGCTACATGGCTGGTATTTAAAGTTACCCCCGGTGCTACAGGCACTGGTGCCATAACGAGGGTATTGGCTGTTGCATCAGCTGCTACTGCATTAAGTATTGCAGTTGTAGATTGTGTGCCAAATGCCCAGCTTAGTACGATGGTATCAACATCAACGCCTTGGCTTTGAGCAATTAGCTCAAGGTTATTAATATGTTGTCGCACGGGTTCTAAAGGAGCAAAAGCCCCCGTAAGCGGGCCACTGGTACTTCGAACTATGTTATAAACAGATGATGTTTCTGCGGGTTTGCCGGCTGTATCTTTTATGCCTGTTGTTAATACAACTTCGTAGCTGGCGCTTTCTTTAAGAGGAGGAAATGGAACGATGGCAAGGGTGTCAGCATTCTCGCCAACCACTTTTACAATTATTTCTGCCGCTGTAACTTCTCTTACAACACCTGTGATGGCAGGGCCTGATCTTGTCACTTCAAAAATACGAATGGTGTCTCCAACCACTAAAGAAGCTGGATCAAGTGGCATCCCAAAATTAACAATCATTGGGTTACTGGTTGATGCGCCATCTAGCTCGTTAATTGCTGTAATCACAGGGTTGTCAGGAATACCGTCTTCATTTTTGTCATTAGGAATATTAATTGTACCGTCAGCACCATAGTTAAATGCCAAGTCATTAGGCATAGGAATGTTGCCACCTGCAGGATCAAATACAGGGCCATGTGGTAATGCGGCTGACTCTTCATGGTCTGTATTATCAAAGTCATAATTTGATTTGCCACCACCACAAGCAGTAAGGAGTGTTGATAGCAGCGCTATAGTTAAAAATGAAGTGTTAAATAGTTTCATTATTCTTTCCTTAATTAATGATCTTAAAATGTATAGTTTACTTGGGCGCTGAGAATATCAACATGGCTGTCGTAAAGACCTCTAACAGAAAAACCTTCTGGGTTATCAATAGGCGTTTCTTTTAGAAATAGATGGGAATAGCCTAAATCAAGGTGAAGCTTCTTATTGATCTTATAACCTGCGCCTACTGAAACCCAAGTACGATCATTACCTGGGATACGAGGTGTGCGGTATTTGGCTGATGGGATAGGCTCTTCATCAAGCGCAATGCCTGCACGTAATGTTAGTTTATCGTTGTATTTATAGTTTGCACCTAATGATACGCGCGTTACATCTTTCCATTTTTCATCCACTTTAGAAACGGTATTTCCTGCAGTGTCTTTTACATGAAGCTCTTGGAAGGTGCTCCATTGTGTCCAAGTAACATCGCCTAAAATTTCTAAGCGGCTATTTACTTTGTGCGCTAATGATAGAGAAACTGAGTCAGGAAGTTCAACGGAGGCTTTGATGGTTTTTTTAGTATAGTCTTTAATATTGAATTCATCGGCGATATCTTTTAGTGCTTCATCCACATCATAGGTCGCATCACCTTCTAAATCATGTTTAACTTTTGAGCGATAACTTACACCAATACGTGTTTGTTTTGTGGGTTGATAAAGCATACCTAAGTTAAAACCCAAAGAAAAATCATCACCTTCAACAACCGCTTGTGAATCTGTTTCTACTCTAGCGGCTTGAGCTGCTGGGTATGCTGCGGCACATTTTCCTAGCATAGCTCTTTTATCTGTCTCACCAGGTTTAAGTGGTGAAAGTGCTGACTTTAAGCAAGCACCTGTACTATCAAAAGAACTACCCAATTTTACCGTAATATATTGGGCGCTTACGCCACCGCCGACACTGAGTTTATCGTTGACTTTCCAAGAGAGTGAAGGATTAAAATTCACCGTTTTCATATCTGTTAGCGTTGCTTGGTAGCGGCCAACCCAGTCTTCGTCGTATTCTGTCTTTGATCCAAATGGACCATTAACCCCGAGTCCAAATTGAAGTTTATCGTTGATTGGGTGAACATAATATAAGTTAGGAACAGGTGAGGTTACTCTGCCACTAATGTCTTTATCACCTGGAGTAGCACTTCCACCTAACGAGGCTGGCAAGCTAGAGCCTCTGTCCTTAAAGTCTGTTTTAGCCGATACAATATGAAGAGCATTTGTGAGCTGTGATTTGCCTTTTAACTTTTCAGCAAGGTATGTCATACCTGCAGGGTTAAACCAAACGGTTGAAGCATCTTCAGCAACTGCGGCGGCGCCAGCAAAGGCTTTGCCCATACCTGAGGCTGAGTTTTCAATTAAGGCAAATCCAGCAGAATGTGCGGATGTGGTGAAAAACAATAATGAAACGGTGGAAAATGTTGAGAGAACAAGAGATGGTTTTAAACGATGATCAGCTGGCATTTGGCTACTCCTTAGCACATAACTATATGTAGTAAGAGTAGTCAATATTGTTCATTTTGTCAGCTAAGTATTAGACACCACCTTATTAATACCGTTGATAGTGATAACTTTATACATATTATAAAAAAGCACACCCCCCCACTTTTACATGATGTTATAAATCTATCATGTAAAAGTGGGGGGGTGTGCTTTGTAATAAATGGTATTTAAGGCGCTTGGTCTAGCTCATATTTCTTTATACGATAGCGTAATTGTCTGAATGTCATGCCAAGCACTTTTGCGGCTGCTGTTCTATTCCAACGTGTTTGGTCGAGTGCTTGCAGTATTTCACCTTTCTCATCCAGTGGTAGACCTGATGGAGTAGGGTTTACCAGCTCAGAAATTGTGGCATCCAGTGTCATGCTTTTAATGACAGGCGTTACTTTTGGCAGTTGTAAATCATCAGGCTCGATGAACTCACCATCGGCTAACGTACAAGCACGCTCCAGAATATTTTCTAATTCACGCACATTGCCCGGGAATGGATAATTAGAAAGCGCATTAATAGATTGTTCTGATAATTGTGCTTTTGGAAGGTCCCAGCGTTCTGAAATTTGCTCAAGGAAGAACTCTGCAAGCAACAGAATATCGTCACCACGCTCATGCAATGATGGCACATCCAATTTTATAACATTTAAGCGGTAATATAAATCTTGTCTGAAATTACCATTTTCAACTTCTTCTTCGAGGTTCTTATGTGTTGCACTTAATATCCTGCAGTCGGTAGGTACTTCTTCTACACCGCCTACGGCTTTTACTGCTTTTTCTTGAATGACGCGCAAGAGTTTCACTTGCATACTCAGTGGCAAATCCGCGACTTCATCTAAGAATAATGTGCCATGATTTGCAGCTTGAAAAAGACCTTCTTTATCTTCTATCGCACCTGTAAAGCTTCCTTTTTTGTGCCCGAAGAATTCACTTTCCATTAAACTCTCTGGGATTGCGCCACAGTTTACAGGCACAAACGCACCTGCTGAACGAGGGCCGAGTTCGTGAATCTGTTTTGCTACCAATTCTTTACCTGTGCCTGATTCTCCGTGGATAAATACAGGCGCTTGGCTTCGTGCGAGTTTTCCTATCGTTACTTTCAATACTTCGATGGCAGGTGACTCGCCAATGATTGGCGTTGTGCTATCCACATTATCTTGTACAACAACCGCTGCTGGCATTTCATTATTTTCAGAGAGTTTTAGTGCCGTGTGTACTAAGTCGCGTAGCTTGGTTAAATCAACAGGCTTAGATACAAAGTCATAAGCCCCTGCTTTAAGTGCTTCAACGGCTGCTTCCATACTGCCAAAAGCGGTGATAACTGCCACGGGTATATGCGGCACTTCTCGTTGAATATAACGCACAATGTCAAAGCCCGTACCATCAGGTAGCTTCATATCGGTAAGGCATAAATCAGGTTTGAAATTCTGAATTTCTAACAGGCCTTCCTTTACCGTTCCTGCGGTTGCAGTATCTAAACCCATGCGCAATAACGTTAGCTCTAAAAGCTCGCGGATATCAGGCTCATCATCAATTACTAAAACACGTTGTGTCATTTTTATTCTCTCTTTCTTCTTATTTATTCTTAACTTAATTTTTTATTATTTTTACTACTTTTTGCTTAAATTCGCTTGTGAAAATATTAGTCTAAAGCAACTTCCACCTGCGGGTAATTTTACATACTCCAACGAACAGCCATTACTTAAACACAGCTCTCGCGCCATAAATAAGCCAAGCCCTGTGCCTTCATCACCCTTTGTTGAGGTTGTAAAGAATGGTTCAAACAATCGATCAATGTTTTTTTCAGGGACACCCTTTCCATTATCAATAATATTCAACATGATGTCTTTGGTATGTGAGGGGTGGCTGCCCTGTATATCAATATGCAGTTTACTAACATCATCTTTTGCATATTTTTCTGCATTTCGGCACAAGTTCCACATGACTTGATGCAAATGTGTTGGGTCAAATTGGATAGAGGCATCGGCCACATCCATAAATAAATTAATCTGTTTTTTATCGATTGATGATTGAATCACAAAATCATTAATGAAATCATTCAGCCAAAGTTTAAGTCGAATATTTTCACGCTTTGGATTACTTTTACGTGAGAGGTTTAATACACTTTCAATCGTACCGTTCATGCGCTTGGAATTCGATTGGATAATCTGAATCATGCGTTCGTCCGCTTTATCCAATAAAGTAGACTCAGAAAGCAATTGCGCAGCATGGCTGATGGCGCCTAAAGGATTACGGATTTCATGCGCGATATTCGCGGTTAATTGCCCTAAAGATGCCATCTTTACATCCTGCTGTTTCTCGCGCTGCATTCTTGTGTCATCTAAATAGATAAGTACAACACCTTGGTTTTGTACGCCGAGTTGAGAGATGCGCATGGTGAATTCGGTTGTTTTCCAATGTTTAATATCGTAGCTAACAACTTTCGGAGCCACCTTATCCAGCCAGTAATTTAAGTGCGAATGCAGTTCAGGTGCAAATTGCTGCAATGTTTGGTTTCTCCAATCTTCTGGCTGACCCAGCATATCCCATGCAGTAGGATTAAGGTGGCGAATATGTCCTGTTTGGTCTAATACAATAATACCTGTTTGAAGCTGATCTAATATCGATTGATTTAGTTGTGATAAATTGGCTAAATCAATGCCACGGCGCGTTGCTAGTTCTGCGGTTCTTGATGCCTTTTCAAACCAGCTACCTCCTAACCATGAAACAACCATAATAAAAAATGAAAGCACACCCGTATGGAACATATCGAATGATGTATTCTTGCCTAGGCTTTGCATATAAAGCTCGATGGAAAGTAGCGCAATAACCGTTATCGCGGAAAGCAATAATGCACCTTGCCCAGGGCGGAAAATACTCGGCAGGATGACAGGGAGTAAAAGTAAAATCCCCAGTCCAGAATTAAGCCCGCCACTTGAATAAACAACAATTAAAAGAAAAACAATATCGGTGACGCTGTGAAGATAAAGCTGCTTGTTAAAACTAGGCTTGCGAAAGTGCGCTAAAAAAACACCGAGAACTGTAATACCAATATAAGTATTAATTGCGTGAGTAAATAACCAATTATCAAATATGCCCAATGATAGGGTCGACATACCAGAAAGCCCAAAGACCAGTAATATGCCTGCAAGAATTAAGCGGTAGACACTATAAAGTTGTAACGGGCTCCATTGGTCCCGACTTACAACTAAGTCAGAACAGTGAAGGCTTCCACCATCAACTATATCTCCTGCTCTGCGTGTTCTAGACTGCAAAATATCTTATCCCCTTTTTTTATAGCTTCTTTTTCTGGAATATGTAAACCACAGTGTAGACACTTGACCATCTTGTTATTGGTGCTATCTTTGCGAGAGCTACCTTTTTTTAACTTGGGTCTTGGTTCATCCAGTTTATTTTTAATCAATTTTACAACAGTCAAGCTGACTGCCAGCAGAACAAGAACAAGAAAAAGGCGTCCCATAGGTAAAAATCTCAGTTATTTAGGGCTTATTTGGGTTTTTTTATAAAATACTCAATTATTTTATCATTAATTGGATATTTGGCTTAATTCTTTCTACCTTATCTCTAAACTTCTACTATCATCCGATTAACGATTATCACAAAGAGTTAACAACATGAATCTTCACGAGTACCAATCAAAGCAACTTTTTGCAAACTACGGAATATCTGTGCCACAAGGTATTGCAATAAACGCGTTGAGTGAGCTTGAACCTGCCACAAAAACATTGGGTGGAACAGGTTGGGCGGTAAAAGCCCAAGTACATGCAGGCGGGCGCGGTAAAGCAGGTGGTGTGAAAATCACCCAGAGTTTAGATGAAGCCAAAGAAGCCGCAAAGAACATGCTGGGGCAATCACTGGTCACTCATCAAACTGATGCAGAAGGTATGCCGATTAACACGCTGTTGATTGAATCACTCACTGATATTGCCAATGAACTGTATTTAAGTTTACTGATAGATCGCGCAACAAGGCGCATCACCATTATGGCATCTACCGAAGGTGGTATGAATATAGAAGAGGTTGCGGAAGAAACACCTGAAAAAATTCTAACAGAAACGGTGGATATTATTGCAGGATTTCAACCTTATATTGCAAGAAACCTAGCGTTTGCACTGGGGCTTGAAGGGCAACAAATTCGTCAATTCACCGCGCTGCTTGCTTCACTGATAAAGCTCTTTATAGAAAAAGATGCCTCGCTCATGGAAATAAACCCATTAGTGGTGACAACGGAAGGTAACTTAATGGCTCTGGATGCCAAAATCAATTTTGATGACAATGCGCTGTATCGCCAAAAAGATATTGTAGCGATGCGTGATGTCACGCAAGAAGATGAGCGTGAATCAAAAGCGGCAGAGTTTGAGCTTAATTACATTCATCTTGATGGTGATATTGGTTGTATGGTCAACGGTGCTGGTTTGGCAATGGCAACCATGGATTTAATTAAACTTCACGGTGGCGACCCTGCAAACTTTTTAGATGTAGGCGGAGGGGCAACAGCAGATCGTGTTGCAGAAGCGTTTAAAATTATTCTTTCAGACCCTGCTGTAAAAGGTATTTTAGTGAATATATTTGGCGGCATTGTGCGCTGTGATTTAATTGCAGAAGGCATTATCCAAGCCGTGAATGAAGTGAATGTTAGCGTGCCAGTGGTTGTGCGTTTAGAAGGCACGAATGCAACCGAAGGTAGAGCGTTGTTAGCAAATAGTGGCATGAATATTATCGCCGCAGAAACATTGGCGGATGCTGCTGATAAAATTGTTGTCGCAGCAGGAGAGCAGTCATGAGTGTATTAATAGATAAAGATACCAAAGTCATCGTGCAAGGTTTTACAGGTCAGCAAGGCACATTTCACGCAGAGCAAGCCATAGAATATGGCACACAAATTGTCGGCGGCGTAACCCCAGGCAAAGGTGGACAAACACATTTAGACAAGCCCGTATTTAATACAGTACGTGATGCAGTAAACGAAACAGGTGCTGATGCCAGCATGATTTTTGTTCCACCACCGTTTGCGGCAGATGCTATTTTAGAAGCGGCAAGTGCAGGCATAAAAGTCATTGCCTGTATTACCGAAGGCATCCCTGTGATGGACATGCTAAAAGTAAAAGCGGCATTGATGACAGACTATCCAGACACGTATTTAATCGGACCAAACTGCCCAGGGGTAATCACGCCAGGTGAATGTAAAATAGGTATTATGCCAGGTTCAATTCACCAAGTAGGCAAGATCGGAATCGTTTCGCGCTCAGGCACATTAACCTATGAAGCCGTTCACCAAACAACGTTAGCAGGTTTAGGTCAATCAACCTGCATCGGCATTGGTGGTGACCCCATCCAAGGTATGAATTTTGTAGACTGCTTAAAACTCTTCAATGAAGACCCGCAAACCGAAGGTATTATTATGGTTGGCGAAATCGGTGGAAGCGCCGAAGAAGATGCTGCTGACTACATAAAAGCCCACGTTAAAAAGCCCGTAGTTGCCTACATTGCAGGTGTAACCGCACCCGCAGGGAAGCGTATGGGTCATGCAGGTGCAATCATCGCAGGTGGTAAAGGTACAGCAGAACAGAAGATTGCAGCGCTTGAAGCAGCCGGTGTTGATGTTGTACGCGCGCTAACGCAAATGGGCGAGAAGATGAAAGAAAAGTTTTCATGAGTGCATTTATTATCGTAGACACGAAGATTAACAATCCGACTGTCTACGAAAAATATAAAAAACTTGCCAAGCCGATTGTTGAGAAATATGGTGGCAAATACCTTGCAAGAGGTGGAGCTATCGATGTGATTGAAGACAGTCTCTGGTCACCCACCCGTATTGTCATTGTCGAATTTCCAGACATGAATAGCGCAAGAGATTTTATTGATTCTGATGAATATAAGCCCGTTAAGTTATTACGAACAGAAAATGCAGATTGCACATTGTTTATACTAGATGGTGATTAGGAGCTTGTCCGAGAACTAGCAAGTCACTGCTATTTACCTATAACCTTAACCAGTCGTGCAATAAAGTTTTCTCTAGGAATAGTGCCCCAAATTCTACTATCAGCTGAGTTATCTCTATTATCGCCCAGCAAAAAATAATGCCCTCTCTTTATAAGAAGCTTCATCTTGTAAGAGAATGGTCTCTTTCTGTTTTTTTGGATAAGGTAGCTACTTCTTTTAGCTTGCTCAATACCTATTTGATGTTCATCTGCTTGAGATAGCGCCTTAAACTCAAGTAACTTACCATTCACAAAGACCTTATCATTATCTATTTCAACCGTGTCATTTGGTAAAGCAATCACACTTTTTATGTATAACTTGCTGGAATTAGGTCTATTAAATATATAAACACTACCGCGCTTGATGGGTGTTTTTATTCCAAAATATTCAAACAAGCCAAAACCCCATCGATTAACAACCACATAATTACCCACAGAAATATTGGGACTCATCGATGATGAAGGAACACTGTGCGTTTTAAATACTAAAAAGACAACGACAAATAAAATCACTGCGATGATGGATAATAGCCAATCTGTTTTCTTCAATTTTTACGCACCGTTCTTTAAGCCTCAAGTAGCTAACCCATGTAGCTATTATTCAAAAGTGGGGGGGTGTCAATTTGCCAAGAGTAACGTACTAAAGAATAACAGGCTTATTAGATAGTTCATTCTTATTATTGGCGCCAATAGGAAAATGCTTTTCTAGCAATATTCCTATCTCCTCAATACCTTTAACAGCGCCATCACCAAAACGGCCCGCCTTAAAATCGGTTTCCATAATCTTACAGATTCGTTGCCATTCTTTGAGTCCGACAACCTTATTAATATTTCGGTCGGCGGTAATCTCGACTTTGTGATCTGCCAGTAATAGGTAAATCAGCACGCCGTTGTTATCTTCGGTATCCCAGACTTTTAATAATGAGAATACTTCTAACGCTCGCTCTTTAGGGGATTCATCATTCCACAAGGCCCTTAAGGGTAAAGAGCTTTCAATAGCAAAACGAATTTCGCCGCTGTGTTTGGATTCTGATGTTTTTATTGCCGCTTCAATATTAGCAAGTTCATGCGCAGGGAAATCGCGGCGCAACCACCATCCTGGATAAAATAAGTGTTTAAGAGTGCGTGTAAGATTCATCACCAACCCCCCGATGCGCCGCCGCCGCCAAAGCCTCCGCCGCCTCCACTAAATCCACCGCTACCGCTGAACCCTCCACCGCCGCCAAAGCCGCCGCCGTAACCGCCACCATCGCGGTAGCTACTACTACGAGGTGCGCTAAAGGCAAAACTAAATATACCTAAAAAAACTGCTGCTAATAAAGTAAAAAATAAGTCGTGAGAGGTAAACCAAATAAAAGCCGTTCCGGCAAGTGTAATAACAGATACCGTTAAGATACGCCCAAAGAGCGAAGCAAAAAATGGGGCGGCAAAGGATGCGGCAAAAATCATAAAGAAAAGGCTAGGATCATCATTTCCAGTGCCTTGTTTAGTGGCTGGTTCTGGCAAGGGCTCACCTTTAATGAGACCTGAAAGGCGTTCAACACCTGCAAATACACCATTATAAAAGCGTCCTTGGCGAAACTCGGGGGCAATGTACTCTTTGATAATTCGCCCTGCCGAAAAATCTGTAATCGCACCCTCTAAACCATAGCCAACCTCTATGCGCATCTTTCGGTCATTTTTAGCGATAAGTAATAACACGCCATCATCTACATCTTTACGACCTAATTTCCATTGCTCGGCAACACGTATGGAATAATCTTCGATTGCCTCAGGGCTAGTTGTCGGGACGATTAAAACAGCAAGTTGACTGCCTTTTTCTTTTTCAAGTCGCTCTAGGGCTTGTTCTAAATGAGTTTTTTGCTCTGCCGTTAATGTATTAGTTACATCCGTGATACGTGATTTTAGCTCAGGTATAGCAATTTCTGCCTGAGCAAAAAAGCTTAGGCAGATAAATAGACCTACGAGCAGAAATTTCTGCATATCGATAAATGAAGTGTTAATTAATTAGTAGCAGGTGCAGTGTTAAAATCTACCGCAGGTGGCTTGGAAATTTCAGCCTCATTAGCCACAGAAAAGTTTGGCTTAACCGTATTCCCTGTAAAACCTGCAATAATACTGCCTGGGAATTTTCGTACGGTGAGGTTGTAATCTTTAACCGCACCAACATAACGTTTACGTGCAACTGTGATTCGATTCTCAGTGCCTTCAAGCTGAGCTAATAAGTCTTGATAAAGCTTGGTAGACTTCACCTCAGGATAACGTTCAACAGTAACTAACAAACGACTTAGTGCACCGCTTAACTGATCTTGTGCCTGTGAGAATTTCTGAAACATAGCGGGGTCGTTTAAGGTTTCAGGTGTTACTTGTATGGATGTCGCTTTCGCTCGAGCCTCAACTACACCATTCAAAATATCTTTCTCGTTAGCTGCGGCGCCTTTTACTGTACTCACCAAGTTAGGAATTAAATCAGCGCGTCGTTGGTATTGGTTAACTACTTCCGACCAAGTAGCTATAACACCCTCATCACCACTAATAATGCGGTTGTAAACACCAACACCCAAAATGAGGGAAATGGTAATGACGGCAAGAACAATAGCAACTAGCTTTGACATGTTTAACTCCTTAAAGTGTTAATTTTTCTATACAATTAATTATACGTTATCAGTTTTCACTCTAACATAGCGAGATGACATTCAAAATGACAAAACATCCTGTAAAAGCAGGGGGTGTGTATAATATGCTTGTATATTAATAGATATATTGATGCGCAACTAATGAATGTCTTATAATTCCTTGAAGAATAGAGGATATTCCGTTAGAATCCCCGCTCTTCAATTTTTGAATGCATTGCTTGATAAAAGCGTGATCAAAAATAAGATAAACAAATAACAGAAAATTAAGAGGATCTTCCCATGAAGGCCGATATACATCCAGAATATAACCAAGTTGTTTTTCAAGATCTTGCGAGTGATTTTAAAACACTAACGCGTTCTACGCTTTCTTCAAAAGAAACCATTAAATGGGAAGATGGCAATGAGTACCCGCTGATTAAAGTGGATATTTCAAGTGGCTCTCACCCATTTTACACCGGTAAGCAGAACACGAATACTAATGCTGGCGCGATTGACAAGTTCAACAACCGCTATGGTAGAAAGTAAACTACTAACTTTTTAAGCGTATGCTTAAGCAGTTGATAAAAAAGGCACTCCGAAAGGGTGCCTTTTTTGTGTTTGTTACTTTTTTATTTTTAAGTCCTCATGTTGCAAGTGCTGAAAGTTGTACTTCAAGTTCTCTTTCTTCCCCAGAAAGTGCAACGGTCAAATGGGTTTATGATGGCGACAGCCTGTTATTAACCGATAAACGTAAAATCCGCATTATTGGTATTGATACACCCGAAACCAAACACCATAGGCAAAAAGCGCAAGCTTACGGTGCAAAGGCAAAAGAGGCTTTGCGAGAACTCTTAAAGTCATTCAATTATCAAGTGACACTTCGCTACGGCAAAGAGAGAAAAGACAAATACAAACGCACACTTGCCCATGTTTACTTAGTCGACGGTACAAATATTTCTAACTGGCTGCTCGAACAGGGCTACGCCAAGACTTTAGCTTTTCCGCCCAATGTTGCATTGGCAGATTGCTATAAAAATTCTGAAGAAGTCGCTCAAGCTCAATTACTTAAAATTTGGCGATACAAAGGTAATCAAATCAAACAGGCAAGCTCATTGCCTCGTCGTATAAACGGTTATGTTCGCTTGCGAGGGAAGATTGCTAAAGTGCGTCATTATAGAAAATCATTGATTATGGAACTTGAGAGTGATTCCAAGAGTCATATTCAAGTGAAAATTAAAAAGCGTCATTTACGTTATTTTAATGAAATTGAACCTGACAAATTATGGAATAAAACTATAATAGTCACAGGTTTATTAAAAAACAAAAAAGGTAAGCGTACGGTTTATTTAAGTCACTCTAGTCAGCTTCAGATTGTTAGTGCTCAGCAACAACAAGTATTGGCACAAGAAGTAAAAAATAAATAAACAAAAGCGAAAACTAAAAGAATCAGTAAAACTAAAATGGAGTTTAGAATAATGAAACTTAAAAATATTACAGTTAGTTTATTAACAGCCGCAGCCTTATCTTTAACAACCGCCTGCTCGGTCAATCCTGTCTCGGGTAAAAAAGACTTCTCATTGATTAATAAAGACCAAGAAGTTGCCATGGGCGCTCAGCAGCATCGCCAAGTATTAAAGCAAATGAAACGCCTTAATAATCCGGGGCTTCAAGCGTATGTGAATGGTATTGGTCAGGCGCTGGCTAAGAAAAGTCACCGTAACAATATTCGTTACACCTTCACGGTGATTGATGACCCTAGCGTAAATGCCTTCGCATTACCCGGCGGTTATATTTATATCACCACAGGTTTGATGGTGTACTTAAACTCAGAGGGTGAGTTGGCGGGTGTATTAGGGCATGAGATTGGTCACGTAACAGCGCGCCACGGTGTTAAGCAACAAAGTGCGGGCATCGCCGGTGCAATTCTTATTGATATTTTGGCTAAGAGGGCTGGTGGAAATGCAGGTTCACTAAACCAAATGGGTAAGGCATTAATCAGTGGCTACGGACGTGATCACGAGCTTCAAGCCGATAGACTCGGCGCAGAGTATATAGCGCATGTTGGCTATAGTCCTAAAAGCATGATTGATGTGGTAAGCGTACTAAAAGCGCAGGAAGAATTTGATAAATACCAAGCGCGGAAAGAAGGTCGTAAGCCAAGAGCTTATCACGGTGTTTTTGCATCGCACCCTAGTAATGATCAACGCTTGCAAGAAGTGATCGGCGCGGCTAATCGCATCAAATCTGCGGGTAAACGCTCGGCTAATCACGATGGTTATTTACAACGCATCAATGGCATGAAATACCGTATTAGTAAAAATAACTACGGACGTATCGTTGTTGGTCGTGCAAATACGCGTGGACTGACCTATGCTAAGTTGGCACAGCGTAGCAAAGTGGGCGAGCAGCGCTTGCGTTTACTCAATGGCATGTTCCCCAAAGGACAACCAGTGCATGGGCGTTTAGTGAAAATTATTAATTAATAGGAGAGACCATGCTCTCATGTAAGGTCTCTAATAAAGCACACCCCCCTAGTTTTACAGCATGTTTATGTTTGTCTCACTATCATGTAAAACTAGGGGGGTGTGCTTCCAGCTCTAAGAGGCCTTTTGTATATAAAGGTCTCTCTAAATAAGGAAATAAAAATGTCTAAAGAGACACTCATCAAAGAAGCACTCGATTACCACGAATTCCCAAAACCCGGAAAAATCGGAATCGAGATAACAAAACCAACTAACACACAAAAAGATTTATCATTGGCGTATACACCGGGCGTTGCTATTCCCTGTCTTGAGATCGAAAAAGATGCTGAAAATGCCTATAAATACACCGCCAAGGGTAATCTGGTTGCGGTAATTACTGATGGATCAGCCGTATTGGGTCTGGGTAATATCGGCGCATTAGCAGGCAAGCCAGTCATGGAAGGTAAGGGTGTTTTATTCAAACGCTTTGCTGATGTAGACGTATTTGATATTGAAGTAAATGCAGATTCGCCAGAAGATTTCATCAAAACGGTAGAAAATATCGCCCCCACTTTTGGCGGCATTAACCTTGAAGATATAAAAGCACCAGAATGTTTTGAGATTGAGCGTATTCTTGAAGAAAAATTAGATATTCCTGTTTTTCATGATGATCAACATGGCACAGCCATCATCATCGCCGCTGGTTTGCTCAACGCGTTAGAGCTAAAAGGCATGAAGCTCGAAGATGCCAAAATCGTTTGCTTAGGTGCAGGTGCGGCAGGCATCGCTTCCATGCAAGTGCTAACCTCGCTTGGTGCTAAGAAAGAAAATCTCTTTATGCTTGATCGCGGTGGTGTGATTCATGTCGGTCGTGATGACTTAAATAAATACAAACAAGACTGGGCGGTGGATACAGACCGTCGTACTTTATTAGATGCATGTACGGGCGCAGATGTTTTCATCGGCTTATCAGGTCCTAATCTTTTAAGCGTTGAAGCGCTAAAAGCAATGGCAGAAAATCCCATTGTCTTTGCACTATCAAACCCTGATCCTGAAATAGACCCCGCTGTTGCGCGTGAAGCTCGCCCTGATATTGTGATGGCGACAGGTCGTAGTGATTATCCAAATCAGGTGAATAATGTACTTGGATTTCCTTTTATTTTCCGCGGTGCGTTAGATGTTCGAGCGACACATATTAATACCGAAATGAAAATGGCGGCGGTAAAAGCCTTGGCAGAACTCGCCAAAGAGCCAGTGCCACAAGTGGTGTTAGATGCTTATGGAAAAGAGTCAATGGCGTTTGGGCCTGAGTACATTATCCCTACGCCATTAGATCCACGTTTGCCTGAGCGTATTCCACAGGCAATTTCTCAAGCGGCGATAGATTCGGGCGTAGCTAGGATTAAGTAATATTGAAAGCACACCCCCCCACTTTTACATAATATTTCTTATTTTAGCCACGGAAACACGCAGAAGGACACGGAATAAAACATGACCACGCCGTCATACTGGCGAATGCCAGTATCCATCTCAAACAACAGCACAAAAGCTCGAATATGGATTCTGGCATACACCAGAATGACGTGCTCTCTGCACTAATAGCACCCCCTAGTTTTACATGATGTTTATATTATTCGTTTAAACACCCTGTAAAACTAGGGTGAAGTGGTCAAGTTTTTCCGTACCATTTAATAAGTGCATTAAAGTTTTATACATGTAAATTCATGTAAAAAAGCTGATCCATTGACCTTTCTATGCCAGAATAACCTTTCTCATATTTATAAAATAATAATAGCGAATAGAACATGCCCAATATTTTACTCATTGATGACGATGTTGAACTATGCGAAATGCTTGCAGAATATCTGGAGTCTGAGAGTTTTACTGTGAACATGGTTCACGATGGACACAGTGGGATGAACCAAGCAAAAGCGGAAAACTACGATGCCATTATTCTAGATGTGATGATGCCCGAAATGGATGGCTTTAGCGTGTTGAAAGAATTGCGTAAATATATCGCCACACCTGTTTTAATGCTCACCGCCAAGGGCGATGATGTGGATCGTATTGTCGGGCTTGAAATGGGCGCGGATGATTATTTGCCAAAGCCGTGTAACCCGCGTGAATTAGTGGCGCGTTTAAAGGCTATTTTGCGCCGTACTCAAACTGCTCCACCTAAAACTGTGGATGTAATTAAGGTCAATGATATTGAAATTCACCCTGCTTCTCGCAAAGCAATTTACCAATCTGAAAACCTGCCCTTGACCAGTAGCGAATACAATCTCTTGGAAGTTCTCGCAATGAATGTTGGTACAGTTGTGGATAAAGAAACCCTATCAGAGCAAGCGTTGGGTAAAAAATTGACGGAATATGATCGTAGTATAGACATGCATTTAAGCAAGTTGCGCCAAAAGTTGGGGGATGATTCGCAGGAGTTAATCCAAACAGTACGGGGTAAAGGTTACCAGTTGTCTGGCGGATAATATGGGGAGATTATTTTGGAAAATATTTCTGTGGTTTTGGATTACATTAACACTTATTAGCGTCAGCGTTTTTGTGGGTACATCGCTGTATCTTCAAGGTCAAAATGAGGACGAACGTAGGCGCTTTAAACCGAGTAATCAGGTGCGAGTTGTTCAGCAAGTGATTCGATTTAGTGGCGTAGAGGCTGCGCGAGCGTTGCTGCAAGGAAGAGAATCAAATAAACGATTGCGCCGCAGAGTCTATGTTGTCAATGAATCCGATGTCGACATATTGGGTAGGTCGATTGATGCGTCTTTATTAAAAGGTAGCAAGTCTCTTACAGTTTTAGCACCTGATGGCAAAAAATTCCGTATTATTGCTAAGCCTCGCAATGCTCTTAATCAAAAGAGAGCCAGAAAAAGACCCCACTTTTATGTAAGAATGTTAGAACAAACGATCCAGCGAGTCGGCTTGTTGTGGCTTGGCATCGCGCTAGCGTTGAGTAGTTTGGTTTGTTTTTGGCTGGCATGGTATCTCACTAACCCTATCCGAAAATTACAACACGCCGCACAGCAGATTTCACGTGGCAATCTTGATACTCGCGTATCGCATCTTATAGGAAATCGCCGTGATGAAATTGCAGACCTTGGGCGTGACTTTGATGATATGGCAGAGCACCTTCAAAAACTGATTAATAACCAAAAACAACTGTTGAGTGATGTGTCCCATGAATTACGCTCACCCTTGGCGCGCCTGCAAGTTGCAGTGGGGTTGGCGCGTAAAAAAGGGAATAAAGAAACGGAATCTGACCTTCTTAGAATAGAGCAAGAAACCGAAAGGCTGGATGATTTGGTAGGGCAATCACTAACACTGTCACGCCTTGATGCAGGTGCGGATTATCCCTCAAATGATTATATTGATATAGCAGCCCTGCTTGAAAAAATTATTGATGACTGTGACTTTGAAGCGACTAATCAACACAAAAAAGTGACGTTTGAATATACACAATCATGGACAATAAAAGCCAATGCAGAGCTGCTGCATCGTGCAATTGAGAATGTAATTCGAAATGCGATTCATTACACAGTAGTAAACTCAACGGTTGAAGTTAAGTTGAGTAAAAAAGCTAACGTAGAAGAATTTATTATCAGTGTTTGTGATCAAGGAGCAGGCATACCAGAAAGTAAATTAGTCCATTTATTCGAGCCATTTGTACGACTTTCATCCGCGCGAGACAGGGATAGTGGAGGTTATGGGCTTGGTTTGGCGATTGCAAAGCGCGCTATTAATTTCCATCAAGGTGAAATTAAAGCAATCAATCGAAGTGCTCAAGGTTTGCGTGTTGAGATTACGCTTCCTATCGCAAATATTACATAAACTTACACGTTTGATACCCTAATTTACACTTAGCTTCGCCATACTTTCTCCATCAGCTCAAAGTGAGTTGTCTAATAAAATGCGAGGAAAAACAATGAATACCAAACGAACTTTATCAACTATAGTTTTATCAACTCTGCTTGCGAGCACATTAGTTATTGGAACATCGGCATATGCTTCACCTGATGGTGGGAAACACTTTAGAGGCAAGCCATCTCCTGAAATGATGCAGAAAAAAATGCAAAAAAGAATGGATCGTATGGCTAACAAGCTAGGGCTTAACGATGGTCAAAAGCAACAAGTAAAAGCACTTAGAGAGAATAGAAGAAATAGTATGAAGCCGTTACGTCAGCAGAGAAGAGCGCTGCGTAAACAAATGGCAGGGCTTGATCCTAAAGCTAGTAGTTTTGACCAGAGTGTAGCCGAAATTGCTAATACAAAAGCAGAATTAACACGCAGTATGACAATAGCAAGGGGAGAGTCTCGTAAGCAAATGGCGCATATTTTAACGTCAGAACAGTTAGTGAAAATGAAACAAATGCGGGGTAAAAGAAAAGCCTTTCGTCGTGGTATGAAGCACGGTAAAAAATATTTGCATTAGTTTTAATAGCACTGGGCTGAAGTGAAGGGCAAACGTAGTTTGCCCTTCTTTATTTATCATAACTCACGTGTAAAGGCATTCTTAGGAATAACCTGATAACACTAACGAAAAAGATGTGTCACCGTAAGCAATAGCACTTGCAAGCCAAGCATCGCTACGAGTGGCGATAAATCCATCATGCCAACTAAGGGAACAACCTTTCGAATCGGGCGTAATATGGGAGCGGTTAAGCTGTTGATCAATGAGATGATGGGATTGCCTTGCGTATTACCGACCCAACTAATAATGGCTTGTAACATCAGTGCAATAAAGTAAATCCAAATAATTGTTTTTAATAATTCGCCCAGTGCGTATAGCAGTGAAGCAGGGAAATACAGTTGATGTGATTTTATTAAAAACAACAAACTCACTTTTATAAACATGAGGATAAAAGCGAGTAGTACAGCTGAGGTGTCCACAGAGCCAATAGCAGGAATAAAACGACGCATAGGGACTAAGACAGGATTAGTGATTTTGACTAAAAACTGTGACAGCGGATTGTGAAAACTAGCACGAGCGAAGCCTAGCAACAAACGTAATAAAACCGCAGCGATGTAGAGAGAGAAGATTGCTTCTATTAAGAAAACAGCAATTTGTGAGGGTAATGATAGTGCTAGCACTTGGTTTTTCTCCGTATGTTTATATCTACAAAAGCACACCCCCTTAGTTTTACATGATGTAAAACTAAGGGGGTGTGCTTTTAATTATGTGTATTAACTATTCTTTAATTCTATAGAACGATTTTGAGCAGACTTCAAAGCATCTTCAAATAAGCTCGGCAAACCACCTTCTATCAATGTCTTCAACGCCGCTTCGGTCGTGCCGCCTTTTGAGGTGACACGTTGGCGTAATACGCCCGCATCGTCTTCACTTTCTAGTGCTAGTTTAGCCGCACCGAAGGCAGTTTGTAAGACCAATAAGCGGGACTCGTCAGCAGTTAGTCCTAATTTCTGAGCGGCATCCTGCATAGCTTCCATCACTAAGAAATAATAAGCAGGGCCACTGCCTGATACAGCCGTCACAGCATCCAGCTTATCTTCATTCGACAACCATAGTGTACTACCAACAGAGCGTAAAATGCTTTCTGCAAGTTCGTGCTGTGGTTGTGATACCTCACTGTTAGCATAAAGCCCTGTCATGCCTGCCTGGACCAACGAGGGCGTATTTGGCATGCAACGTACAATCGGTATTTTTTGTTCGTCCCGTTGACTGCCAAGCCAAAGCTTAAGGTTGGCAATGCTCACACCAGCGGCTATAGAAATAATCAGCGGTTTTATCGCTTGTGGCTTAGCGCTAAGATCAGCTCGTAATGGCTCACAAACCAATTTCATAATTTGTGGTTTTACTGCCAGAACAATAACATCGGCATCAGCGATAGCTTCAGAATTATCAGTAAAGGCGCTAACA
Source organism: Cocleimonas sp. (assembly GCA_021647365.1). Taxonomy (GTDB): domain Bacteria; phylum Pseudomonadota; class Gammaproteobacteria; order Thiotrichales; family Thiotrichaceae; genus Cocleimonas. The sequence goes on along the minus strand of JAKIUW010000003.1, from coordinate 56,647 downwards.
GTGTTCCAACTTTTTTGAATCTCTTGCAGCTGTGATTCATTGGGGTCAGCAATGCGAATGTCTAAGTGTTCGCTATCTTGGATAAGCCCAGAAATTAAAGCGCGCGCCATATTGCCTGCGCCAATAAAGGTGATTGTTTTATTCATTGTTTGATTATAAGCAAATTAAAGCAACTTGTACGAGAGTTATGCATCTCTTGTTCCAAAAATAGCCGTTCCGATACGCACAATGGTCGCGCCTTCGGCAATGGCAGCTTCCATGTCGCCGCTCATTCCCATTGAAAGTGTATCTAATGTATAGCTCTGCTGATTAAGCGTGTCTTTAATTTTAGAAACTTCCGCAAAAGTAGCACGTTGCGACTCAAAACTATCGCTGAGCGCAGGAATCACCATCAACCCTCTCAAACGTAAGCGCGGTAGTTTCGTAATCTTACTCGCAAGTTCTTCAAGTTCGTTTGGCGATACTCCCGACTTACTCGCCTCACCGCTAATATTAATTTGTATACAGACAGATAGTGGCGGCAAGCCTTCTGGTCGCTGATCATTTAAGCGCTGTGCAATTTTAAAGCGATCAACCGTGTGTACCCAACTTGCAACTTCTGCAATGTGTTTGGTTTTATTGGATTGTAAAGGGCCAATAAAATGCCAGCTAATATTTAGAGCAGAAAGCTCTTGGGCTTTTTCAACTAGCTCTTGCACATAATTTTCACCAAAAGCGCGCTGACCCGCGTCGTAAGCAGCCTGAATAGCCTCAGCCGAGTGGAGCTTACTAACGGCAAGTAACGCAACATCGTCTAAATCACGCTGATATTGTTGGGCGTTTTTTTTAATTTCTACACCGATTATCTGGAGCTTGTCACGTATTTGAGTCATATATGATAAAGTTGCCTTTGAAATTAACACTAAATATTAAAAACTACTAAAAATAATAAGAAGTTTACTATGGATATTACACAACTATTAGCTTTTGCCGTAAAGAGTAAAGCATCAGATTTACATATTTCTGCAGGTCAACCACCTATTATTCGTGTCGATGGCGATATGCGTCGTATCAACATGCCTGAGCTTGAGCATAAAGATGTTCATAGCATGGTGTATGACATCATGAATGATAAGCAACGTAAAGCCTATGAAGAAAAATGGGAAACAGACTTTTCGTTTGAAATTCCAGGTGTTGCTCGTTTTCGTGTTAACGCATTTAACCAAAACCGTGGTGCAGCAGCAGTATTTCGTACTATCCCAAGTAAAATACTTTCGTTGGAAGACCTAGATGCCCCAGCAATTTTCAAGAAAATTTCTGATATGCCTCGTGGCTTAGTGTTAGTAACAGGACCTACTGGTTCAGGTAAATCCACAACGCTTGCGGCGATGATTGATTACAAGAATGAGAATCAGCATGAACATATCCTAACCATCGAAGACCCAATTGAATTTGTTCACGAAAGTAAAAAAAGTTTGGTAAACCAACGAGAAGTTCATCGTGATACACAAAGTTTTGAAGCGTCACTACGTTCAGCACTTCGTGAAGATCCAGATACTATTCTGGTTGGTGAAATGCGAGATCTTGAAACTATTCGTTTGGCGCTTACTGCGGCAGAAACGGGTCACTTAGTATTTGGTACATTGCATACAACCAGTGCGCCTAAGACTATCGATCGTATTGTGGATGTATTCCCAGCGGCTGAGAAAGATATGGTTCGCTCGATGATTGCATCATCGCTACAAGCGGTTATCTCACAAACACTGCTTAAGCGTGTTCAAGGTGGTCGAGTAGCAGCACATGAAATCTTAATTGGAACCAATGCGATTCGCAGTATGATCAAAGAAAATAAGTTGGCACAAATGCGTTCAGCACTTCAAACAGGTGCTTCAGAGGGTATGCAGACTTTGGATCAAAGCCTACAAAAGTTAATGACAATGGGTCATATTTCACGCGATACAGCAATGAAGAAAGCGGATAATCCAAAAGCTATGACGGAAAGAGCATCATATTAAGTTAGTAGCTCTTAAATAATAGCGTTTAATAATTAAAACAAAAATAAGTGAAGAATTACCATGAATAAAGACAGTGCAATCGGTTACGTTCATCAACTCCTTAACTCTACTTTGGAAAAAGGAGCATCGGATTTGTTTATCACAGCTCTAGCAGCACCATCGATAAAAGCAGATGGAATGATGGAGCCTCTTTCAGATCAAAAACTAAGTGCTGAGCAAGCAGGCTTTTTAGTGCGTTCAATTATGAACGATAAGCAGTTAAAAGAATTTGAAGAATATATGGAGTGTAACTTCGCGATTAGTTTAGGCGATAAAGGTCGCTTTCGAGTAAACACATTCACTCAACGTGGATCGCAAGGCATGGTACTTCGACACATTCCTGATGTTATCCCATCATTTAAAGAGTTAGTATTGCCACCTGTTTTAAAAGACGTTTCAATGACTAAACGTGGTTTGGTTATTATGGTTGGCGCGACAGGTTCGGGTAAATCAACAACGCTTGCAGCAATGGTTGATTATCGTAATAGAAATACACAAGGTCATATCGTAACCATCGAAGACCCAATTGAATTCACGCATGAGCATCATGGCTGTCTTGTAACACAACGAGAAGTAGGTGTTGATACTAACGATTACTCAATCGCCATGAAAAACACATTGCGACAAGCGCCTGATGTAATTTTATTGGGTGAGGTTCGCGATAGAGAGACAATGGAGTACGCCATTGCTTATGCTGAAACAGGTCACTTATGTTTAACAACTTTGCATGCAAACAGTACCAACCAGGCGTTAGATCGCATTATCAACTTCTTCCCAGAAGAGCGTCGTGATCAGTTATTGATGGACTTATCATTAAACCTTAAGGGCGTAGTTTCTCAGCGCCTTGTAAGAAAAGTTGATGAGAGTGGCCGTCTACCTGCAGTAGAGGTTATGTTGAATACACCAATGATGGCTGACTTGATCATGAATGGTGATGTACCCGCGATTAAAGAGTTAATTGCTAAGTCTAATCAGTTAGGTATGTGTACATTCGATCAAGCGCTATTCCGCTTAATTGATGCGAAGATGATCACCGTTAAAGAAGGTTTAAGAAATGCAGATTCGGTGAACGATTTACGCCTACAGCTTAAGCTAAATAGCCGTCAAGCTAAGAAAGGTGACTTCTTTAAAGGAACTGAAGGATTGGCTATTGAAACTGATGATGAGTATGTAGCAAAGTTTTAAGCTTACGATCATTGATTTAAAAAAATAAGAAAATAAAAAAACGAGTATAAACATGAAACTACTACCTTACCTTGAAGCTATGGTGAAGCGCGAAGCTTCCGATATTTACCTAACAACAGGCGCACATGCAACTTTAAAAGTGATGGGTGATCTAGAGCGCATCTCGAAGAATAAGCTTATGCCAGGTGTTATTGCTGCGTTTGCCAAAGAGCTGTTGTCTGATAAAGAATGGACAACATTCCAACGTACAAAAGAGATGAATAAAGGTGTCTCAATTAAGGACTTGGGTCGCTTCAGAGTAAATGTGTATTTTCAGCGTGGTGAAGTTTCGATGGTAATACGCTATGTTCGTAATAATATTTTAGCGCCAGAAGAGCTGGGCTTACCGGAAGTATTAAAAGAGCAAGTGATGAAAAAAGAAGGCTTATTCCTTTTTGTAGGTTCAACAGGCTCGGGTAAATCTACTTCAATGTCATCATTGATTCAGTACCGTAATCAACGAGCAGCGGGGCATATTTTAACCATCGAAGATCCGATTGAATTCACTTACCGTCACGATAAATCAATCATCGGTCAGCGTGAGGTGGGCTTTGATACATTGTCATATGAAAATGCGATGCGCGAAGCTATGCGTGAAGCACCCGATGTTATATTGGTGGGTGAGATTAGAAGCTCTGCAACTGTAGAGGCTGCAATGGGCTTTGCCGACACAGGTCACTTGGTTATCAGTACCTTGCATGCAACTAACACTATTCAAGCGCTTGAGCGTTTAACTTACCTGCTACCTTCTGATCAGAAAAGTCGTGTATTAATGGACTTGTCATTAAACTTGTCTGCCATTGTTGCACAACGGTTGATCAAAGGCTCAGATGGGCGTTATGCATTAGCGACGGAAGTTTTGGTTAACTCACCTTATGTATCAGAAGTTATTCGTAAGGGTAATTTCCAAGATATAAAAGATATTATTGAAAAAGGTTCTGTTGATGGTATGCATACATTTGATCAGTCATTAGCCGAATTATATCGATCAGGAACAATTTCTCGTGAAGATGCGCTTGATCATGCAAGTTCTAAAAATAACCTAGAGTGGATGCTTAACTTCAATGGTGATGAAGAGGGAGATGGAGGGCCATCAACAACCAGTAAGCCTGCTTTATCGGGTGCGTTACCAGAATTGGCTTAATTCGGAAGTCATCATGTTTTACAAAATATACGCTACTAAAATTGCGTATTAATCAGCGTTATCCTATAGTTAGTGCTATCTAACTATAGGAGATACCCCTTGAATATTACTGATCTACTCTTTGATAAAAGCAACTCAAATGCCCTTTCTGAATTTGGCAAAAACTTTGGTGTTAATGATTCACAAGCCAAAGACGCAATTTCATCTCTTGCCAAGTCGCTTTCTCGCGGATTAGGTCAAAATACACAAAATGAACGAGGCATGGGTAGCTTGTTTGATGCGCTTAATAAAGGGAATCACTCTCGCTATCTTGATGATCCTTCATTGCTCGGTCGCAAAGAAACGACCAATGAAGGCAATGATATTCTTGGTCATATCTTTGGTAATAAAGACGTTAGTCGCCATGTTACAAAACGCGCATCAAAAGAGACAGGCTTAAGTAGTTCATTACTAAAGAAAATGCTGCCTGTTGTTGCCAGTATGGTCATGGGTGCGCTGGGTAAGAAGATGCTAGGTGGCGGAAGTGCACGTCAACAATCAACAGGATTCTTAACAAAAATATTTGATAGAGATAAAGATGGCTCAATGATTGATGATGTTTTAGGTATGGCGTTTAAAGCCTTTATGTCTCGTTAGTGAGATAACAAATTGTTTTAATTAAAGCACACCCCCCCACTTTTACAGGGTGTTTTAGATGTAGAGCAAACATCATGTAAAAGTGGGGGTGTGTGCTTTTCTATTTGTAGAATTATAAAAACATTTCCATCACATTATTAAGAAAAGCCCAGCCTTTTTCTGTTGTCGCATAACTCCCTTCTGTTACATTGATTAAACCACTTTCAATAGCTTTGTTTATCTTTGGATCAATGCTTGTAAATGAAAGTTGTGTCCGTGCTTCAAAATCATCTTTAGTGAAACTTTGTTTTAATCTTATGATATTGAGTATGTATTCAAAACAAAGATCACTTTCGCTTAATAACTTTTCACTTGAGCGTGGCGCGCCTTGCAGGGCAGTTTGCATATATTTTTCAGGGTGTCTATATTTGGTATGACGGCTTACCGTGCCATCAGGCATACTTAGTTTCCCATGTGCGCCAGCACCAATGCCAAGGTAATCACCAAACTGCCAATAATTTATGTTGTGCTGACAGCGTTTATTCTTTTGCGCGTAGGCAGATACTTCATACTGTGTGTAACCTGCCTGTGCGAGTAACGCTTGTCCTTGTTGTTGCATTTCCCATAGCAGGTCATCTTGCGGTAAAACAGGGGGGGTGTGGTGAAATAAGGTGTTTTCTTCGATGGTAAGTTGATACCAAGAAATATGACTTGGCTGGCAATCAATCGCTTGTTGTAAGTCAGCCAACGCTTGTTCAATACTTTGTTCTGGTAAACCAAACATAAGGTCGAGATTGAAATTACTAAAGCCTGCGTTTTTTGCAATTTCAGCAGCTTTCTGTGCTTCATCACTACCGTGTATTCTTCCCAATGCTTTGAGGTGCTTATCATTAAAACTTTGTACGCCAATGGAGAGGCGGTTAATCCCTGCTTGTCGATAGGCGCTAAAACGCTCTTGCTCGAATGTGCCTGGGTTTGCCTCCATGGTGATTTCCATTCTGGGGCGAAGGGGTAATCGCTCGCGCAAACCACACAGTAATTTATCAATGCCATCGGCTGAGAATAAACTAGGTGTCCCGCCACCAATGAAAATGGATTCCAGTGGTCGACCCCAGATGTGTGGAAGTTCAGATTCAAGGTCGGTGAGTAGTGCTTTTATATATTGTTCTTCTGGGACTTCTTGGCGTGCTTCATGCGAATTAAAGTCGCAGTAGGGGCATTTTTTCACGCACCAAGGAATGTGAATATAAAGACTGAGTGGAATGGGTGTCATTTGTTTTAGGTGCTTAGGTTTGAAACCAAGTTGCTCAACTTCACAAAATCTTCAACACTTAATGTTTCAGCTCGATGGCTTGGATCAATGCCTAGGCTTTCTATTTGCTCTGCACTGATAGTTTTCTTTAAATTATTACGCAGTGTTTTTCGGCGCATTGAAAAAGCTTGAGCCACTAAAGTAGAAAGTTGTTTATCATCAGTGGCTTTATAAGGGCGCTCTTTCCATGGTGTTAAACGTAAAATGGCAGAATCCACTTTGGGTGGTGGATCAAAAGATTCTGGTCCTACAAAGAATAAGTATTCAGTCTCACAATAATATTGCACCATTACTGAAAGCCGCCCGAATGACTTATTGCCAGGTTTTGCAGTAATGCGTTCGACCACTTCATTTTGCAGCATAAAGTGCATATCTTTGACGGAAGACTGCTGTTTATTGGTATTACTCAAGGGTTCGAGTAAGTGAAAAATTAAAGGTGTAGAAATATTGTAAGGTAGGTTTCCTACGACTCTTAAAGGTTTATCATCCTCTGTCGTTTTCGTTAATGTACTAAAATCATAATCCAGCGCATCAACGCTATGGATAGATAATTTAGGGTGGTTTTTTTGCTCTAAACGCTTAATCACATCTCTATCAATCTCGACGACGTGGAGCTTATCAAGCTTGTCTAAGATAGGAAAAGTGAGTGCGCCTAAGCCCGGGCCAATCTCAACCATTAAGTCCGAAGGCAATGGGTTTATTTCATAGATGAGTTTTTGAATGACGTGGTGGTCATGCAAGAAGTGTTGCCCAAAGCGTTTTTTTGTTTTGTATTTTTGCATGTAGGATTAAGTGTTTTATAAGTACACCCCCCCACTTTTACATGATTGGATATATTGTTAGCAAAGGGTTGTAGAAACTAAAAAGCCTCCAATATTATTGGAGGCTTTTTAGTATACAGCTTTCGTGAGTGTTACTTTTGAATTTTTAATTCAACACGGCGATTAGTTGCTCGACCGTTTGCTGTACGGTTACTAGCAATTGGGTTCTTCTCACCATAACCTTTTGCTGTAAGGCTGTTTGCATCAACCCCATTTTTTATTAACTCAATCATGACTGAGTTTGCACGGCGTTGAGAAAGACGTTTGTTAATAAAGCCAGCACCTTGGTTGTCGGTATAACCCGCAATCTCAATTTTAAGATTTGGGTTTTGCTTAAGCGTAACAGCCGCTGCCGCTAAAATGGGTAGAGAGCTTGTGGTTAAACGAGCAGAACCCGTTGTGAAGTTCACACCTTTTAGCGTGATATTTTCGGTAGGAGCGCATCCAAATTCATTAACAGTTGTGCCCGCAGGCGTTGCTGGACAAAGGTCACTGGCATCAGCAACAGCGTCGCCATCTGTATCTGTAATTCGGGGGCAACCTTCAGCGTTCACATGGCTACCAATAGGCGATCCTGGGCAGTTGTCTTTGCTATTTGTAACCCCATCGTTATCCGAATCAGCAAGACAGCCAATGGCATTTACTTCAACACCAGCCAATGAGAACGGACACTTATCGGCGCTATCAAGCACGCCATCTTTATCCGTGTCTGCTGTAGCTGCGCTTAGCTTGCTTGTTAGCTCAATCTTTTTTGAGCTAAGATCTTTATACGCACTTTTTAGTCCGTCTAACTCTAAGCTTGTTGCCGCTAGTGCGGTAATTTTTCTTGCTTGGCTTGCTGTTGTACTTTCTAAAGTAGCGATTCTTCCTAGCAATGTTTTTGAATTATTACCTGATTCGAAGAGCTTCTTCTTAAGGTCAGCTACTTCAAACTTACAGGTGTTTGCAAATTCTTGGCTGCCTTTTAGTTTCAACTTTAGTTCTTCTGCTTCATCGTTGCGCGCTTTGTAAGCACTTTTCAATGCGGTTAACTCGGTAGCCGATTGACCTAGTGCGGTGAGCTTTCTTGCCTGTGCGCCAGCGCCAGCTTCAGCAGATGCTAGCTGAGTTTTTAATGATTTGTTTACGCCATCAAAATCAGCAAGTTTCTTTTTCAGTGCATCAATTGTATTGTTATCTTGAGTGCTTTTTAGTGTAGCAGCAGTATGTAGCGAGCTTAGCTTATTATTAAGGCCTTCTTGATCTTTTTTGAGCAGTGTTACTTCATCGTTACGTGCTTTGTAAGCGCTTCTTAATGCTGTAAGTTCTGTTGCTGATTGTCCTAAAGCGGTTAGCTTTCTTGCTTGTGCGCCTGCATCATTACTCGCAGTAGCTAGCTGTGATTGTAGTGTTTTATTAGAATTATTAAAATCTGCTAACTGTTTTTTGAGGGCTACGTTTTCATCGTTGCGAGCCTTGTATGCACTTTTCACAGCGGCTAATTCCGTTGCAGCTTGTCCTAATGCTGTTAGCTTTCTCGCTTGTGCGCCAGCATCATTACTCGCAGTAGCCAACTGTGCTTGCAATGTTTTATTTACATTATCCAGATCAGTTAGCTGCTTTTTTAGAAGAGTACTCTCTTGAGTGTTTTGTGTGCTTTTATTAGATACGTTATTACGTAAAATCGAGAGGTTTTCCCCCTGTTCATTGATGGTTTTTTTCGCACGTTCAAGTTCTTTATGTAAGCTAATACGGTTGTTTTCTTGGTTTTCTTGAAGCTTTCCAAGTGATGATAACTTGATATTGGCATCTTCTAATGCTTGTTTTGAATCATTAGCCTTTGCTGTGGATAGCTCTGTTTGTAAATCTTTGTTTTTATTATTTAACAATGTGAGCTGGCTTTGTAAATCTGCTAAAGCATTGACCCCTTTTGCTCTATTTTTCCCACTTTCATTAGAAAGTTTCTCAATAATCATTCGGGCATCAGCCATTTGGTTATTGGCATCATTTAATGCCTGGGTAATTTCTTCAATTTTATTTTTAGAGGCAGATGCCGCTTGCTTATATCTCGCTTGTAAAGCTTGTAGTTCATTTTTGCTCGTGTCATCACAAGCAACCTGTGGAGCTGGAGGCATTTGAAAAGGTGTCGGCGCGGGATTGCTATTAAAAAATGGGCTAGGTGGTGGTGAAATATTTGTTGGAATACCTTGTTGCTTAGCCATAGGAGGCATGGGTGTTGGGAAAGGCATCATGGGTTGAGAAAGAGCACCCATATTCATATTATGCATATTGCCTTGGGGAAAAGGCATGGTGTTAACAGGTACAGGAATACAGTCTCCCCATGCGATAGGCGTTTGTCCAGCAGCCCATGAGGGAGCTTGGGTATTTAAATTGGGAAATGAGATTGGAAACGGATCAGCCATGCTTTGTTGAGAAGGAAGTAGTATTGCACCACTAATGATACTGCTTACTAAAAGTGTTTTTAACGAAGTCGCTTGCATGGTTTTCCTTATGGTTATTTTCATGAGTCTTTGCATGATATTGTCTCCAAAATTAATTGTTTAGCCTCTGTCACCCATAGAAAAGTCACGGCGAGCAGCGGCAATGGTAATTGTAAATCCTGCAATGACATCTATGAATGTCATGACGGTTAATAATAAAAAAGTAGAGTTGCTTTTTTCTCCAATAGTCCAAGGAAAAACCATCCAAGAAACCAAAAAAGCAACAAACACTATCGTTGATAAAGTGTGATCCACGATAGAAATACTGGATGTTCGTGTTGATTTAAATATCTCTATATAAAGTGTTATTAAACCTACTATTACAACAAGGTCTCCCCACGTTGGCTTCCAAAAAGCACCTGAGGGTAACTTTATATAAAAAAGAACATCATTTAACTTATCAGGGAAATATCCTATTTGATGTAGTCCCCAAAAGGCACCCAATAAAATACCAAACAAAGGAAAGAATTTAAAAATAGCCATGACAATACCTTAACTTTCTTAAATAAAATAAAGACATTCTATGGGGGTTGGCTATCTCAATCAATGTTTCCAGCACATAAACTCTGCAGAGCTAACTTAGCCAGACTTTTTCCGCTTCCAAATAAGCATTGATTCCGAGTATAGCGAACAATAACGCTTGGTAAAGTGAATGGGTAAAATTTGAGCGACATATCAAAACGAAAAGTAGAAACTAAAAAAATGGAGGTAGTGTTTTCCCGAAGAATGGTACTAATTGTACTTTTGCTCTGATGAGAGGGAATTCTTTCAATAATGAATCAGTTTGATAATAGGAACATGCTTAATGCGATGGACGCAAGCGGTAATTGAAGCGCTGAAAGTATTAAGTGAAAAATAATTGCAGATATATGCAGTGCTTCAATTAAACCTATTAACTGAATCTAAAAGAGAGATCAAAATGAAAAGCAATCAAACAAGGAGTTACAAATGGGCTTATTTGCCGTTTGTATTTAGTTCAGCAGTTATACTAGCTAGCTCAGTAACAGCAGCACCTTACGGTAGCCAGCAGTATCAACCCGCTAAACAAGTTAACAGTGTTAATCATGAGTACGTAGGTGGTAATACTCAACTAGGCGTCAGCATTACAGACGATGGAGATGTTGGCCTAGATGTTAATCAAGTTATTTCAGAATCACAAAACAGCAGCACAAGTGTTGGTCTGTGGGGTGATTTTGATATTAAAGGCGAAGATAAAGGCCTTAAAGGTCGTGGCGGTCAAATCAACCACAACTGGTACAGTGGTGGTCGTGTAAATAAAGTAACAGCGGCTTACGATCGTAATGCTAACGGACACGATAGAGCAACTTTAGGTTACGGGCAAGAAACAGAAGCTATGTTCTGGGAAGGTCACGTAAGCAAAGGCCTATCTGGTAGAAAATCAATTACTGGAACGACTGCAACTAAAGCTTATGACTACGGAGTCGGTGGTAGCGTTGGTACATTCTTAAAAGATTCAAACATGCGCGTACGTGCAGGTCTTGATCATGAGTGGAGTGATGATGTTGGTAACAACGAGAGTGATGCAAAGAATACTACGCTTTCAGCAGGTATCGAAAAATTCTTCCAAGGAACGCCTCATAGCTTAGGCTTAGATGTTGCGGCTTCTAAGAAGAGCGGTGGCCTTGATAAAAAATCTGATACAGACGTAAACGGAAGAGTTAGTTACCGTTACGACTTTGGTGGAGCAAGCATTTACCAGCCTGATAGACGTTACAAGCGTGTACGTGTTGAAGTACCAGGTAAAGCAGTTGCGCCTCGTTACGCACAAAAGCGTTCATACAAGCGTGTACCTACGTATAAAACAGTAGCAACATATGGTAAGAAAACAGTTCGTAAGCCATACAAGCAATTGATTAAAAGCACAATGGCACTTGAAGGTCAGACTTTCTTCAAACTTAATAGTGCTAAGCTAATTCCTTCTGCTCAGACTCGCTTAAAGCAGATTGCGACAGAAATTCGTAGAAATGGTTACAAAGGTTCAATCCGTATCACGGGTAATACTTGTGGTCTAGGTAATGCAGCTTACGATCAGCGTTTATCAGAGCAACGTGCACAAGAAGTAAGAGCATTCTTAATTAAGAATGGTTTCAATGCAGATCATCTTATTGCACGTGGTTTAGGTAAAGGACATCCTAAATACCCTAATACACCGGATCAAGGTTTCAAGAACCGTCGTGTAGATATTGAGTATGTATCTGAGCGTAAAGCATACAAAACAGGTTACCGTACAGAGACACAAAATGTTCGTACAGGAACGCGTCGTGTAGCGACAGGCTTCAAGAACGTACCAACAGGTGCTAAGAACGTAATGGTATCAAGTGGCAAGCCAGGTGCTCCACGTGTAATCTGGAGAACAGAAGTAATTCCAACATCTCCAGCTTGGATCAAACGTGCAATGCATAACAATATTAGACATGACCGTAATGTAAGTACATTTACGTCAACTAATCCTACGCCAACGGTTCCACCGGTTGTACCACCCGTAACGCCACCGACTAACCCAACATTGCCAGTTGCAACAGATGATAGTGTAACGGTAGAAACTTGTAGCATGATAACTGTCAATGTACTCGAGAATGATAATCAAGGTTCTGGCAATGCGACAGTTACAATTGCAAGCGCCCCTTCAAACGGAACTGCGGTAGTACTAGCTGATGGCACTATCAAATACACGCCAAATGATAATTACGTTGGTGATGATAGTTTCACATACACAATTACTGATTCAAATGGCAATACGTCAACAGCAACTGTAAATGTGACTGTTACAGGTCAATGTCAACCTGGCAATACAGCACCTGATGCAGTTAATGATTCAGACTCAACGGATATGAATACACCTGTTACGATTGATGTGGCTGGTAATGATACTGATCCTGAGAATGATAATCTGACGATTGATTCTTTCACGCAGGGTGCACAAGGCGGAACTGTAACGAAGGTAAATGGTAAGTTAGTTTACACACCTGCAACTGGGTTTGTTGGTACTGATACATTTACCTACACTATCTCTGATGGTAACGGTGGAACAGATACTGCGACAGTTACAGTTACAGTAGCTGGACCAGCGAATGAAGCTCCTGTTGCTAATGACGATACTGCTTCAGCAGGTTGTGATGCGGTTACAATCAGTGTGTTAGGCAATGATACTGATCCTGATGGCGATACGCTAAGTATCCTTAGTCTTGGTGATCCAAGTCTTGGTACTGCGGTTATTAATGGTAATACGGTTGTCTATACACCAGTTGCTTCATGTGGTAATGGTACTGATACCTTTAGTTACACAATCAGTGACGGCAACGGACACACAGCAACGGCTAATATCACAGTAAATATAACAGGTGATGGAGGTTGTACTACAGGATGTACAGATGCTGAGCCAGATGATGTTTCTACAACTGAAGGTGAAGCGGTTTCAATCAATGTTTTAGCTAATGATTCGGGTTCTGGTTTAAGGATCGAGTCAGTAGACCAGCCTGATAATGGAACAGCGACGATCATGGGTAGTACTATTAAGTACACACCAAACTCTGGTTTCACTGGTACAGATAGTTTCTGGTACGGCATTGTTGATGATAAAGGTTACAAGACCAGCGCATTGATTTTGGTATACGTTGAAGAATGTCCTACTGCTTGTAATGCAGATTAACTCCTAACAGAATTAATTTACCTTTCGGTCAAGGATGATCGAGGAAAAGCCGCAGCCAATACTGCGGCTTTTTTTTGTCTAAAAATTGGTTGTTTAATAATCTAGTAAAACTAGAGGGGTGTGCTTTTATTACAGCTGACAATCATGCCTTTTTTGATTCCCAATTAAATCCTGCAAGGATTTTCCTTTCTCCAAAGGATATTCTTCATCTAATACACAAAGCGTATCAACTCTATCTAAGCGGAATATTCTGAAATCATTACGCAACTCACACCACGCACCTATCGTCCAAACAGACCCCCAAAAGAATAGCCCTAGTGGCCAGATAACTCTCTCAGAGGATTTACCTGTTGCTGTGCTGTATTGAAGAGATACTTTTCTGCGGTTATCCGCGGCAAAGCGTATTTCTGCCATTGCGGTTGAAATTTCAGGCGTGATTCGCGTAAGTGGTGAAAATAACAATGTATTTTCTAAGCTACCTTTTAGATCATCGGGTAAGACAGTTTCAATCTTACTGAGTGCACTTTGAGCTGCTGTTGCTAATGAGGCATCTGCCCAGCTTTCAACAATTCTTGCACCCAACGTAAGTGCTGATATTTCATTCTCGCTAAACATCAATGGTGGTAAATCAAAGCCTCGACGCACAACATAGCCAACGCCTGCTTCGCCTTCAATACTTACACCTGATAAAATCAGGTCTTTAATATCGCGATAGATGGTGCGCTCAGAAACTTCCAAACGCTCTGCTAGCCATGACGCCGTCGTTACGCGGCGTGTTCGTAAAAATTGAATGATCTGAAAAAGGCGGTCAGCACGTCTCATAGGTAAAAATATTCCGTAAGCACTCCTCTTATTTTACATGAGTGTCGATGTTTGCATATACAAAGCTTGTGCATCGTCACGTTGACTGGGGTAATTAAGTGAGATAATGGCTAGCGTTATAAAGTTACGTCTTAAGAATGAACGGTATAAAAAACCTGATAAACAGGCTATCTCGTTATACTTGTCTGATGAGTGGAAATCTTTCTTTACCCCATAAGTTGCATAATTTCATCATAAATTAGTCATCATGGAAGAGAGAGTTTAAAATGAAAAACAATCAAACAAAAAGTTACAAATGGGCTTACTTGCCATTTGTATTTAGTTCGGCCGCTATTCTAGCAAGTTCTGCAACAGCAGCACCTTACGGTAGTCAGCAACACGAACCTGCACGGCAGGTTAATAGTGTCAATCATGAGTATGTCGGTGGAAGCACTCAACTAGGTGTAAGTGTTACAGACGAAGGAAATGCAGGTTTAGAAGTAAATCATGCTTTTTCTGAAACTGAGAATAGTAGCTCAAGCGTAGGCTTGTGGGCTGATTATGATTTGAAAGGTGATGACAAAGGTGTTCAAGGTCGTGGTATTCAATTGAATCACAACTGGCTTTCTAGTGACAAATCACACGTGAAAAAAGTAACAGCCGCTTATGACCGTAATGCTAACGGGCACGATAAAGCAACATTAGGTTACGGACAAGAAACAGAAGCTATGTTCTGGGAAGGCCATGTAAGCAAAGGTCTTTCAGGTCGTAAAGCAATCGGTACTACAAAAACATCTACTAAAGCATACGACTACGGAGTCGGCGGTAGTGTTGGTACATTCTTAAAAGATTCAAACATGCGTGTTCGTGCGGGTATTGATCACGAATGGAGTGATGATGTAGGTCTTGGTGAGAAAGATGCTAAGAACACTACACTATCTGCAGGTATTGAAAAATTCTTCCAAGGTACACCACATAGCTTAGGTTTAGATGTTGCAGCATCAAAGAAGAGCGGTGGTCTTGATACGAACACTGATACAGATGTAAACGGAAGACTTAGCTATCGTTATGACTTCGGTGGAGCAAGCATCTACCAGCCAGACAGACGTTACAAGCGTGTACGTGTTGAAGTACCAGGAAAAGCAGTGGCGCCTCGTTACGCACAACAACGTACTTACAAGCGCGTACCTACGTACAAGACAGTTCCAACATACGGTAAGAAAACAGTTCGTAAGCCATACAAACAATTGGTTAAAAGCACAATGGCACTTGAAGGGCAAACATTCTTCAAACTTAATAGTGCTAAGTTAATCCCTTCTGCACAAACGCGTTTGAAGCAGATAGCGACACAAATACGTAAGAATGGTTACAAAGGTTCAATCCGTATAACAGGTAACACTTGTGGTCTAGGTGATGCAGCTTACGATCAACGTTTATCAGAGCAACGCGCGCAAGCAGTAAGAGCGTTTTTAATTAGAAATGGCTTCAATGCAAACCATCTAGTTGCACGTGGTCTAGGTAAAGGTCATCCTAAGTTCCCTAATACGCCTGAGCAAGGTTTCAAAAACCGTCGTGTAGATATTGAATATGTATCTGAGCGTCAAGCTTATAAAACAGGCTACCGTACAGAAACACAAAATGTTCGTACAGGTACTCGTCGTGTAGCAACAGGTTTCAAAAATGTACCAGCAGGTACTAAGAACGTATTGGTTTCAGGTGGTAGCGCAGGTGCTCCACGTGTGATTTGGAGAACAGAAGTAATTCCAACATCTCCAGCATGGATCAAACGTGCATTACATAATAATATGCAACATAACAGGAATGTGAATACGTTTACATCTACAGATAGAGATCCAGCGGCACCTGTTAATACAGCGCCAGTTGCAGTAAACGACTCCGATACAATTAGTTGTGGTACTGCTCCAAGAGTTATTGATTTGGTAGGTAATGATACAGATGCTAATGGTGATGTATTAACTATTACCCATGTTGATAAGCCACAATACGGTACAGCGGTAATAAACGCTGATGGTACAAGTATCACATACACACCAGATGGATCAGGTTGTGGTAAGCAAGATACGTTTAACTACACTATTTCTGATGGCAATGGTGGTACTGATACTGCAACAGTAACTGTCAATATGGATGCACTTGTTGATAATGATGTTAATGCTGTAGATGATGTACGCAGTACAGATGAAAATACACCAATAATGATTGATGTGTTAGAAAATGATGATTCTGATGCAACAATTACACACATTGTAAGACAGCCATCAAACGGTGCTGCTACGATTGTAAATGGTCAGATTAGATATACACCAAATACAGGCTTCACAGGAACAGATACTTTTGAATATGAAGTGCGTGATCCGCAGGGTAACTTAGCGATAGCAACAGTTACCGTTACGGTTAATGGAACATCAAATCCAAATCTTCCAGATGCAACGGATGATAATGTAACGCTAGAAACTTGTAGCATGACAACTATCAATGTACTTGAGAATGATAATCAAGGCTCTGGTAATGCGACAGTTACAATAGCAAGTGATCCATCAAACGGAACGGCGATTGTATTAGCTGATGGCAGTATCAAATATACCCCAGATGATGATTACATTGGTCCAGATAGTTTCCAGTACACAATTACGGATTCAAATGGCAATACATCGACAGCAACTGTAAATGTAACTGTTACAGGTCAGTGTCAAGGCGGTAATGAGGCTCCTGTTGCAAAAGATGACACGGCTGTTGCTCAATGTGATGCGGTTACAATCAATGTACTAGGTAATGATACAGATCCAGATGGCGATACTTTAAGTATCACCGATCTTGGAGGCCCGAGCCTAGGTATGGCAGTTGTTAGTGGTAACACGGTTGTCTACACGCCAGTTAATTCTTGTGGAACAGGCACAGATACCTTTAGCTACACTATTTCAGATGGTCATGGTCATGAAGCAACAGCCACTATCCGTGTTGATGTGCAAGGTGATGGTGGAAATAATGATCCAATCAATGTTAGTAACGACAGAGCGGCTACCCAAGAAGGAGAAGGCGTTACCATCGATGTACTAGCAAATGATGACTCAGGTCTGATGATTGTAGATACTAGCTCTCCTGCTAATGGCTATGTTGAGGTATTAAGCGGTAAACTTGCTTATTTACCTAAAGATGGTTTTTCAGGTACGGATTCTTTTACTTACAGGGTAAAGAATTCAGCTGGCGATACTGCTCAAGCAACAGTTACCGTGAAGGTAAAAAAGAAGAAGCCAACAGGGCCAAACAGGGCACCTGATGCAGTTGAAGATGCTGTTCCAACTGATATGAACCAAGCGATTACCATTGATGTGCTTGCCAATGATACAGATCCAGATGGAGATGCTTTGACTCTAGTTTCTGTTGATAAACCACTAGGAAATGCAGCCGCTACTATTGTTAATGGAAAGGTTAGATTTACACCTGGCAAAGATGTAGTTGATAGTATTTCATTCCAGTACACTATATCTGACGGACACGGACATACAGCTAGTGCTTTTGCAACAGTTGCCGTAACTGATCCTAATGATGGTAACAATAGTTACCCAATCATTAAGAATGAAGAAGTTACTACAAAGGCTGGTGTTAACATTCTGATTGATGTGCTGGCAAATGATAGGGATCCAGATGGTGATACCTTGATATTAGATGCTGTAGATAGTGGTAGCTTTGGTGAAACACACAAAGTTGGCAATAAGATACTTTACAAGCCGACTCCAGGCAGAACAGGAACAGATACTTTCTACTACGGCGTGCACGATGGTCATGGTCATAATGGATCAGGCATGGTAACGGTTCATGTAACTAAGTAAATAGTAGGACAAGAGTTTTTACTCTGATAAAAAGCCGTGACATCTGTCGCGGCTTTTTTGTGTGTGCTAAGCTGGGCTTATTAATAAAAAGTGTTGGAAGCATTCAGATGAAACCACAAAAACCAATCAGTTCTAAGCCTAAGAAGAAGTATCGCTGGCTTCGACTATTATTTGAAATACTTATTATTGTAGCTATCATTTTTACTGTCAGAGCATGGCAACAAAAAGATCTGGTTAACGGCATCGCTCCAAGTTTTCAAAGTGTCATGCTGGATGGCAAAACGGTAAACCTAGAGGACTATAATGGCAAGCCGCTGTTGTTACATTTTTGGGCGAGCTGGTGCCCATTTTGTAAGTTTGAAGAGAGCAGTTTAAATGACATACAAAAAGATTGGCCCATATTAACGATTGCCTATCAATCCGGTGATAAGGCCGAGGTGATAAAGCATATGAAAGCACGTTCTATAGAAGACTGGCCAACTATTGTTGATCAAGACAGTCGTTTAGCTGATCTCTTCGGCGTTAAAGGTGTGCCTACCAGCTATATTATTGATGGCAATGGCAATATTCGCTTTACAGAAGTTGGTTTGACTAGTGGATGGGGTTTACGTTTACGCCTTTGGTGGGCAAAAAATTTTAAAAAAGAAGCCAGCACGGTTAGCAATCAGTAATGTTAGTAGTCAATAATATCTAATGCCAACAACGCCATCTCCTCAGCGCTATTTATATCAGCGCTTATCTACTTTTTATTTTTTCTTTTTTGCCGCACTTGGCGTGTTTGTTCCTTATTGGCCGCTTTATCTTAAATCTTTAAACTTTTCATCTGTTGAGATTGGCGAACTCATGGCGATTGTCATGGCGAGTAAGATTTTGGCTCCTTATTTATTAGGCTGGTTGTCTGATTATTTACAAAAACGTTTAATCATTATTCAAGTTTCTTTATTATTCACTGTCGCTGCTTTTGCTGCTTTGCTCACGTACCAAAGCTATTGGTGGTTTGTGATAGTGATGACCGTTTTTGGCTTCTTCTGGAATGCAAGTTTGCCATTGTTTGAAGCGTTAACCTTAGACCACCTAGCAGGTAACACTTCACGCTACAGTCATATAAGGCTTTGGGGCTCTATTGGCTTCATTATTAGTGTTGCGGCATTACCACTGATTATTGATGAAAATGGTATCGCATTATTACCTCTACTGATGTTGAGCTTGTTAATTGCTAATGGAATAAGCAGCTTGTTGGTAAAAGATAAAGTAGAAAGTGTTTTGCAGGTAGAACGCGTGAGTATTTTTGATGTATTAAAAAAGCCGATGGTCATTGCTCTGTTATTGGCGTGTGCTTTGCAGTCTTTAAGCCATGGTGCTTATTACACCTTTTTTAGTATTTATTTAGAAGATCATGGTTACTCCCGTAGTATGACAGGGCTAATGTGGGCACTAGGTGTGTTGGCAGAAGTGATGTTGTTTATCGTTGTATATCGTCTCTTTCACCGATTTAGCACTTATAGACTGTTTGCATTTGCTCTTTTAGTAACGTCTTTGCGCTGGGTTATTCTAGCGCTTATGGTCGATAGTTTTGCTTTTTTGGTGTTATCTCAATTACTCCATGCGGCAAGTTTTGGTCTTTTTCATGCTGCTGCAATCAGCTTAACGCACCAACTATTTCCTGGACGATTACATGCACGAGGACAAGCACTTTATGCTGGGATTAGCTTTGGATTAGGTGGAGCAGTGGGTAATTTGTTGAGTGGCTACACATGGGATTCAATGGGTTCAACATGGACGTTTTTAGCATCTGCACTGATTGCCTTACTAGGTGCTATCATAGCGGCAAAGTTTGTAACCAAAGACCGACTTCCCGTTTATGCTAAACCATAAATCTCTCAATATAGATCAGATTAAAGAATCTACAGCCTGTGGCACGATTCACTACTTTGAATCTTTAAACTCTACCAATAGCTGGTTGCTAGAGCATGGGCACTGTGGTGATATTTGCATTAGTGAATCGCAAACCAAAGGGCGAGGACGACGCGGAAATAACTGGGTATCACCTCGTGGAAATATTCATTTTTCATTGTGCTGGTGCTTTGATGAGATTGTAAAACACTGGTCATTATTGGGTTTAGTAACTGGCATAGCTATCGCAGAAGCCTTGCAAGATGTTGGTTTAACCAATCATGGTGTAAAGTGGCCTAATGATATTTTTTGGCAGCAAAAAAAGCTGGGAGGAATATTGCTAGAAACGATTGACCAATCTGGAAGAGTGATTATTGGAATCGGTTTGAACATCGCTCTACCTTTGGGCAGCAGTAAAACAATCGGGCAACCTGTTACAAGCCTAGATGAAGCGATGAATGATAATGTATCAAAAAATGAATTAGTCACGCAGTTAATCATTCGATTAAAAGAAAAGCTTGATAGCTTTAAACAGTTAAATTTTGATCAGTTCATGCAATCATGGCAAACTTGGGATATTTTGCGAGGTGAACAAGTGTATTTTGATCATCAAGGCATAGAAGTATCAGGGGAGGTTGTTGAAATAGATAAGCACGGGCGCTTGGGCATATTAAAAAATACGGGCGAGTTATGCTTCTATTCATCAGCAGATATAAGATTAAAAAAGGGATAAGTGAGTGAAGAAAAAACTACTCATTGATGCGGGGAATTCAAGTCTAAAATGGGCTTTATTGGAAGTACACCCCCCCACTTTTACACGATACTCATTATCTAAAATGCAGTCGGTTGTATATGCGGAAAAATACCCTGAAAATGTATTTAAAGATATTTTGTTGATGCAGCAAACCTCTGAGATTGATACTGTTGTGATGGTTTCGGTTTTAGGTGATGACTTTAGTCGTTCTAGTATAGATTGTTGCGCGCAGTATTCCCTTGAATTGACTCTCGTAAAATCTGCAGCACAACTTGCAGGAATCACCGTTGCCTACAGCGAGCCACAAAAGCTGGGAACAGATCGTTTGGTTGCCATGATAGCGGCTCATCATCTAGTAAATGGTCAAGCCTGTATAGTTGTGGATGCAGGCACGGCTACAACCATTGATGCGGTTGATACACAAGGGCAACACTTGGGTGGGGTAATTTTATCGGGTCTGGACTTATGCAGTCAAAGTTTGCTGAAAAATACAGAATTACTAGCATCACACAGTTCAGGCAGTTTAGATAAGAACGGAAAGCAGTTTTTTGAACCTAAACTCTTTTCAAGCGACACAAAGCAAGCAATTAATAGCGGGAGTTTATTTGGGCTTGCGGGTGCAATTGATACAATTTGTTTCAACATGGAAGAAGAAATACAGAATAAATCAATGGATAGCATAACGATTAAAAAGTTTATTTGTGGTGGTTCGGCTAATGAAATGATCCCTTATTTAAAGACAGATTTTATCTTCGCGGAAGACCTTGTCATGCAAGGCTTAAAAATCATTTCAACAATCGTTTTAACAGCCAAGCAATCTTCATGAAAATAATAATGCAAATGATCGTTGTGGCTCTTGTGGTGTCGAATATAGCCTACTTCGTGTGGGCAATGACCCTTGGTAGTAATGATTATGTGCCACCTAGAAGAACAAAAGATGGGATACCTCCTGTTATTTTAATTCCGACAGTTAATAGTTATGCCTACCAAAGTAAAAACTCACAACTGCAAAGTAGTTGTTATACGTTGGGGCCTTTTGGGAGCCCAAAAACAGCTCAGCTTATTGCAAAAAATATACGAAACTTTGGTTTGGCAATTGTTATTCGTAAACAAAAAACGATGCAAACGCTAAATTTCTTAGTTTATTTACAAGCGTTTCCTTCTCGAGAAAAGGCAGAAAAAGTGATAACAGAGATCAAAAAACATGAAATAAAAAATTATAAAATTATAGCGTCGGGGCCGTATAAAAATGCTATTTCTCTAGGTTTTTTTGATGATCTTGACAAGGCGCGCAGACATTCAGAATATGTCCGTTTTTTGGGCTATGATGCAAAATATACTGCGCGTAAAAAGAAAAAAGAAGTTTACTGGATTGATTACGATGAGCCATTTGGCAGTGATGCGCCGGTGCTTAAATGGACAAAGAAGGTTGATCCTAGAGCAAGCGTACAAAAAATACCACGATCCTGTGATTTATTAGAAGGTAGCAGCAAGCAGTGATATTTACACTTGAGGTGTAGGTTGGTTGCAAAAGAGAGGCAATAAAAAAGGGTGCCTACCAAGATTATCGTGAAGTAAACATTGACCTTGAACCAGTAAAGGCTCAAGACGGGATCCTCAAAAATTTATTAGGCTTACCACCGTAGCGGTCATGCTCACAAAACCTCATCAAATCCCTGTAATATAAAATTAGGCTCAAGGGATTTCCCATTTACTTCTCGAATATCCTAGACGACACCCATGTAATAATACTATTACAAATTAAGCTTATTGTTAAGAGAATTTGAGCAATTTTTGTACCGCTAGTCTAAATCTACCGAGGCTTATTTTCACCGGGCATGATTCATGGGCCAATCAATATTATTAATTTCTTTTTGTTTTCAAAGGCATAGAAGTGGTTATATTAAGAACCCAGACAATTTAAAAAGTATTATAAATGGGGTTATCGTTTTTTTCTATAAGTGGCATGAGGTTGTTATTCTGTAATAATTTATTCAGATAATGATATTTAATTCTTTCAGGTTTCTTTTTTGTTCGCTATAAAGTAAACTGCAGATGATAAAGAGACAACAAAGAGAGAACGAGAGATGCTAACATCAAAACAATCATTGGTTTTACAGACTATTAAGCAGCTCGCACAAGAGATGGGGTATTTGCCCACCTTGGAAGAAGTGGGGCAAGAGCTGGGTATTGGGCGTAGCACCATCCATAAACATATCCGTACTTTAATCAATAATAACTACTTGCAAGAGGCGGAAGGTAAATCAGCTTATCAACTAACAGAGCCTTTTGAAGAAGAGGGTAGTAGCTTGCCTTATATGGGGCGTATTGCTGCGGGTTGCCCAATTGAGGCAATTCCTGATGAGCAGAATATTAATATGGCTCAGCTTTTTTATGGACCAAACCGCTACATACTAAAAATAGCGGGTGACTCAATGATAGAAGCGGGTATTTGGGATGAAGACTATGTCGTCATCCAAAAACAAAACTATGCTAGAGAAGGAAATATCATTGTTGCTTTGGTTGATCGATATGAGGCAACGCTGAAATACTATCATCCAAAAGATACGGGTGTCGTAGAACTACGACCCGCAAATAGTCAAATGGAATCCATGTTTTACCCGGCAGAACAGGTTGAGATACAAGGTGTGATGATTGGAGTGTTTAGAGATTATCAGTATTAGCGTAGATTAGGCATGTAAAGATACTCTGTTCACGGTTAACCAAAAAAGTACTAAACTAATAAAAAAGTTTAATCAGTAACAGCTTCGTTCAAAGAGTAAAAACGTTGTCCATCGAATGGCTTATCCTCTTTCAACATACCGTGCATTGCAAGAAGCATTTTACGCATAACGGCACAAACAGCTTGTAACTTAGTTAGACCACTATCTTCAATCATATGCAACAAATCCAATGGAGACGGTTGCATGAAAAAAATATACCAACATATCAGCTGTGAGGAACGCGCAGTAATAATGATAAAAGATCAACAAGGCGTTAAAGCGGCTGAAATAGCTAAAATTCTAGGTCGAGATCGTTCATCTGTAACGCGAGAACTCAACCATCAACCTAAGGGTCAGTACTGCGCCACAAAAGGAGCAGAACTTCATCGACAAAGAAAAGCATTTAGCATTAAACCCAAGAAGATCGTCAGTAATGAAAAGCTTTCTGATAAAGTTAACATCATGATACAAGATAGACAGTGGCCGCCAGAACAGATATCAGAGAAACTCAAGCTTGATTATCCTAATGATTCCAGTATGAACGTTGGCCATGAAACAATTTATCGACATATCTATGCCATACCCAAAAATGAGTTGAGAAAATTACTTGTTTCTAACCTTAGACAGGCAAAAACAAAACGTGGTCGGCGAAGGAGTTCAAGTAACTCTGCCACCATCCAAGTCGCTGATTCACAAACGATTCATCATCGGCCAGAAGAAATAGAAGATCGAGAAATAGCGGGGAATTGGGAAGGTGATTTAATCATAGGTGCACATAATCGTTCGTCAATTGACACCGTTGTTGAACGCAAAACAGGCTTTGTATTTTTAAGTAAAATGGAGAGTAAAAGTGCTGAGGATGTGCGTGCAGGTTTTGAGAGACAGTTTAAAAAGATAGATCAATTTCTTAGGTTATCCATGACGTATGATAGAGGTTCAACGATGGCTGATCATGCTTTGATGTCAGAAGAACTAAGCTTGGATATTTACTTTTCTGACCCTCATTCACCTTGGCAAAGAGGTAGCAATGAAAACACCAATGGCTTGTTACGGCAGTACTTTCCAAAAGGGACAGATTTATCGGTACACTCTCAAAAGTATCTTAATGAAGTTGCTTGGATACTCAATACGAGGCCAAGAAAAAGACACAAGTATAAAACACCACAAGAACTTTTTGATAAAGAGATTGATACTGAAATTAAACCTGTTGCACTTGCAAGTTGAATCCAAGCACCCCCCTAGTTTTACATCATGTAAAACTAGCGGGGTGTGCATGCAGTATTTTGAATAGCCCATTTATTGACTATTTTTTTGTGCTGATAATATTAATCACCAATCCCGCTAAAACCAGTGCCGCCGCAAGTAACTTCCACATGGGCATCGGCTCATCCAATAAAAAGCTAGAGGCTGTCATGCCCGAAATCGGTATAAGTAGTGCCCATGGGGTTACTGTGGCAGCGCTGTAACGGCTGAGTAGGAAATTCCATAAGCCGTAGCCAATCAGTGTATTGCCAATTGTTTGCCAGAATACGACGTAAACACTGGTCATGCTAGCCGCCTGTATACTGGTTTTAATTAAATCCCAGCCTTCAAAATAGAGCGACATTGCCGCCAGCACGGGTACAGCAAAGAGTGATGAATATGCCAAGAACGCAATAATATCTACCTTGCCAGCTTTCTTTACCACCATATTTCCCATCGCCCAACTCATTGCTGCGAGTAACGCTAGTGCTAAACCAAAGAGCGTTGTTTGTCCGCCCGTTTTACTGGCGATGAGTGCGATGCCTGAAAAGCTGATGATTAAAGCGAGCCATTGAATCGGCGTGACAAATTCTTTAAAGAAAAAAATAGCAAAGATAACGCTAAAGAAAACCTGTGTTTGTAACACTAAAGAAGCAATCCCTGGCGATATGTCGTTTTGCATAGCGTAAAATAAAATGCCAAATTGCCCAAAGCCTATGAATAAGCCGTAAGCGGCAATTAGCCACCAGCTTGCTTTAGGCTTTGGGAAGAAAAATATGAGCGGAAATGCCACCAAGAAGAATCGAATGGTGGCAAATAAAAAGGGCGGTAGCTCATTTAAGCCATACTTGATGAATACGAAGTTTGTCCCCCAAATAATGGTGACAATAAGAGCGAGTAGTTGATGTTTTTTTGTCATGTCGTACAGTTGTCATTGTTGTAGAGGAAAAATTATCAGCTACGT
The DNA here is from genome assembly GCA_021647365.1 of Cocleimonas sp. GTDB lineage: Bacteria > Pseudomonadota > Gammaproteobacteria > Thiotrichales > Thiotrichaceae > Cocleimonas. The sequence continues at coordinate 31,120 of JAKIUW010000003.1, read as the reverse complement.
TGTGATAAGGATAGCTACAGAGGTTAATGTTTTTAGGGGTGCCGCGTTAGTAACCTTATAAAAAAGCTAACCTTTTACCTTTGAATCCTACCATTTTCATTGCCGTCGCTCAGTGCCGTAAAATCGGGCAGCCAATTGCCATGATTAAGCCCCACACTTAACTTTACACTGGAGGCGTGGGATTGATGTTCAGCCCAAGGAAAGAACTTTAGGGATAACTCAATGGCGCTTGCATCCAATGAAAATAGTGGAATCTTAAAACGAAACTTATGTTTTGATGGTTGTTTTTTACAGTGAGATAGGAGCTGATAGAACACAGATTCAGGCTTTCTTCTTTATTTGATGTTTGTGGGACAGCACAGCAGGGGGCTTTACATTACATACTAACTATCTACTTAACCACAACCGTATCAATTTCCAAACTTACCATATCGCCCGCTTTTATTGATGTCTTTTCAGAAAACATGTCGCCATTTTGCGCGACAGGTTGGCCTGACTTAGAAATTCTTGCGCCAACGATTACTTCTGAAAAATCTGAAAGCTTTAGACTTGGCATCATTGCCATTGCATCATTCAGCACCACTTCAAACGGCAAGTCTTTTACCTGCTTTCTTACTGCCGCTAATGGCATGGGTGGGCCACTCATGGCTTTGGCGTAGATGAAGACTAGATCCGTTGGATTTGCCTGTGCTTTAAATTTCTCTGACAAGCTAATGCTTACGGTTATGCCTGCGCTGGGCGCACTATCATTTTTAACAGGGGCTTTTTTAACAGGCATTGCAGGAATGACTAGTGTTGACTCAATAGATGTGCCCATTTTTGCTTTTTGCTCGGGTGTAAGTTGTGTCATTGCTTCTGTAATTAAAGAGGTTACTTCTTTGCGTTCATTTGGATTTTTCACCAATGACAGAACTTTCATCCAGCGCCCAATCGCGATTAGGTGATTACCTTGTTGTCGAGCTGCCATACCACCCAACCAGAGTGCGGTTTGATTATCTGGTTCTATTTCCAAGGCCTTATTAATTAATTCTACGGGTCGTCCTGTAATTTCACCGCCACTTGCCATTGCTAATGAGTCTGCCAGAGCCAACATGAGATCAGCTGATTTGGGCTTTAATTTCAATGCGCGTTCGTATGAATTTGCAGCTTCAGGATAACGCTTCATCACCATATAGGAGCGTCCAAGCATCGTCCAGCCTTTTCCATTTTTAGGGTCTGCTTCCATCTTTTTTTGCAAGCCTGCAATCATGGTGTCGATATCAGGCGTACCATCTGCATTGCGCGGCACTTTAGCATCAGCCACTTTGGCTGCTGCTTGTTTGGAATCGAGCGTTTTTGTGAATGGCAAATTACCCACTTTTAAATATACAGGAATCGCTATTGCAGGAACTAACAATGCAACAAGAACACCACCCAGCAATGATGACTTTGAATTACTACTGCCCCCTATATCATCATCTTTTATATCTGAAAAAAGTGACTGCTCAAGTTCATCACGTGTTGCTTGATAGGCTTCACTATCTATTTCACCTTTTTCAAAACGTGTTTCCAACTCTGCCAATTGTTCATTAGCGATGAAGATGTTTTGCTCACGACTGCCATCTTGAATGGTGCTACGTTGGCGTAATAAAGTGGGCAATACAAAAGCAAGGGCGATTAATAAAAGAATCGCAGAGACAATCCAAAACATAATTATTTTTCTTTGTTAGAGGTTAGGAGATCACGAACAGAATCGCGATCGGTTTCACTGAGTTTTTCAATGGGCTGATTTTTTTGATTTCGAATAAGTCTGAACAACATCAATAGGCTCAAAAATAAAAATATAGGAGGCCCCACCCAAAGTAATAAGGTTTGCATTTTAAAGGGTGGCTTATATAAAACAAAATCACCGTAACGTGCTGTCATATAATTGACCACATCATCGCGAGAACCACCTTTGATAATTAACTCGTAGGCTTTTTCGCGCATATCTTTTGCTAGTTCCGCATTGGATTCTGCTAGGTTTTGGTTTTGGCATTTCACGCAACGAAGCTCGGCGATTAACTGCAGATAAAGCTTTTCCTGTGCTTTATTTTCAAAACTATGAAACTCAATTTTTACCGCATACAAAGCCGTCATACCTAGCACAAAAAACAATAGGAAAACACCTAGTAGAAGTTTTAAATGGAGGGGTTTAAATAAAGCGTTCATCACTTACCCTTCTTCTTCGCGTAGCTTTTTAATGAGAGGAATCAAAGTTTCATCAACCGCTTTTTGGTAAACAGGTCCGGTAAATTTGTAACGTACAATGCCTTTTTTATCCATCAAAAATGTTTCAGGCACGCCAACCACGCCCCAATCAATACCTGCCATACCTTTGGTATCAACCGCAACGGCATAATAAGGATTACCTAATGACGAAAGCCATTGAACAGCATCATCACCATAGTCCTCCGTACCGTAGTCTTTGTAATTTAAACCCACAGTTGGGATTTTTTCTTTATTAATTAAGCGTGTTAAAACAGCATGTTCTGCACGGCAAGAAACACACCATGATGCCCAAAGATTAAGTATCCATACCTTACCTTTCATGTCATCAACTGAGATGGTTTGCTCAGGCTTATAAAGCCGTGGCAACTCAAATTGTGGTGCTGATTGACCTATAAAAGGAGAAGGAATCAACTTTGGATCATTATTTAAACCAAACAACATCAAACCAATTAATGCTACAAATGCTATGAGGGGAATAAAAAACTTCATATTGTCACACCTGAAGCTGGCTTTGGCTGGTTTTTCTTTCCAGCATTATCTGCAATAGGCTCAACCGCTATCTTTCTCATTCTGCGATAACGTTTATCCAATGCGGCAATAAAGCCACCAAAACCCATTAGAATTGCTCCCAGCCAAATCCAGCGTACAAAAGGTTTATGATATATACGGAAGCTCCACGCATCTTTGCCTAAGGGTTCGCCCAAAGCGACAAACAAGTCGCGAGTGAAGCCAGCATCAATACCTGCCTCTGTCATTGCCATCGCATCACGTCCGTAGTCACGTTTTTCAGGGTGCACTGTTGTGATATGTTTGCCATCTTGAGTAATCGTCATGGTTGCACGATTTGCCGTGTAGTTTTTGCCTTGATGACCTTCTACACCTTCAAAAGCAAACTTATAACCTGCCATTTCGTAGCTTTGACCTTTTTCTAAGCGTACATCTTTTTCAGTATCGTAAAGCGACACTAGGGTAATTCCAATGACCGTTGTCGCCATGCCAATATGTGCAATCACCGAACCCCAACTTGCTAATGGAAGCTTAAAAGGAGAGCGCCCAAGGCTTACCACCCACATCAATGCGGCGAGTGTTATCCAGCTACCTGCAAATAAACCGAGAACAACTTTAAAGTTAAATTCTGGAGCCACAACAAGCGGAAGAACAAAAGCTATTACTAAACTAGCAGCTAACGGTATCCATACTTTTTTCAGCACTCTTTCGATAGAATCTTTTTTCCAGCGAAGGAAGAAACCAAGCCCCATGACGCTAAATAAAACAAGTGCAAGTGGCACCATCACAAAATTAAAATATGGAGGACCAACTGAAATCTTACCCGCACCCAACGCATCAATTATCAGTGGATATAAAGTGCCGAGCAAAACGGTTGCTGTCATCACTAATAAAATTACATTGTTTACCAAGAGACCAGATTCTCGTGAAATGAGCGAAAATGAACCAACCGAACGTAGTTTGTGCGCTCTAAAGGAAAATAATATTAGTGAAGAACCAATTACAACCAATAAGAAGATTAGGATAAACAAACCACGACCTGGGTCAGAGGCAAAAGAATGAACCGATGTAAGCACGCCCGAACGCACTAAGAATGTTCCCAGCAGGCTCAACGAGAAACCTAGTATACAGAGCAATATCGTCCATGCTTTAAAGCTGGCACGTTTTTCCGTCACGGCGAGCGAATGTATTAAAGCAGTGCCTACAATCCACGGCATTAATGAAGCATTTTCTACAGGATCCCAGAACCACCATCCGCCCCAGCCTAACTCGTAATACGCCCACCAACTACCGAGCGCTATTCCCAGCGTTAAAAATACCCACGCAATGTTTGTCCATGGTCTTGCCCAGCGCACCCAAGAGGCATCAAGCTTGCCACCAATCATTGCTGCCATGGCAAAAGAAAAGGCAACCGATAAACCTACATAGCCCATATAAAGCATCGGTGGATGAATAATCAAACCAAAATCTTGTAATAAAGGATTAAGCTGCCGCCCTTCTAAAGGGATTTGCAACAAGCGTTCAAAAGGATTTGATGTAACGATGACAAACAACATGAAGCCAACACCAATCAAGCCCATAATACTCAATACACGCGATAACATAATGGGTGGAATGCCTTTACTGAAAAAGGCAACGGCTGCGCCCCATCCTGACAAAATCATCGCCCAAAGTAATAGCGACCCTTCGTGCGCCCCCCAAACGGCTGATACACGAAACATGGTTGGCATTTGAGAGTTTGAGTTATTGGCTGTGTACTTTACCGAAAAATCGTTAACAACAAAGGCATATACCAAACATGCAAACGAGATCACCATAAATAATAGCTGACCATAAGCGGCGGGCTTGGCGAGTGCAATCCATTGAGGCTTAGCAGTGAGTGACCCCCATAATGGGAATATGCCTTGTACTATCGCAACGGATAAAGCGAGAATTAAAGCAAAGTGTCCTATCTCAGGTATCATATTTTTTGACCCTTGGTCATATTCTTAATCTCTGAACCATCTACATTGACGGGTGCGGGCGTATGTTCTTTGGCTAGTACGTCTTTTAGCTCTGCAGGCATATATTCTGAATCATGTTTTGCCAGCACTTCTTCGGCAATAAACTCACCTTTATCATTCATTTTACCGCGTGACACTTGGCTTTTTTCTTCTTGAAAAAGATCGGGCAATATATTATGGGTAACAACGGTTATTTCGTTTCCACGGTTATCCGTAACGATAAAACGTGCTTCTAATTCTGTTTCACTACGTTTTAAGCTATCTTTTTTCACCAAGCCGCCCAGTCGAAACACTGTTCCCTCAGGTACTTCGCCTGCTAAGACTTGCTCCGGCGCATACAAATAATTTAGATTGCCTTTCATGGCAGTGCTAATTAATGCTGATGCCGCACCGACCATCACTAGCGCTAACACAACAAACATCACTCGTTTATTTCTTGGTTTCATTTTTCTTTACCTTAATTTAACTTTAACTCTATTAGTTTAGTTTTATTTAGTTCTTACGATTTTGTCTTTCTTCGAGACGCTTAATGCGTTTTATATCTTTTAAAACGGCGCGTCTTTTTACTACTAACATCATTGGTTCTAACAACATCAAAACTAATGCTGTTGCCATAGCACTCCAAATATAGGCACCATAACCACCCATGTGGAAAAATTCGCTCATCAGTTTACCTCATTAAGCTTAGACACCCAACTCGTATTTCGTTCACGTTCTAGGATGATATTTCTTGCACGCATCAATATCGTAGCAAAACTATACATCCAAAAACCTAGGGTTGTAACTAACATACCAATAAGAATATTAGATTCCACACGCTTTAATGATGATTCTTGATGTAGCGAAGCACATTGATTTGGATCAGGGCAATTTACCGCATAGTAAATAACTGGCACTATCGCCAAGCCAACTAAAGCTAACAGTGCAGAAGCTTTATCAGAACGGCGCGTATCATCAATCGCTGACTGTAGCGCAATATAGCCTATATAGACAAATAGCAGGATTAAGAAGGTGGTTAGCTTTGGATCCCAATCCCACCAAGTTCCCCAGCTTGTTTTGCCCCAAATTGCGCCTGTTACGAGGGCAATAATAGTCATGATTGTGCCTGTAATCGCGGTAGCGGATGCCATCATAAATGATAAGCGTGTATTGAAAATCAACCCAATCATCGCCCATGCAACCATCACAGCATAAAGCCACATCGCCATCCATGCGGATGCAACATGTACATAGATAATGCGGTAATACTCTTTCATACCATTATCCATGGCATCGGCTGTTTTGAAAAAGCCCCAGTACAAACCAATAGCAGTGAGCACAATAGCTGCGAGCCAAAAAATAGGGATCAACTTACCCGCGAGTGGGTAAAAGTTCATGGGAGCTGAATATTTAAACCAATTTATCTTCATATAAGTGGCACATCTATGCTTCTAAAAGCACACCCCCCCACTTTTACATGATGTATTTATAACATCATGTAAAAGTGGGGGGGTGTGCTTAATAATTTATCTCATTAAACACATTCTTAATGAACTCATTCAACCTGTCATTAACATTTATCAGTTGTTGCTATTCTATTCTAACGAAATTTTCAATGCGGCGGCCGTAGCCCATGGTGAAAAAATCAATGCCAACAACATAAAGGCCGACAGCAATAATAAGTACGGCTGTATCGACAGACCTTCAACCATACTAGCCGAAATCGCGCCAGCACCATATACCAATACAGGAATATACAAAGGCAACACCAATAACGACACTAACACACCGCCTCCGCGTAACCCTAGCGTTAATGCGGCGGCTATCGCACCAATCATGCTAAGCACAGGCGTGCCGAGCAATAACACTAACATCATCACACCAATCGTGTTGCTTGGCAGGTGATAAAACAAACCCACTAAAGGTGCAATTAAAACCAGTGGTAATCCTGTCAATAACCAATGCGCAATCATTTTCGCAAACACCATGACGGATAATGACTGTGGTGCTAGGGTTAATTGCTCCAGCGTGCCATCCAAATAATCATTCGCAAAGAGGCGATCTAGCGCCAAAGTTGATGCCAGTAGTGCGGCAATCCACACCACGCCTGGAGCTATCTTTTTTAGTGTTGCGTCTTCACTGCCTACGCCTAGTGGAAACAAGCTGATGACAATCAGAAAGAAAAATAACACGGTAAATATCTCACTGCGACGGCGCAATGCGAGCAATAAATCACGCTTTAACAGAACCCAAAATGCACTCATCATTTAGCGCTACTCGGTAGGTTATCCTGTTCTTCTGATAATGATAGGCGTTTAATCTTCCCTGAAGTCAACGGCACTTCTTGGTGCGTGGTTAAAATCACCATACCGCCATTATCTACATGATTAGCAATGATAGATTGCAACAACTCTACGGCAGCGATATCCAATGCGACAAAAGGCTCGTCTAATATCCACAATTTTGCTTTGCTGATTAATAAACGCGCCAGCGCCACACGGCGTTTTTGCCCTTGGGATAGCTGGGATGTTGGAAAGTCCTCGAACGCGTACAGACCAATTGTATCTAAGGCCTGCATCAGCTTATCAGTAGAAGGGATTTTGCCTGCTAACGTGGCGTTGAATCGTAGATTTTCAAGCACCGTCAAATCTGCTTTTATGCCATTAAGATGCCCAAGATAAAGTAACTCTCGACGATAATCTTCATCTTGTTTCTTAATGGAAATACCATTCCAAAGAATCTCGCCCTGATCTTGTAAATACAAACCACAAAGAGAACGTAACAGCGTTGTTTTACCACTACCATTTTGCCCTTCTAGCATCATTAATTGGCTCTCTTCCAACTGGAATGAAAGATCGGTGAATAGCTCACGATCTCCACGGATGCATTGTAGGTTTTTAACTTCGAGGGTCATGGCGATAGTGTAAGCACACCCCCCCACTTTTACAAGAGCATTGTATGATCATAAGTCTGCAATGAAATTAGTGTCTTACCTTTAACTTCTGTATGATATTCGTCACGAATTCTCAAAGCTTGATTAATATGGACAACTTGGATAATTTTTCGGAAAACGAAAACAAAGATTCAAAAAAAGGAGGATGCCTACGAACATTAGGTATCATGCTGATTACTGTTATTATTTCAGTTGTCGCAACTGTCTTTGTTATCAACTATTACCTGTTCCCAAAGCAATTAACACCTGTAGAATTAAACCAACGTGAAGAATCTGTACTGAATACAAAGCTAAAGCAGTTTGGCTTGCCAACACTGCCGTCCTCTTCTGCTGACTCTGCAGAAATAGCATCCGACACCGCAAATACCCTAGAACCTGAGCCTTATAGCGAAGTAAACGCCAAACGTGAAATTACTTTTAGCGAGAAAGAGCTTAACGCTATACTTGCAAAAAATACTGATCTTGCTGATAAAGTAGCGATTGATCTTGCTGACAACCTCGCCAGTGCGAAGATGATTATACCGCTTGATCCTGATTTCCCATTCTTAGGTGGTAAAACCCTAAAAGCTAAAGCGGGCGCCGAATTAGCTTATGCTAATGGTAGACCTATTGTTATTTTAAAAGGAGTAAGTGTCTGGGGTGTACCTATTCCCAATGCTTGGTTAGGTAATCTCAAAAATGTAGACCTCGTCAAAGAATTTGGTGGAGACGAAGGTTTTTGGAAATCATTTTCTGATGGCGTGGACAATATTCGCGTTATTGAAGGCGAACTAAAGATAAAATTAAAGGAATAACGGAGAAACAAAATGGAAGGTCTTTTTACAATCGAAAACTTATTAACGCTTGGTATGTTAGTTATGCTGCAAGCCGTATTAGGTTTTGACAACCTACTCTACATCGCACTCGAATCGCGTCGTGTTGAAGCACCAAAACAAGCATCTATTCGTAAATGGGGTATTGGTTTAGCGGTTTTATTACGCATCGTTTTGTTATTTGCCTTATTAAAAGTATTAGGTACATTCACAAAAGAACTATTCTCGCTCGATATAAAAGGCGTTATTGAAGGACACTTCAACCTCAAAAGTATCGTTGTCTTAATCGGTGGTGTCTTCCTTATCTACACTGCTATCAAAGAAATATCTCACATGATGATGCTTGAAGAAAACGTCAACAAAAAACGTAAAATTTCATCCTACGCAAGCGTGCTGTTCTCTATCGTTATTATGAATGCTATCTTCTCGTTTGACTCAATTTTAAGCGCCATGGCACTGACGAAGAACTTTTACATCATGGCTACCGCTATTGTTATTGGTGGCATTTTAATGGTCGTCTTGGCCGATAGGATCACCGAGTTTTTACAAAAAAATAGAATGTACGAGGTTGTGGGATTATTCATTTTATTGCTGGTAGGCGTTATGTTGCTTTCAGAAGGCGCTCATGATGCGAATTTACACTTATTTGGTGCTGAGATTACTGCCATGAGTAAAGGCACATTCTACTTGGCGATATTTGTTATGGTCGTAGTTGAAATGGTACAAGGTCGTTACAACAAGCGTTTAATGGCAATGAAAGGCAACAATCCTCATAATGGTGATGCATAAAGTCGTCACACCATGTCTAAAATTCAATTGTGAAGATAGAAGATAAAAATAGTCTACAAAATGATTAATCAAACAAGGGTTTTGTTGTACACTACTTATACAACAGTTGTATGCACAAACCCTATTTGATTAGATACAAAGAACAATACTAACAATAGTATCGCCCTCGCGCAGTCTAACTAAACAGCGCATAGTAATTAAAGGAAATACTATGAAGACCATCGCCAGCTTAAGTTTTCTGATTCTGATCAGTCTATTTTCTTTTGACGCTATCGCGACAGGTCTTCAAGACTACCTACAAAACACGCCCGCTGTAACTGCAGCAGAAGCTCCACAAACAGGAACACCTTCTGAACTATTAGCGACCACCGCAGAAACTGTAAAATCAAACAGCCCACTCACTTACATTATTGAATTGGTTGTCGCAGGCATTGTTGCTTCTGCCCTGATTATTTCTGTTTTGGTTTTATTTCTGGGTCGATGGGCCGCTAATCGTGAAAAAAAGCTAATTAAAGAATTACGCATAGAAGCAGAAGCCGAAAAAGACCATGTGATTTCTGCCGCCGCAAGTATTCGAGAAAAAGAAGAGGAAACCAGTGAGCTTGTCAAAGACATGCAGGATAAGGCTAATCGACTGACTAGCAAAATTGACCTTGCAGATAAGCACAACGAAAAGATTTTAGAAGTTACTGAAAAAGTTATAAAACACGAAAAAGAACTAAAAGAAGTGTCCGATCATGTCAGCATCCGTATGAATGATATTCAAGATTATTGGAATGATCAGCTGCACGAAACTATTTCAGTTATTGGCAAAGTACAAAGTGGGTTAGATGAAAACTTGGCCAAAGTTGATGACGGCATAGAAACCATGCAACGCCAAAAAGAGCTTTCGCAAGATTTACTTCAAGACTTCTTAAGTAAACACAAAGAACAAGAAGAAGTTGTCAGCAATAGCTCAAATATTTCTGAACAAGTAACCAAAAGCCTTGAAGAAACCCTTGAAGAATCAAATAAGCTATTAGAGCTTTTAAAACAACACCAAAAAGTAGCAGAAAAATCACTGCAAGGCTTCTCAAATGAACTGACTGTTTATGAAGAGCAAGCTTATGAGCAATTCGATAGTACTTTTCAGGTCGCAGATTTAGCCCGACAAGAGCTTACGGCAAACATTGATGAAAGTCGTAAACACATCGAGACCATGCGCCGCCATGAAGAACAAAGCCACAATATTAATACGCAAACTCAAAAGAATTTAGAGCTGCTTGATTATTCTAAAATAATGAAGCTCTCAACCACTTTAGATTCAACTCACGATATGTTTACCGATATTCGTAGCCGAGTAGATGAAACCAAGCATATGCTTGATGAGCTAAAAGATATTGAAACAGATATTAAAGAAAGATCAGAAGGTATAGGCAATACTGAGGACAGCACAGATACCAATGATGCAGAGACCACAAACGACAGTAGAGATACTCACTTAGAGCAACAAACAGAAGAAGAGAAGGAATCAAATACGATTTTTGATACGGAATATAAAATGGCGAGTGGCGACTTCACGCCTCTATCATTCTTTAAGAATATTAAGAGCTCTTCTAACAAGTAAGACCTTTGTAAAACTCATCACTAAATCACATTCAAAAAAATACCCCTACAGACTTGTAGATCCGTAGAGGTATTTTGATAAAGAAGCCCAACTGGGGTCTTCTTCGAATAATGAGCCATCCTTGGCTCCCAGTTGTTAATGTCCTTTAGAACAAACAAAGATTCCTAAAAACCTTTGATGCCATAATCAATCCCTGATTACAACTGGTGTATCCTATCTTGCTTTCAATAAAATTTGGAGTTTTTATTTAATTCATTTGTTTTTTAAGTTACTCGCCAGCAACTGGAAAGAATAATAGCAATGCTTTTAGCTATATGACATCCCTTATACCGCTAACGGCTGATACTGCGAGACAAAGACTTAAACGGTCAATGTATGAGGATAGAAAGCATATTATTAAAGCACACCCCTCCACTTTTACATGATGCTTATGATTTTATTTACAATAAACTAATGAGTTAAGTCCGAACGCCATTTTGGATGATGAAAATGTAATCTATGGTCACATGAATCAGAAATAACTGAGCTATCCAAAGTAATTAACCCTATATCCATCCAATCCTTTTTTCCGTTAACAATTTCACTCGCCACCGAGATTCTAAAAACCAAGTTATTACTATTAATACTTAACTCATTTCTAAAATCAGATTTATTAACGGTCTGTCCAGATAGCGCCTTTACTTTCATCCATCTAGGCGTAATCACTGAGCTATTACTTGTATTTCCTAATTGCGATATTTCGTATACTTGTCTTACTTTCGGGTTTTTGTCTGATTGAGAAAATGTACGCGCTAGCTTAATCGCATATAACAAACTTTTTACAACCTCACTCGTAATAGTTGCAGGAGGGCTATTCGTTAATGTCACATCAGTATAATACTGTGCTCTAGTGCCTCCAAGATCATCAATGAGGAAGAAGTTAGCGGTATTTTCTAAGTTGATTTTTAATGGGTTCATCGTCGGAAAAATTTTCCCTGCAAACCCGAAAGATCGTAATTTCCCGCTTTTTGTATTCGACATTGCAGAGGAAGCTCGAACAATAATCAAAGCCTTAGTATTTTGTTTAAAATAACCCGAATACTTATTTGAAGTTGTAATACTCCATACCCCTTTAAAACAGACACCATTCGGGTGAGCTAATTTTTCAAAATAGGGAAGAATATCTGAATGGCTATTTAACGTTCTTTTAGCATCTGACAGAATAATATTCTTACCATGAGCCACTAACTTTCTATATGAAACTTTAACTTGAGGTAGCTTTGCTACAGGATCAGATTTTATTTGCTCCCAAACGGCATTAAATTGATTAGTTTTACTTCCTTCAAAGTTTTTTTGAACAACTGGGGAGCTAGTCACACAAGCTGAAAGCAAAAGAAGTATCGATGTGAGTATTATATTTAAGCGAATCATACTCTTAAATTAGCATATAAATTCAAACAATACTTATTTCATATCGCCTCTAACTATAAATTTTATTTTTCAATAATAAGTCTTGCAGGGCGTGCTTCATACGCTAGAATTTAGAAGTACACCCCCCCACTTTTAAGTGATAGCCCATTCGTTTTTTGAATGGCTACTAGAACTTATGCAAAGCTCCATGATGCTATCCTTATTTATCCTGCTGCAATTCCCACATTGACAAATAACGCCCTTTCTTCTTTAGCAACTCCTGATGCGACCCTCTTTCAATGATCTTACCTGCTTCCATGACAATAATCATATCTGCATCCACAATGGTGGATAGGCGATGCGCGATAATCAAGGTACTGGTATTTGATGATATTTCGCGTAGGGTTTTTTGTATCGCTTGCTCTGTGGTGCTGTCTAATGATGAGGTCGCTTCATCGAAGATTAGAATTGAAGGATCCTTTAGAATGGTGCGCGCTATGGCTATGCGCTGTTTTTCTCCGCCTGATAACTTCAAACCTCGCTCACCCACAATGCTATCCCAGCCATCTGGGAGGCTTTCTATAAAACTATGAATATGTGCCATTTTTGCCGCTTGTTTTACCTCTGCTTCTGTCGCTTCTAAATTTCCATATTGAATATTGTAGAAAATACTCTCATTGAACAAAACAGTGTCTTGTGGCACGATTCCAATGGCTTTACGCAAACTGTCTTGCGTGACTTGACTGATGTCTTGCCCATCAATCAAGATTCGCCCTTTGATGACATCATAGAAACGAAACAGTAAGCGCACTAACGTTGATTTTCCGCCGCCGCTAAAACCGACAACGGCGACTGTATTTCCTGCGGGAATGCTGAAATCAACACCGTGTAAAATGCTTCTTTCTTTTTGATAAGCAAAGTCGATATTTTCAAAGCGTACCTCACCTTTTTCAACGACTAAATCTTTGGCATTCTGTGCATCTTGGATTTCTGGTTCTTTCTTTAATAATTTAAACACCAAATCCATATCCGCCAGCGTATATTTTATTTGACGATAAATAATGCCGAGCGAATTAAGCGGAATAAACAACTGCAACATCAACGCATTCACCATCACCAAACCACCAATGCTAATGCTGCCATTCGTTACACCTTTAACACCCAAATACATAATCAAAGTAACGCCAATCGCAATAATCGAGCCCTGTCCAAAATTTAGCATCGACATGGTTGTTTGGCTTTTAACGGCTACATCTTCCCAGCCATCCATGAGGACGTCATAACGCTTCATTTCAAGCGCTTCATTATTGAAATATTTCACTGTCTCGTAATTGATTAAGCTATCAAAAGCAACGGTATTGGCTTCTGAATCAAGGCGATTCATTCTATGGCGATAGTCCATGCGCCAATCAGACATAATCAAAGTGAAGACAATATAAATAAATGCAGTTACAAAAATGGTAACGGCAAAAATCCATGTGTATTGGCTAAGCAAAATAATAGCGATTAAAGTGAATTCGATAACAATAGGAATCATGCTGAACACGAGATAATTCATCAACGAGCCAATAGAGCGCGAACCTCGCTCAATATCACGGCTAATCGCACCTGTTTTTCGCTCTAAATGAAAACGTAAAGACAACTGATGCAGATGCTTCATCACGCGATTAGAAAGCTCACGCATAGCATGAAAACGCACCCGCGCAAATACCGAATCTCGTAATTCGTTAAACAGCGAACTCAGCAAACGAAAAGCACCGTAAGCCAGCACTAATGCGATTGGGATTGCTAGTAACTGTTCTTGTTTGCCATCGAAGTGATCGATAATTTCGCGAAGCACCAAAGGCACAGAAACATTCGCCCACTTGGATAACACCAAGCAAACTAATGCAAAAATAGCGCGCCCTTTGTAGGCGCTTAGATACGGTAGGAGGTTGCGAAGGTTATGCAAGTCTCTACGATTACCGTGGACTTCTTCTTCGCTATGGATTGGGGACATTTGTTGGCTCTCTTGGTGATAAGAGCATTGTACTTTCTAATATTCCCTTTTTAAAGAAGCCTTTTAAAAGGAAATGAAAGAGAAGAAAAGAGACGTCCCAGCCTAAGCTGGGAATACAATCTACATGAACTAAGCCTTCGCCTCATCAGGGTACATATTAGTAACAGACCCACAAACCAATTCGTCTGGCTGATAAATAACCGAAGTATCCTTATTGTTGTAATCCAAATTATGTAAGAAATGGCGCATACAAGCCAAGCGCGCACGCTTTTTATCATCCGATTTAATCACAATCCAAGGCGCGTCTGCTGTGTCTGTATTAAAGAACATTGACTCGCGCGCCGCAGTGTAATCATCCCATTTATCTAAGGATTCCACATCAATCGGGCTGAGTTTCCATTGCTTAACAAGATCATGCTTGCGCGAATGAAAGCGGCGTAATTGTTCTTGTCGTGTTACTGAGAACCAGTATTTAAAGAGTATCGTTTCAGAATTTACCAACATCCGTTCAAACACGGGCGCTTGACGCATATATTCTAAGTGTTGATGTTTAGAACAAAAGCCCATGACAATCTCAACACCTGCGCGGTTATACCATGAACGGTCAAATAAAATCATTTCGCCTTTGGTGGGTAGATGATCAACATAACGCTGGAAATACCACTCGCCTAGCTCACGCTCAGTCGGCTTTTCTAATGCAACAACTCTCGCGATACGAGGGTTTAAGTGTTCGGTAAAGCGTTTGATGGTTCCACCCTTACCTGCGGCATCACGACCTTCAAAAATGGTGACTATTTTTTTATTTTCATCCTTCAGCCACTTTTGGACTTTTAGTAATTCAATTTGCAACAAACGCTTTTCACGTTCGTAGTCTTTGGTATTCATCTTTACTGAGTAAGGGTACTCTTCCGCTGCATTGCTTATTTTTAGTAGCTCACTTCCTTTTGTAAAAGTCTTAGAATTCATTACTTTTTTAGAATCTGTAAGATCAATTAATAATTTTTTTGCTTCTGCTTTTGAGATTTGTTTTTCTTCTTTTACTACTTTTTTGGGTACTACCATTTCTTTCTCCTTAATAATCTAAATAACAATGCTAATACTTATAGTACAAGTCTATACCCTTCACACGCTCTTCTGTATGATTTAAGTTAACTTAAGAATATAAGAATTAATAAAATGGCAGAACGAATTCAGAAAATACTAGCTCGCGCAGGTTACGGTTCACGCCGTGAAATTGAGCGCTGGGTAAATGCAGGTGATATTACCGTCAATGGCGTAGTGGCAACTACGGGACAAGCGGTTGATGAAAATGACAAAATCACTATACGCGGAAAAGTCATCAAGTTCGCCTCCAAACTAAAAGCCAAACCTCAGGTTTTGTTGTATCACAAAAAAGTGGGGGAGATTTGTTCGCGTAACGACCCCGAAGGTCGCCCAACCGTATTTGATAATCTACCCAAACTCAGCAGTGGTCGTTGGATACAAGTGGGCAGACTCGATATTAATACCGACGGTTTATTAATCTTTACCACAGATGGAGAACTAGCCAACCGCCTAATGCACCCCTCTTACGAAATCGAACGCGAATATGCCTCGCGCATCCTCGGTAAAGTCACTGACGAAATGATCGACAGGTTAACCACAGGCGTAGAGCTTGAAGACGGCATGGCAAAATTCACCCGCATAAAGTTTGAAGGTGGCGAAGGCGCAAATAGCTGGTATCACGTTGTGCTTAATGAAGGCAAAAATCGTGAAGTGCGCAGGCTTTGGGAATCACAAGATGTAGTCGTCAGTCGCCTAAGGCGCATCCGTTATGGTGATATTATTTTGCACCGTTCGCTACGCAGAGGCGAGCATGAAAAACTACCCGTACGCGCCATGCGTAATCTCTACGAGAAAGTAAAGATGGAGCTTGATGAAGAAAATTTCTTATCTAAATCCGCATATAAAAACCGTGCCGAGCGCAATGCGGCGTTTAAATATGGGAAAAAGAAAAGGAAATAGATAATATTAGAAGCTCTTCCAAAAGCTAAAAATTAAATTTATAGGCTTGATTATTTATTCGCAATTTATACCTACAATGATTTTTTGAGTAACTCACCGCACCCTTCTACTCCGCTAGGGAACTGCTTAGGTTATTTCTTTGCGGCCTTCATAGCTTCAACAATAGCATCCATTTGTGATAAAGGAGCTTTTGACTTTACAGGTGTGATTGTTTTGTTGTTGGTGTCTTTACTTGAGCTGGTAGCTTTTTGAATTGCGACTACGGGTCTTGGTTTGCTAGGTTCTGCTGTTTTAACACTCTTTTCTTTGAGTTTGTCAGTTCTTCCAACAGTAGTATCCGCTTTGGGTGTTTCATCATTTTTTGTAATCTCGGACTTTATTTCTTTAACGTCGTTGGTGTTGGTAACAGCTGTCTTTTTCTTTACATTGGCTTTCTTGCTATCAGCCAATTGTTTGCTGAGCGCGCCATTTTCATTATTGAGTATTTCTATTTTTTTAGCTAATTGATTGCTCACCTTTTTTTCTTCTACTAGTTGTTGGGTAATCCGTTCTAGGCTTTTATTTAATTTCTGGTTTTCTAATTGTTGTTTGTTTGAGGTTACACTTTTTTTGGTGTTTTCTTGAGATAGTCTCTTTATTTTCTTTTCATTTTTTTCGTTCTCATTTTTTGCTGATGCTAATGCTTTTTGATCGGCTAGTTTGCTAGCAGTGATGGCTTCTTCAGCTTTTTTTTCCTCAGAGCTTTCATCGTTGGTAATAATGTCATCATTGATAGATGCAGGGTTAGTTATGGTCTCGGTATTTACACCTGTAAATTGTTGTATTTTTTGTGTCACTAGTTGTGAGGCACCGTCAGACAAATTACTGAAAATAAGAGCAGCCAAGAAAATTAGAAGAGTGATTAGGAGTAATAAATAAGCAAAAAATCGCCCAAATTCTGATTTTTGTTTTCCATTTGGACTTACATATTCAATGTCGTAACGTGTTTCAATCATTCTGCTTTACCAAGTTCTTTGCATACTGCTCTTAGCGCATATAGTACACTAGCGGCTCAGAATTGGCACATTTCTCTCAAATAAAATTTCATAGACTTTCTTTGCTAAATGCCGTTTCTCGTTGTTATTCAAGCTAACCAATATGCTATAAATTTTAGTTTTTTCATCCACGCTAGCCTTGTAATTTGGGGTGATTTTCTTACCGAGGTAGACTGATTCCATAGCCGTTAAAATAATACTCGAGGCATAATGCTCTGCCTGTCCTTTTGTGAAGGGGCTGATTGAAAAAATAAGCAACTTACTCAGCCAAATATTATGTCCTTCTTCGGTGTTGGCAATTTGTGATAAATACGCGCCCAGCTCTTCCATTGTATGTTCCAAACCATCATCTGAAAGGTTGGCATCTTTGAAGGTGGTTTTTGTCCATGCGGGTGTTACCCAATCGGTTTTAACAATTTGATGATACGCTTCGTGATATTCGATGCTGGGAAGCATTACGTCATCTAACTTATCTAATAGTGCTAAGTCTTCTTGTGTAGGCTCAAATTTCTTGATGGATTTTTTCTTGTCATCTTTACTTTGCTTGCCAAGTAAAACGCTAATGGCATCCAGCCCATTTCCAAAGAGAGAGCTATCATTGTTGGTGTTTGTGCGGCCCAAGGTTTGCTGCAATTTTGAATTTTGCATGCGGTTTTTGTCTTTGATGAGTTGTTTGATCAAGCTTTTAACTTTCAATCTATCCGCTTTTTTAGGGTAGATTCTATTTAAGTCTTTTTTGTAGCCTTTAGTTACCGCTTCTTCAATCTCATAGTAGCCTTGCATCCAATAGGGAATCACATAGCTACGACCTTGAAAGGTGAGTGCTGGCAAGATGGATTCGCGTGAAAAGTTTTCAATACGTTTGGTTAATATGATTGAGCCAATACCGCGTTCTTTAAAGGTAAGCCCAAGTGCGCTATCAACGGCAGGCACTTTATCTACACGTTTTACATGGAAGAGTGGCAGTTCAATTTTTTCCTTTTTGTTTCCCGTCTTAGCGTTAGAACTAGAGCTCGTATCAGCATAATAAAGTTGGTTGCGCTTGCTGACTTTATACGTGGTCATCATGGTGGTGCGACAAAGCTCAGGTTTGTTGTCGCTCATCAATGATTCTAGCTTTTTGAGTATCATCATTTCTTCCATTGGTGCATCAATGAGCGATGAGCAAGGCAGAGAGAATGATTTGGGTGAGAGGTAAAAGGGCAGGTTTTTAGCATCAAAAAGCGTATTAACATCTTTAAAGCCCAACATAATATCTTCACTGCTGGCGGTCGAATCTTTAAGCTTTTCTAACTGTGTATTTATAATGTCTCGGATGCCATTTTTTTCTGGCAAGTCGCTAAGGATTTTTGCTTGTTCTTTGTTGATGGTGGTATCTATTTTTTCTAATATTGAAGCACTTCCTTCGTTGTATGTAAGCAGGAGTTTACGATGCAGTAAATCGGTGTAAAACGGCAGGTGATTGGCAAGTACATTTTCGATTCTACGCTCTTGATACCAGCTATTAACACTAAACGCGCCAAACAATAATGCCGCCAAAAAGACAGGGTAAAACAGCGATGCCTTAAAACCAAGCATACTTAAAGGTGATATTTTAGATGCAGCTTCAATATTAAAGTCTTTTTCTCCAGAGAGTTGCGAAACTAATGTGGCGTTAAAATCCTCGTTCAAAACGGGGTAGATTTTTTGAGTACGAAACCATGTTAGCACTGTTTGTTTTTGTTTTTGATAACGCAATGCCAGAAGATAACGAATAGGAAATATCCAGCCTTTATAAGTATTTGGTTCTTCAAAGGCGTCACTTAGCATGGCTTTGGGTCTGCTGTTATTGGCAGATGCTTGTGATAAATATTTGAGAATGATTTTATTTAGCATGGTTGTTATTACGGCTACTGCGCCCCCAAAAATTTGGAAACATCGTTTATGCGTTTAATACGCTGTTGCGTTGTTTGTGGGATATAACAGTTTGTGGCATCAACCAATGTAGTGGCATATTCGCGGATAGCGTCATCTTCTATAGAATCTTTTAGCCCGCGTCTAAAACCACTCCAATCCCAGCCACAAACATACTCAGGCATTAATTTAAAACGGCTAATAATTGTTTTTAAAGGAGTCTTCGCAGCTTTGTAATCTTTGTTTTGCATAAAGTAGATACTGGTTAATGTATCTTTAATTTGCTTATAACCATCGGTTAAGCGCCCGCTGGAATTGATCTCTTCAAGTAGTTCTTGAAAGGTATCCAGATCAATATTGGCAGTTACGTAAGTTTCCATTAGGTCGAGGTTAATCTCACCAATAACATCCATGATTATTTGTGATTTTCTAGGAACTTTCTTTAATATTGCCCGACCTTTTTTAAGTTCAGTCGTAGCGGTTTCAAGGTCATCGAAATATAGCCATGCAAGCGCCCCTGACTCACGGTGTCGGGAAGCAATATATGCAGAGCCAAATATTTTGTTCTTTTCAATATGGGCGGTTGCTTCTTGAAAACATTGATAGGCAACACGTGCTTTTTCTAAATCACCCGCATGATGTAAAATAGCAGTTGTGTACCAGTAAACACTATTGATGTAACCATCATTGCCCGCACATTGTACTTTTTTGGCATGTTCGAGAGTTTTTTCTACGTTCTTTTGTTTGTAGAAACACTCGGTCGCAAAGTCTTCTAGGTCAGCTTTGATGTCGCTTTCTGACTTTCTCCATTGAAGCTGTTGTCCAATGGTTTCAATGGATTGTTCGAGCTTTTCACAGTCCTTTTCTGTGCTAAGGACTGAGCGATAGGCCTCCATGAGTAAAACGACTTCTTTACGTTTTTCACCAGGCGCACTGGGAATGTCGCGTGCAGCACAACGAACAGGAGGCTCATGGCTACATTGAAAGGCAGGCTTACCTTCGCCGTCATCATCTCCTTCATTCGCTCTTTGTTGGTCACGTTTTAGCTTCTCAAGCGCGTCGGGTTGCATCATGGATTGCATAAATTCCATGGGGGTTTGTGTGTTGGTGGCAGAGCGGCTAAAGTCAAAAGTAAGCTCAGGGTTTTCTGCTTGCAAGGTTGTCATGACTTCAGCCATTTGTTGCTTTGCTAGCCACTGAGTGAAGGCAAATTTTTCTGGATTACTTCCTTCAGGTAAAGCCTCAGGTTTACTGAGCATAGTCCAAAAAATACCCGCCGCAAATAAGATTAAAATGAGTGGTATGAAGGTGAATAATAAAAGTTTTGCGCGGGTATGATCACGTTTTTGTTCTAAACGTCTTTCCAGTTTTTCAGAACGTCGTAAGGTTTGTTTATCTGTGAGTTTAAATGCTTTTTTGTAATAACTATCTGCTTCACTGCTATTGCCTGTGTGGCGATAAAATTCAGCAATGGCATAGTGTAACTCTGGGTTGCTAATGTCAGATTGTAATTTGTTTTTTGCGTGCTCAAGCAAGTCTTTGATGGATGTATCTTCTGCCAAACCCCATTTTTTCTTGAGTTGTAAGAATGGTGTTTTCATCGTTTTTCACCATTATCAGTCGTGTTTGTATTTCCGCTATTGATATTTCCAGTGCCTAAATACGAAGGAAGATAAACACATCGACGGCTAAAACTTTTGTCACAAATATTAGCAGGTGAGTCACTATTCACAGGCTGCCAACCTGTTTTTATGGAGTGCCTTTTTAGATATTCTCTGGCTTTTCTAAATGCCTCAAAACCACTGCCCGAGCTACTGCCGTCTTCGGTGTTGTCATAAACAAAAAAGTAAGCAAACTGCTTTTTAGGATCAAGTTTATCCAGCTTTTTACGCAAGTCAGAGTTACGCTTCTCAAGTTCGGCAAACTCAGGCCATTCGCTGGTGTCTCTAGCAAAAAATGAAATCCCTTTTTCATCATCAATTTGTCCCAGTAAGCCAGAGTATTCCAAATTAAAAAGTCGTTTATTTGTAGCGCCACCACTGGTTGCTTGTAAGGCAGCATTGGCGAACAGTGTATCCGTATCCAAGGCTAAAACACGATCGTTTTTACTGATAAAAAAAGCAGGCGATAAATCTGTGGCATGCTCCAGTGGGATTTCTAACTGGTAGGTTTTATTGTCATCGTGAATTAAATTAATCACGGCAAAAATAATCAGTATGCCGACGGAATTGGAGACAATATCGGTAAGCGAGTCGAGGCTAATGAGGTTCTTCATTTAGACGACTGCCCCTTCTTTTTTAAGCTTAACGTCCAATTAGAATCTAAGGGTTCTAGTCCGATAGAGATTGCCACGGAGTCTGGAGTGAGTGTCATAACATCACGGATTTTTTGATATGCCTGACTACCATTGGGGTAAATGCCAAAGAGTATGAATTCTTCGTAAAGGTAGTTGGCTTTTAAGGCTATTTCATTGAGAGTGCGAATATCGCGAACCGTGTCGAGTATATCGTCTACATCAGGCTCTACGGCAGCATTCATGATTGAGCCTGTATGATTTTCAAGCTTCTCAATCAGTTGTTCACGTTGTTGTAGGATGACATCAATAACTGCCTTGTCATCCTCATTAACCACGGCTTGTAATTTATGTAAGTTTTTAATGGGTGGCACGGTAATAATGCCATCGGGTAAACTAAAAATTTGATAGGCTATTTTGTAGCCAGTTTCAAGCTGGGCGGAGAGTTCAATCTTTTGTGGCGCGCTGTAGCTACTCAATACATTGATAAAAGACAGCACGCCCATTACACAAAGAAAAATGCTTAAAAATGGAAATAGACTAATCTCCAATTTGTCATCTTGGCGGTAGCGGGCGTAGCGTGTAGCGCGAGACATGCTCATTGTGCTTAGTCTTTTTTACCCAGCTTTGACGTGAAAACAGTCTCGTATAAATCTTCCATTGTTTCCTGTAAGGCTTTGATTTGAGTGCTCAAGTTTTTAACTTCATTGGCGACCGCTTTGGTGCTGGCGGATGAATCTCCACCGCCACTGGTTGCTATCGCTTGTGGACTAACACTTGAGTTGCCCTCTAATAAAGTTCGTTGTTGTAACAAGGGTTTTACGTCGTGGAACCAGCGCTCATCCAAATCAATCAGATACGCTTCTTCGTCTTTTTCAAGCGTGAGCATAAACATCATCAAGGGGATGCTGAGTAATAATGCTAGCAAGGTTGTATCAAACGCCGTGGCTAATGAATTGGTGACCAAAGGCAAATTATCTTTAAGCATCGATGACACATCGGTGACAGAATTTGTATCTGTCATCGCGCTAGAAAAGTGCGCGATACCGTTACTGATACCCCAAACCGTGCCAATGAAGCCAAGGATAGGAATTGCCCAAACCATAAAGCGAGGGAGTGAGAAAGAACCTTTTAGGTATTCGCGTTCTTTGATGGCAAAGGTTTCGTCCACATCATTATCGTGGTGCTTAAGGAAAAGCAATAGGCGTGTTCGCGATAAATTATTATCATTGATGCCATGGTTTTTACTGGCACTTTGTAACGCATTGTAAAGCTCATCTTTTTCTGGTTCGCTAGAAGCATCAGCGATTATGCTGTTGAGCACTTGACTGGTTATTACATTGCTTTGTTGTTGTTCTTTTTTTAGTCTTTTACTTTTAAGGTAAAGATGAAAAAAACTAGCGCTAAAAAACCAAAGGATAATGGGTGAAATCCAGTTACCAAAAAATAATTTAAGGCTACGAGGAAAACTGCTGGAATCCCCGAAAAACCAATACAAAGCCAGAGCAGGTAGCAAAACCAATAACGCTGTGATGATGAGTGGGAATTTAAAAGGTTGCTCAATAGGATAGCTATTAAGGTTGTCAGGCGTGTTGTTATTAATGCTTTGTGTGGTCACACGTATGCTCCAAAGTTATGACTAAAATGTGGCTAATAGATAGTCGTTTAATCTAGCATAATTAAGACAACAAGACAGAGGATTAGTTTAGGGTTTTTTAATCAAAACATCATGTAAAACTAGGGGGGTGTGCTTTTACATATATTATCCCTTGTTTTAACCACTACTGGGTATTGCATTCGTAATGCACTGCATACTTTTTGGCTCTTGGTGAACCTTAAAAAGCACACCCCTCTAGTTTTACATGATACTTACCAAATAAGTAACTTACCGTCTTAGTAGCGCAACCCATCGCCATACATTTAAAATACTCATCAATGATGCGGCGACATAAGTTAGAGCCGCTGCTTTTAAAATCTTATCTACTGCGGCAATATCATCATCTTGAATATAGCCTGATTTTAAAATGGGCAGAGCTTTTCCAAAGCTTGCATCCCACTCTACGGGCAGTGTGACTAAATGTACGATGGCAGAACCTGCAATACTTGTTAGTCCAACTAATGCAAATATTAAGCCTGCGCCAGGGCTTCGAGTGAGTATAAGTACGATGGGCATAATTAACATAACGCCAGAGCCAAACTTTGATGCGCGTTGAGAAATGGTGACTAGCTTTGTTCGTAGCGTGAGTTTCGCCTCGTTATTATGATCTTGAATAGCATGACCTACTTCATGCGCAGCAACAGCGATAGCGGTTAGTGAGTGATCGTTAAAGTTTGATGCTGAAAGTCTAACCATTTTGTCTTCTGGGTCATAATGGTCGCCTGATTCTGTGATTTCTACCTTAACGTGAGGCATATCGTGCTTATCAAGTAGATGGCGTGCCAGCTCGCCTCCTGTTCCTGGAATATGCGTTTGATTTTCGGAATAGCGTTCAAAGGTGCTCTTTGCCCACCATTGTGGGGCAAATATGAGAGCAAAAACAAGCAAAACGATAATAAGATAGATCATGCTTGTAGTATATCAAGGTAGTCATGTAAAAGTGGGGGGGTGTGCTTTATAAATTTTATTCAACCTTAAGTTTGACACCCCCCTACTTTTATATGATCAGTACCTAATCATTACTGAGCCGTGGGTAAGCCTGCTTTTTTCCAGCCAAGATAGCCTGCTGAGTAATTTTTTACATTGGTGTAGCCCATTTTCTGTAACGTGTCTGCGGCTAGCGGTGTTCTAACACCTGCGCCACAGTAAACAACAATCGGCGTGTCTTTGCTAAGTGCTGCGCTGGTGATCCGATACTCCAACCAGCCACGCGGGATATTTCTATTTTGCTCTGCTTTAATTGCCCCGCCCATATTTTTGATTTCGGTGGGTAGGCGAACATCAACCAGAACCATATCCAAGTCTTCATTTAACGCCTTTTTTAACTCTTCAGTGCTGATAATTTTGGTGCGTTTTTCAGCTTCTGTTTGTAACTGAGCGCCTGTGGTTATACCAGCAACTTCGGCCTGTACGACCGATGGCAATATAGCAGTTGATAATAATAGTGTTGCAAATAAGGCATTCAAAAGTGGGGGGGTGTGAATTGATTTGTTCATAAATACTCCAATGTGAGAAGAAACTACAATAGATAATATACGCCCTTTGCTATATCTTAGATGCATGAATAATTTTTTGGTCAACCTAAGCAAAACACCCTTTTGGTTGTTTGAATTGCTGACGACGGCAAAATCATTTAAGGGCAATCCTATTATCGGTTCGGCCATGCTGAATCGCTTGGGTTTGCATGTGGTGCGCCTTGTGATTTCACACGGCATTATGCGTGCGCGAATGTGGATGTTGGCGGTGCCAATTTCACGCCAAGATAGACAGTTTTATTTTCGTGAAGGTTATTTGATTAAAGAGAACTTTCTCAGTGATGAAGACTTTAACGCCTTAGAGAAAGAAGCAAAATCATTTAATGGCGATATTCGGGAGGCGAGACAAGGCGATACCATAACACTGCGCGCAGCTTTGTCACCTGATGTTTTAGAATCAATTCCTGCCATTGATTCACTGATTAACAATAAACAATTTAAGCAATTAGCGCACTTTACTGCTGGGCATCTTCGTGAGCCTTTTTATTATTTAGAAAAAGTAAAAAATGGTTATAACTCTAATAACAACGGCGCGCCAGACCCGCAAAAGAACTTACATAGCGATACCTTTCATCCAACTATGAAATGCTGGTTTTTTATTGATGATGTGAAAGAAGAAGCAGGGCCGTTTATGTATGTTCCTGGCTCTCAGCGACTCACATGGAAAAATCTTAAGTGGCAGTATTACATGAGTATAGGTGCGAGGGATGCTAAGAACACGCTACATGGAAAAGGCTCGTCTCGATACGATGCAAAAGATTTAGACGTATTGGGCTTGCCACCTGCGAAGGCCTTTGCCGTAAAAAAGAACACATTGATTTTTGCTAATACCTTTGGTATTCATCGCCGAGGTGATAGTGCACAAAAAAGTACCCGCTTAGCGCTGTGGGGCGATAGCCGTACCAATCCTTTTATACCTTTGCCAGGTTTGGGTGGTGAGGCGATTAATAAAATACAATATTATTTTCTCGATCTTTATCGCAAAAAAGCGGATGAAAATGCTGCCAAAAGAGGGGGGCTATCTCCTTGGAAGCTCTTAAAGAATAACGAGACAAGTATTGAAGATAGATAGCCGTGTAAATAGATATAACATTTCGCCATTTTAACTATCGGATTTCCCCTGAAAACTTGTTATCCTTAGCCGTTTTACGATTCACCATTAGGATACAACGTGAGCGATAATTCAAACAATAATCAAATCGATTATAAAAAGACCTTAAACCTACCTAACACCAGCTTCCCGATGAAGGGAAATCTCGCGAACCGCGAGCCTGCGATGTTGGAAGAATGGATTAAGGCAGATATTTACCAAAAGCTTCGCGACCACGCGGCTGGGCGACCTAAATACATTTTGCACGATGGACCTCCGTACGCAAACGGTGAGCTACATCTTGGTCACGCAATTAACAAGATATTAAAAGACATTGTCATTAAAAGTAAAACATTGGCAGGTTTTGATTCGCCATATAAACCAGGTTGGGATTGTCACGGTTTACCGATTGAAGCGGTTGTTGAAAAGAAGGTTGGCAAAGTAGGGCAAAAAGTTGATGCCACGGAATTCCGTAAGCTGTGCCGTGAGTATGCGGGCAAGCAGGTCGAGCAACAAAAAGAAGGCTTTATCCGCATGGGTATTCTGGGTGAGTGGGATAGCCCTTACTTAACCATGAACTTTCAAACTGAGGCAGATATTGTTCGCTCGCTCGGTAAAATTATCGAAAAAGGTCATCTCATAAAAGGTCAAAAGCCTGTTAATTGGTGTTTGGATTGTGGTTCTTCTTTGGCAGAAGCTGAGGTTGAGCACCAAGATAAAACTTCGGATTCGATAGATGTTAAATATTTAGCGGCGGATCAAAATGCGATGGCAGCAAAATTTGGTGCGACTGATGCTGAAGATATCAGTATGGTCATTTGGACAACCACACCGTGGACATTACCAGCCAGTATGGCAGTAACACTGAATGAAGACTTTGATTATCTCCTGATCAAAACGGAGAAAGGCACGCTGGTTTTAGAGGAGTCTTTACATGAAGCAGCATTGGCACGTTATGAGTTAGAAAACCAAGGCGTGCTTGGCACGTGTAAAGGCGCTGACCTTGAAGGTTTAATGTTAAAGCATCCTTTTTATGATCGTGAACTACCAATTATTTTGGGCGAGCATGTAACCGCAGAAGGTGGTACAGGTGCAGTTCACACCGCAGCAGCTCACGGTACAGACGATTACATTATTTGTAAAAAATACGATTTGGAAGTAATAAATCCGATTGGAAACGACGGTCACTTTTTTGAAGATGTAGGGCTAGTGGGCGGGCAATTCGTTTACGGCGGCAATAAAACCGTATTGGCAGAAATTGCCGAGAATGGCAGTTTGCTTTGCCAAGAAAAAATCCGTCACAGTTACCCACATTGTTGGAGACACAAGACCCCCATCATCTTCCGTGCGACACCTCAGTGGTTTATCAGCATGGAAAAGCAGGGTTTACGCCAAGCAGCATTAAAAGGCATCAAAAGCGTAACGTGGGTTCCAGAGTGGGGCGAAAGCCGTATTTCTAAAATGATCGAAACACGCCCAGATTGGTGTATTTCACGCCAGCGTTTTTGGGGTGTGCCGATTCCTTTGTTTGTGCATAGCGAAACGCAAGAGCTTCACCCTGATACGTTAGAAATCATGGAGACAGTGGCAAAAGGCATCGAGCAAGAAGGCGTTGAATATTGGCATCGCATGACCTCGGAAGATTTGATTGGTGATGATGCAAGTGATTATGAAAAGACTACCGACACGCTAGATGTGTGGTTTGATTCTGGCACAACGCATTTCTCAGTTTTAGATCGAGAAGAGCATTTGTATTCTCCCGCAGACATGTATTTAGAAGGGTCAGACCAGCATCGTGGCTGGTTCCATTCATCCTTGCTGACATCCACTGCCATGCACGGTAGACCACCCTATAAAAGTGTTTTAACACATGGTTTTGTGGTGGATGAAAGCGGCAAGAAAATGTCGAAATCAGACAGCAACGGTATTGCGCCTGTGAAAGTCATGAAGAATTTAGGCGCAGATATTTTACGCCTGTGGGTGTCATCGTCGGACTATTCGCGTGAAATTACGGTATCGGATGAAATATTAAAACGCTCGGCAGATGCGTATCGCCGTATCCGAAATACAGCGCGTTATTTACTTTCAAATACCAATGACTTCAACCCTACAACGGATATGGTTGCGCCAGAAGATATGCTGGCGTTAGATCGTTGGGCAATGGATAAAACAGCAAAGTCACAAGCGATTATTGTGAAAGCATATGAGGATATGCAGTTCCACGTGGTGTATCAAGAAATCCTAAAATTCTGCTCAATTGATATGGGTAGTTTATATTTGGATATTACCAAAGATCGCCAATACACCATGCCTGCAAATTCATTGCCACGTCGTTCGGCGCAAACAGCAGCGCATCACATTTTACAGGCGCTAGTGCGTTGGATGTATCCAATCACCAGTTTCACCAGTGAAGAGATTTGGAATTCAATCTATGCTGACAGCGAGAAGCCAGTCGATTACGTTCTGCTCACAGAATGGTATGACGAGTTATTTGAGCTAGGCGATAACGAAGCACTTAGCGAATTAGATTGGGCAGGTATTTTTGAAGTTCGCGTAGCGGTGAGTAAGCAATTAGAGCAACTTCGTAAAGATGGCTCAATTGGCTCATCACTCAATGCAAAGGTGACGGTTTATGTATCAGGCGATACCTTTGATGCGTTAAGAAAGCTTGGTGAAGAATTACGTTTTGTACTGATTACATCAGGCGCAAAAGTCGAAAGTGCAGATGAAAAACCAGCCGACGCGGTTGAAGCCGAAGGCGCAAGTGGTGTTTGGCTAAGCGTAAAAGCATCGGATGCAGAAAAATGCGTACGTTGTTGGCATCATCAGGCAAGTGTTGGTAGCAATACAGATCATCCTGAACTTTGTAGTCGCTGTGTTGAAAATGTTGATGGTGATGGTGAGGCAAGAAAATATGCTTAAGTATATTTGGATCACCTTTGTTGTTGTATTCATTGATCAAATAACAAAATGGATGGCAGAGGCAAACTTAGAGCTTGGAGGGGAATCTTATAAAATTATCCCTCACTTAAACTTTACTCTGGCTTACAATGAAGGCGCAGCCTTTGGGTTTTTAGATGGAGCGCGTTGGTTTTTTGTGATTTTGGCAGTCGTTGTTAGCATCGCAATACTCATCTGGTTAGCAAAACTCAGTAAAACAGAAAAATGGACAGCAACAGGTTTGGCGCTTGTTTTAGGTGGTGCAGTTGGTAATGGCATTGATCGTTTGTTGCATGGAAAAGTTATCGATTTTATTGATGTTTTTGCAGATTGGAATGTGTTCTTCTTAACCAAATGGAACGATGGCTTATCTCACTTCGCAACTTTCAATGTCGCAGATATAGCTATCAATATTGGTGCGGTGATTTTGATTGCGATAAGTCTGTTCTCAAAAGAAGAAGCGTAAATATAAGTATTTATAAAAGGACACCCCCCTAGTTTTACATGATGTTTATTTACTTTGTAGGCATCATGTAAAAGTGGGGGGGTGTGCTTTTTATATTTATAGGTGATTATTTGCATCTATTTGCTAGTTTAAATCCGTATACCTATACTGACATATAATAACTAGGTTAAAAATTGGAGCTATCTATTGTGATAATTAAAAATAAAGCAGACCTTGCCGATAATGATGTAACGGACTTCTCAATCTATCAAGACCGCCGACAATTTATGAAGACTGCCGCGGGTGTTGGTATCGTTGCTGCTACGGGCTTACCAATTACTCAGGTGAATGCAAAAGGCGTAATATCCCCTTATTCTACCGATGAAAAACTCACCGATTATAAAGATATAACCAGTTACTGTAATTTCTATGAATTTGGCACAGGCAAGTCCGACCCCGCTAAAAATGCACATACGTTAATCACATCGCCGTGGACAGTGACAGTTGAGGGCGAATGTGAAAAACCGGGTAAATATAATCTAGAAGATTTACTAAAGCCTGTATCGATTGAAGAGCGTATCTATCGCTTTCGCTGTGTAGAAGGCTGGTCGATGGTGATTCCGTGGATGGGTTTTCCTCTTGCTGATTTAATCAAGCGTATGCAACCCACCTCAAAAGCCAAATATGTATATTTTGAAACCTTGCATGACACTAAGCAAATGCCGGGACAAAAACGTGCCGTGCTAGATTGGCCATATACCGAAGGCTTGAGAATGGATGAGGCGATGAATCCTCTCACATTAATGGGTACAGGCATCTACGGTAAAGATTTACTAAATCAAAATGGCGCACCATTACGTTTGGTGGTGCCTTGGAAGTATGGTTTTAAGAATATTAAAAGTATCGTCAAGATACGCTTTGCTGAAACCCAGCCTGTAAACTCATGGCAGAAAGCCAATAAGCATGAGTATGGCTTTTTCTCAAATGTGAACCCTGAGGTTTCTCATCCACGTTGGAGTCAGCGTAAAGAACGTCGTATTGGGCAGTTCCGTAAAATTAAAACACAAAAATTTAATGGTTATGGCGAGCAAGTTGCCTCTTTATACAAAGGCATGGATCTTAAAAAGTTTTACTAAGCTCAATGGCTGAGTCACAGATTAAAATTAAAATAATAGAGTCAAACAATGAAAATAGCTGAACCGTATTTCACGCGGGTTTTTAAGCCACTGCTTTTTGTTTTGTTATTAGTTCCTGCGTTGTATTACGGCTGGGGCTTATGGCAAGACGAACTCGGAGCAAATCCGCTCGAAGCAGTCATTCGTGGTTTAGGTGACTGGGCATTACGAATCTTGCTGTTAACCTTGCTCATGTCGCCGCTGCGCCGATTGATTAACTGGGCGCAAGCATTACGCTTACGAAGGATGCTAGGGCTGTACGCCTACTTTTATGTCGTGCTGCATTTATTGGGTTATTTATGGTTTGATCAGTTCTTTGATTGGGAAGAAATCTGGTTTGATATTCTTGAACGCCCCTTTATAACGATAGGCATGGTTGCAGTTGTTTTGCTTACACCATTAGCCCTTACATCCACAAAAGGCATGATCCGACGTTTAGGTAAAAATTGGAAGCGTTTGCATAGTCTAGTTTACCTCATTAGTATTTTGGCGGTTATTCACTTTTGGTGGATGGTTAAATTGGATATAACCGAGCCAGCGATTTATTCTTTAATTCTCGCTGTATTGCTAGGTGAACGCTTGTTTAGAAAACTTAAAATCTAAGTTATGCTGTAAAAGTGGGGGGGTGTGCATTTAACCACACTACTGTCCCGTTAACATAAAAAGTAAGTGCCTGACTCCAAAATCTGATAAAATTGTCTTAGCAATAAGTCATTGAATCAAAGAAGGAATCAAGCATGGCACATCATAATACAGTCTTCTCACAA
>JAKIUW010000027.1 GCA_021647365.1 Cocleimonas sp. | reverse complement strand
AAAAAGTCAGAAAAACAAGATAATATATACAGTTTGTGTAGTGGGGGGTGGGGGGGGGTGCTTTTAATAAATATTAAGTGTTTTTTATTATGTGAGTATTAATAGTTTAGCTTGCCCACGTTTTGCTTCAGTAAAGGAGCAAATAAGAGGGTAAGATAATCGATAAATTAGTCGGTAAATTTAACCCATGGATACTTATGGTCATCCTTAACACGACTCCAAAACAAAGTTCCAGAATGTCTCCAAGGGTCCAGTATGATGCTGTCCGCTACGCCTTTGCCTTTTGCGGATACCGTTAAAGTGCTGTGTTCTTTCCAATAGTTGCGGCGAAATGCAACAGCATGGTGAAATTGCAGAGACTTCATGGGGCGATTGATTTGCAAGCCCATATCACGCGTCCATTGGTAACATAAACCACGTGGTCTTTTTCCGTAGTTTACCAATACATTATGATAAAGAGGGGGGCTTGCTAGCTTGTAGCGGTTTGCTAATACTTTAGGGTAAAGTACGGCTTCTCGTGCAACAAATTTTGCCTCAGACTGAACGATGTTAGGACCTAATTTCATGATTGCATTATATAGTTCAACAATTTTTCTTTCATCCGCAGAGTTAATGGCTTTAACTACGGTAGAGCCTTTTTTATCAACACTGACATCGTCAAAACGTACGGATGAACAGGCACTAAGAAAAAGTAGACCTAATAAAATGAAAGTTATGCGCGTAAGTTTTAAATTGATCATAATTGTTGGATTCGTTTGGGTTTATAAACGTGGGTTATTATAAAGCAGGTTTAGCGGGGTTTTTCACATACTGTCTTGTACCATCAGGTCTCAGTATATAAGCTCTTGGGTAATATTTTGTCCAATCATAGTTTGGGTCTTCACTTGTCTTTAAAAATAATAGTGTGGCCGAATTACGCCATGCATCTAAAATAATAGCATCTTTAATGCCTTTGCCTTTTGCTGCCACTGTTAATACATTGTGCTCAAATTGTCCCCCTTGATTTGCAACAGCACGTTGCAAGGTCAAGGTGTTATAGGTTCTTCCTTTTACGATATGGTCGGTCATATCTTTCGCCCAGTGAAAACAAAGTCCTTTTTCTCTTTGGCCTCGGTTTACGAGTTGGTTGTGCGAGTTTGGCGGACCAATTAAACGGTATTGATTGGCTAAATACTGTGGGTATAAAACCGCTTCTCTAGCAACAAAACTTGCTTCCGTTCTATCAATGTTCTTACCTAAACTCATAATTTCGGTGGTTAGGTCAGAAATCTTAGTTCTATCGGTTAGGTTAATTGCGGAGGTGACAATGGTTTTTCTTTTTGACGCATCAAACCCCACGTTTTGAAAACGCACGTCATAAGTGATTGGGCTACTGCATGCGCTTAGCAATAAGGTGGATATAAATAGCAGAGTAGGTGCTAATAATTTCAAAAATGATTTCATAAATTTATTTAACGCTAGAATGAGTAAAGTGCATTAGATAATTAACCCCAACATCACTACCTAATTTATAACTTTGCAGCAAAGGGTTATACGTCATTCCTTTAATGTTTTCAAGCTGTAAGCTAGCATCACGCGCCCAGCCTTCCAGTTCAGATGGGCGGATAAATTTGGCGTATTCATGCGTGCCTTTAGCTAGCATGTTTAATATATATTCAGCACCGACAATAGCCAATGCAAAAGACTTAGGATTGCGGTTAATGGTAGAGAAGAAAATATGACCATCAGGCTTAACCAGTTTCGCACAGGCACTAATAATAGAAGCAGGGTCGGGGACATGTTCGAGCATTTCCATGCACGTCACCACATCGTATTTACCTGCTTGTTTTTCGGCTATTTCTTCGACAGTGATTTTTTGGTATTTGACGTTATCAACGCCTGATTCAAGCGCGTGTAATTCTGCAACCGATAATGGTGCTGCGCCCATATCGATACCTAATACATTTGCCCCGCGTAGCGCCATGCTCTCGGCTAAAATACCGCCACCACAACCTACATCGATGACTTTTTTACCTTTGATGCCAACGGAGTGTTCATCAATATAATTAAGGCGTAATGGGTTAATTTCATGCAGAGGTTTGAATTCGCTGTCTCTATCCCACCAACGGTGCGCGACATTTTCAAACTTTTTGATTTCATTGATGTCCACGTTGGCGTCTTCATTAGCTTGTGCTGAGGCTTGCATGAGAATTCCTATACGTTTAACAAAGTTAATACGCTATTATATAGAATCTGGATTCATTGTACGAAACTAAATACATGTTCAAATTCTTAATCGGCATTGTTGCGATACAAATTGCCACCGTCGGGTTGGTAATGCTCGCGCCTGAAGATTTACAAGGCATTGCTTGGCTACGTTTACTTATTCCGTTGCTTGTAGTTGCATTATTTTCAGCCTTTTGGTTTTCATCGCTTGCTACTCATAAAAGTAAAGATGATCTATCGAACCTGCAAGAGAAACATGCGCGCGAGCGAGAAAAAATGCAGGTCAATGCAGAGCGTGCAAAAACTCGCATGATGAAGAAAACCCAACAACAAATTGCCAAAGAAGCCAAACTCACACACGGCAAGGCTAATTTCAAAGTAGGTGCAACCTTGGCAGGGGCAATGGGTTTTGGCGCATTGATGTTACTTACCGAAATGTTAACGCTTGGCATAATGACCATCACAACCGCCGGTGGTACGTTGGGTGGTTATTTGTATCGTGGGCATAAAGAGAGAAAAAGAACGGCTTTGATCAATGCACCTACAGAATTAGCGATAGAAGAGACAACAAAAATATTGCCTAAAGTTATTAATAAGTTGAAGTAACGTGGTAAAGAATATAATGGAGAAAGCACCGTCATCACATAAACAACCCATATCACGCTTTCGCCGTGGCTTTCTAAGGATGTGGAAGTCCTTTAGCCGCCTCGTGGTAAAAACCTTTTACAGCAAGTTTGAAATCACAGGAAAAGAACATATCCCGGATGATGCAGGCATTATTTTTTGTGTTAATCACGTCAACGCATTGATTGATGCGGTGGTGCTACAAGCTTCAACGGATAAAGACGTACGCCCATTGGCGCGTAGTGGATTATTCAAAAATCCCATTCTCAAGCCTATTTTAGAACTTATTGGCGCAGTACCTATCTATCGGCGTAAAACAGAAAACACCGATACGTCGAAGAACCTCGACACTTTTTCAAAATGCTATGAATTGTTGGGGCAAAATGAAACGCTGGTTATTTTCCCCGAAGGTCAAAGCCATTCAGATCCTTATCTGCATGATTTAAAAACAGGTGTTGCGCGCATGGCACTGGGAGCTTTAGACGCCAATAAAGTAGAGCCAGTCGTGATTCCTGTCGGCTTAACGTTTGTGAGAAAACGAGCCGCGCGCTCAGAAGTACTGGTGCATTATGGCGAGCCGATTGACCTTGCAATACCCAAAGGCACTAGCGACTACGATGCTGCACACCTTGTTACCGATAGAGTCAAAGCAGGAATTGAAGCGGTTACGCTAAATGCACCGTCGTGGAAGGACATTGATTTGGTGACTCGCCTTGAGAGCTTCTTTTCGATGCGCCATGGAAAACGTCGCACATCGACTTTAAAGCAACGCTTTCAATCTTTGCAACGCATCATTGAAGCGCAGCATTTACTCAATGAATATGAGCCCGATAAAGTACGAAGTTTGATGAGCAAGCTACGTGTATTTGAGCGCTTGTGTAAAACCTGTGGGATTAATAATTACCACCTTGGCATTAAATATCGCCCAGTGCTTTTAGTGCTTTACACTTTACGCACCTTGGGGATTGTCTTTATTGGTTTTCCCGTGGCACTTTGGGGGATCATCAATGGTTATATTCCTTTTGTGCTCACAGGTTGGTTGTCGCGAAAATTTAGCAAAGGTATTGATCAGCAAGATACCGCACAAGTCTTGATTGGTATGGGTGTATTTGGTTTGTTTTGGGGGCTACAAAGTTACTTTGTATTTAAGTCGTTTGGCTTGATGTGGCTACTGCTTTATCTTGTCAGTTTATTGATTGGCTCAGCAGTCGCGCTTTCGTTGCGAGGGGAATACAAACGTACATTGGAAAACCTCAAAGTGTTTTTCTTATTTTTGCGTAAGAAAGATTTGAAGGCTTATATGGAAACCAAACGACACGATCTAGAAGTAGAGCTGGCACAAATGGTGCGTATTGCAAAGCGTTTGCCTCATGATAAGTAAATTGAGTAATAAAGCAAAGCACACTCCCCCACTTTTACATGATGTACAAAACATCATGTAAAAGTGGGGGAGTGTGCTTTGAGATATCAATCTTTCATTTCAACCAACTCACCTATTTCATCACGCAAAAAATAACTCCCTTCAGGATAATCAAGGAATTTGATGATATCAGGATCATAATTGGCAATCGTATTCACATCATATACGCCATGGTTTTCAGTAGTATCCATATATTCATCGGACTCATCCCCAGCCAGAAAGCACCAACCACTGTCCATTTCGTTATGTGGCTCGTCGCGGTACATATAACCAACTTTTCTACCCTTGACCAGAATCTCATCAGTAGCAATACATCCCCCACGATTTTTTGCGAGATCTTTAATATCTTCTGCTTTTAGTTTAAATTTTTTACTCATCTTTTCTCAATATTCTTTGTTGCCTAGTTAATGATAATTTGTATCATGTAAAAAAGGGGGGGTGCATCACAGTTTTAGTAGAAGATATTTTATAACCTAAGCCCAGATTCCTTTTCAAAGAAATGATAACGGTCTGCATCAATATCCACGTTTAATGTATCACCATTCTTAGCTTCAATATGTCCATTTAAACGTAGTGTGATGGGTGTTTCCCCAAGCTTGGCGTGAATGATTGATTCTGCGCCGAGGTGTTCGACTAATTCAACGTGTAAACTCATTGCGCTATTATCAACAAGCGTTACATGCTCAGGGCGAAAGCCAAAGATGATGTTTGAGGATTGCGAATTAAGCTTTGTTTTTAAGGGTAGTTTGGTGTCTTGGAACTGTATTTCGTCAAAGTCAGACGACAAAGTGGCATCGATAAAATTCATTGCAGGTGAACCAATAAATCCTCCGACAAATTTTGTTTCTGGCTTGTCGTAAAGCTCCATGGGCGTGCCGATTTGCTCAGCGATTCCATCTTTTAATACGATCAATCTATCCGCCATTGTCATGGCTTCGACCTGATCATGTGTGACATAAAGCGTGGTTGTGCCAAGGCGTGCTTGTAGATTTTTAATGACTAAACGCATTTGTACGCGTAGTTTTGCATCAAGGTTTGAAAGTGGTTCATCAAATAGAAAAGCCGTGGGTTTGCGTACGATTGCACGCCCCATGGCGACGCGTTGGCGTTGTCCGCCTGAAAGTTCTTTTGGGCGACGGTCTAGCAGGTCTTCTAACTCTAGCAACTTTGCGACTTCTTTTACGCGCTTGTCGATCTCATCTTTGGGTGTGCCGAGATTTTTTAATCCGTACGCCATATTTTTGTAATTGGTCATGTGCGGATACAGCGCGTAGTTTTGAAACACCATAGCGATGTCGCGTTGTGATGGCTCAAGGTCATTAACTTTGCGCCCTGCGATATGCACTTCACCGTTGGTAATGTCTTCTAAACCTGCCACCATGCGTAACAAGGTTGACTTGCCACAACCTGATGGACCAACTAATACAATAAACTCACCTTCTTCGATTTCCATATCGATGCCGTGGATGGCTTTGTAGCCGTTGGGGTAGATTTTTTCTACGCCTTTAAGAAGAATATGGCTCATTTCTCAGTCTCCGTTAAACCTTTTACAAACAGCTTTTGCATACCGATTACAACCAGCACAGGTGGAATCATGGCGAGTAGGGCGGTCATCATTATGTGATGCCATTTGGGTAATTCTTCCAGTGCTTCCATCATGGTTTTAATCGACATGACTATCGTCACCATATTTTTATCCGTGGTAATCAGCAGTGGCCAGAGGTATTGATTCCAACCATAAATAAAGAGGATTACGAACATTGCCGCAATACTGGTGCGCGAAACGGGGATGAGGATATCGAAGAAAAACTGCATCGGTCCCGCGCCATCAATTCGCGCCGCTTCGAGTAATTCATCAGGCACTGAGAGAAAGGTTTGGCGGAACATAAAGGTTGCTGTCGCGGATGCGATTAAGGGTAGGGTCAAGCCCCAATAGGTGTTTAACATGCCCAGTTTTGCGACCACTTCATAGGTTGGTAGGATGCGAACTTCTACAGGCAACATCAGAGTGATAAAAATCATCCAGAAAAATAACATGCGAAACTTAAAATCAAAATAGACAATGGCGTATGCGGATAATAATGAGACTACGATTTTTCCTATCGCAATCATCAATGCCATCACAAGGCTATTAAAAAGCATCAGCCCTAGCGGTGCGGTGTTACCGACACCTTTGCCAATAACTTCTTTTAGGTTTTCATAAAATTGATCACCAAGCCCTAATGGTAATGGCACTTGCAAAAGCCGTGCGGCATCGTGTGAGGCAGCGACGATGGTAATCCAAATGGGAAATAGCACGATAGCCACTCCCGCAAGGAGTACTGCGTGTGAGATAAAGGTGGATACTGGGCGGTTTTCAATCATAGTTTTTCACCTTAGTATTCCACTTTGCGCTCAATGAATTTAAACTGAAAAATAGTCATACCAATAACCAGCACCATTAAGATGACAGACTGCGCGGCAGAGCCACCTAAATCCAATCCTACAAAACCATCGTTATAAACTTTGTAGACCAAAATTTCAGTTGCATTAGCAGGGCCACCTTTGGTAACAACGTGAATGATGCCGAAGGTTTCGAAGAAGGCGTACACGATATTCACTACCAATAAGAAGAAGGTGGTGGGCGTAATGAGTGGGAAGATAATCGTCCAAAAGCGTTTAAATGGGCTGGCGGCATCGATGGAAGCTGCCTCAATCAAAGACTTAGGAATCGCTTGCATACCGGCAAGGAAGAACAAAAAGTTATAACTAATCTGCTTCCACGCGGCGGCGACTACCACCAATGCCATAGCTTGATCACCTTTGAGTTGGTGATTCCATTCATAACCTATGCTGGTCAAAAAAGTAGAAACAATACCGGTGGTGGGGTAAAACAAAAATACCCACAGCGCACCAGCCACAACAGGTGCAACGGCATAAGGCCAAATTAACAGGGTACGATAAATGCCAGTACCTTTAATAACACGGTCTGCCATCGCCGCAAGAACGAGTGACACACTCAATGACAACATGGCGACCATGGCAGAATAAAAGAAGGTTCTGCCAACGGTTTTTATATAGTGATCATCCTCAAATAGCTCTTTGAAATTATCAAACCAGACAAATGCGGTATTGCCACCGAAGGCATCTTCAATTAAAAGTGATTGGTAAACCGCCTGACTGGCAGGCCACATAAAGAATACGAGGGTGATAATAATTTGAGGCGCTACCAACATATAGGGCAACGCTGAAGATTTGAAATGGACTTGCTTTAGCACGATGTTGCTCGCGTAAGAGAAACATCATGTAAAAGTGGGGGGGTGTGCTTTACAATAATATTATTTAAAGCACACCCCCCCACTTTTACATGATGTTGTTGTTCAAGCCCCCTCTCCCTGCTAGGTAGAGGGGACTGGTTTAGAGCATTGTTTGACATATTAATAATGCTACTTATTCGCCTTCTCAAATTTACGAACCAGCTTATTACCACGTTTAACCGCTTCTGCCATCGCATCTTTGGCGCTCTTAGAACCATTCCAAATGGCTTCCATTTCTTCGTTGATAACATCACGTACTTGCACGAAATTACCAAAGCGTACACCACGAGAATTTGGCGTTGGTGTGTTCAAACTCAACTGTTTGATGGCGGTATCTGTACCTGGGTTTTTATCATAAAAGCCATTCTTTTTACTTAGCTCATACGCGGCTGTTGTGATGGGTACGTAGCCGGTTTCTTGATGCCACCATGACTGAACTTCGGGTGAAGATAGGTACTTCATGAATAATGCAACGCCTTTGTAATCACCTTTATCATGTCCTCTAAGCGTCCATAAAGTTGCACCACCGATAATGGAATTCTGTGGTTTATCAATAATTTTCTGGTTATAAGGCAACATCGTTTGACCGAACTCGAACTTCGCCTGCTTTTTGATAGAACCATAGTAAGCCGATGAGTTTATCCACATACCACATTCTTGATTTACGAATTTTGGTAAGCTGTCACCGCGTCGTCCGCCGTAATCGAAGATTTTGCTTTTTTGCCATTCACCAATTTTAGTCATCATTTCAACAACGGCATCGTTGTTAAAATTAAGTTCGGTATCAAAACCTGCAAAGCCGTTTTCTTTTGTACCTGTTGGTAAGTTATGCCATGCGTTGAAATTCTCGATCATCACCCAAGATTGCCAACCAAAACTCAGACCACATTTCATGCCAGAGGCTTGGAGCTTTTTAGAATATGCTTCCACGTCATCCCAAGTTTCCGGCGCTTTTTCGATGCCTGCTTTTTTAAACGCATCTTTGTTGTACCACATAACGGGGGTAGAGCTATTGAACGGCATTGAA
Organism: Cocleimonas sp.; assembly: GCA_021647365.1. GTDB lineage: Bacteria > Pseudomonadota > Gammaproteobacteria > Thiotrichales > Thiotrichaceae > Cocleimonas. Next base: position 38,163 of record JAKIUW010000027.1, on the reverse strand, counting down.
AGCAATGTGCCATCTGTTTTTTGATAATAACTGATAACAGCAGGTAGGTAGTCCGCCTTATCAAATGCGACGCCTGAATCTTTCATTACATCTTCAACAGGGTAAATTGCGCCTTTTGCCGCCATCATGGTTGCTGTTCCCACTTCAAACACTTGCACGATATGCGGTTGTTTTTTAGCACGATAAGCCGCAACTGCCGCTGTCATGGTTTCGGTGTAGTTACCTTTATTAGTAGGAACGACTTTGAACTCTTTTTGTGTAGCATTAAAATCCTTAGCGATTTTATCAACACGTTCACCGTTAACACCGCCCATAGCGTGCCACCATTGGATTTCGGTTTCGGCAAGGGCTGGGGTTGAAAATGAGAAAGTTAGGGCTGCCACTAGGGCAAGTTGCTTGATACCAGATGGTATTTTTTTCATTGTAAGACTCCTTGTGATAATAGTGAATTAACACTCAATCAAACTATAGTAGAGACTTCTGGATTTACAAATTTTAATTATGAACTGGGTTTGTTATAACTCTAAAGTCATGAAAACACTGTTTGTAGTTTACTTTGAGGTGAGCGTTCGGTTGACCGCATCACGCCACCCAGTCATTTTTTCTTCTCGTTTTTGAATATTCATTTGTGAAGTAAATTGTTTATCCAAACGCCAGCTCTTCGCAAAGCCTTCCGCATCATCCCAAGCGCCTGCATATTGCCCAGCCAGCCATGCAGCACCAAGTGCAGTGGTTTCTAAAACGGTTGGTCGATCAACTGGGGCATCTAAAATATCAGCTAAAAACTGCATGGTCCAATCGCTGGATGCCATGCCGCCGTCTACGCGTAACACGGTATTTCCTTCTACGTTTAACCAATCCTCTCTCATGGCTTGCAATAGGTCAGCGGTTTGATAGCAGACGGCCTCCAATGTGGCGCGTACAATCTCTTTTGGCGTTGATGAACGTGTTAGACCACAAAGTAGTCCTCGCGCTTCAGCATCCCAGTAAGGTGCCCCCATGCCTGTGAATGCTGGCACGAGGTAGACGGCTTGTTCAGGGTCAGAATCTTTCGCCATCTCATCGCATTGATCGGCGCGTTCAATAATCCCCAAGCCATCGCGCAACCATTGCACTGATGCGCCTGCCATAAATATCGAGCCTTCAAGCGCGTAGGTGACGTTTCCATTTAAGCGATAGGCAATGGTAGTGAGCAAGCGATTAGAAGAGGGCACAAAGGTCTCGCCGGTATTGAGCATGGCGAAACAGCCAGTGCCGTAGGTGGATTTCATCATGCCTGCCTCAAAACAAGCTTGCCCGAGTGTGGCGGCTTGTTGATCGCCCGCGATGCCATAAATGGGGATGGGTGAGCCAAACCATGAAGCACCACTTTCACCAAAATCAGCGGCGCAATCAAGCACCTTGGGAAGGATAGTACTTGGAACATTAAGTAGCTTTAAAAGCTCACTGTCCCATTGCTGTGTTTTGATATTAAACAGCAGAGTGCGCGATGCATTGGTGGCATCGGTGGCGTGTGTTTTGCCTTTGGTGAGATTCCATAACAGCCAAGTATCGACTGTGCCAAAGAGTAGCTCGCCGTTTTCAACTTTAGCCCTAGCGCCGTCCACATTATCCAAAAGCCAATTGATTTTTGTGCCTGAAAAATAAGGGTCGAGTAGCAAACCAGTTTTGTCGCTAAACAGGTTTTCATGTCCTGCGTCTTTTAGTGAATTACAAAAATCAGCCGTGCGTCTATCTTGCCAAACAATGGCGTTGTGAATGGCTTTTCCTGTGCTTTTATCCCAAACAATAGTGGTTTCGCGCTGGTTGGTAATGCCGATGGCTTTGATATCTGCGCTGGCTAGCCCCGCCTTTTTAATCGCTTCACGAGAAGTTTCGATGCACGAGCTAAGGATTTCATCAGGATTATGCTCAACCCAGCCAGACTGTGGAAAAATCTGTTCAATCTCTTGTTGTGCCACACCACAAATCTCATACTTTTCATTAAACACAATGGCACGCGATGAGGTTGTGCCTTGGTCGATGGCTAGAATATAATTGGGCATGGGTATCATCCTAATTTTTCTTGAAATTATTCTCTTTATTTTAGGACAGTTTTTTAGATTTATGTGATTTAAAACTATCATGTAAAAGTGGGGGGGGGGGTGTGCTTTAAAGAATGATATATTCAAGCAATGAAAACCTCGCAGACCACTATCGATCACATCACCATAACCGCTCCCACGCTTGAAGCTGGAGCTGAACTTGTCGAGCAAGCGCTAGGTGTGCCTTTACAAAAAGGTGGAGAGCATCCTCGCATGGGTACACATAATCTATTTTTGCGACTAGGCGATGATGTTTTTTTAGAGGTCATTGCTTGTAATCCTGATGCTAAAAAACCTGATAGACCACGTTGGTTTGCGCTTGATGATATAAATGAAGATACACCCGCAAGTTTAAAAACATGGGTGGTTAGAACGGATGATATAAAAGTCACGCTGAATGATTGCTCAGAACCTATTGGCGAAATCGAACCCATGAGCAGGGGAGAGACAGACTGGTTAATCACCATTCCAAAAGATGGAAGCTTACCAGTAAATGAAGGTGCGCCTGCGCTGATTCAATGGCAAACTGAATCACATCCTGCGACAGCTTTTATCGATCATGGATTATCGCTGTTAAAACTTCAAATTATTCACCCCGAACCAAAGCGCTTGTTGGCTTTTATGAAATCTATAAACTTAAAATATTTTGACGAGAACGTTGAAGTGTTGCAGGGTGATACAGTGAAGATGAGGGCTTATATTGATACGCCGCAGGGACTTAAGGAATTATCTGTTTGAGCATCATGTAAAACTTGGGGGGTGTGCATTAAAAAGTACCATTTATAAGTAAAAACAACACACTAGCACTGATACCTAAATAAAAACTGCGAAAATCTATGAAAAATAGGTTAGAATGTATGCGGTTTTGGGGACTAGAGATTACAATGACAGAAGTCATTAAACAGACTTCCTTGTGTGATCTTTCTTATAAAAAACAATCAGAGAAAATACGATGCGACCTGCAAGAGTCATTCTGAATGCTAAATCACCATTGATTAATACGCCCGCATGGCTAGCTTTGCTGGATCATTATGAACGCGTAAAGAAAGACCATATGGTTGATCTGTTTGATCAAGATCCGAAGCGCTTTGAGCGCTACTCAATAGAATTTAACGACATGCTTTTGGATTATTCCAAAAATCGCGTTAACGATAAAACACTGGAACTTTTATTCGATTTGGCAAAACAAGCCAAAGTTGAAGAATGGCGTGATCGTATGTTTAGCGGTGATAAGATCAATAACACTGAAGGACGTGCGGTACTTCATACGGCTTTGCGGAATCGTTCTGATAAACCTATTTTTGTTGATGATGAAAATGTCATGCCATTGATAGAAACCGAGCTGGATAAAATGCGTGCTTTTTCGGACAAGGTTCGTAGCGGGCAGTGGATTGGTTATGCGGGGTTGCCGATTACCAATGTGGTTAATATCGGTATTGGCGGTTCTGACCTTGGGCCTAATATGGTGTGTCGTGCGTTGGAGCGTTATGCACATAATAATATTCGTGTCCATTTTGTCTCCAATGTTGATGGCTCTCATATTGATCAGATGTTGAGTCATTTACGCCCAGAAACGACTTTATTTATCGTCGCTTCTAAAACATTCACCACACAAGAAACTTTAACGAATGCAAATACCGCAAAGAAATGGTTTTTAGATGGAGCAGGGCGTGCGACAGAATATGATATTGCTAAACACTTTGTGGCGGTGTCTACCAATGAAGAGGCGGTAAAAGAATTTGGTATTGATCCTAGAAATATGTTTCGCTTTTGGGATTGGGTTGGCGGTCGTTATTCGCTTTGGTCATCTGTAGGTTTAGCCAGCGCTATTTATGTGGGAATGGATAATTTTATTGAAATGCTTGAAGGTGCGCATGAAATGGATAACCATTTCCAGACAGCACCTTTTGAAGAGAATATTCCTGTGATATTGGCGATGTTGGGTGTTTGGTACGGCAACTTTTTTGGTGCTGAATCAAGTGCAATCCTACCCTATGACCATAGCTTGCGCATGTTGCCAGCTTATCTTGAGCAGGCTGATATGGAGAGCAATGGTAAGTCAGTAGATCGCGAAGGTCGTCAAGCAACCTATTCAACAGGTAAAATAATCTGGGGCGCTGAGGGTATAAACGGACAACACGCTTTTTATCAGTTATTGCATCAAGGCACTCGCCTTATCCCGACGGACTTTATCGCCTCGGTGCAATCACAATCGGATCATCAAAATCATCGCGATATTTTAGCCTCTAATTTCTTGGCTCAAACAGAAGCCTTGATGCGTGGGCGCACCATAGAAGAAACAAGAAAGCAGTTAGAAGAAGGGGGCATCGAGCTACACAAAGCTGAACAACGTTTACCGCACATGATATTTGAAGGAAATCAACCGAGTAACTCCATCGTAATTAAAAAAATGACACCGCGCGCTTTAGGCTCATTGATAGCCATGTACGAACATAAGATATTCGTTCAAGGCATCGTTTGGAATCTTAACTCTTATGATCAATGGGGCGTAGAATTGGGTAAAAAACTTACCAATAATATACTGGAAGAACTTGAGTCAGGTGAGAATCATTATGAGCATGATAGCTCAACAAAAGGCTTGTTAGATTGGTTTAGAAAGAATAGAAATGATGGTGGTTGATCTGGGGTCACAAAGGGAATCTCTTCTCTCCTGCTAGTTAAAGGTTCTTCTTAGCATAATGTCATTAAAGCACACCCCCCCACTTTTACATCATGTAAAAGTGGGGGGGTGTGCTTTTTTACGTTTACTACCAAGTGAGCTTACTTAATACTCCGCCTCTTCCTATGGCATAAATTGCATTTCCACTTACTTCTGGTTCTACACTGTAACCAGCAGGATCGCCTTTGCTCCTGGCTACAAATAATCCAGTCTTGGTATTAACCCAGTGAATATTTCCTTTTTTATCACCAATAGCTAGGAGTGAGTTTCCTGCTAGGGCTGGCAGTGTCGGGTGGTAACGTTGTAGATCATCCATTTTCCAAGCAGGGTCGCCTGTTTGAGGGTTAATTCTCCAGATATTGCCTTTGCTATCACTCGAATATAAGCCATCAGGATGAACATTCACGCCTGTAGAGCTTGAAAATGAGTTTGCCCAAGCCGTAGCACCTTTTGATAGATCAATGCCGTTTATATTGCCATTGAGCGATGCTGCAAAAAGAGCGCTACCTAGCGACATGATTTTTCCATCAATATCAATAATGCGATCAAGATCGGTATTACCTCGTGCCTTAGCTACGGTCACTTCCCATGTTTTTTGACCATTTTGTAACTGATAAGCGGCTATCTTTCCATTATCAAAACCTGCAACGACTAACGGTCCTATTAAAATAGGAACACTGGCGCCATTAAGTGTCAAAGTAGGGGATGCTTGGGTTTGTTGCCAAATGAGTTCGCCAGTGCTTGAAGATAGTCCGTGTAGCTTTCCATCAACCGTTCGAAATGCAACGCGACCGTTTTGACTGGGAGAAACTGATAGGACTTCACTGCTAAGACGTTCTATCCATTGCACTTTTCCTGTTTTTGCATCAAGAGAAATGGCATTGCCGTTGTTAGTACCTAGGAATACTTGTTGGCTTGCGCTGTTTTTGGCCGATGAGCCATTGATGCCTGCGGTAATTGTTTCGCCAATATTGGCTTTCCATTGTAATGCGCCACTACTTTTTTGCCATGCACTTGCCACCGTGTTGCCTGCAATATAAACAGTGCTTGTATCTATATAAGGATGGATTTTGCTATAACCCATAGCACTGCCTGTTTTAACTTCCCATACTTTTTTTGTATTAATGCTCGGAGTAACTTCTTTGAGAGGTTTTAGTGGAATAGGGCGCGATTTCTTTGTCCCCAATAGTTGACTTGTTACGCTACAACCACCAAGAAAAAGGCTAAAAGTTGCTACTGTCAGTATGAGGCGAGTATTCACGTTTATGCTCCAGCTTTTGTTTGGCTACCTAGGTCGTCACGTTTCATTTTAAGTACGTCGATATTTTGTCCGCCAGAACTTAAAATAGCTTTATCATAAGCGTCACGTGCTTTTGCAAATTCTTTTTTTGCAAAATGAATGTCGCCCGTAAGCTCGGTGATTAATGATGAATAGGCTGTTGGCATTTTAGCCGTTAACAAAGTTTGAGCCTCGTCTAATTTACCCGCGCTGATTAATGTGCGCGCAAGGCGAATTTTTGCGATGGATGCAATGCTGTCTTGCGAGCTATTGCTAGCTGTTTTGAGTTGTGCAATACACTCATCTGTTTTTCCTGCTTCACAGTTGGTTTTAGCAGCGTTTAGGGCGGCTAAAGAGGCATAAGACGAGCTACCATAGTCACTATTTAATTGTTTCAATGCTGCATCTGAATCAGCGCCTTCTTTTCCTATTTGTGAATAGAGTTTTGAAGCGCCTTCAGCTTGATCTAACTTGTGTTGCTGCCATTGCTGCCAGCCAAACATGCCACCGATGGTTAACGCAACGCCTGCGATTACAGATGTGCCATTTTCTTTCCACCAATTTTTCAGTTCTTCTGCTTTTTCGTCATCACTTTTTAAATCGAAATCTGCCATTATATTTTCCTAAATTCTCTAATGCTATTAATTAATCGTTTGTTTATTGCCGTACTATATCAAGTTCTATAACAAGTTATTACTGATATATTCGTCAAGATCAGCTTGTGCGATGGTTTGTTGTTCTTTTTGCTTGTTACGCAGTGGCTTGATGGTGATTGTCTTGTCTGTCACTTCGTTTTCACCCAATATAAAAGCATATTCAGCGCCTGAGTTATCAGCACGTTTAAGCTGTGATTTAAAGCTACCAGAACCGCCATTTACCAGTAAACGAAACTGTTCGTGCGTGTCGCGTAAGCCTTCTGCAATAGTAAGCCCTGCGAGTTCAGCTTCCTTTCCTGATAATACAAAATAGGCATGAGGATTATTATTGGATTGATCAAGCCCTTGTTCTTCCACTAAGAGCTGTAAGCGATCAATGCCAATGCCAAAACCACAAGCAGGTGTTGCTCTACCCCCTAGCTGTTTGACTAAACCATCGTAGCGCCCACCCGCACAAATTGTGCCTTGCGCGCCAAGCTCTTCGGTGATCCATTCAAATACAGTGCGGTTATAGTAATCAATGCCGCGGACTAAACGTGAATTCACTTGATAGGCGATACCCATACCATCAAGGCGCTGTTTTAGGCCTTCAAAATGCTCTTTAGATTCATCATCAAGATAATCTAAAAGATCTGGCGCATTTGATACTAAGTCTTTCATTTTTGGGTTTTTTGTATCAAGAATCCTCAAAGGATTTTTATGTAGGCGGCGCTTAGAGTCTTCATCAAGCAGTTCTTCATGCTTGCTAAAGTATTTAATCAATACATCACGATACGCTTGACGTGCTTCATTGCTACCCAGAGAATTAATCTCTAAGCGTACATTTTTAAAACCCAATTTTTTCCAGAAGCGAGCGGCAATCGCAATAACTTCTGCATCAATTTCAGGGCCTTCAATGCCATAGGTTTCAATGCCTGCTTGGTAGAAACCTCTATAACGTCCTTTTTGAGGGCGCTCATGTCTAAACATGGGGCCGATATACCAAATACGTTGTTGTTGATTGTGAAATAAGCCATGCTGCATGCCCGCTCGAACACAACCTGCCGTGCCTTCTGGTCGTAGTGTTAGGCTGTCGCCATTGCGGTCTTCGAAGGTGTACATTTCTTTTTCTACAATATCAGTGGCATCACCAATGGAGCGTTTGAAAAGTTCGGTTGATTCAATGATAGGCGTACGTAATTCTTTATAGCCGTAACTATTAAAGAGCTCTCGTGCAATATTTTCAATAAATTGCCAAGAGGACGATTGTTCAGGAAGTATGTCGCGCATTCCGCGCACAGATTGGAGGTTTTTTGCCATGATAAATGTATTTTAATAGGGTCTTACGGAGTTAAATAGATGAAGTACACCCCCCCACTTTTACATGATGTTTATGTGTTGAAAGAATAACATCATGTAAAAGTGGGGGGGTGTACTTACTCAAGTGTAAAATTAGCGACACTTCCTTTCGTGTAGCCTTTAATGTCAACAGCCTTACCATTTACGAAAAGTGATAAGCCTTGTGCATTTCCTACTCTAAAGGTGAGCGGTTTTTTAAGTTTTAATGTTTTTTCTTGTCCAGAACGATTTTGTCCTTCAAAGACGGTCTTTTTATTGCCATCTTTTATGCGCATCCATACTTCTTTATTGAAAACTAATTTAAGACTGATTTCACCATCACTGGAAGAAGGAATTTGTGCTTCATCTTTATTTTGTTTGCCTACTTTGATATTACTTTTATCTTTGTTGTTGTCGATGTTATCAGTCGTACTTTTTTTCTTGTCTGCTACAACCTGCTTACTCTCATTATTATCGCCATTAGTTACTGGTTTTTCTTCCAGCTTATCCGGAGTACTTGAAGGTTTCTTTTGAGATATTTCATTTTTTTCAGAATTAATATCTGTTGGTAACGGTGTAGGGACGGGCATTGTTCCCGTTAAAAGAGGATTGTCAGTAGCATTTCCAGATTGAGATGTTGTCTGGCTAGAAAAACTTTCCCATGTGCTTTTCATCCATTGATTCACTGCGGGCACCATGGTGGCCGCTGCTAATAAGCCAAGTAGTAATGCTAAGAAAAAAAGCTGCAACAAAACGGGAGATAACCCCTTTTTTTGTTGCGAATTGATTATTGAAGAACGTTTGAAGTTATGCTGTAAATCACTTGGGTCTGCACCACGAAGTGATTCGTAACAATTTATTATTTCTTCAGAGTCGGTTTCTGCTAACTTTGCATAATTACGTAGGTAGCCACGAATATAAGGTGGCTCAGGAAGGGAATCGAATTCTTCATTTTCCAGTTGTCTGATGGTGTGTTCAGAAAGGCACATTGCATCTGCAGTTTGTGGAATGGTATAGCCTATTTTATCCCTTAAGCCTTTTAAAAGCGCACCCAGCTCACCTGTTTCTGCTACAGGTATGCTTACTTCTTCTTTATTTTTAGCCATTGTAAATATTTACCTTATAGTGATCCGCTAATTTTTTCAGCTTCTGGGCTAGAAGGAAAGAGCCTCAGCAGTGTTGACTGGCAAGAGTTTGCTTTAGCATGGTTATTCGTTTTTGAGTTTATGATGGAGCATAGGAGTAAAGCATCAGGTGATGATTTTCCAACGCTTTCATATCGCAGCATAAATGCTTGAGCCTTTGGGTAATTGTTACGGTCTTTGTAGAGTTTTGCCATTTCAAGTAAAGCAGAGGGGAAAGAGGGTCTTTTCTTCAACGCTAGGCGAAAATATTTTTCAGCTTCTGGACTTGCAGGGTTAACTTTTCGTAAACAAATACCCGCATTGGTATAGGCAAATTCTGGTGTGCTGTATAGCGGGTCTTTCACTGCTGTGAGAAATTGATTTACGGCAGCTTGTGGACGATTGTTTTTACAAAGAAATGAACCATAGTTGTTTCTTAATTCGGGGTCTTTAGGCGCAAGACGAATGGCTTTATTAAAGTAGAGTGTCGCTTTTTTCGGTTGCTCAAGACGTTCTTGTAGCAAAGCATAATAATGATTAGATTGTGCCGAATTTGGATTCTGCTCTAATGATTTGAGTAGTTTATCATTCGCTAGTTTTAAACGGCCTTGTTGCAAATAGCGAACGCCAAGTTCTGAATTATAGTCAGCTGCTTTTGGATCTTTAGTGCCTACACCAGAACAACCCACAAGTGATACTGTTATAAGCAATACACTGAAAAGTGATGAAATTGATTTCTTATTAATATTTATTACAGTACTCATTGAATAACCCCTTTATTTAGAAATTTTTGCACGAGAGATATGATGAATAAAACATGCTTAAATTACTCAGTTATCCTTAAAAACTCGGTTAATAGCCCTTGCTATTCACTACTTTTTTAAGAAAAAAACTGAAGAATTACGCTATTTTTCTCGCCATACTCTCGTGCAAAGGTCTCTATTATTAGCTTATCAAAAAGCTATGTTTGTGCTGGTGATTCTATTCGCGCAAAGTGAATATCTCTACGGCTTTTATCGTTTATATCACCTGCTAATTGCCCACAAGCGGCATCTATATCTTCACCGCGTGTTTTTCTTGTCATAACGACTAATCCTGCATCAGTAAGTATATCACTAAATCGATGTATCCTGTTGTTGGATGATCGTGTGTAACGTGTTTCAGGAAATGGATTGAATGGTATCAAATTCACCTTTACAGGTACATCCTTTAATACAATAGCAAGTTCACGCGCACATTCATCAGAGTCATTTACCCCATGAAGCATGACATACTCAATGGTAATGCGTTCTCTAGCTGCTTTTCCTTCCATAAAACGATTACAAGATGCTAGAAGCTGTTCAATAGGATACTTGCGATTGACAGGTACGAGTTGATCTCTTAATGCATTGTTGGGTGCATGTAAGGAAATTGCGAGGCTGACATCAATCTCGTCACGCAAACGGTCAAGGGCAGGCACTACGCCCGACGTACTTAATGTAACGCGACGCTTGCTTAAACCGTAGGCATTGTCATCTAACATTAAAGTCATGGCATCAATAACATTGTTGTAGTTTAACAGTGGCTCGCCCATGCCCATCATTACTACGTTGCTTATGACGCGTTCCGACTCTGGATCAGGCTGAAGCAAGTTTTTTGCAAGCCAAACTTGACCGATAATTTCAGCGACGGTCAAGTTTCGATTAAAACCTTGTCGAGCGGTAGAGCAAAAAGTGCAATCTAATGCGCAGCCAACTTGGGAGGAGACACATAGTGTACCTCGGCTACCTTCAGGAATAAAGACAGTCTCAATGCAGTTTCCATCATCAAGGCGAAGCAACCACTTGCGTGTGCCATCGTCTGACTCTTTGTCGATGGCAATCTCAAGTGGTTTTATCTCAGCAATATCTTCTAGCTCAGCACGCAATACTTTACTCACATTGCTCATTTCAGAAAAATCGCTAACGCCGTGTTGATGAATCCATTTAATAATCTGTGTGGCACGAAAAGGCTTTTCTCCTCGTTCAAGGAAAAAAGCCTTTAACTTATCTGATGTAAAATCCAGAAGGTTTATTTTTTTATCTTGTGCCATTATATGTTTTTTTGGAAGTTTTCAGACTATGAGACCTCAGCATAACTCAGTGGCGAAAGAAAAGTCGCTTGAAATTTCACTGATTGAGGCGGGAAATGAAGCTAATAATGAGTTATTGGCAAGTTTTCCAACGAAAAGCAGTGAGATTTCAAGCACTTTTACTTGTCACCTGAGTTATGCTGAGGTCTCACTATATTAACGAGTACGAGGACAAATCTCATCTTCGTTAAAAAAGTAATCCATCTCTATCTTAGCATTTTCTGCACTGTCAGACCCATGAACGGCATTCTCATCAATACTTTGTGCAAAATCAGCGCGAATAGTTCCCGCATCTGCATCGCTGGGATTTGTTGCCCCCATCAATTCGCGGTTTTTAGAAACTGCATTTTCACCTTCTAGGACTTGAATCATAACAGGGCCAGAAGTCATGAATTCAACTAAATCACCAAAGAAAGGGCGATCTTTGTGTACGGCATAGAAGCCTTCAGCATCTGATTTTGATAGGTGTTTCATTTTTGCAGCGATAATGTTTAATCCGCCTTTTTCAAAACGTGAATATATTTCACCGATGACACTTTTGCCTATAGCGTCAGGTTTGATGATTGAGATGGTGCGTTCGATAGCCATAATTATTTTTCCAGTTTTCTAATTGTTTAAAGAGTAAAAGATCCACATGTTGCGTAGGTCTAAATTGGGGGTGCATTGTACTGTTGTATTCTAGTTCAGTAAACACTGATATTGATTTGTTTATACATGTAAAAGTGGGGGGGTGTGATTTATATAGATAGCAGTGTGTTCTAAATCTACCTCTTATCCTAAAAGGCTTCGTCGCTAAATTTCAATATGTTAATCTTGTATTATGTTTGTATCTTACACAGTAAAAAATCATCAATTCAAAGAAACCTCTAAGGGGCGTGGAATTATTAGCTATGAAATAGCCGATACACACGGCAATAAAAGGACCGTTTCAGCGATTGCTCAATTAGGAATGCGTAATAAAATAAAGTCTGTGAGACCTATTCATAAACGTGAATTACCACTTATTCAAGCATTATTAAAGTCTTCTGTTAATGATAAAATTGAAGTAGATTTTACAGAATATAATGAGCAAAACCCTCGTGAGGGTAGCTCGAAAGACATAGGTGTTAGAGAAAAAGAAATCCCGGATGATTTTAAAGATCATACCATCCATGACATTGATGAGATAGGCCACAATAAGTTCAGACTATTTCAATTGGCGGCGTTGAGTGCTCTAGTTTTAGCGGCACTAATGTCACTTAAACATAGTTTTTTTTAGAAAGTAACCAAATAGTACGATCTATATAAAAACACCAATGTGCATTGGTTATCTTATGGTAATTATCGTTTATCTAAATAGTAAAGACTATTCCCTGTTAATTTGTTAGCATTTTTTAATGAAAATAATGAAACCAATTGCTGACTTCCTCTTTGCTACAGTGCTGTCTGTATTCTTAGTTTTTATTTTAATAAATATTGCATATAGTAAGAGCGAAGCAGTTAAGCTTGGCGTTTTAGCAAAATTGTCTGATTTTTATTTGTCTTGTCAATCCCTTTATCAGCAAGGGAGTGCTAAAGCACTTGAGTATAAGTTGGCTCATAAAAATAATAGGTTGAGTTAAGGAGTCTCTGAATAAGTCCAATAAAATTCTACTGGCTTACAAGATATCAGATCCTAGGCATAAATTTTCAGAATGGTCGCTCCCTTCGGGAAATTATACCAACGGAGGCGTTGCTGGAATTTATTGGGATTAACCAGAGTTTCCTCAAGTATCTATAACTAATAAATAACATCATAGTTAGTGCTACACCAATAATACAAATAAAAAAGGCAACTCAATGATGAGTTGCCTTTTTTTGTGAATAATGAATGTAAGTTAAAAACTTATTCAATGCCACCATCCATTTCATCTTGCCATTTCTTAAGTTCATCCCACTTTCCGTCTGCCGCCATTTTAGCTTGTTTAGGCCATGTAGCAGGTTTCATCATACCGAACTTTCCATCTGACTCATCGAGGATTTTCTGGATAGCTGGTACTTTAGCTTTACCAAGATCTGCAAAAGTAGCAAGGCCTGCTGTAACAAGTGCTTCTGCCGCTTTTGGACCAATACCTTCAATTTTTGTTAAATCGTCAGCAGCAGCTTTCTTCGTGACCTTTTTAGCTGGAGCAGATTTTTTAGTTGCAGGCTTTTTCGCTGCTGTTTTTTTAGGAGCTGCTTTTTTCTCAGCAGCTTTTTTTGCTGGAGCAGTTTTCTTAGCCATTTTCGCATCACTGTCTGAATCAGCTGCCTTTGCTTTCTTAGCAGGAGCAGTTTTCTTCTTCGCTACAGCACCTTTGCCATTAATACTTTGAATTTCAACTTGCGTAAAATTCTGGCGATGGCCTGTACGCTTCTGATGATGCTTGCGTCGTTTAAACTTAATGATTTCAACTTTTTTGCCGCGACCATGAGCAACAACTTCAGCTGTTACCTTTGCGCTAGCAATTGTGGGAGTGCCAACAGTGAGCTTGTCACCATCAGAAATCATTAATATGGTATCGAAATCAAATGATGCGCCAACTTCTGCATCAATAGTCTCAATTTTTAATTTGTCACCAGGCGAAACACGGTATTGTTTGCCACCTGTTTTGATTACTGCGTACATTTTATTCTTCCTTCGAATACGAGTGATTATTGGGTTATTCTAACTTAATGGTTTCTCAGCTAAGTTCTTAACAATAAACTAGCCTTAGCTAAGTCGCGCGATTAGACGCGATATAGACTTTATTGTCAAGCTGTGAGGCAATAAATTATAACTCTTTTCTTTTTCTTTAGGCTAAAATCAATACATTGTTTAACAAGTTGGATAAAACGTGTCAGAAAAGAAAAAATTTAGCGGTATCAGTCTATCAAAAAAATTCAAATGGCTTCTCTCAGAAGAAAGATTATTAGGCTGGTGGCCTGCGTGGTGGATGATGCGCTTAAAGGTTACATCCTTGGATAATGATTGGCGAGAAGTACGTATCACTTTACCGCTAACTTGGATTTCTAGAAATATGGGAGGTAGTATGTTTGGTGGTTTTCAAGCCTCTCTTGCTGATCCTATTGCTCCTTTAGCCTGTGCTAGGGTTTTTCCTGATTATCATGTTTGGACGAGACGGCTAACCGTTGACTTTCAAAAACCAGGAAATAGTAATTTGGAGTTACGTTTTGATTTTCCGCTTGAAATGGAAGAAGCAATTTTCAAGGAACTCGCAGAAAGAGGGCGCAGTACACCCACTTTCGAATATGGTTTATTTCGAGAAGATGGCGTGATGTGTACAAAAGTTGAATGTGTTGTCGCGATTAGACCAAAAGGCTATGCCAAAGGTTTTGCGAGTTGATCTAGCTTGATTTTTTGGGTTTATTTTTTTCATTATTTTTGATAACAATTTCTTTCTCTTTCTTTTTGTCTTTAATAACATGTGTGCCAATAATTTTTTCACAAGACCCTTTTGGCATCCAGATAAACTCTTCCTTATCGCCATCTTCGTCCGCCATTCCAGCACAAGCATGCATGCTTGTTGGGCAATCATTTAAACCTGCAAGAATGCGTCCTGCACATTTCTCTCTGCCTGCAGTTGCTTCTGCCTTTTTAGTCACTTCAAGCTCTTCTTGCGTTTTTAATGCAGATGCAGATTGAGCAAAGCCAAGAATTAATGCTGTACTGAGAGCGGCTTTGATGAGTGTTTTAGTGCTATTAGCCATAGTTTTTTCCTGAGAGTACTTCTTATTGTTATTTTTAAATGATTTTTTTACTGTATCATTTTAAAGCTGAACAATAACTTAATCTATGGTTAATTCAATAATCACAAGACGGAAGGTACACGATGGAAGTAGTTCAACTCAAAGCAAAGACAATAAAGGGTTTTAGTATTCGAACAAACAATACTGATGAGATGAATGTAGAAACAGCAAAAATAGGGCGCTTATGGCAAAAACTTGATGATACGGTTGCTGTTGATTATATGCATGGTGATCGTGTTTATGGGGTTTATTATAACTACGAGTCCGATGCTTCGGGTGAGTTCTCAGTGACTGCTGGATTTGATGGTGATGAGAAATTGAGCAAAGAAAAGCTTGAGCTTATTGAACTTCAAGCGGGTAACTATTTGGTTTTTAGTGCAACAGGAGAAATGCCTAAAATTGTTATTGATACTTGGATGGAAATTTGGGGTTACTTTTCATCTGAAGCTTGTGAACATACAAGGTTATTTACGACAGACTTTGAATTTTACAAAAGCCAAAATGAGATAGAAATACACATTGCAGTTGAATAGTATTAATTAAAAGCACACCCCCCCACTTTTACATGATGTTTTTTACGAATAACAAAACATCATGTAAAAGTGGGGGGGAGGTGTGCAGAGGGTTTATTTAAATATGTCCAATCAACCTGTATTGCGCATTCCAGCGGCTATCGCATTAATGGTTAACAATAATTCGTCCAACCATGGCGACTCTTCTTGTGAGGAGATCATATGCTTGCGGTGTCTACCCAATACGGTGATTTGAATATGATTAAGTGGGTCAAGATAAGGTTCGCGACGGCTTAATGAATATTGCAATAACGGTGTCTCAGCCATTAGTGCATCAATTTGTGCGATACCTAAAACTTCTTTTACGGTGCGATAGTATTCATCTGCAATTTTGTTGTAGATGCTCATCGAGCGTTCTTTTTCAGACCATAGCCCTGCGTACTCTTTGGCGATATCCATTTGTGCTTTAAACAAAGCCATCTGCACATTGCTCAATAGCGATCTGAAGAACGGCCATTCCTGATACATATCGCGTAATAGCTCTTCACCATTTTCGGTGCGGATCTTCTCTAGTGCAGAGCCAATGCCATACCAAGCGGGCAAGGTGTGCCTCGCTTGCGCCCAACCAAATACCCAAGGGATAGCACGAATAGATGCTTTAGAACGATCCACTTTACGGTGCGAAGGACGTGATCCAATATTGAGTTGCCCAATTTCAGTAACGGGCGTGTTCTCATAAAAGTAATCTTGAAAGCCTTCCGTGTGATCGGTTAATTCACGGTAGCTCACTTCACCTGCAGTCGCGATAGATGACATGGCTTGATGATAGCTTTCATCATACTGACCATGCTTTTTAACCACTGATTGACTGGCTTTGAGTAGGCCTGTAATGCCTACACCTAATTCATAAACAGCCGTTTCAACATTGCCGTATTTGTTTGAAAGCACTTCACCTTGCTCGGTAAATTTGATCTGCCCGTGCACTGTATCAGGAGGCTGAGAGATAATTGCTTCGTGTGTTGGGCCACCACCACGACCAACTGTGCCGCCGCGACCGTGGAACATGCGACATTTCACTTTGTATTTATTGGTAAGTTCAATCACTTGACGTTGTGCGTTATACAAATTCCATTGAGACGCAAGAATACCGCCGTCTTTACACGAATCAGAATAACCTAGCATCACTTCTTGTAAGTTACCCGATGCTTTTAGCAAGGTCATGTAATCAGTATTTTGGAAGAGGTCGGTTAAAACGCCGACAATGTGTTGTAGATCTTCAATGGTTTCAAATAGCGGTGATATTTGAATGTTACAGAATATTTTTCCATCTTTATCCGTGCCTACCAAACCTGCTAATCTTGCGAGGAACATGACTTCCATTACGTGGCTGGCGGCATGCGTCATTGAGATAACGTAGGTGCCGAAAATATGGTCACCTGTTTCTGCGCGCATTTCAACCATAGTGTCGAATAATTCGAGTGTTTCAATCGCGTTTTCAGAAAGTGATTCTGGATTCGCTTTGGGTAGATGTTTACGGCTGATAAGCTCTGAAAGTACTTTGATACGTTTTTCTTCAGATAAGCCATTGTAATCAAGCTTAGGAGCGAACTGCTGTAAAACTTCTGCAACAGCATTGGTGTGTACGGTAGATTCTTGTCGAACATCAAGTTCATACAATGAGAAGCCACAGGTTTCTACCAAACGTGTTAAATCTTTAAGTTCACGTTTTGAAACGTCTTCATCGTTGTGGCTGACTAATGATTCACGGATTAAATTAAGCTCTTCTAAAAAGTCAATAACGTTGTCATAAGCACAGGCAGGTAAGGCGATGGGTTTACCTTTGATGCGGCTTTGTACGGTTTTTAGTGTTGCATTAAGGCGATAAGCAATGAATTGCAATTTACGGCGATAAGGCTCACGTGAAAATAGTTCTGGTTGTTTCTTAAAGGCGAGTTTCTTCAGTTCTTTTTCATCGTGATCTAACGATGCTTGAAATTCATCGGTAGGCTTAATAAATTCAAGGTCATGAGATAGCAAACTGCGTAAATCAATCACACGGTTATGGTATTCCTTAAGTGCTTCCTGCATGTGCAGGCGAATAGCATTACGTGTAACAGAGGGTGTAACAAAAGGGTTGCCATCACGGTCGCCGCCAATCCATGAGCCAAACTTTAAAATATTGGGAATAGTGATTTCACCACGCCCATACACTTTGCGGGTAGCGCGTTCAAAATAGCGATAGATCATCGGTATCGCTTCAAATAAGCTGGCGTGAAAATAAAATAGGCCGTAGCGTACTTCGTCTTGAACTGATGGTTTATTGTGGCGAACTTCGCTAGTGCGCCACAATATTTGCACCTGCGCTTTGAGCTGTCTATGAATAGAGTTACGTTCTTCTTCGGTTAGGTTGCTGTCATTAAGCTGGTCGATAATCAAAAAGATACGACGTTGTAACGTCATCATGGTACGTCGGCGCGCTTCGGTAGGGTGGGCCGTAAATACAGGTGTATAGCGCATTTCATTGATGATTTTTTGCATGTTATCTGCGTTCAAGCCTGATTCTTTTAGTTCACTAACCGTGCCTAAGAAAGAACCTTGCCAGAGTTTATTATCGCCTGAGCGATAAAGTTTACGGCGCTCACGATGTAAAAAATCTTCTTCTACGATATTTGAAAGTACATAAAAGACGTTAAACGCGCGGGTAACTTGTCTGAGTTTATTACTATCGAGCGATTCAATGGTAGTCATGAGCGCTTGGCGCTTTGCATCATCATCCTCTCGACGAAGGCTGATATAACCTTGTCTTAAGTTTTCAACCGTATTGAATACATCCTCACCTTCTTGTTCTTTAAGAACCTCACCTAATAGATGACCGACAATACGAACTTGATCCTGTAAGCTTTCAACATTGGCAGGGTGTTGCATACTTGAGTTTTCAGTATTCATAAGGAGGCACTAATATAATTCAGGGGTGGAGGGATAATAGTTATCTTGCCAAAATTTGCAAGCTCAATAGTAAGTATTGAGTGACTAAATAGAAATAAGATTAATATACTTGGAGGTACACCCTCCCACTTTTTAACGATGCATAGAATTTATGCAGAGTTACATGATGTTTATGATCAGAGCATCGTAGTTACCGTAACTACGTACTACATAACTACAGGTAAGCAGAAACAGGTAGTGATTTATTTTTCACAAGAAGAGTGCGCTAGTTTTTCAAGTCTATGCATGTCTAAAATACTGACTAAGCGGCGGTCTATATTAATAAGGCCGTCTTCAGTCATGCGAGAAATAATTCTACTAAGCGTTTCTACTGCCATGCCAAGGTAGTTAGATAAATCTTGTCGTGGCATGGGAATAACAAACTCATTGCCAGAAAAACCACGTGATTGAAAATGGGTAGACATTTCTAATAAAAATGTTGCAAGGCGTTCATCGGTTTGTTGTTGTCCCAATGAAAGTAACAAGCTTTGATTGTGTGCAATTTCTTTACCCACCTGATGCATCATTTCTTTACGAATACCTGGAAGTCGACTACATAAATCATCAAAGTCATTCATTGAAATTTTACAAAGTAAAGTATCTTCTAAAGCGGTTGCGTCACAACTATGGATTCCACTATTAAAGGCATCAAAGCCTAGCAGGTCACCAGGTAAATGAAACTCTAAAACCTGTTCTTGGCCGTCCGCATTAGATATGGACGTTTTTATTGCCCCTGACTTGATGGCATATATACCGTCAATGTTATCCATTGAGTGATATAAAGATTCTTTCTTCTTAATTTTAACGGTTTTATCAACCAGCATTTCTAATTGATCAATTTCGTCTTTAGAAAGTCCATTAGGAATGCAAACATTATTTAAGCTACATGAATCGCAGCTAATTGATTTTTGAATAAGGCTGTTGGGTTGTTGGCGCATGAGTGAAGGGTATGTTTTTTTTACAGGGAAGGCAAGTAAAGGCGTACCGAACATCTCTTAAATTCAGGTAAAGGCATTTTATTAGAGCATTATTGATAACCTTTAAATGAAAGGGGAAAATTCAGCGTGAACAAGAAAAAAGATAGATGGCGCTACTTTATAGAAATAAAAAGTAAAATATTTAACTGATTCAGTTTTCAGAAAGCTATGCCACTGTAATATAGACTCCGCTAACAACAATAAGAATCGCCTAAGCGATCGAAGTTTTTAACGGGCCTTGTGCCCGTTTTTTTTGCTTTTTTTTTGTGAATTAATAATAATTCACCTGATTCAAAGCCTAAAATATGTTCAAATAACATTATGACAAATGCTAAAGATGATAAACCAACACCGCATAAGGGTGTCTATCTACTCCCCAACCTTGTAACAACAGCCGCATTGTTTAGCGGTTTTTACGCCATTCTTGCGGGCATTAATGGGCAATTTGAAAAAGCGGCAATAGCGGTTTTTATCGCTATGATTTTAGATGGCTTAGATGGTCGTGTGGCTCGCTGGACCAATACTCAATCCGAGTTTGGTGAACAATACGATAGCTTATCTGATCTTGTATCATTTGGTTTAGCACCTGCTTTAGTGATGTATCTATGGGCATTAGTACACATGCGTGAAGTAAGCGTGGCATGGGGTAAGTTTGGCTGGATGGCTGCCTTCATCTATGTAGCGTGTGCTGCTTTGCGATTGGCTCGTTTTAATGTGCAAATTGAAGAGGTTGATAAAAAATATTTTATTGGCTTACCCAGTCCATCTGCCGCAGGTATTATGGTCGGAATGATTTGGATGTTGCATGATTTGGATGTTTCAGGAAAGGCCATACATATCCCCGCGCTAATTATGACAATCTGTGCAGGATTACTCATGGTTAGCAATGTAAAATACAATAGTTTCAAAGATATAGATTTTAAAAGCAAGGTCCCACATTTTGCAATTCTGGGTGTTGTATTAGCCTTTGCATTTATTCAGGTTGATCCGCCAAAAGTTTTATTTGCTATCTTCTTAATCTATTCGTTATCAGGCCCAATTAATTGGTTGCGTGATAAAAGAAAAGAATCAAAAGAGCTACCGCTCGACGAAGAAACTTGATCTAATCACAAAAATCAGTTAACTTTAAAAAATGAACACAAATCGCATCACAGCCAAAGCAATCACGAATACGCCGTATTCGAGCTTATGGATGCGTCTATCTCTAGCAACTCTACTATTACTCAGCCTGATATTACTTCTGCCTTAGGCAGATAACATTCGCCTTTGCGAGGCTAAACGCTAATTTAAACTATTTTTAAAACCGAATATATCTAGGCTTCCTCTACTAGCAATCAAACCTTATACTAAGGGTCGATTTTGGGCTAATTGAGAAAAGTCATTAAAGACTGAGAATTTTCTAATGAGTAATAACAATTCTAATGATCGTTTGATCATATTTGATACAACTTTACGCGATGGCGAACAAAGCCCAGGTGCATCCATGACCATGGATGAAAAAGTACGTATTGCACAACACCTTGAAAAAATGCGTGTCGATATCATCGAAGCAGGTTTTCCTATCGCGAGCGTGGGTGATTTTGAATCGGTAAAAGCCGTTGCCACAGCAATTAAAGACAGCACTATCTGTGGGCTAGCCCGAGCGCTAGACAAGGATATAGAACGAGCAGGAGAAGCACTAAAGCCCGCCAACTCATCACGCATTCATACGTTTATTGCAACCTCACCGATTCACATGAAAGAAAAACTGCGTATGCAGCCTGACGATGTATTGGCGCAAGCTGTAGCAGCCGTTAAGAAAGCGCGTCAATTTACTGATAATGTTGAATTTTCACCAGAAGATGCTGGGCGCTCTGAACTTGATTTCTTATGCAAAGTGGTTGAGGCAACCATTGATGCAGGCGCAACAACAATCAATATTCCAGATACCGTTGGCTATAATATTCCGCATCAGTTTGGTGAATTGGTTAAGCAACTTATTGAACGTGTTCCTAACTCGGATAAAGCGATATTCTCGGTACACTGTCACAATGATTTAGGGCTTGCTGTAGGCAATTCCTTAGCATCAGTTTTAAACGGTGCGAGACAAGTTGAATGTACCATCAATGGTTTGGGTGAACGCGCAGGTAATGCGGCGTTAGAAGAAATCGTAATGGCGATTCGTACTCGCCAAGATGTTTTCTCCTGTGATACCAATATCGATACCACGATGATTGTGCCAACCTCGCGTTTAGTGTCATCGGTGACAGGCTTTCCTGTTCAGCCCAATAAAGCGATTGTAGGCAAGAATGCCTTTGCACATGAGTCAGGGATTCACCAAGACGGCGTATTAAAATCACGCGAGACTTACGAAATCATGCGCGCACAGGATGTGGGCTGGTCAGACAATAAAATTGTCCTAGGCAAGCATTCAGGACGTAGTGCGTTACGCGCACGTTTAGAAGAGATCGGCATTAAGCTTGAGGGTGAAGAAGCCTTGAATGCGGCTTTCTCGCGTTTTAAAGACGTGGCGGATCGTAAGCATGAAATTTTCGATGAAGATTTGGTAGCAATCGCCTCAGAGTCACAAGCCGCATTAGAGCACACGCGTTATCATTTAGTCTCCTCATGGGTGTGTTCTGAAACGGGCGAAACCCCACATGCAAAAGTGACTTTAAAAGTAGACGGTGAAGAAGTTTCTGCCGAAGCCGATGGTGGTGGTTCGGTTGATGCGGTTTTCTCTGCCATTAAAAAGATCGTCACCGATCACGGTACTTTAGAATTGTACTCGGTTAATGCGATTACCAGCGGAACCGATGCGCAAGGCGAGGTAAGCGTTAAGCTAGAAAAAGCAGGGCGACAAGTTTACGGTAGCGGTGCAGACCCTGATATTGTTATCGCTTCTGCTAATGCGTATTTGGATGCATTGAATAAGCTCGTTTTGGCAACTGATCGCGAGCATCCTCAACACGGTGTATAAATTACATCATGTAAAAGTGGGGGGGGGGTGTTGCTTTTTAAAGCGCCCTAGGCGCTAAAAAATATGCAGGGTATTGCGAAGCAAGACCCAGTAGCGGTTGAGACAAGGGATTTAGTTGATAACTCCCCAAGCCTGCCAAGCACCTATATTTTTAATTTAATTTGTAGATAGACAGTAATTTATATGACAAGTCCTGCTCAACTTAAATACCTTGATGCCATTGGGATACCTGTTTGGGTATCTCGTGACATTGTGGTTGATGCCGATGTTACAAAAAGTGTTACAGGTGATGAACAATCACGCGAGGAAAAATATTCGGGAGCAGATTCCGTCGAAAGTATTTTACAAGGGCTTAATGAGCAACCAAAGCCTGTTACTCCACACCCTGTTTCAAAAGAGCATCAACCTATACAATCTCCTATTGTTTCACCAGTACAAGACACCACACCACAAGTTAATGAGATAGCACGTACCACAAGCCATATCGTTTATGGCTGCGGAAGTTTACAGGCTGATTGGATGGTGATTGGAGAATCTCCAGAGCTAAATGATGACCGTCAAGATCAACCCTATGCGGGTGAGTCAGGTGTCTTGTTAAGCAATATGTTGCGCGCGGTGGGGCTAGAAAATCCGCGTCAAAGCGCTTATCTAGTTAATATTATAAAATCATCCATGCAAGCAGTAGAGCCTGACTCAGTGGGTGAATTAAATCAGTTGCTTACAAAGAAAATATTAGAAGTTAAACCAAATATTATTTTAGTGGTCGGGCAGCTTTCAGCGCAGAATTTATTGCAAAGCAAAGAGCCTCTAGCGCGCCTACGAGTCAAAGCATTAAAGCATCCTGAAACGAATACAGATATAGTTGTCACCTATTATCCAAGCTATCTTTTGAGCAAGCCCATAGATAAGCGCAAAGCATGGGAAGATTTAAAACGGGCAATGCGACTATTAGAAGCATCAGGTTCTACGCCTGAATGATCGAAAAACGCGTGCTTAAATACCTGCGTAAAATGGTTCACGCAGACCTTACAAAAGTCATGCAAGGCGAACTTGCTTCCTATCCTTATCCTTGGACACTCGGAAATTTTGAAGATTGCCTTCGTAATCGTCGCATGTATTCCTGCTGGGTGTTTGAATTTGACAATGAATTTGCAGGGCACGTAGTAATCTCAGCGGGAGCAGGGGAGGCACATATCTTAAACATATGTGTTTATCCAGAAGAACAAGGCAAAGGCTGGGGGCGTAAACTATTAGCAGAAGCCGAATGGATCGCAAAACAACACCGAGCCGACACCTGTATTTTAGAAGTGCGCCCATCCAATCATGTAGGTATACGACTTTATCAATCCGAAGGTTATAACGAAATAGGTTTACGCAAAGACTATTATCCTGCCGATAAAGGCAGAGAAGATGCGATTGTGATGGCTAAAACACTATTTTAAAAGACACCCCCCCACTTTTACATAATTCTAGTAGTTTTATGGAGTTGATCAGAGGCTCTATAAGAAAACTAATGAACTATCATTTAAAAGTGGGGGGGGTGTGCATCCTAATGAGTTAATCTTAAATACAGCAGTGGTAATTTCTTTGGTAGCTCTGCCGCATTCTTAATTAAAACAAACGAGCGACTACCAAATAAATAGGGGAGATAATCTTCTGCTTGTTCGTCGATGGTTACACAGAAGGGGCGTAGGCCTAACTTTTCGGCTTCGATGACTGCCATGCGGGTGTCTTCTATGCCGTAGCGTCCTTCGTATTTGTCCAAGTCATTGGGTTTTCCGTCGGTGAGGATGAGCAGCAATTTTTGGCTGGTTTTTTCTTTGTTGAGTAACTCGGTGGCGTGACGAATGGCGGCTCCCATGCGGGTGTAATACCCGGGGCGAATGGCGTCGATGTGTCCGCGTGTTTTGTCGTCGTAATTTTCGTTGAAGCCTTTTATGTTGTAAAAGCGGATGTGGCTGCGGTTACGTGATGAAAAGCCGTGCAGGGCAAAACGATCCCCAGTGGCATTCAGCGCTTCTGAAAAAAGGTATAAGGAATCACGAATGACATCTACCACACGGGCATCGTTATTTATGTGTGCATCGGTGGAGAGTGAAAGGTCTGCGAGCAATAAACAGGATAGATCGCGGGTTTTGTTACGAAGCTCACGGTAGATGGGCGTATCGCTGTTGACATGACCTTGTTTAAGATCAGATAGGAAGTTGACGTAATTTTCTAAGTCTATTTCTGTGCCGTCATTTTGGCGGTTTACCCAATGGCGTTCTGGGCGTAACACTTCAAACTGGCGACGAATTTTATGTGCTTGTTGTTGTAGCCTTTTGGGGAGTTCCATCGGTTCAGCGTGACGAGATTCCATTTCCTGTAAACGACAGTGTGCTTTTTGTGATTTTTGCTGTTTAAAATCCCACTCATCTATTGGAATACCTTCGGCCAAAACTATATCGTCGTATTGGTTTGATGGGAGATCAAGATCAAGCTTGATTTTGCTGGAGCTTGTTTGGCTATCTTGAGCAACAGTGATATTGTCCATGTCTTCGGCGGTTGCCATCGCGTCATCGTCGTCATCTTCAACGCTGGTACGGTCTACTTTGCTGTATTCAGCCCAGCTCCAAAGGCTTTCTAGACGAAAACTCATTAAGCCCTCATTGCCTGTTGGCATATCTTCACGATTACCTTTCTTGCGCTTTTGTTGTTTTTTCTGATCTTTTTTAGATTGTGGTGCTTCTTCAATGTCAGGGTCTTGCACTGGCTTTTCGTTTCTAAACTCTTCTACGGGTGGAGCAGGGTGTAACCATAATATGACTGGTTGAGGAGGTCGTTTGGCGTATTCAAGTGACTGTATTTGGGATGAGTTTGCAAGTGCATCACGGATGATTTGTTCTTGATTAGCCTCATCAGCAGGCAAACTTTTTGGATTAGGGCGTTGCTGTAGATGTGCTTTAAGTAAGTTTTGGTAACGCGTTTTTAAACCTGGCCAAATTTCTAATGTTTTGTGTGTGCGATATTGATTTTGCGTAATCCAATTAATGCGCTTTTCGGCGGGCATTTCTGCATTATCAATAACCGATAGGGCGGTTAACCATAAATACAGGTCAAGGTTTAACTGGCGTGTTGGAAATAGGGCTATGCTATCAGGTAGCCTTAGTGTTTCGTCATCACGCCAAGCGTATTGCGTTTTGTCACCCATGCCTGCGATACGTTGTAAAATAGTACGCCTTGTATGAAGCGCTGACTCGGTTGCATTTTCAACACGCAAACCACCTTCACCCCCTAAGGCGCGAAAGAATATACCTGCGGTATGGCGTACTTCATCAAGGGTGACAATGGCATCGGGATAGCTGGTATCTGCGCGCTTGGTAATAAAGCGGTGCCATGTTGAGCCAACTAATTCTTCTAGCATCGCTTATTGACCTAATACGGGGGTTGAGCCAAACCAGGGCAATATGATCATCATGGCAAATGAAAAGACAACAACAAAGATAAACCAAAAGATGAATTTTCTCTGTGGTGAGGCTTGTTGTTTGGTAGACAACGGCATACCACAGCTTGGGCAGGTTTTATCATCAAGGCTGATGGTATTATTGCAGTGATTACAGATTATTTCTCTCAAAGCACACCCCCCCACTTTTCAATGATGTTTATGATTAGATCGTATTTTATCATAGGGGCATCTCCATTAAAGCGCTGTCCATTTTGCTATCTGCTCAGGAAATAAATAAACAAGTATCATCATTGCTGGGATCACATAAAAATAAGTTCGCATCAGTGTTCTTAGCAAAGGATGCGCATCTTTTAATTCCATAAAATGATCAACAATGATGCGCCCTTTAATAGCTAATACCGCAGCCATAATAGCAATGCTCACAAAACCTGGCTCTGCACGTTCTGCCATATAAGCACTGAATAAAGTCAGTGTAATAAGGATTAGCCAGAGGTAATCTATTATTTTTGTATGTGTCATAACTTTCATATCGACCTAATCTCCAATATCATCTAATCACATACAGAAGTAGAAAAATTGTAATCCAAGCTAGATCAATCATATGCCAATAAACCGCCATATTGATTAAACCTTCGTGCTCGTCGGCGGTGTAAATATGTGTGTTGATTCTGTAAATTACCCAGATTAATCCTGCGCTACCCCAACCCACATGCAAAAAGTGATTGAAGGTCACATAGTAATAAACACCGTAAAAAATATTGGTTTCAGTGGCCAAACCTTGTGCGGTATTCCATTGATATTCAAATACTTTGATGATGAGATAAATAACACCACAAGCGACTGCGCCCCAAAGCCAGTTTGCACTTTGTTTGGGTTTGTTGTCGCGTATCGCAATGACAGCGCGCACCACAAAAAAACTGCTGGTGAGCATAATCAATGTATTGGTTGTGCCAGCCAGTGTATTTAGCTTAGTAGGTCCTTCATAAAAGAGTTCGGGGTTGTGTACTTTTGCCAAAAAGTAAACGACAAACATAATCATAAACTCGCTCATCTCAGCTAAAATCGCAAACCAAATTGCCAAACTGCCAGGAACCTTGTTTGTTTTATTAACAAAACTTAATTCATGAAAGTCTGATTCTGGTGAGATGCTAGCGTCCATGAGTTTACTTCTCAATACCGAGTAGATTGCCAATAATGGGAAATTTAAAATTCTTTTCATTAATCGCTTTTGTGAACCCTAAAATACCGAGTAGCATAAATAGGGGCACAACGACCATCAAGTAAACCTCCGCCATAATCAGCGCCTGGACTGACGCGAAACCTGTTGTCATCAATGCGATGCCAGCAAGCACAACGGCAATTGTCGTGGTGAGGGTGCTTGCCCATAGCGCTTGTTGGATATGGTTTTTACTGACTTGAGACGCATTTTTGTAGGCGAAAAAATAGAATGCCCAAAGGATTAAATAGAATATTCCAATAAACAGTAAATTAGCCATGAAGAAAGCCATTGCAACAGCGCCTGTGTAATCATGGGTATATTTTTCTTTGTAGTTTTGATCATTCATTCTTTAAGTTATCTTTCAAGTTACTATTTTTGCTCGAACGACTTCCATTAATGCTTCCACAGTTTCTTCATCATCGGTTAATGGTTCGATAATTGCGGCTCGACAGGCATCAATCGGCGCAAAACCTGATTTAATCAAAGTTGCCGCATAAACCAGCAAACGGGTGGAGGCAGATTCTTCTAAATCATGGTCTTTTAAGGCACGCAGTGCATGAGCAAGTTCAATCAACTGCGTGGCAGTTGCATCATCAATATAGGTTTCTTTTTTAACGATGGTAGTTTCAGTTACCACATCAGGGTAGTCAAACCGCATTGAAATAAAACGCTGGCGTGTTGAGGGCTTCATGCCTTTAAGCAAGTTTTGATAACCTGGATTGTATGAAACCACCAACATAAATTCAGGGGGCGCTTTTAGTAATTCGCCCGTGCGCTCGATAGGTAAAATACGACGATCATCAGAAAGAGGATGGAGTACAACCGTGGTGTCTTTACGCGCTTCGACAACCTCATCTAAATAACAAATAGCGCCTTCGCGCACGGCTTTACTCAGTGGGCCATCTTGCCAGTAGGTTTCACCATCGCCAATTAAATGTCTGCCGACTAAATCTGCGGCGGTCAAGTCATCATGACAAGCAACGGTGTACAAAGGGCGGCCTAGCTTTGCCGCCATGTGGTGAATAAAGCGTGTTTTACCACAGCCTGTTGGACCTTTGATTAATAACGGAAGTTGATTGTTGAAAGAGTGTTTAAAAAGCTCAACTTCATTATTTTGGGCTTGATAAAAGGGGATATTGCTCATGTTAAAACCTCTGCTTAGTTGAGACTAAAAATATAAATGAGTGCGATAGCAAGGGTAATACTCCATAACCAGCCATACATTATTACGCGCCAAATCAGTGAAACGTCGCGTAATTCCATGTAATCACGAATGATTAATGTACCTTTGATAATTACGGTGAGTAATAGAATAAACACAACAGTAATACCGCTAAAGCCGAGTTTTCCTAACGCATAGGTAGAAAGTGTTAGCGTGATCATGAAAAGCCAAAGGGAGTGAATATTGTAGATTTTATTCATTAGTAATGGGTTACCGAATAATGTATACAAGCGGGAAAAGTATAATCCAAACTAAATCAACCATATGCCAATAGGATGCACCAGATTCCACACCGTAATGATTGCTTGCACTGTATGCTCCATGTTTTGCTTTGAGTATGACTGCGAATAAAATAATCATGCCTAAAATAACATGCAAGAAGTGGAAGAGTGTGAGTGATAAATAAAACATGTAAAAAGTGTTAGTGCTTAGCGAAATGCCTGCTGAAAACTTATCGTAATATTCAAGCGATTTTAAAAGTAGAAAGCCTGCACCAAAGCCTAATGCAATGTTTAAATTATTGATGCAGCTTTTCACATTATCGAGCTTGATTGCATGAACAGCTCGAATCACAAAATAACTTGATGTAATAAGAAGAATGGTATTGATTGCACCAAATTCTTTATTCAGTGACAATTGGAACTCGTTAAAGAGTTCTAAATTTTGCGCGCGCGATATAGCATAAGCGATAAAAGCAATCGCAAAAACCAGCAATTCCATAAATATAAAAAACCAAATGGCAAGATCGCCCGGGAGTAGTTTGGGTTCTTGTAAGTCTTGTATTTTAGTCACTTGAAAAGTCTAGAGGGGTGAGGTTTGTAATGCCTTGATAATCGTCAAGTGTAAATTTTATTTGATGTTTGAAAACATCGTGTAAAAGTGGGGGTGTGAAACCAGAGAAAAGAATAAAGCCCAAGAATACAATTTAGCAACCAAAGACCCGTAAGGGCAGCTAACGCCGCATTAAAGGGCTTGCCGAATTAACTTGTTTGAACTCAAATTTAGCACTAAATTGAACAAAACTACAGACCTTAAAACAAGAAGTCCAACTTAGGTAAGTCCTTGTTTTAAATGCCTTGTTAGGCTCTATTGATCTTTATTAAGTATAGGTACTTTTTTATTCAAAATTCCACGTTGAAGAACCATAGTTTGTTTTTACTTCTACTTCCAACAGGTTTCGACAACCATTTCTTAATGAAAATGAGGCTGAATCCCCAAAAAACAATGAAACGGGTAACTTTTTAAATCTTAAATTTTGTAAAGTGTTTTTGCTAACCTTGCATCTTCCTCTGTTAGCTATAATATTCTGTATGATCACTTTATCTTGAAGGGAGGTTATAACTAAGTCGTTCATATATGTTTTGAAAATTTGGTTATATCTTTTATTGGTTGAAAGTTTTATAACTTTACCCATATCTATATCTTCAAGTACTTCATTTGAACTCTCTAATAAATCATTTTGTGCAGTATCATGCTCTTTTGTAATGCGTTCATGAATTTTTTTACCGCTATACGAATATGAATAATTACCATCAAGTCCTGGCATTGTAATAAAGTTTATATTTGTCGGCTTATTAAACGAAATAAGATCACTACAAGTACCAAAGTCTGGAGTAACATAAATATCAGATTTAGATACTTCTATAATATGTAGAAGTGCTGGACAACCATTGCCTCCATTAATTCGAGTAATGATAATATCACTATTTTCGAGTTGATATGCTTTTACAATATCTAATGAAGAGTTAGCAATAACCCTTGTAGAAAGAGGCTTTTTATTATAGAAGAGTTCTTCAGTTTCTTTTTCATTTTCAGTAATAGTAAACTTTCCATACCTAGAATGGAAAGCTTTATCTGTTACTGGTTTTTCTTGTATTGAGGTTGATTTCTTAAAGTTTTCCTTGTGAAAACTTTTAGCCCATTTATTATCTGGAGATATTTTTAATAACTTTAACAGGTATTTCTCTGATTCATTCTTGTTTCCAGTTTTAAGAGTCGAAGCAGAAAGACTAGCTAAAGCTCCAATCTTTAGTTTTTTATTTGAGGCACATTTAAGTGCTTTTTTGTACATACTGATAGCTATTTTAAATTCCCCTTCATCAGCTATTGAGTCCCCAAGCTCAATATAGTCTTTTTTGCATAATACTGTGGTATCAGCATGTACTGATATACCATAAAGACATATAGCTAATATTAGTAGAGCCATTTTTTTAAAGTTCATTTATACACCTCATGTCATTTTCTCTTTTTTCTCGATTTTTTCTTGGTTAATACGTGTGGTTCTTTATCGAATATTTCGTTTATATTAAACTCTTTTCCAAAAGGAATAATTGAGCTTTGTAGTGTTGTTATTCCAGACTCTTTTGTACTATCTCTCTCTGGTGGTACTTGTTCCCTTAAGTTCTTATCATAAATAACAACTGCTTTTTTAGTTTCCTCGCAGACAAAGATGACTTTATCAAAAGGAAACTGTTTCTCACTAAGTAAAAAAGCAGTCCAAGGCTTAATATAATCATTAAATGAGTGGTGCTTAATATTGAGGTGTGAGCTAAACGACAATATAAGCATCTCTGTATATTCCTCGGACTCCATATACGATTGATACTTTTTCGCTTTTTTAATAACATTCTCAAAAATATAGTCATTAGGGAATGGAATAGATACTTTTTTAATCGGTTGAGTGCTACATGTACCATTATTTAACAAATCTTTGACCTGCTGCTCTTGAACTCCTTTTGAGAGTTTTTCATTATTTAGATATTCGCAATTTTTTGGCTTATCAATTAATGTAACTTCAATCCCAATCTGTATATTATTTAACATTAGGTTAATCGCAGCATCAGGTCTATCTAACTGATTAGGGTTAACATCAAAGCTTCCATAAAGATCGGTTAATAGTGGGTACGCAAGCTTTAGAATATGACGTTCTTTATCTATTTTATTCAAGCTCTAACCTTTCATTCTATCTTTATGAGTAAAATCAACTTCAACTAGTCAGAAGTGCGTACATTTTGCCTAACAGTTTATTAGACAGCTTCTGTCTAATTTCAATATCCAAGCAGGCTATATTATTCCCATTCGTAAGTCAAAATACTAAAATTTAGTTTTGTCTATCAAGACCTATGTGAAAACTAATAGCGAATAGAAGACTGAATAAAATACTGATACAAAAGCCCCAACCCCGCAGCGCAAACAATAAAAGCACCCGCCGCACCTGTAATGCCAAAACGAATAAAAACCTGCAAGGCATACAAGCCATATAGGCTGTCATTGTCAGGCAAGTTGGCATAACCATAAATTAATCCCACAATTGTAGGTACAGCAAGCAAAACGACAAGGCTAAACAATTTAAGCGCTTTAGGTGCTTGCCAAGCATGGCTAGCTGGTGTTCTTTGTGTATTGCTATGTTTCTTTTTACTAATCCATTGCCAAATCCAAAACATCAATAGCGACAAACCAAATAAAGAACTGAAATGTTGCAAGATGCGATACGTCATAATGTCATAGCCATCAATTGATGTGAGTGGTACATCCATCCAATGCACAAATTGCGGGATGCCAGATTGATGCGTGAAAAAATCCCAAATAACATGAGTCAACGCGCCAAGCATAAGAGAAAACACCAAGGTATAACTAGGAATATCAGGCAGTCGCCCTAAGAATAAATCCTCATGCAAATGCTTTTGTATCGACTTAGGCAATAGCGAAACCAGCACAGGCGCCATCAAAAAATGATAAAGATAATAAACCGTAAGCCCCGCAGGAATCGCAAAAAGATAAACGCCAATCAGTGAGTGACTATTAACATGCCATTGTATGTAATCGGAGAAATAAGCGAAATCAGGTGTCATGCTACCGATAATAAGCGCAGATAAAGCGCCAAACTTGCCCAAGTATTTATACAAGGGGATAACAGCAACGGTGTGGGAAAGAGTAAACGGCATGAAATAATATTGTCTTTTTGTCAGGATGGTATTGTGAAAAAAAGCATCTTCCCTCATAATCCCGCGCACTGCAAGATTCCTCTTGCGGTGTTGTTATAGAAAGTCTAAAAAATGGTGATCTGCATTGGTTCCCTCGCGACGATAAGCCGCAAACCCCGCCAGGCCCGGAAGGGAGCAACGGTAGTGGTGGATTCGGGTGCCGAGGTGTTGCTGGTGTGGGTCGCCTCCACTTTTTTTCTCATCATATTACATTCTTATTTGCTCCAGCACTGCGTTAGAAAAAGATCACTTACGCATGTAAGCTCATTTTTCCTGCTTTGTTCTGAAGCAAAACGAACGAATATGAAGATAAAATGTATTATTATTTTCTGCTCTTCTTCATGTGAACTCATACTCTTCGCCTCGATCTGAAATAAAACGGATGCAAGCTAAACTAGAAAACTACTTTTTAAAGATTATTTGAAGCACACCCCCCTAGTTTTACATGATGTATTTATGCCATGTAACAGTGTGGGGTTAAGCTTCTTTAATTAATCTAGTTTAGATGTAAGAACTTTCAATCCTGCAAATGCAAAGAATACGGCAAAAAAAGCCTCAAAATAGCGACGAAGATTAATATAGGTATCGCATACTTTCGAGATTGAAAATATGTATGCGTAAGTTTGAAATAAAATATTTCCTGTAATACTGATCGTAGCAATAACCATTAATAGCTCTTTTGGTGTGGTATTTGGTGGTAAAATTACTGCATAAAATGAAGCGAAAAATAATATGGCTTTTGGATTTGAAAGTTGTAAAGCAAGACCTTTGAAATATGTAGATTTTAAACTACTTTTTTTAAGTATTTCTATTTTATTGTTCGTATGAGAAATTGCAATGTGGCTAGATTTGTATGCTAGGTAAAGCAGGTAGCTCGCTCCAACGTAACGCATCAGCTCAAAGAGCCAAGCATTAGTATATATGAATGATGAGAGACCAAAAGCTGCGGAAGTTGACCAGACGAGACCCCCTGTCGTGATACCAAAAGCCAATACAGAACCATGAGTGCGTCCATGGCTCATAGAAGTACTTGCAATAGCTAGCGTTGCTGGCCCAGGACTTGCAATAGAAAGTAAAGCAGCGATGACGATTATTACGTAATTAATTTCCGACATGATTTTATAACCAGATTTTAATAATATTACCTAAGCCACACATGATGACTTGTATACCATACTTCATTACGTACATCTTTGCTTACATGATGTATTTTCCATGTAAAACTAGGAGGATTTTATTGTTTTTCCGTGTATTCCGTGGCAAAAAATCTTTTAATCTTTTCACTCATAACACTCTTTCATCAAATCAATAAAGCGCTCTGCTGGTGTTGATAAAAATTTGCCTTTGCGTGTCACTATGCCGTAGCTACGCTTGGGGAAATATTTATCCAGCGATAATATGGTCATTTCTTCACGGTCTTGATCGGTGATGCATACGTCGGTGACAATCGAGATGCCTAATCCAATTTTCACATAGCGCTTGATGACTTCCCATCCGCCTGCTTCTAGTGTGACTTTGTAGCTGGTGTTGTTCTGGGCAAAGACCATTTTTACGATACGCCATGTGCTTAGATGACTGGGCGGGAGGATTAATCCGAAGGGGCTAATGTCTTTTAGCGTTACTTCTTTAAGTTTTGAAAGAGGGTGGTCTTTTGGAGCAATTAACACAGGGTTGTAAGTCACTATCGGGTCGTATTCAATATCATCGGGGATTTCTAGCATGGAGCCTATGGCTAAATCGATGTCGTTATTACGTAACATTTCTAGTCCATCACGCCCGGTTTCATTGGCGAGTTTTAGTTTTATTCCTGGGTACTGATTGCTAAACATTTGAACAGGTTGAGGCAGAACATACAGAATAGTCGATTCCCCTGCGGCGATAGTTAAATTGCCTGTGCTTAAGTTTCCGCAGTGGGCACTAAAGGTTTCATGTAGGTGATCAATGCTTTGAACCATCGGCTCACATAAGTCGTAAAGAACCTTTCCCTCAACAGTAAGCGATATTTGCGGGCCGTTACGTTCAAATAAAGCAACTTCCATTTCTCTTTCAAGTGCCTGTATTTGTAAGGATATGGTAGGTTGACTGGCAAATAGTTTCTCAGCTGCTTTAGTTACGCTGCCGTGTTTGGCGACTTGACAAAACGCACGTAGTTTTTTTAAGCGGTTTTGTTTGTAGTAGATAGTTTTCATAATTTATTTACAATTAGTATATTGGTAGTAAATATTAAACATTGAAATCATTAAATTGTCTAATGATTAATTTATGCAATACTACATACGGTTAATCATAAGTTTATAAATACTGAACAATTCCAGTATTTATACTTATTTCAACTTTAAAATAACTGAATTAAACTACCTTTTTTAAAACAAAAATTACATTAACTACTATGCTCCAGTTAATTAAAGCCAAGGCATAAAATGATGCAAATAGATAAAAAAACAAATCATGCAAAATAACACAAAGAGAACCGTGTTTTTTGTATCCGAGAGTACGGGGATAACTGCAGAAACATTGGGGCATAGCTTGCTATCACAGTTTCCACATATTGAATTTACCTATCATCAACGCTCGTTCATTGACGATGAGAAAAAGGCGAATAAGCTCGTCGAAGAAATTGCAGAAATTTATGAAGAAGAAAGTTTTAAACCACTTGTCTTCGCAACTATGCCAGAAACAGAAATCAACCAGATTTTAAAAGGTGCAAACTGTCATTATTACGAGGTGTTTGAAAGTATTCTAGACAAAATAGGACGTGACTTACATACCGAGCCAACGCGTGAATCTGGTTTGAGTCATGGCTTGGTCAATCAAAAAACCTACGATGCGCGTATTGATGCACTTAATTACACGCTAATGCATGATGATGCGATGGTGCTAAAAACCTTGCATGAAGCAGACGTCATTATTGTGGGCGTATCGCGTTCGGGTAAAACACCCACATCACTTTATCTTGCCTTGAAATTTGGGATTAAAGCTGCCAACTATCCTATCACTGATGATGACTTTGATCGTGATGAGTTACCTCAAGTGTTGCTCGATAATAAAAACAAACTGGTCGCAACCACCATTAAGGCTAAGCGACTTCAGCAAATAAGAGAGAAGCGCAGACCTAATAGCCAATATTCATTGTTACAAACCTGTAAGACCGAAATTAAAAAAGCGCATAAATTATACGAGCGTTACGGCTTAGAACCACTTGACGTAACCTCACAATCTATAGAAGAATTAGCCGCACAGATCGTGCGAAAATTTAGTATTACACCTGTAAAGGATAGTTTGATATGAACACAAAAAACGTCGTTTGGCTTGATCAGCTTGGTATTAATGACATAGATAGAGTAGGTGGAAAAAATGCCTCGCTTGGTGAGATGATTCAAAATCTTGGCAACTTGGGTGTCAATGTTCCTGGTGGTTTTGCAACAACTTCCGATGGCTACCGCAGTTTTTTGGAACATGAAAACTTAGGCAATAGAATAAATGCTTTGCTTGATGAACTGGATGTTGATGACCTTGCAGCGTTAGCGAAAACAGGTAAACAAATACGTGATTGGATTATGCAGATCCCATTACCTGCTGATCTTGAGAGTGAAATTGATACGGCTTACGAAAAACTCATTGGGCAGTATGGTGAAACCGTCACATGGGCAGTGCGATCATCGGCCACAGCAGAAGATTTACCCGATGCTTCTTTTGCTGGTCAGCAAGAAACATTTTTGAATGTGTCAGGCTTAGACGATATCAAGATGGCGATTCGTAAGGTATTCGCATCCTTATTTACCGATCGTGCTATCTCTTACCGTGTTCATCAAAATTTCGATCATGCAGGTGTTGCGTTATCGGCAGGTATCCAAAAAATGGTGCGTTCAGATATTGGTGCCAGTGGCGTGCTGTTCACGTTGGATACCGAATCTGGTTTTGATAAAGTCGTATTCGTCACAGGCAGTTATGGCTTGGGTGAAATGGTGGTGCAGGGCGCAGTAAACCCTGATGAATTTTATGCTTACAAACCTAATTTAGAATCGGGTAAACCAGCCGTATTAAGCAGAACACTGGGTAGTAAAGCGATTGAAATGGTTTACGATCCTGATGGTGAAGAGCCTGTTAAGATCATCGATATTGAAAAAGAACGTAGTCGCAAATATTGTATTAGCGATGAACAGGTTGAAGAACTCGCACGCCAAGCGGTGATTATCGAAAAGCATTACAAACGCCCGATGGACATTGAATGGGCACTGGATGGTAATGACAATGGTTTATACATCGTACAAGCGCGTCCAGAAACTGTGCAAAGCCAAGCAGGAAATATCGTTGAGCGTTTTACCCTAAAACAAAAAAGCACAGTCATTTCAGAAGGACGTTCAATCGGTTCGCGCATTGGCGCAGGCAAAGCCAAAATTATTATGAGCTTGGATGATATGGATAAAATCCAACCTGGCGATGTGCTGGTGACAGACATGACCGATCCAGATTGGGAACCAATCATGAAGCGCGCTTCTGCGATTGTTACCAATCGTGGGGGCAGAACCTGTCATGCAGCAATTATTGCACGTGAACTTGGCGTACCCGCCGTTGTGGGTTGTGGCGATGCAACAAAAACCATCATGCATGGCGATGATATAACCGTGTCCTGTGCCGAAGGTGATACGGGCTATGCCTACGAAGGTATTCTAGATTTTGACATTACCACCACAGAAGTCAGCACCATGCCTGACCTTGATCTAAAAGTGATGATGAATGTAGGCAACCCAGACCGTGCATTCGATTTTTGTCAGCTACCCAATAAAGGTGTTGGCTTAGCACGTATGGAATTCATCATAAATAATATGATTGGGATTCATCCGCGCGCATTGTTGGAGTTGGATAAGCAATCAACCGAGTTACAAGAGATCATCCATAAACGCATAGATGCGTATGAAAGCCCGCGTGAGTTTTTTGTATCAAAAATTATAGAAGGCGTATCAACATTGGCGGCGGCATTTGCACCGAAACCAGTAATTTTGCGAATGTCTGATTTCAAGTCAAATGAATATGCAAACCTAATCGCAGGCACAAACTACGAGCCAGAAGAAGAAAACCCCATGATTGGTTTTCGTGGTGCTGCACGCTACATAGATAAAACCTTCCGCAGTTGTTTTGAAATGGAATGTGAAGCGATAAAACGAGTTCGCAACGAAATGGGCTTCACCAATATCGAGATTATGATTCCGTTTGTACGAACACTTGAAGAAGCAAAAGCAGTGAGCGAGCTATTAGCTGAAAATGGATTAGCGCGTGGTGAAGGCGGTTTACGCCATATTATGATGTGCGAGTTGCCATCAAACGCGGTATTGGCTGAACAATTCTTAGAATACTTTGATGGTTTCTCCATTGGCTCAAACGATATGACTCAACTTACATTAGGACTAGATAGAGATTCTGCTTTAGTTGCAGAAGGTTTTGATGAACGTAACCCTGCGGTTAAAGCCATGATAAAAATGGCGATTGATGCGTGTAAAAAGCAAGGGAAATACGTCGGCATCTGTGGGCAAGGTCCATCGGATCATCCTGATCTTGCAGAATGGTTGATGGAGCAGGGGATTGACAGTGTTTCACTAAATCCTGATACGGTGATTGAAACTTGGAATCGTTTGGCAGCTAAATAATAGCAATAAACCCAAAGCACACCCCCCTAGTTTTACATGATGATTTTTTATAAACAGCCATCATGTAAAACTAGGGGGGTGTGTATTAATTCTCACTACTGTCCCGTTAACATAAAAAGTAAGTGCCTGACTCCAAAATCTGATAAAATTGTCTTAGCAATAAGTCATTGAATCAAAGAAGGAATCAAGCATGGCACATCATAATACAGTCTTCTCACA
>JAKIUW010000026.1 GCA_021647365.1 Cocleimonas sp. | reverse complement strand
TGTTACAGCTTAATTTGTTTGAGAAGCGCGACCTTATGGCACTTCTTCGAGGTGATCCACCCAATAGAAAACAACATGACTTTAATCAAATGGTGATGTTATGAAGTTAACGGGACAGTAGTGGCTTCAATAATAACAACTAAACTTCTCTTTATAATGATTAATAAATAAGTATCACATTTTAAAACAT
This sequence comes from Cocleimonas sp., assembly GCA_021647365.1. Classification (GTDB taxonomy): domain Bacteria; phylum Pseudomonadota; class Gammaproteobacteria; order Thiotrichales; family Thiotrichaceae; genus Cocleimonas. The sequence continues at coordinate 46,929 of JAKIUW010000026.1, read as the reverse complement.
CAGGTATTAAAAACTAGCAGCTAAGCCAGCGCTGCCATCTCATCTACCGCTTCTGCCCATTGTTTTGTATCCAACAGTGCTGAGCGATTCATAAAACTTTGCCCAACCATTCTTGTTAATCGTTTCGACGAGGAATCCGTTTGTTCGAGTTTAGCTTTATCAATCACTTCAATCGCGCCTGCTCGGTTATTACAAACCAACACCATATCACAGCCCGCTTGCATCGCCGCTTCTGCTCTCTCGGTGTAACCGCCCATAACCGATGCGCCTTCCATGGTTAAATCATCACTGAAAATAACACCATCAAAACTAAGCTCTTTACGCAGTACTTGTTGCAACCAATACGGTGAGAATCCTGCTGGTTTGTCATCGATCTCGGTATAAATCACATGCGCAGGCATCACGGCATCAAGCCCTGATTTTATCAGCGCAGCAAAGGGGACAATGTCTGCTTGCCAAATCTCTTCGCGAGAACGTGAATCTTTTGGGATTTCATGATGAGAATCTTCTGTCACCGCGCCATGACCAGGGAAATGTTTTCCTGTGGATGCCATGCCTGCATCGCGCATACCTTTTATATACTCTGAGGCTAGGTGCGATATTATTTCTGGGTCTTGATTAAAGGCACGATCACCAATCACTTCGCTCACACCGTAGTTAATATCCAAAACAGGTGCAAAGCTAAAATCGATGCCCATGGCGCGAACTTCTGCCGCCATCAACCAACCATGTTGATAAGACTTTTTTTCAGAGTGATCATTCTCACACAGTTTGGCAATGGCAGGTAGCTCAGTAAATTCGGTACGGAAACGCTGAACGCGCCCGCCTTCATGATCAACCGAAATCAAAATATTATTCTTAGTTGTTGTGCGAATACTTTTAACAAGCTGATCTAGCTGCTCAATAGATTCATAATTGCGTGAGAACAAAATCACACCACCTGTTAATGGGTGCTGTAATAACTCTTGTTCTTCTGCGGATAATTCGATGCCGTTAAGATCAAGCATTAAAGGAGCTATGTGCATGGGTTTCTCTTATATTTAATTTTTTATCAAGAGATACATTATAACAAAACTCTAATCAAGAGCACCTCTATTAAGGAAGTTTTTATTCAAGTGTACCTTAAGTACAACTGCCAGTTTATGCTTGTCATGCACATAATATATAGGACTGTATAATAAATAAGCGTTTTAACGGTGCAAGCTATCCTATACTAAATAGAAGCCCTCTCTCTGATGGGATATTATCTCACTTTTACAATCGTTTTGTTTGCATTCAGTAAATAAGTATATTAGTATTTACTTAATTAGATGCCAAATCTAATGGAATTTAACCCCTTCAATACTAAATCGCTAGGAGATTTAACATGAAATTACAAGTAGCAGCATTTACTGCATTAATCGCTCTTTCTGGAACTGCATCAGCTAACTGGTGGGACGGATGGAACAACGGAAATGGTTCTGGAAACGGCTACGGCAACGCAACTGGTAACAGTCAAGGCGCTGGAAATGCAACTGGTAACGCACAAGGAAATGGCCAAGGCTGGGGAACAGGTAAAGGAGACGCAGACGGCGAAGTAGACTTCAGCATTACTTTTAAAGGTAAAGGTAAAACTGATATGGATACTGCTGGCAACATGACAGGAAACGGTCAAGGTGCTGGTAACACAGCTGGTAACGCTCAAGGCGCTGGTAACACAGCTGGCAACATGTCTGGAAATGGTCAAGGTCAAAACACTAACAGTGGCAACGGCTCAAGCATGCCTTGGAGCAGTAACGGCGGAAACGGATTTTCTATGCCTTGGAACAACAACGGTGGCGGAAATGGCTTCAACATGCCTTGGAACAATAACGCTGGTTATGCACCACGTATGCAAGCTCCTCAAATGAGAATGCCACAGATGCAACAACAGCAAACTCGCATGATGGCTCCTGCTTACTCTACACAAGCTCCAAGCTTCCAACAGATGCAAGCTCAAATGGAAGCACAGCGCAAGCAATACGAAGCTTACGCAAAGCAAATTTCTGTACAACAAAAAGCAATGGCTGATGCTTTTAAAAAGTCTCAAGCGCAGCAAGCTCCAGCGGCACAAGCCCCTGCTGTTGCAAAGTAAAACCAGATCATCATTTGCAGCTTTTGCTTCTAGCTAAAGTTTCAAAATAAAATTGATCAATGCCGTCAAATAGCAATATTTGGCGGCTTTTTTATGTCCGCTTTTCCTAGATTTATCTATTTTCTCTTTTATATATCTCTGAAATGATTAGTTTTTAACCATTCGTCGTTTTTATAACTTCGTTAGTCACTATCAGTAGTTATTTTGAATATAGCTATGTGACACTAGCAATATATAAACATAAGCCACAACAGTGTAAATAATGGATTAACACTGAGGTAAATAACAAAGATATAATTATGAAATATGGAAATACTGAAATATGAAATACGGAAATAACATGCAACAAGCTAATCAACAACGTTACAGTGTTGTTGATATTTTCTCCACCGATGGTCGCATTGGTAGACAAGCCTATTTTGTCTATTCAATCATTCTACCGTTTGCACTACTTTTAGTGTTAGGTAGTATTGCTGGCTTAATATCAAAACTTGGAAGTGCAGCAAGTGCAATATCGTATGTGCTACTCGCAATATCCGCGATTGCTGTATTGTTAATGGTGGTACGCCTAACCATTCAGCGCTGTCATGATTTCAATACTAGTGGATGGATGTCACTTTTTGCGATGATACCTTTTGCCAATATCGTGTTTGCACTCATCTCAGGAAACAATGGATTAAATAGCTTTGGTGAATCTCCAGAGCCTCCATCATTGGCTATTAAGATAGCAACTAAAGTTATTGCTGGATTATTGATTGCTGCGACCGCTTACATCGCTCTTCATTTATTAGGAAAACTCTAAAATCAGAGCATGAATGGCAGTACGCTTCTAAGAAGAAAGAAGAGCACAGACCTTATTTGAAACCCTTTTAATATCTTCCACAATTAAATAAAACGTTGGTATTAATACCAACGTTAGCATAGTGGCAAATAATATTCCAAAACCTAATGATACCGCCATGGGAATCAAGAACTGAGCCTGTGTGCTTTTATCCATTATCAATGGAGTAAGTCCAGCAAAGGTAGTTAGTGAGGTTAACAAGATAGGCCTAAACCTTGCGCCTCCCGCTATTCTTATCGCTTTTTCAACCGAGGCACCTTCTTTAATGCGTTTATTGGTGTAATCCACCAATACCAACGAATCATTGACCACGACACCAATGAGTGCCAGCACGCCCATTACGCTACTAATACTTAAACTCATCCCCATAAGTGCATGACCACCAATAGCACCAATAATACTAAAGGGAATTACACTCATAACCATTAATGGCTGATAATAAGAACCAAAGGGAATAGCAAGTAAGATATAAATACTTATCAAAGCTACTAAAAAGCCAAACTTTAAACTATTGGCAAACTTCTTTTGCTCAAGTTGCTCACCTTCCATATCAATTGATACACCAGGGTGGTTTTTTAAAAGCTCAGGTAGCCATGTTTTTAAATCACCAACCACTTTATTCGCACTGGTTTTCTCTTTATTTAAATCTGCAGTGATATTAATAATTCTTTGTCGATCAACACGAGAGATAGTCGCCGACCCAGTACCTACTTTAATAATCGCAACTTCACTTAATGGTACATCAGCGCCATTGGCTGTATGAATACGCATACTTTGCAAATCAGAAAAAGAATAACGCTCATTCTTTGGCGCACGTACCATCACCCTAACCTCAGCCTGATTACGTTGTATTCTTTGTGCTTCAGCACCATAAATTGTATGTCGAACCTGTGTGCCAAGTTGTGTTAGGCTCAAACCTAACTGCTCTGCTTCTGGTCGTATGCGTAATTGAACCTCGTCTTTCCCACCTTCAAAACTATTTTTTATATCGTATAAGCCATCATATTGCTCTAGCTTATTTTTTATTTGTGTTGCGAGGCTATTTAACTCATCAAAATCTTTGCCTTTAAGTTGAACATTAATAGGATCACCTCCCCGCCCTAATTCTGCTCTAAAACTTAACTCTTTTACCCCTGGTATTGGCCCAATCATTTCTCTCCACTCAGAGACTATTTCTCTCGAAGAAATGGTCGAAGTGCGTGATTCAGGTGGTAATATCTCAAAGGTCACACTGCCAAGATGAGACTTTCCTGAACTATTAGCTCTAGGTCGTCCGCCACCTGTGCCTATTGTAATTAAAATGTGTTGAATCAGTTTTCTTCCGTCTGTTTCAATATGTTTTTGCTGCAGCTTTTCAGCCATTCGCGTCATTTTATTAATATATTTTTCAGTGATGCTGGTGGCAGTGCCCTCAGACATTTCCAGCGTTGCGGTAATGATTTCACTTTGTATGCGTGGAAAAAAGGTATATTTAAAGCGCCCACTTATCACCATTGATACCGTCAAAATTAAAACTGATATAAAAATCACAAGTGTTAGATAGCGCCAGTCTAAAGCTTTATTGAGTATAGGGTTAAAAATACGGTCAATAAAATTCTCCAAACTTCTTGAGATAGTTTGTTGTATTTTAATAAGAATATTTGGTTTAGTTTCTGGACTGCGCAACTTCATATGCTGAAGGTGCGAGGGTAAAACAAACTTTGATTCAATTAACGAAAAGAGTAAAACTGGAATGACAACTAACGGAATTTGAGCAAATATTTTACCACGCACACCATCAATCATCAGCAAAGGTGAAAAGGCGGCAACCGTCGTTAAAACGCCAAAGGTAACGGGTACCGCAATCTCTTTAGTACCTTCAATCGCCGCACGCACACCATCACCATGGCGCTGTAGATGCGTGTAAATATTTTCTCCTGTGACAATCGCATCATCAACCACGATACCTAAAACCAATATAAAACCAAACATACTGACCAAGTTTAATGTTACACCAAACTGAGGCATTACAGCCATCGCGCCCAGAAAACTGATGGGGATACCCACACTTACCCAAAAGGCTAAATCAGGTCGTAAAAATAAAGCTAATAAAATCAACACAAGAATAATACCTTGTACAAAGCTAAAGGTAAGCGTATTCAAACGTGCTTTAACTATTTTAGAACTATCTTTCCAGTAGCTAAGCGACAGCCCTGCAGGTAACGTTCTTTTGCGCTCTTCAATATATTCTTTAACCGTTTTAGCTAGCAAAATGGCATTTTGATCACCCACTCTGGCGACATTAATAAACGCCGCATGTTTCTTATCAAAGCGACTGTATAACGGATCTTCATTGAAACCATCGTTAATGGTTGCGATATCACCTAGACGGATATGCACACCATTATTACGGCTAATCACGCTAATATTGGCAAAATCATCTTTTCGATAAGCTTGCCCTAAAGCTCTGACTAAAATGTCGCCCGATTCTGTTTTGATACTTCCACCTGGGATATCACGCGAGGCACTGCGAATCACGCCTGAAATATCATCAAGCGTTAAGCCATATTGCCGTAAAACAAATTCAGGTACTGTAATACTAATTTCCCACGGTCTAACACCCCCCATCGCCACTTGGGTAACACCTGATAGCGCTCTTATTTCATCACGAATTTTTTCAGTATTCTGACGTAAAACAACATCATCTTTACGATCTTGTTCTATCACGACTGTAATCACATCACGTACACGAATTAATTGCTCTACGACAGCCCTTTCAGCACCTTCAGGAAAGGCGCTGATGCCATCAATGCGTGACTTAATTTCATTAAGCACTTTTGTGGTGTTATAACGAGGATGAACATCCGCACGTATCAATGAGCGCCCTTCTGCCGAAGTGCTGTATATACGATCAACACCGGGCAAGTCTGCAATAGCATCTTCAATTCGTACGGAAATCCCCTGCTCTACCTCAAGGGGGGTTGCACCCGAATAAACCACCGTAATATTGACAACATCAGATTCAAAAGCAGGAAAAGTTTCCAGTGGGATTTTTTTAGTTACCGCATATAAACCAAAGCCAATAATGGCAAACATGAGTATATTAGCGGCGACTGGATTCTTAACAAACCATGCGATTGTTCCTTTCATTATTGAGTACGTTCTTTTTTGTTTTTATTATTGATTATTTTTTGTTCTTTAAGCGTAATTGCTTTCATACCTTCAATGGCTTGGTTCAAGCTTGTCATTACCAATTGTTTACCAGTAATATCTTGCTTCACTCGCACTATGGTTTCAGTTTGAGTATTCCAGAGCGCATTAACAGGAACAACATGAATTTTCCCATCCTCCAATAGTAAAATTTCTTTATTTTGACGTACAGAAATCGTTGGTAAAACATACACATCTTTAAAGGTTTTACCTTTTATTAGTGCTTCAATGTATTGCCCTATTCTTAAAGGCGATGTAACTCCCGCTTTAGCATCAAAAGGATTATCAACCCGCGCAATTACGGTAATTTGACGACTATTAGCATCCAGTGCGGCACTACTACGGACGACACGCCCTTGCCATTCGTTTTTTTGTCTGCTGTTAGGGTTTTTAAATATAACGTTAGGAAATGACTTTGCATCAATGGATTTGTTTTTAAAAGCTTCTGGTAAATTTAATAACTCGTAACGACTTAACGACAATGGCAGATCCACTTCAACATAATCCGTTGCATAAACTTTACCCAATAACGTTCCCATGCTTACGAATTGCCCTACATCCACATTTTTTTCAAGCACACGACCTTCATAGGGGGCTTTGATGGTTGTACGTGATAAGTTTAAACGCTCTTGTTTTTCTCTCGCGAGTGTTGCATCTATTTTTGCATCCGTTGCTTGTCTGCGACTTTTAAAGGTATCCAGTTTACCTTGTAAATCTTCAAGCTTTTGTTGCAGTTGATTGATTTTTTGTTCTTCTATATCCAATGCTGATCGTGCAATTAAGCGCTTAGCCCAAAGCCCTCGCAACCGATTGACCTCTTTTTTACCTAAAGATAAATTTTTACGTGCTAATTGATAGGAACGTTTGATGCTTTTTTCTTCTGTATTTAATTGATTTAAAGTCGCGCGACTAGCTGCAACATCACCTTTTACAATCGCTAATGAATTCTCATAGTTTGCTTTATCTATAGTTATTAATACTTTGTTTTTATTAAAATAATTACCTGCTTTAAAATCCTCTGAAAGTCCAACAATACGCCCTGAAACTTCAGAGACCAAATTCGTTTGCGTACCTGCTTTAACAATACCTGACGCTTTTATTGTAACGGTATAGTCCTGTGGCTTTAACGTTAAAATCTCAACAACAGGAGAACGTTCTACAAAGGGCTTTTTCTTCGCTTCAGGGCCTGAGCCAAGAAGATACTTACCTAAAAAAACTGCACCCGTAAGTACAAGAACTGGAATAATGACTTTAAGCATTGATGGCTCGTTATATGTTAACTGGCTAGAATAGGCTTGAAGCACACCCCCCCACTTTTACATGGTATGTAAAAGCGGGGGGGGGTGTGCTTTGAAAACTATCAATCTATAGAAAATGAATTATCAAGTATTCACCTTATAAGTGCAATCAAACAGAACAATCAATAAAGTAATCAATTAAGTCTTCACATCACACAATCTATCAACATATAATCATCATAATTTATCTCTCGTATGGCTTACTCTATGAAAAGGATTCTCATCCTCTTTTATTTTTTTATTTACACCTCTACGCTCTATGCCGATAATATCGATCTATTCATCCTTGCAGGGCAATCCAATATGCAAGGCTGGCGCAGTGATGCAAAACAATACCCTGCTGACAAGCAACAATTAGATTCACGTATTCCCTTCTATTATGAAACCATTGGTTACGGCTCATCCCAGCAACAATGGGGAACACTAAAATCACAACTTGGTCACTTTCGCTCAGGACATTTTGGACCAGAAATCACCTTTGGCCGCGCCGTATTAAAAACAGGTCATATTCCTGCTATATTTAAATACAGCCTCGGCGGAAGTAGCCTTAAGCTTGATTGGAAAGCACCCGGGAAACACGGTATTTATGACAATATGGTGTCAAGCATTAAAGCAGCCATTCACACACTTAAAGCCCAAGGACATAACGTTACACCCCGCGCCATAATTTGGATTCAAGGTGAAAGTGATGCGGATAGTGAGCAGCTATCAACCGAATATTATTGGCACTTAAAGAAAATGCTTCATCACCTTCGAAGTAGCGTTATTCGCCTCCCCAATATTCCCGTTATTCTCAGCGTGGATGAGCAACACCCGCGTGTTCAGCAGAATCCGCAGGTGGTTGATGCTCAAATTCAACTTGCTATGGAAGATCCAAACATAAGTTTTGTTTCCATGCATGGTTTAGAGAAATATGATGTTACGCATTTGACGGCTAAAGGTACAATTGAGCAAGGAAAACGCCTTTTTAAGGCATATCAGCAACTACAAAACTAAATAATCAACCAAAAAATACTTAACCGCTTATCCTGTCTTTCTTTACCCTTTGCTTTTACCGTAATAAAATACTCTCAAGGCTGAAAAACAATAAAAAATTAGGGGTACAATATGAAAACCATTACGAAGTCTATGCTTGCGCTTGGACTACTCTCACTTTCTGTAGCAACTTCTGCAGAAGAGTTTGACTATAAGAAAGCATCAACAAACTACGTTGATAACACATCTTCTGGCAATAACAGTGGTTCGGGTGGTTTAAATCAATATTATTTTGGTGGAACCATTGGCGCATCAGACGCAGGAAGCTACTGTTCTGGTTCTGCTAATTGTGAAGATGGCGATACGGCTTGGAAATTATTTGGCGGTTACAAGATATCTGAAAATTTAAGTGCTGAAGCTGCTTATGTAAACCTTGGCGATGTACATAAAACTGGCACAAATGGCGCCGAAAACTCTGATGTAACAGCGCTTACAGCTACCGCTGTAGGTTCAATGCCAGTTACTGAGCAGTTTGATGTGTTTGGTAAAGTCGGCGCAATGCGTTGGAGCAGCGACAATACCTCTGGTAGCCAAGATGGTTTCGGCTTAACTTACGGTATTGGTGCAAAAATGGATCTTAACGAAACAACCAAGCTACGTGCAGAATGGGAGAAATTTCCTAGCATTGAAACATCAAATACTGATAAGACTGATGTGAATATGTTGAGTGTTGGTGTTGAGTTATCTACTTATTAAAAGATTAAAAGACTTTTTTGCCACGAAATCCACGGAAGGACACGGAAAAAACAGAAAAACTACAATAAAGATATCCCAGCTAGAATTTTATTGAAATGACTTGAGGAAAAAAAGCAGCCATTGGCTGCTTTTTTTAAATTCGTTAAATACTATTCTGGTGTTGATCAGATTGCCTTTAAATTTCGTCAATTCAAGGCGAGAAATGTGAGCTTACAAGTGTAAGTGATCATTTTTCAACGCGGAAGTGGCGAAATTTAAGGTGAGCTGGGCTACACCAGTTATTCTGGGCTAAACGATGACCCACACCCACAGGTTGTTTTGGCATTAGGATTACGAATCACAAACTGAGCACCTTCTAAGCCTTCGGTATAGTCAATATCTGCACCGACTAAATATTGAAAACTCATAGGATCAATCAAAAGCTTCACACCATTCTTTTCAACAGTGGTATCACCTTCATTTATTACCTCATCAAAGGTAAAACCATATTGGAAGCCAGAACAACCGCCACCTGAAACAAAAACTCTGAGTTTTAGATCGTCATTCTTTTCTTCTTCAATCAAACCTTTTACTTTGTTTGCTGCGGCTTCTGTAAAATTTAAAACCGGTGCTGCGCTTGCTGTTGCTACTGTCATGATATTACCTTTGAAAATTATCTGTAAGACTTACACTAAGTCTACTCTCTATCTGCTAATTAAACGAAAAACCTGTCTTTAATATGGGAATAAAGCACACCCCCCTAGTTTTACACATCATTCACTATTCAGTACTTGCCTCATTAATCAAATTACCATTCACCACCGCACCAGCGGGTAACTCGAGCGATTGATAATGTACATCACCATTTATGCGGGCTTGATCAAATAATTCAACCTTGCCGTCGACAAAAACATTACCATCAATCTGTCCATTTACAATAAGGTGAGATACTTTTATATCGCCTGTCACCAATGAGTCTTCACTCACAATCAGCACCGAATCTTCATCATCAGAACGAATCCCACCGTTGACACTACCCACCACATGTAAGCCTCCTTTGAAATGAATGATACCTTCAATGGTTGTGCCTTCACCAATCAAGGTATTGATGGTCGCTCTTAATAGTTCTTTTGGCTTCTTCTTTGAAAACATCCATTTATCCTTTAATGGCAACTCAGTTATGGTAACAACGCAGGTTGCATTAACCCCATTGTTTCATCCAAGTCTAGCATAAGATTCATATTTTGAATCGCCTGCCCTGCGGCGCCTTTTACCAAGTTATCAATAACCGATAAAACCACAATCTGCGAACCTGCCTCAGGCTGATGCACCGCAATCCGACACATATTTGACGTTTTTACACTGCGCGTTTCAGGGTGTGATCCCGCTGGCATCACATCCACGAAGGGCTCATCTTTATAAGTATTTTCATACAATGTTTGTAAGTCCGTTTTACCTGCCTCTATCTCTCTGGTGTATAGAGTGGCGTGGATACCTCTAATGATGGGTAATAAATGTGGCACAAAGGTTAAATCCACTTTGCTACCCGACAATAATGAAAGCGTTTGTGCAATTTCTGGTTGATGACGATGCCCTTGTACCGCATACGCTTTAAAACTTTCACCCGCTTCACTTAATAAGGTAGAAACATTCGCTTGTCGACCTGCACCACTAATACCTGATTTGGTATCAGCAATAATATTGTCTAAATCAATTAAACTAGCATCTACTAAAGGCTTTAAACCCAAAGTAACAGCCGTTGGATAACAGCCAGGATTTGCCACAATGCGCGCGCCTTTTATTTGATCACGATTCAACTCAGGCATTCCATACACCGCCTCAGCCACTAAATTAGGACAAGCATGTTCCATGCTATAAAATTTAGCCCACACATCAAGGTCTTTGATTCTAAAATCAGCCGCAAGGTCAATTACCTTCGTGCCAGCTTCAAGTAGCGCAGGCACATGATTCATCGCCACACCATTAGGTGTCGCAAAAAAAACTAGGTCGCATTGCGCCAACGCATCGGTAGATGGATCACTAAATTCTAAATCAATAAATCCACGCAGATTAGGAAACATCGCATCCACACGCATCCCCGCATTTGAGCGCGAAGTCACATAGCTAATTTCTACATCAGAATGGGGCGCAAGCAGTCTTAATAATTCAACGCCTGTATAGCCTGTCGCGCCAACGATGCCTATTTTTTTAATTGTATTTTTATCAGTCACTTTTTCAAATTCATGGTTCATTGATGAAGTGACTATGATAGCCTGAATTAAATAACGTTAGAAGTATTATAAAAGCACACCCCCCTGGTTTTACACGGTATTATATGTGCCTAACCAAAACTATCAGCCATCACTCTTGCCCAATAGCCAAACCAATATTATCCTCACAACGCTAAACTCTCGCTACATACACTGTGCGTTTGGCTTGCGTTATCTTTATGCCAATTTGGGTGATTTGCAATCCCAGGCGCTGATTAAAGAATTTACCATTCATGAGCGCCCGATTGACATTGCTGAGAAGCTACTTGAGGCTCAGCCCAAAATTATCGGCTTTAGCGTTTATATTTGGAATATCACCGAAATCTCCCGAACGGTAAAATTACTTAAACAAATTGCACCCGACATTATTATTGTTTTAGGTGGTCCAGAAGTCAGTCACTTACCTGATAAACCTGATGTAGTTGATCATGCCGACTATGTCGTCATGGGCGCAGGTGAGGTCAGCTTTAAGTTTTTATGCAATGAGATACTCGCAGGGCGTAAGCCGCTGAATAAGGTCATTAATGGTGAGAGTGTTCCGCTAGAACAACTTAATCTCCCTTACGAATTTTACAACGATGAAGATATTCGTAATCGCCTGATTTATGTTGAGGCTTCACGTGGTTGTCCGTTTAAGTGTGAATTTTGTTTGTCGTCCTTGGATAAAACGTCCAAACCGTTTGAATTAGATGCTTTTTTGGTTGAGATGGATAAACTCATCCAACGTGGTGCGCGTAACTTTAAATTTATTGATCGTACCTTTAACCTTAAAGTTAGCACCAGCGTTACTATTTTAGAATTCTTTTTAGACCGCATGACGGATGATTTATATCTTCATTTTGAAGTCATTCCCGATAACTTACCTGAAAAGCTTAAAGAAGCCCTAATGCGTTTTCCTAAAAGCTCATTGCAGTTTGAAATTGGTGTTCAAACCTTCGATCCTGAAATTCAAACACTGATTAGCCGTAAGCAAGATAATGTAAAAACCTGTGAAAACCTACGCTGGCTGCGCGAGCATACAGGCGCGCACATTCATGCGGATCTGATTTTTGGCTTACCCAGCGATACGCTAAGTAACTTCGCCAAAAGTTTTGATCAATTAGTTGAACTTAATCCACAAGAAATACAGCTCGGTATTTTAAAGCGTTTGCGTGGCGCGCCCATTAATCGCCATACAGACAAATACCAAATGCAGTACAGTACAACGCCACCTTATACGATTTTACAAACGCGCGATATTGATTTTAAAACCCTACAAAACGTTAATCGTTTTGCACGTTACTGGGATATGATTGCAAATTCTGGGCGCTTTCAAAACACGCTTCCCCTTATTTTAAAATACAACAACGACTCCGCTTTCAAGCAATTTATGAAGCTGACTGAAGCCTTATATGAAAGTGAAGGTAGCACATGGAAAATTTCACTTCCGCGCCTCTATAAACTCCTTTATGACGTATTAGTTAACGAGCTTATAATTGCAGAAGAAATCGTACAAGCTAGCCTTGAAAAAGACTTCCAACAATCTAAGCAAAAAGGTTCGCTTATGCTGTTGTTAAATAAGCGAAAAGTACCACGCTCAGGTACCGCTAATAAACGACAGAAGAATCATACGGCCTAAAGAAACATCTTATAAAAGTGAGGGGGTGTGCTTCGCACCATCAAAAGCCTCTTATGGAAGTGTGATTTGATCGCCTCATAAGTTAGTGTTTTTTTTTAGCAAATGTTATAGTCCAGTATGTATATTCAATAGCTTTCAGAATTAAATGACACACAAACAAACTATGCTTAAATTTTCAATGTCAAAATCACTTTCAAAAACCGCTTTCAAAGTAGCAACCTTTAGTGCAATCGTATTGCTCGCAGGTTGTTTAGGAAAGCCCCCCACCGCAGGTGACAGTGGTAACTTCATTGAAGAAGCCAAAGTAAAAGAAGCGCCAGCGACTGCAAATAAAACAATGCCTGCTAGTGCCACAAGCTCAGTATCACAAGCGATTACGATTGAAAAACTCACGCCTCGTCATTCATATGAGTTGAAAGTGATTAACAGTATGTTGAAGCGTTTTCACTATAAAAAGTTTGCGCTTGATGATGCTTTTTCAGAAAAAATTCTGAAGCAATACATCAAACAACTAGACCCAAGCAAAGTTTATTTCACACAATCCGACATTAACGAATTTAACAAACACAGTAAACAGTTTGACGATGATATTGAAGCGGGCGACACCACGTTTGCTGTTGAGTTATTCAAAACCTATCAGCAACGTGTAAAAGAACGCTCTGACTATGCCGTAAAACGTATAGATCAACCATTTGATTTCAAAAAAAATCAAAGATATGTGCTTGATAGAAAAGATGCCGCATGGTCAAGCGATAACAAAGCATTGGATGCATTGTGGGAAAAACGCATTAAAAATGATTACATCAATCAATTATTGTCCGACAAAAAACCTGATGAAACTATAAAGAGCTTGAAGAAGCGTTATTTGAGCATTGCAAAACGCACCTCTCAAATTAAAAGCAATGAGCTTTTCCAAAGCATAGCCAATGCCTATGCGGGTGCTATAGAGCCTCATACTTCTTACCTATCACCAAGATCATCTGAACAATTTGATATTAATATGAGTTTGTCGCTCAGCGGTATTGGCGCGGTTTTACGAACAGATGATGAGAATACTAAAATCATCAGCGTTGTTCCTGGTGGACCTGCTGACTTAACGGGCATGGTTTCTGCGGGCGATATTATTGTCGGCGTAGGTCAAGGCTCTAAAGATGCCGTTAAAGATATTGTCGGCTGGCGCTTAACCGATGTAGTCAATATTATTCGTGGAAAAAAAGGTAGTAAAGTTGTCCTTTCTATTCTCCCACACGAAACAGGTTTAAGCGGTAAGGCTGAATTCGTCAATATTGTAAGAGATAAAATTAAACTAGAACATCAAGCAGCAAGCAAACGTATTATTACGATTAAACGCTCTACAGGTGATGTGAAAGTTGGAGTGATTAAACTCCCTTCTTTCTATATTGATTTTAAAGCACGTAACCGTGGCGACGCTGAATATGCGGGAACAACACGTGATGTTAAAAAGCTTCTTATCGAATTGAATAAGGAAGGCATCAACGAACTAATCATTGATCTACGTGGCAATGGCGGTGGCTCTTTAAGCGAAGTGGTATCACTCACGGGTTTATTTATCGACAAAGGTCCTGTGGTTCAAATCAACGACACTACAGGTCGTACTGACATCTTACGTGATAATGACTCTGGTGTGATCTACAATGGCCCAATGGCAGTGATGATAGATAAAGGTAGCGCTTCAGCCTCAGAGATCTTTGCAGGCGCCATTCAAGATTATAAACGTGGCCTTATTATTGGTGAAACCACTTTTGGTAAAGGCACAGTGCAAACTGTTTTACCGCTTGCATCTTATGCACGCAAGCAATTTGATAAGCCTTTTGGTGAGCTAAAAGTTACTAGCGCACAGTTTTTTAGAGTTAATGGTGATAGCACACAACACAAAGGCGTTGTGCCTGATATCTCGTGGAACTTACCCAAGCTTGAAGAAGAATTTGGTGAGCGTTCCTACAAAAATGCCCTACCTTGGCGCAAAATCAATATGGCAAAGCATGTTAATTTTAGCAATGCATTTTCATTAGGTGCGTTGGCAAAAGCCAAGCAACAATCATTAAAACGTATTGCACAAACTCCACGATTTGTTTCAACGGTTAATCGTTTAAAACTCTTAGTTGAAGCAGGCAATGAAAAAGTGACCTCACTCAATTTGGCAAAGCGCAAAGCAAAGCGTGAACAGTTTAACAAAAAACTCCTCGCATTTGAAAACCAACTGCAAGCAGCCAAAGGAAAACCTTCTTATAAAACCGTTAAAGAACTACGTGATGCACAAGAAAAAATTAATGATGATATTTTCAATAAGAAAAAACCTGTTGATGTATTCTTGAATGAAGCGGCAAACATCTTGGCAGATTTAAGAGGGACACAATTCTTTTCTGCGAGGAAGTAAGTAGAAAGGGTAATAAGAAGCCCCTTTTTTTAAATGGTAGCCCATTCATTTTTTGAATGACTACTAGAGCTTATACAAAGCTACATGTTCAAAAATTAGTTTCACGAATACAAAAATGGACCCGAAGATTAAGAGAATCTCCGTGTCCATTTTTATTTCTCCACAAAGAGCTGGCGAGGATTAGGGGTTAGCTATGTTATTACGCCCTATATTACGCGTTAAGTACATCATCACTGCCAAAATCACTAACAACAACGCTGTACCTGCTAACAGTGCATAGTCTTCCAAGTTCAGCATCGAATACAGCATCGTGTACAAACCCACCAGCAAGACACTAATAAGCGTTGTTTTACCCAAGCTGCGTATCGCGGCAAAAGCGTAGAGGCTGATCATAATAATGATAATCGCGGCGGCTGAAATATAAGCATTAAAGAAACCTGCATGTTCTGCCATGGATAATAGCGTGAGATAAAACATCGACAGCGCCAAACCAATCATGCCGTATTGCACAACGTGTAAACGACGGCCGATACCCAATTCAAACAGTAAAAATGTGATGTACGTTAGTATAAAAAAGAGTGCACCGTATTTAATCGCACGAGTGATTTTTGAATACAGCGACACCGATTCAAACAGTTTTACACCTGCACGAAATTCATTCACGTCAAATTTTTGGGTTTCTAAGGTCCAGAGCTGGGGGTAGTTTCTGGCCAAATGTGGCACCGACCAATTCGCCTTAAAGCCAGTATCTGTTACGTTATGATCATCAGGTAATACATTGCCTTGAAAACTAGGGTGCGGCCAGTCTGAAGTCACCGTCACATCGGTTGTTTTACCAAATGGGCTAAAGTAGAAACCTTCGCTACCATTGGCATTAATCGTTAGAAAAAATTGATATTTGCTCTTTTCATTTGTCAGATCAAGGGGAGCATGAAAACCATTAGCAAAAGTTTTTGTGATTTTTGTACCTGGCTCAAAATCTACTTGTTTAACATCTGTCCAAGATAATTGTGACACTTTATTAATCGCTTGTGTATCTGAAATTCCTAAAGAAAACCACGCACGATCCCAATGAATCTTATCAATATGATTCGATAAACTTGCAATATCGGGGCGTTGAAAACTGCCTGTAACCTTTATGTCAGCCGTATAAACCAATGATTCATAAATACTACGCTTGCGTGTTTGCCCCAGTAAGTTTGCATCAATTTTCAAATCCTCAGGCAAAACAATCGCGGTGCGTTGTTCATAGTGTGTTTTATTGACCTTGCGTTCATTGCCATCCTTATCAGTAAGCACTTTTACCGAGGTAAACTTTTCCGTATAAGGAATCAATAAAGCAGGCCCTTGTAGCTGCTGCCGATGCCCCCAAGTCCCTGCAATATCATTCAACACACCGTGATAACTACTGCTGCGTTCGCGTACCACATCACTCACCATCCCTAATGGAATCATCATAATGCCGACTAAAGCCGCAATCATAATAAAGCGAAACACCAAAGAATCACTCAGCCGTTTAATATCTACAATATAGCTTTTGAAACCACTTCCATTATTTTCTCCATCAACACCTTCTCCATCAGAGGGTTTTAACAAGCCAATTTTCCGCGCCATAAAAATAGCAAAAAACACCACTCCCGCAAAAACGGCCAATAAAAACAATAAACCAATCAAACCAAATACCACACTCATAACCAACCTTCCTTCAGATTCAATAATAGAAAATAAAAGAATACGTAGTTTTGTTGTAGATACTGTGATCATGGCAAGCAACTTCTATGATGCTTTTATGCAGATTTAATGCAGACAAATTATTAGATAATTAACAATCCACACCCCCCTACTTTTACATGATGATATAATAACGCGCAATTTTAGATAAACACTGAGCCACAATGAATCCTGATCTAGCAAACCTGCAACCCTATCCGTTTCAAAAGCTTGCCATTCTTAAACAGGGAATAACTCCTGCAGATAAGCCTATGATTTCTTTGGCGATGGGCGAACCTAAGCACCCTACTCCTCGTATTATTTTGGATACTCTCAAAAACAATCTTTCAGGATTATCAAATTACCCACTCACCAAAGGTTCGGATGATTTACGCATTGCGATTGGTGACTGGCTAACGCATCGATTCAAGCTACCACCAAACAGCATAAACCCTGCAACACATATTCTGCCAGTGAATGGCACACGTGAAGCTTTGTTCGCATTTGCTCAGGCAGTTGTGGATAAAAGCAAAAACAACCCTTGTATATTAATGCCTAATCCTTTTTATCAAATTTATGAAGGTGCGGCACTGTTAGCAGGCGCAAAACCAGTCTATCAATCCTGCACGGCTGAAAATAATTTTGTACCTGATTTTGATGCCGTAAGTTCTGAGACTTGGGATAACTGCCAACTCATTTATCTTTGTAGCCCAGGAAATCCTACAGGCGCGGTGATTCAAGAAGATCAAATCAAACAGCTCCTTAAGCTAGCTGAAAAACACGACTTTATTATCGCCAGCGATGAATGTTATTCAGAGATATACTTTGATGAAACTAAGCCACCTGTGGGTTTGCTGGAAATTGCCGCAAAAACAGGTAATACCGATTTCAAACGCTGTGTGGTTTTTCATAGCCTATCAAAACGTTCCAATGCACCAGGTTTACGCTCAGGGTTTGTAGCAGGTGATGCAGATATACTCGAACAGTTCTTACTCTATCGCACCTACCATGGCTGTGCCATGTCGCCCCCTGTGCAAGCAGCAAGTATCGCCGCATGGAATGATGAAGCCCATGTTTTAGATAATCGAGATCAATACCGTGAAAAGTTTGATGCGGTTCTCAAGATACTCTCACCCATTATGAACGTCCAAAAACCCGATGCCGGTTTTTACCTTTGGGCAGATGTTGGCATGGATGATGAGACCTTCACTCGTGAAATCTTCGAGCAACAAAATTTGAATGTTGTGCCAGGTAGTTATTTATCGCGCGAAGTAAATGGCGTTAACCCTGGTAGAAACCGTATTAGGATGGCGCTTGTTGCAGAGCTAGATGAATGCATTGAAGCGGCTAATCGTATTGTTAATTATTTGAAGTAAAAATAGCCACAGAAGTATAAATCTTCAGTGGCTATAAGAGAAAATAAGGGCATCGCTATCAATTAGATGGCCTTTAGACTTATTATTAGTTGTCGTCTTTTTGTGATCTATCACTCGACATAAAGTCTTTAAACTCTGCCTCATCTGCACGACGCTTAGCATCAGATTTAAAGATTTTAAAATGTTTCGCTCGACTTTTAATCTCTTCTTTTAACTCACTGATACGATCATATTGTGTCTGCTGAAATTCATCGAAAACTGAATTTTCTCCGTTTGAGTTTTCATGACTCTTGGTAGCATTAAACACTGACGACCACTTTTTTTGAGCAGCTTTTGGCAAGTCTTTTAAATTGCGACCTGTAATATTCCAGTACAGTATGACTAAACCAATAGGCCAAAATAGAACAAAACCTATCACCATTGCCGCAATATTTACACCTGACCAATTACCCCTTGAGCCACCTCTACCCATTCCACAACATGAATGGCGATGAGAATAATGGCTATCTTCTTCTATTGAACCACCTGCTGATGACATAATTCTTCCCTCTCATTATTAAAAAGACGCTGTTTATACTTGTTGACAAATGTAAACAGTGTTCACATAATAATATACGTACTTTAAAACAAATTACAAGACCTAAACAAAAAAAGTTTACAGTGTTCACATTATGCTTGAGACAATATGAAAAAAACTAAAAAAACATATCACCACGGCAACCTAGCAGAATCTCTTTTAGATGCTGTCGACGAACTCGCCACTAAATTTGGGCTGGAGGCTGTAACACTACGCGCCTGTGCAAAAATCGTCGGTGTTTCACCTTCCTCTGCTTTTAGACATTATTCCGATAAACGCGCCCTACTCACCGCATTTGCGACTAAAGCAATTCATCAATTATCAGATTCAATGGAGGCAGCAAAGAAGCTAGCAATAAAAGAAGGAAACAATGCATTCTCAGCAGTCGGGCTTGCCTACATCAAGTTTGCACTCGATAAGCCTGCCTTCTTTCGTGCGATGTGGCGAGAAGAAACCATTTATACCAATGATGAGAACTACATCTCAGCAACCCATCAGTTAAGTTCACATTTACAAGCTGGCTTTGCCGAAACTATAAAAGATGATGATCCTCACAGCTTCAGTCCGCAAGAGCTTTTAGCATGGTCATCCGTACATGGGCTTGCCAATTTATTTGTAGAGGGACCTGTTGGGAAAGGACAAACAAAAGAACAAAAAATGAAAATAGCGCAAGATATGATTAAGGCACTTGCACCTGCTTTTGGTTAATATTGTTTAAAGTACACTTGTGCATTAAAGTACACACGCACACCCCCCCACTTTTGCATGATGTAAAACTAGGGGGGTGTGGATGAGACTAATCAATCATTTGAATGTAGCGCAGTATTCAAACCACCCCACAAAGCGCCATCGGTCATAATCGCTTCAACCGCGCCTGTTTGGCTATGGCGTCTGAATAACAATCCTGATTGACCTGTAAGCTCGCGCGCAGAGACGATTGATCCGTCTGGCATTTTCACTTTTGTGCCTGCCGTAATATATAAACCAGATTCAACAATACAGTTATCACCCAGCGATATTCCTAAACCAGCGTTTGCGCCCAAGAGATTCTTTTTACCCATTGAGATGACTTGTGTGCCACCGCCTGAGAGTGTACCCATGATAGAAGCCCCGCCACCAATATCAGAGCCATCACCGACCACTACACCTGCACTGATTCGCCCTTCAACCATTGAAGAACCCAAGGTTCCCGCATTGAAGTTACAAAAACCTTCATGCATAACGGTTGTGCCTGAGGCTAAATGCGCGCCCAATCTTACGCGGTCTGCATCACCGATGCGTACACCTTCAGGAATCACGTAGTCTGTCATGCGAGGGAATTTGTCAACCGAGGTTACATTAAACTGATGATCTTCACTCGCAATTAACTCACGTAGGTTTTCAACCTCAGCAGGCAAAACTGGGCCTGCGGTTGTCCAAGCAACATTCGCCAATAAACCAAATACGCCATCAAGGTTAATCTCATTCGGCTTTACCGCACACTCTGATAAAAGGTGAAGGCGAAGATATGCATCTTCAACCGACTTAGGCGCATCGTCTACAGAAGCAATCTCAACTTCTACAAAATCACTCTTAATAATGCCAACCTTTTGAGCCAGACAACTACGCCCTATTTCTTTATTTGAACGTGGAAACCATACATCAATGGTTGTGCCTGATTTACTGTCGATATAACGGTGTCCGGTGCGTTTGATTGTCATGTCTGTCTCTGCTGTGATTTTTTATTGGGAGTAAATTTGAGGGCGCAGTATACATCCTCTTGAGCTTAAATAGATAGATAAAAGCACACCCCCCCACTTTTACATGATAGATCTAAAATCATGAAAAAGGATAAGAATAAACCTTTACCTTTTCCATGTTCATATTAAGATTCTACTTAGAAAAAGTTAATACAAAACTAACAGGAACAACAGTAGCTATTGAAGGTAGCTTCGCCAATTCTTGAAGCTTTGCAATCCCGCTCTCTAAGCCAAAGTCAGCGGCTTTGATAATAATTGGTTTTGCAGAGCTGACTACCAACTTACCACCTGACATAACAGCAATCGCTTCAAAATCTAAGCTCTTTTTTACACCATGTAGATTTAATTCTAGTGAACCTGTTACGCGTGATACCCCATCAGCGACTTTGCCAACTTTTGCGGTAACCGTTGCTGTTGGATTAGCACCTGTTTCAAATAAAACCTTCTGCATACGTTCATCACGTATTTCAATTTTCGTGTTTACACTGGCAAGGTCAAGCGATACTGACAACTCACCTGCATCTGAAAGCGAGCCTGATAATTTATCGATTGTGTGTGCTTCACCCGCTGTACCTTTCTTGACCGATACAAAACTTAAAGTTGATAATGCATTATCCAGCATCATGCCGCCTTTACTATGCGATGCACCAAACGATACTTGGCTAGTAGTAATTGTGAGTGAGAGTAAAAATAGTTTTAGTAGTTTGTTCATGTAAGACTCCTTTGATTTTGTAAAGTTTTTGATGAAAGCATCAATAGCTAAACACGCCAATCCAAAAAAAAGTCCCTCACGTTATAAAAAAGTGACTACACTTATTTTGTGATTAACAAAAAAGACAACTTCTCAAAACAAATCAGTTCACTCATCCCACGGCTGAGACGGTATGCCATTGTGTTGACCACAATAAAAGAAGATGCAGACGATTTATTACAAGCAACCCTAGAGCGCGCCATAAACAAACAACACCAATGGCAGGAAAATACCCATCTAGACCGTTGGGCGTTCACCATTATGAGTTCGATTTGGAAGAATGAAATACGTTCTCGTAGCACACGACAGGGCAATGGAATAACCGACAATGTGCAAGCACTCATTGATAACGCCGCAATAAAAAACATGGAAGGGACTTTTTTACTCAATCAAGTGTTTAAAGAAGTAATGAATCTATCGGAAGATCAGCGAGAAGCGATTCTTTTGGTTTATGTTGAGGGATTAAAATATCAAGAGGCGGCTGATATACTCACCATCCCTACAGGAACATTGATGAGCCGATTAGCCAGAGCACGCATTACGCTTGCTAATAATTTATCTGATGAAAATCAAAGCTCTAACGTGATAGAGTTCAAAGAACATAAAGGCTAGAATTTTTAGGAATGAATAAATTACCGCCACATTTTGATAAATTAATTGCCTATGCTGACAATGCATTGGACGCTGAAGAACGTACAGAAGTTGAAAATTTACTCGCTAGCAATGACGAAGCACTCGCTTTTCTAGATCAGTTAAAAGCAAGTGATTTACCGTTTAAAGATTCATTTGGATTTCTATTAGATGGTGATAAAAAGAATGAGACACCTGTAATGCCCAGCTCTCATGCACAGCAACAAGATCATGCCTCAAATAATTCAAAATGGCTTTGGCCAACCTCATTAGTCGCTTCACTATTACTAGGTGTAATACTGACTTTTTTTGCACTAAACGCTAAGACTGAAAACCATAATAATTGGATCGTTCAAGTCGCTGATTATCATTTGCTTTATATCCGTGAAACTGTAAACCACAGCCATGCAAGCCCTGAAGAAGTAAAAAAACTTACGCATGATTTAAGTACTCAGCTTAAAAGCCAAATAACCATTCCTGATCTCACTGCCCAAAATTTAGACTTCAAACGAGGACAGATTTTAGATTCAAATGGCAGAACGTTAGTTCAACTTGCCTACTTGCCTAAGAATGGTCGTCCCGTTGCTTTATGTATTCTCAAAGAGAACTCTACTGATTCTTTACCAAAAACTGGAACATCTAGAGGTTTGCCCTACGTAACGTGGTCAAAAAATGGATTGAGCTATGTGATTATTGGCGCTATTGATAAAGCTGATTTGAATGCAGCTGCTTTGAGTGCGCTTTCGCAGATGGATAATAATAGCTAAAGTGCATTAACACTTAGCATCCCTAACCTAATACCCATTATACAAAACACAATTAACAGATAAACTTGGCAAACTTCGCTCAATAAAAATAAAAGATATTTCAAAAAAAGAGAATGAATTAACAGAAATCAATACAATAAAGTTTCTAGTTCTATATAGTCCCGCCTTTCGTATCTTGAAGATTACAAAGACATGCAGATTGAATACGCTCAAGTAGACCAAAAACAGCTCGCAAAAGACATCGATGCCATTAAAGAGTCTATCGGAAAGCCCACTGCTGAAGATTTAAAACACCTTAGAAAGGTTGAATGGTGGGGACGAATTTCAGCAATTCTTGGCTATTCTATGGCTTGGATATTCCCTTTTAATATTATCGGTGCTTTCTTAATCAGTATCGGCAATATCAGCCGTTGGGCTAATGTGGCTCACCCTGTTATGCACGGTGCTTACGATAAAGTGCCTGATGTACCAACACGCTACACGCGCAAAGGCTTTGCAAAAGGATGGCGCAGAATCATTGATTGGTTAGATTGGATAGAACCCAAAGCGTGGGATTTTGAACACAATAAAAAACATCATTACAACCTAGGCGAAGATTCTGATCCCGATAACGTCGAACTCAACTTAAAATGGTTACGCGAGTCCAATATACCCATCTGGCTTCGGTACGTTATCGTCATCGGCTTTGCAGGTATCTGGAAAGTGGCTTATTACGCACCTCAAACATTAAAAATGCAGGCAAATTTTGAAAGAAAAAAACGTGGCGAAACACAGCACAAAAGTTTTATACGACTAGGCGCATGGAGCCCTTTCTCTGAAGATGGCTTCCGTTTATGGACGCGTTGCTACCTGCCTTATATTGGTTTTCGTTTTGTATTTATGCCTTTATTATTTCTACCCTTGGGAACAGATGCGGTTATCAATGTTTTAATGGCATCATTATTGGCGGAGATTTTTACTAACTTGCATTCATTCTTCGTTATTATTCCCAATCATTCTGCTGAAGATATTTACCGCTTTGAAGAGCCTAGCAAAAGCCGAGGCGAATTTTACTTACGTCAAATAATTGGCACAGTGAACTACAACACAGGATCAGATCAAGTTGACTTTATGCATGGCTGGTTAAATTATCAGGTGGAGCATCATTTATTTCCCTCGATACCACTCAATCATTATCAAGAAATGCAGCCCATCGTTAAACAGATTTGCAAAAAACATAATCTACCTTATCGACAAGAAAATGTTTTCAAGCGTCTATGGATGACTATCGAATTAATGGTAGGTAAAACAAATCAACTAGTGATTAAGCACGCATAATTCCTAAAAGTACCTCAAGAGTCCCTGCTTAAGTTGGGAAATTTTCTCAATTATTTAAAATTAACAATTTCCCTGCTAAACTGTCTTACCATAATTCTAAACCCTGAGATTCCCATGTTCAAAACCAATGAATACTTTGATGGAAAAGTGAAGTCCATCGCTTTTCAGACAGCCAATTTGCCCGGTACGGTTGGTGTGATGGCAATTGGTGATTACGTTTTTAACACGGATGACAAAGAAAAAATGACCGTGGTTTCTGGCGCGATGATAATCAAGTTTGAAGGAGCCAATGAAACACACACCTTTATTACGGGTGAATCCTTTGATGTTGAAGCGAATAGCTCGTTTGGTGTAACAATCAAAGAAGAAACAGCATATTTATGCCTTTACGGCTGATCACGAGCTATAGATAATACCCAAAAGCACACCCCCCCACTTTTACATGATAGGTAAATGGAGAAATCATGACCATCAATATAGGAACCCCACTATCCCCAACAGCAACCAAAGTTCTATTCTGCGGAGGCGGCGAGCTTGGTAAAGAAGTGGTGATTGAATTACAACGTTATGGCGCGGAGCTGATTGTGCTTGATCGTTATCCTGACTCTCCTGCGATGCAAGTGGCACATCGTAGCCACTGTGTTTCGATGACTGATGGTGCAGCATTACGCAAAATTATCGAGCAAGAAAAGCCTGATTACATCGTCCCTGAAATTGAGGCGATTGCTACTGATACATTGGTTGAGTTAGAAAACGAAGGCTTCCACGTAATACCCACCGCAAATGCTGCAAAACTCACCATGAATCGTGAAGGTATTCGTCGCTTAGCAGCAGAAGAGCTAGAGATCAAAACATCGCCTTACAAATTCGCAGAAACCCGTGAAGAATTTGATGCGGCAGTTAAAGAAGTAGGTATTCCTTGTGTGATTAAACCCATTATGAGTTCATCGGGCAAAGGTCAAAGCACTATTCAATCAGAAGCAGATATAGAAACCTCGTGGAACTACGCACAAGAAGGCGGACGCACAGGCGCGGGTAAAGTCATTGTCGAAGGTTTTGTGGATTTTGATTATGAGATTACGCAACTAACAGTTAGACACCTTAACGGAGGCGAAGAAACAGTCACAAGCTTCTGCGAGCCAATCGGTCATGTTCAAGTCAACGGCGATTACCGTCAATCATGGCAACCCCAGCAGATGACAGAATCTGCTTTAGCCAAATCACGAGAGATAGCAGAAAAGGTAACTAACGCACTTGGAGGTCGTGGCATTTTTGGTGTTGAGCTTTTCATTAAAGGCGACGAGGTTATTTTCAGTGAAGTATCACCACGCCCACACGACACAGGCATGGTAACGATGATCTCGCAAGACCTATCGCAATTTGCATTACACGCACGTGCAATTTTGGGATTACCCATTCCTAATATCCACTTTCACGGTCCATCTGCTAGTAGCGTAATTTTGCCAGAAGGTAATTCAAAGCAAGTGATATTCAACAATATTGATAAAGCACTGCAACAACCTAATACCCAAGTGCGATTGTTTGGTAAGCCAGAGGTTCAAGGTGAACGTCGCATGGGCGTGGTTTTGGCAAGAGATGAGACCGTTGAGAAAGCTAAAGCAATGGCTATGGCTGGTTCAAGCGCGGTAAATTTTACTTTCTAAAGTACAGTAGTTAACGATTATAACAATGCATATCCCCCCCTTAGATAAAAGGGAGACTGAGGGGATTTAAAAAACCAGCAAAAGACGGTGATAATCAAAATTATAGCTTACCCTTTAACCTGCCCCACCTCCTCTTTCACCAAAGAATAAAGCCAACCATATACTCAAAAACAATAAGCCTGTAGAATACGCCACCTTAATTCTATACACCTCGGACTTTCCTTTGATTTCTACAGCAAATATCACCATGCAATTTGGCTCAGAGCCTCTTTTTGAAAACATTTCAGCTAAATTTGATAACGGCAACCGCTACGGCTTAATTGGCGCTAACGGCTGTGGAAAATCCACACTAATGAAAATCATGAGCGGTGAGTTAGAACCAAGCTCGGGTAATATCTCAATTACTCCAGGTGAAAAGCTAGGCATCTTAAGTCAGGATCAATTCGCGTTTGAAACACACACTGTTATTGATGCGGTGATTATGGGTGATAGAGAACTATGGGACATCAAGTGTGAACGTGAGCGTATCTATGGCTTGCCTGAAATGTCTGATGCCGATGGTATAAAAGTGGGCAACCTTGAGGCTGAGTTTGCCGAGATGGATGGCTACACGGCAGAAAGTCGCGCAGGTGATATTTTACTCAATGCGGGCATCGAAGAATCACTACATTTTGGGCTAATGAGTGAAGTTGCTCCTGGTCGAAAACTACGTGTGTTACTTGCGCAGGCCTTGTTCGCCAACCCCGATATTTTGCTACTTGATGAGCCAACCAACAACTTGGATATCGAAACCATTAATTGGTTGAGCACCGAGCTGAATAAACGCACGTGTACCATGGTGATTATCTCGCACGATAGACATTTTTTGAATTCAGTCTGCACTCACATGGCCGATATTGATTATGGTGAACTACGCATCTACCCCGGTAACTATGAGTATTTCCAAGCTGCATCAAGCCTGATACGTGAACAGTTACTCGCAGGTAACAGCAAAAAGAGCGCGGAAATTGCAGAGCTACAAGACTTCGTAAACCGCTTTGGCGCGAATGCATCTAAAGCCAAACAGGCAAGTTCCCGTGCTAAAAAACTGGATAAAATTAAGCTAGATGATGTTAAGTCATCAAGTAGAAAAACACCGATACTTAACTTCAAACAACATAAAAAATTACACTGTAATGCCCTAGTCATAGAAGAACTATCGCATGGCTTTAATGGAGCGCCATTGTTTACCAGTAATGACGTAATCCTTGATGCAGGCTCTCGTGTAGCGGTATTAGGTGATAATGGCACAGGAAAAACGACTTTTCTGCGCTGCCTAATGGATCAATTCACGCCAAACGGTGGTAGTTATAAATGGTCAGAAAATGCAGTCGTTGGTTACTGCCCACAAGATAATACGCTAGATTTTGATAACGATCTGACCTTGTTTGACTGGATGATGCAATGGCGTACCCCCAAGCATGATGACCTAAAGGTTCGCGGATTGTTAGGACGTTTATTATTTACCGAAGATGATTATTTAAAGAAAGCCAAGGTCTGTTCAGGCGGAGAAAAGAACCGCCTATTGTTTGGCAAACTAATGATGCAAGACACCAATGTTTTGATTATGGATGAGCCAACCAACCACATGGATATGGAAGCCATCGAAGCGTTAAATAACGCATTAAAAGAGTATGAAGGCACCTTGATTTTTGTCAGCCATGACCGCGAGTTTGTATCAACACTTGCTAATCGTGTGCTGGAAATCAAAGACAAAAAGATGACGGCTTTTGAAGGTACTTATGATGAGTTCAGAGAGAGCAAAGGTCTAGTTTGATGGTAAACACTCTGTTCAAAGTCAATCAAAAACAAGGAATTCTCATAAGATTTACTAATTAGTTTACATTTTATCAATGCATAATACTGTTCTAGGTTGATAGATTTACACACATTGATAAGAGATACTTTAATCACTTATCGAGGTAAATATGACATCAACTACACGAAAAAACAAATCTTACATACGCCAAATTAAACAACATGGATTAGCCAATACGAACCACCTTTTTCAGCTGACTATGATAGATTGGAATTTAATACGAATAAGTAATTTACAGGAGCGGTACGCCTAAAAATTGGTATAAGCCCGAAAAAGTGGGGGGTAAATATCAATTTATAGAGCTAAAAATGAGTGAATATTCCTAAATAAATTAAAATATCAAAACTTTCACCAAAGAAAAGGAGCTTTAATTAAATACGGGCTAATTTCAACAGCCTGCTAGGATTTTCCAAGCAGTAAAAATCAGACGTTGAAGCGAAAATGTACCACATCCCCTTCGTGTAAGATGTATTCCTTACCTTCCAAACGCCACTTACCTGCATCCTTCGCGCCCTGTTCACCTTCGCATTCGATGAAATCATCATAGGCAACAACTTCGGCACGAATAAAGCCTTTTTCAAAATCTGTATGGATTTTACCTGCGCCGTTGGGTGCGGTTGCGCCTTCTTTAACCGTCCATGCGCGCACTTCTTTTACGCCTGCAGTGAAGAATGTTTGTAAATTTAGTAGCTGATAGCCTGCGTTGATCACACGGTTTAGACCTGGCTCGGTTAAGCCCATCTCTGCCAAGAACTCATTACGTTCATCATCATCCAGCGTTGACATCTCTGCTTCCATTTCTGCACTAACGGCAACGACTTCTGCGCCTTCTTTTTTGGCGTACTCTGTTACGGAGTCAAGGTAAGGATTATTCTCAAATCCATCTTCTGCAACATTAGCAACAAATAGAATAGGCTTTATGGTGATCAGTTGAAGCTCTTGCAACAAAGGCATATCTTCCTTATCAATGCCTGCAGAGCGTGCTGATTGACCATCTGCCAGCTTGGCTTGAATAGCCTCAAGTAGCGCTAGCAGTTTAATAGCGTCTTTATCTCCAGAGCGCGTTGCTTTGGTGGTGCGAATGATGGCTTTTTCGACAGAATCCAAATCTGCGAGTGCCAGTTCTGTATTGATAGTATCGATATCTGAGAGCGGATCAATCTTGCCATCCACATGCACTACATCATCATCATCAAAACATCTTACAACTTGCGCGATAGCATCAGTTTCACGAATATGAGACAAAAATTTATTGCCTAAACCTTCGCCAGAAGCGGCACCTTCAACCAAGCCTGCAATATCAACAAATTCCATCGTCGTTGGCAAGCAACGCTCAGGGCTGACTATTTTTGCCAAAGCATCCATACGTGGATCAGGCACTGGAACAATGCCAACGTTTGGCTCAATCGTACAAAATGGGTAGTTTTCTGCTGCGATGCCCGCTTTGGTCAGCGCATTAAAAAGTGTGGATTTTCCTACATTGGGAAGACCTACGATGCCACATTTAAAACCCATGGTTCTATTCCTATAATTTATTTTCTGCTAATTAGTATTTATACTAATCAGTGTGTAATGTATTCATTGCTTTTTGAGTGTCACCGCTGATAATTTTATCGATTTCTGCAATCGTCTTATCAATGGTGTTTTGAATGGATATTTCATCATCCTGGCTGGGGCGAGACAAAACATAGTCTGCTACTTTTCGGCTATCTCCAGGATGACCGATACCAAAACGTAAGCGTGTATATTCTTTTGTGATTTGAGCGTGTAAATCACGCAAGCCATTATGCCCACCATGGCCACCGCTCACTTTCAAGCGAACTGTTCCCACGGGTAAATCTAACTCGTCATAAGCGACCAGCACTTGATCTACAGGGATTTTATAAAATGATGAAATTTGATGCGCCGCTAAACCACTACGATTCATAAAGGTTGATGGTTTTAATAACCATACACTATGACCTTCAATATTCGCTTTAGCCACTTCGCCAGAAAATTTACTTTCTACCTTAAAGTTAGCGCCATAATGATTTGCTAATTCATCAATAAACCAAAACCCGACATTGTGTCGGGTTTTGGTGTATTTATCGCCAGGGTTTCCCAAGCCGATAATAAGTGTGATAGACATAGTTTGCCTCTCAAAAATGAAGCTTTATTCAGCTTCACCCTCAGCAGCATCTCCGCCTTCAGCAGCGTCATCACCACCTGTTTCACTTTCAGTCTCAGGTGCTTCTGGTGCTTCATCTTCAATAACTTCAACTGCTTTAGGCATTATAATAGAAGCGATTGGCTGATCATGATCTTCACCGTAAGATAACTGTGTAGATACAACACCTTCTGGTAATTTAACACTTGATAAGTGAACTGATTCACCCAGCTTGATGTCAGCCATATCCACTTCTATGGCCTCAGGTAACACACCAGGAAGACAGGTAATCTCAATATCAACAGCGTTATGCATGATCTGTCCACCTTCAATCTTAACACCATGTGCGATGTCTTCGTTAAGGTAGTGAAGCGGTAGCACAACGGTCATTTCTACATCGTCTCTTACTCGTTGTAAATCAACGTGCATAACAGTCTCTTTTGCTGGATGACGTTGTAAGTCACGTAAGAAAACTTTCTGTTGTTTTCCATCAAGTGTTAATTCGATGATCGCTGCGTAGAATGCTTCTTCTTGCAAGTTACGTGCTAATTGGAATTCTTTTAGTGTGAGTGACCAAGCTGGGCGACCCGCACCGTAAAGTACTGCAGGGATTTTATTTTCGCGACGAAGGCGGCGGCTCGCACCCTTACCTAAATCATCGCGCATTTCTGCGTCTAGTGTGTATTTAGCTGACATAATTGTCTCCAAAAAAGTTAGGAATATTTTTACTCCCAAAAACAAAAAAAACAAAACTCGCGACCAAGTTTTGCCGTTATAAAACTAAATTTAAAATATAAATCTAGCTGAAATTCTTATGATTACGACTTAATTCAAATTAATCGTGAATCACATGTGCAAATAAATCACTCACCGACTCTTCTAAGTGGATGCGTGATATTGTGTCAGCCAATATGTCTGCCACAGAAAGCTGGCGGATTTTAGCACACTTTTCAGCATTTTCACTCAATGGAATTGAATTAGTTACCACAACTTCATCTAATTCAGAGTTTTCAATATTTGTAATCGCAGGCCCTGAAAAAACAGGATGTGTCGCATAGGCGATAACCCGTGTTGCACCGTGCTCTTTAAGCGCTTCTGCTGCATGACAAAGTGTACCTGCAGTATCCACCAAGTCATCAATCAAAACACAGGTTTTATCTTTCACGTCACCAATAATATGCATAACTGCTGATACATTTGGCTCTGGGCGACGTTTATCAATAATTGCTAGCCCTACATCACCCAAGCTTTTAGTCATTGCCCGCGCTCTAACCACTCCACCCACATCAGGTGAAACAACCACAAGATTGTCGTAATTCTTTTCTTGAATATCTCTAAGTAAAACTGCGGATGCGTATATATTATCAACAGGAAGATCAAAGAAACCTTGAATCTGATCAGAGTGTAAATCAATCGTTAATATACGATCAACACGACTGGTCGATAACATGTCTGCCACTAGCTTGGCAGAGATAGGTACACGACGTGAGCGCACACGACGATCTTGCCTTGCGTAACCATAGTATGGAATAACAGCGGTAATACGCCCAGCGGATGCGCGGTACATTGCATCAACCATAATCAATAATTCCATCAGATTATCATTGGTGGGTGAGCAGGTTGGCTGGATAACAAACACATCGCGTCCACGGACGTTTTCTAAAATCTCAACGTGCGCTTCACCGTCACTGAATTGTGCAACGGTGCAGTTTCCTAATGAAGTATTAAGTAGCTCACCGACTTCGCGAGCAAGTTCCGGATTTGAGTTTCCGGTGAAAATCATCATTCTGTCTACGTCTGACATGAACTATCTCTATGATATGAATGAAGAATCGGCACGTTAATTAGACAGCTTACTCTAACCAACGTGCCAACGAAATATGGCTGGGACGGTAGGGTTCGAACCTACGCATGCTGAGATCAAAACCCAGAGCCTTACCACTTGGCGACGTCCCACTTTTGTGCATAACTACTCAGCTCACTCCTAAAACCCGCCCTTCTCGCAACTAAGAGTCGCGTTGGAAAAAGCTCATTTACACTTGTAAACTTCACTTTTTCTGCCTTGAACTGACGGGCTTTAGAAGCAACCTGAGCAGTTTGGATAGACTGAAATTCTACTTGCTGGTAGTAATACTAACTTTCTGATTTAAAATTTAACAAAGCGCTTTTTAACGGCGATTCGTTCAATCCTTTGGCTACAAAACCCTGCCATTTTTTTGGCAGTTGGTCTAAGACCTGTTTTGCTTTTTCTTCACTTTCGAATGATGCAAATAAACAAGCACCCGTACCAGTCAATCGTGAAGGTGAAAATTGTGATAACCAGTCCAATGCTTGCGCAATTTCAGGGTATATATTTCTCACTACAGGCTCAAAAACATTGATAAGCTTTTCGAGACTTTCGCCTTTCAGAAAGCGCGCTATTTTGAGGGCTTCACAATCTCGTGTCAATGCTTTATCGATAAAAATTTCAGCCGTTGATACAGATATTTTAGGCTGGATAACTAAAAACCATTTTTCATCTAACGCAATGGGGGTAAGTTGCTCACCAACACCTTCCGCCCACGCTGAAAAACCACGTATAAAAACAGGCACATCTGCACCTAACTGCAAACCTAGTTCGGCAAGCTCATCATCTGATAAACCACAACTCCAAAGCTTATTTAAACCTTGCAAAACAGTTGCCGCATCGGAGCTTCCGCCCCCTATTCCGCCGCCGATGGGTAATTTTTTTTCAATGGATAAATCCACACCCAATGAAGATTGAGTAAACGCCTGTAATAATTTTGCAGCGCGCACACACAAATCAGATTCAGGCGGAATATGTTCAAGCCCTTTTACACGTTGAATAACGCCATCATTGCGTAGCGATAATTGAATATTATCCGAGTAATCTAAAAACTGGAAAACCGTTTGCAGTAGATGATAACCATCATCCCGCCTGCCTGTGATATGCAGAAAAAGATTGAGCTTGGCGGGCGCAGGTAAGACTAAAGTGCTAATGCTAATATCAAATACCTTGCCAGCGCTTTGCAATCATTTTCAAATAAACACTGTCTTTGCTTCGCGTGATAATCACTTTGCCGGGCATCGCATTAAATTTATTGGATGCGTAACGTGAATAATCAATCTTCCAACCCGCCTGATAAATAGATTGTGGGCGACCCGATGCATCCAATACAACTTTATCCGTTTTATACAAAGGCGAGGTTAAACCGCGCGCCCAGTACTGCATTCCCTTTAAAGGCAGCTCAATACCTGATTGGCGTTTGAGTAAACGCTCTTCATCGGTGTCACGATAGGTTTTACCATCATCAGACAACAATGAAACCCCTGCTTTATCACGCGACAGTTTTGCAACCACACCGCCTGTAACAGGGTTATTAATCAGCATGACATATTGTTGTGCGTTTTTTTGCGCCCAATTTAAGCCAAAGGTAAAATGCTCAGCACGGTAACGTAAAGCCACTTTGCTATTTAAATTCCACGTTGAATCTCTTCCTAGTAGCTGTTGACGTTGTTTCCAATAACCTTCTTTCGTGTTTTTAGGTACGGATACAGACGGCTTTGTTTTTCCTGTTTGGTTGACACCAATAGTCGAACAACCGTTCAACGTCATTAAAGAGACACCCACAGCCAACCCTAAAAATATTCTTGAAATCATTATTATTTTCCCCTTACTTAAATCAATGTGTAAATATAACAATAAAAAGCACACCCCCCCACTTTTAAATGGCGTTTTTTTCTTCTACTTATTCTACACTCATAATAATACGAAGGAGAACCCATGCAGAAGGACTACGACATCCTCATTATCGGCGGTGGCATCAACGGCTGCGGTATTGCCCGTGACGCGGTTGGTAGAGGCTATTCCGTTTATTTATGCGAAGCCGATGACCTTGCCAGCGGCACTTCATCACAATCCACCAAGCTCATTCACGGTGGCTTGCGTTACTTAGAGCACTACGAGTTCCGTTTAGTTCGCGAAGCATTAACCGAACGTGAAATTTTATGGAAACTTGCACCGCATATCATCCACCCCATGCGCTTTGTATTGCCACATCACAAAGGGCTTCGCCCCGCTTGGCTTTTACGCCTTGGCTTATTTATGTACGACCATATTGGTGGGCGCAAAAAACTCCCCGCTACGACTACCTTAGATTTATCAAGCGACGAAGCAGGTAAGGTGCTTAGCCAAAATTACAGCAAAGGTTTTGAATACTCTGATTGTGCAGTCGATGATGCGCGCTTAGTTGTACTCAATGCACTCGATGCCGCTGAACATGGTGCAAGCATTAATACGCGCTCAAAATGTGTTGATATGCAACGCACCGATGGGCATTGGTCTGTCACTATTGAAGATCAAATTACCCTGAAACAATCCACCGTAACTGCAAAAATTATTATCAATGCTAGTGGCCCTTGGGCAGATAAGGTACTGACATCATTACATCCTACTGAGCCAACCAATAACATTCGTCTGGTTCAGGGTAGCCATATTATCGTACCTAAAATATATGAACACGATAAGTGTTACATTTTCCAAAATACCGATGACCGTATTATTTTCGCCATCCCTTATCATGACAACTTCACCTTAATTGGCACGACTGATCACGAATACGACGGCGACCCTCGTGATACTAAAATCACCCAAAAAGAAATTGATTATCTGTGTGAATCCGCCAACGTCTACTTTAACCACAAAATAAAACCCGACGATATTGTTGGCACCTTTGCAGGAGTTCGCTCGCTCTATAACGACGGCGCATCCAAAGCACAAGAAGCCACCCGCGACTATGTGTTGCGCGTAGATAGACCCAACACACACGTTGCCCCTATGGTTAATATTTTTGGTGGAAAGATTACAACCTATCGTCGTTTAGCCGAATCTGTCATGGAAAAAATAGACGGTTTACTCGAAAAAGAAAGTGATAAAAACCAAGGAAAATGGACAGAATCAGTCGCACTCCCTGGTGGGGATTTTGCCATTGATGACTTTGATAAAATCTGCAAAAACCTACAAGATCAGTATGACTTTCTATCCGCCGATGAAGCCAAGCGCTTTATCAAACTCTACGGAACACGCGCCAAAAATGTTTTAAGGTATGCGAGTACGGATAAAGACTTAGGCGAATCATTCTCACACGGACTGTATCAATCTGAAGTTGAATACCTCATCAAAACAGAATGGGCGCGCACGGCAGAAGATATATTATGGCGACGTACTAAACTTGGATTGTTATTTGATACAGAGCAAACAAAATCACTTGAGGATTGGCTAAAGAGTTACTTCCATGCGCATGAATAATTATAGTAAGCACACCCCACACTTTTACATGATGTTTAGAATTTCCAGATATATTTATAACATCATGTAAAAGTGGGGGGGGTGTGCTTCTAGAATATTACAACTCCAAAAACAAACTAGCAGGATCTTCCAACAACTCTTTCACTTTCACCAAGAAACTCACCGCAGCTTTTCCATCAATCAAACGATGATCATACGATAGCGCTAAATACATCATCGGACGAATTACCACTTCACCATCAACCGCTACAGGGCGTTGTTGAATATTATGCATGCCTAAGATAGCGCTTTGTGGAGGGTTGATGATAGGGGTTGATAGCATTGAGCCGAATATTCCACCATTGGTAATCGAAAATGTTCCGCCCGTTAATTCGCTGAGTTCTAAATGCCCGCTACGTGCACGAGTAGCGTAATCCATAATAGCTTTTTCAATATCTGCATTGCCCATGCTATCGGTATTGCGAATAATAGGAACAACTAAACCTCGCTCAGATGAAACCGCTACACCAATATCATAATAACCTTGATAGATAATATCGCTTCCGTCGATGCGCGCATTCACTTCGGGATAGCGCTTTAGAGCTTCTGTTGCTGCTTTGATAAAGAACGACATAAAACCTAATTTAATGTCATGTGATTTTTGGAAGCGATCTTGATATTTACGGCGTAAACGTGACACTTCACTGAGGTCAACCTCATTAAATGTTGTGAGTATTGCCGCGTTGCTTTGCGCCTCTAACAAACGTTCTGCGATACGTACGCGTAACCTTGTCATCGGTACACGGCGCTCTTCCCTGCCTTCTGTGTCTGTGGATGATTGTGGGCTTGGTGTTGGTGCAGGTTTTGGTGGCGCTGTTGTTTTGATTGATGTTGCTGATGCCGCTTGCAATACTTTTTCAACATCCTCTTTTAAAATGCGTCCATTCTTACCCGTACCTGTTATTTGAGATTCGCTGATACCATTTTCTGACATAAGTTTTCTAACCGATGGGCTGGCATTGGCTTCACTGGGTGAGACCTCTTCCGCTGGCTCACTGTCACCCGTGCTCGTAGTGGCAACAGCACCTTCTTCCAGCATCCCAATAACATCACCTGCAAGAACTGTAGCGCCCTGCTCTGCAATAATTTTTGTCAGCACCCCTGAAACAGGCGCTGGCACTTCTAAAACGACTTTGTCCGTTTCTAATTCCAACAAATTATCTTCTTCATTAACGCTGTCACCTTCTTTAATCACCCAAGCAGCAATGGTGGCATCGCTGACGGATTCTGGTAATTGTGGTACACGTATTTCAATAGCCATTTTATCTAATCTCTTCTGTATTATTTCGTTAACGAAAGTGCTTCAAGCACTAGGTTGTTTTGTTGTAAAACATGAACTTTATGCGAGCCAACCGCAGGCGCTGCCGCACTGGGGCGACTCACACAAGTTACTTCATATTGATTTTCAAACTTTCTAAAACGGTGTTTGGTACTATCCCATGCACCTTGGTTGCGTGGCTCTTCTTGACACCAAACTAACTCTTTTAAATTAGGATAGGTTTTCAAAATAGTTTCTAATAATTTATCGGGGAATGGATAAAGCTGCTCGATGCGTATCAATGCAATATCACTGAGTTTTTCTTCATTGGACTTAGCCAATAAATCGTAATAAACCTTGCCACTACACAGCACCACGCGAGTAATCTCATTCTTTGATTTTTTAAAACGTTCTTCATCAATAATCGGGTGGAAGTTACCCTCAGTTAGCTCTTTTATGGTGCTAACCGCGGCAGGGTTTCGTAGTAAACTTTTTGGTGTCATAACTATCAAAGGTTTACGGTACGAACGAATCATCTGACGACGAATCATATGGAAAGTCTGAGCAGGCGTACTGGGCACACAAATTTGCATATTTTGCTCAGCACACATCTGCATAAAGCGCTCTAAACGCGCCGATGAATGCTCTGCACCCATGCCTTCATAACCGTGCGGCAAAAACATCACCAAACCACACAAACGCCCCCATTTACTTTCGCCCGAGCTGATAAATTGATCGATAACCACTTGCGCACCATTGGCGAAATCACCAAATTGTGCTTCCCAAATTAGTAAAGTATTGGGTGATGACGTTGCATAGCCGTATTCAAAAGCCAGCACCGCTTCTTCGGATAACACGGAATCAATAATATTAAATTTACCGCGTTTCTCTCCTTTTTCTTTATCCACAACATGCCGCAAAGGAATCCAAGCCTGACGCTTCACTTGATTGTGCAATACTGCATGACGATGTGAAAACGTACCGCGCCCACTGTCTTGTCCGCTAATACGAATATCATATTGTTCGGTTAATAATGATGCGTAGGCTAGATTTTCTGCGCAGCCCCAATCAATAGGGCGTGTACCTTCGACCATTTCTTCACGCATTTGCAGTATTTTCTTTACACGCGGATGCACTACAAAATCTTCATTAACATTATGACCACGCTTTAAGATGGATTTTAGTTTTCCATGATCAAAACGTGTATCTGCCTTACTTGTCCAATCTCGCCCTTTAAATTCGTTCCAATTCACTTTAAAGTGCTCAGGTACACTACTGTAATCTAGCGTGTTTACGGCTGGTTTACCTGCTGAAAGGCGATCTTTATAAGCTTGGATACGCTCACCTGTTTCACTCGCAGACACCAAACCCTCATTGATCAGTTTCTCCGCATACAGCTCTTGTGTAGTCTTCATGTTACGAATAGAGGTATACATAATCGGTTGAGTCATCGCAGGCTCGTCTGCCTCATTATGTCCGTGTCGGCGATAACAAACCAGATCAATCACAATGTCTTTCTTAAACTGTAAGCGATAATCCATCGCCACCTGCGCGGCAAAAATTACCGCCTCAGGGTCATCACCATTAACATGCAAAATCGGCGCGTTAATCATCTTCGCCACATCGGTTGGATAATAGGTGCTACGACTATCAAACTGCGTACTGGTGGTAAAACCAATTTGATTATTGATAACGATGTGAATCGTGCCGTGGATACGATAACCACGCGTTTGTGCCATATTAAACGCTTCCATCACTACGCCCTGCCCCGCAAATGCGGCATCACCATGAATCACCACGCCGACGACTTGACCACCTTGATCATCACGACGATCTTGCCTTGCACGTACCGAACCACAGGCAACAGGCCCTACAATTTCTAAATGCGATGGGTTAAACGCCAACGATAAATGCATCGGGTCTTGGCTGGTTTGGATACTGCATGAAAATCCTTTGTGATACTTCACATCGCCTGCCGCATCCCGACTAATATCTTCATCAATATTGGTGCCTTCAAACTCTTTAAAAAGCTTGTCGGGTGATTTACCCATAATATTAATAAGCACATTCAAACGACCACGATGCGCCATTGCTAACACCATTTCGCGTGTTTTTTGACTACCCGAATGATGAATAATCTCATGTAACAACGGGATAAGACTTTCGCCACCCTCTAATGAGAAGCGTTTTTGCCCCACGTATTTTTTATGAAGATAACGCTCCAAAGTTTCTGCAGCGACAAGATGGTCAAGCAACTCGCTTTTCTTATTATTATCATACTTAGGACGTGCTTGACTCGGCTCTAAACGACTTTGAATCCAGCGCTTTTCTTCGGTATCCATAATATGCATATACTCAACACCAATACTTTCAGTATAAGTATTGCGTAGTGCACGAAAGATATTCGCCAACGTAGGTGGCTCTTTCATTTGAAAACTGCCAGGGTCGTACAACTTATTTTGATCTATCTTATCCAAGCCATAATTCTGCAAGGTCAACTCAGGAAGATTAGGCTTAACCTCGTCACCCCGAAGCGGATTAGTGTACGCCACCAAATGCCCCAACGAACGATAACTATCAATAAGTTGTAAAACATGCACCTGCTGGCGTTCCGTTTCCAACTCAATAAAGCTCACTTCCGAAGCTTGTTTGCCTCTTTTGCCCGTGTGAAGCTTATCGGTACGAAACTTATCGCGCATGTCAGAATGCGTTGAACCGTTATGAAAATCTTCAGGAACAGGCATATCCGCAAAATAGCGTTGCCAATCATCGCTGACAGATGAACTATCTTTTAGGTAGCGTTCGAAGAGTAATTCGAGATAAACCGCATTCTCACCATCAAGAGCGGTATCGTGTGATACTTTATTATTATTTTTATCTGTTTGTTGAGTCATTTTTTTATCCATTTATGAGGAAACTCCTCTTAAAATGACTTTTAGTTCGCAATGGAGGAAGTGTCAAGGAGGAAGTGGAATTATTTTTAAATAATGTGAATTAATATTGTTTTTATGATGCACACCCCCCTAGTTTTACAGGGTGTTTTATTTTTAGACTTGAGTGGTTATTTTCGTAGTTTGCGAGTTTGGATTTTCTCCTCTGCCTTTTTGTTACAGGCTACGAGTTATTCTCTTGTCAACAGCCACAAGAAAATAATCAAAGAACCTAAGCGCTAATTAAAAAGAGTATCCATTTTTACTATGCCACTACAGTTCGCCCTGACAAAGCACCCTGCGGGTTTACTGCGTTTCTCAGAAATAACAGCTGGTAGATACTCTGTTCAAAGTAACTACATAAGACTAATAAAATCAGCTCCACTAGGATTCTGAAATACCGTTAAATCAAATTCAGTTGCTACTGCAAGGATATGATCAAATATATCAGATTGGATACCTTCGTATTTTTTCCAGTTTGTATCATTTGTAAACGCATATATTTCAATGGGCAATCCATTTTCTGTGGGCTTTAGTTGCCTCACTAGAATTGTCAAATTTTTATGAATACTGGGGTGGTTTAATAGATAGGCTTCAATGTAGTTGCGAAAAATGCCTATGTTGGTCATGCGACGTCCATTGGCTAAGTTTTCTAAGTTCACTTTTTGAGCTTTATTGTGCTGTGTGATTTCTTTGTGCTTTTTCTCTATGTGCTCGCTGATATATTGGATATTTCCAAAGCTCTCTAGATCGCTTTCAGTACAAAAACGAATGCTGTTTAGATTGATATAAACAGAGCGCTTGATGCGTCTTCCGCCTGTTTCTTGCATGCCACGCCAGTTTTTAAAGGAGTTTCCAATCAGTGCTTGTGTGGGTACTGTGGTAATGGTTTTATCGAAGTTACGCACTTTAACGGTGGTTAAGCCGATTTCCATAACATCGCCATCAACACCGTATTCTGGCATTTCTATCCAATCACCGGGTGACACCATTCGGTTTGAGCTGAGTTGTATGCCTGCGGCAAAGCCCATGATTGGGTCTTTGAAAACTAACATTAGCACGGCGGTCATCGCGCCTAAGCCAGCAAAGAGTTTAGCGGGTGATTGATCTAAAATAATCGAAATGATCGCGATGATGCAAAGGAAGTAGAGTAGCATTTTTGCGAGTTGTATAAAGCTGGTGATGGGTATCTGTTTGGATATTTCAAATGTTTTGTATATCTCACCAAGCGCATCAATAAACGCATCGAGTATTAAGGTGATGGTTATAACCATGGCAAGTAGCGCGATGGTTGTTATTATTTCTGAAAGTGTGGGGTAGAGGCTTAGTGCATTTGGAGTGAGGTTATAAATAATGGCTGCGGGGGTTAAATAAGTGATTCGATTAAAGACGCCGCGAGAAATAAAAATATCATCTCGATTATTTTTAGTGCGCTGAATCAAAGCACGAATTAAATGAATCACAATACCTTTCGTTGCAAAGTGAACAATAAAAGCAATAACAATAACGGCTACAAAAGCGATCGCTGAGGCCAGTTGTTGTTCATATCCTGCAATTAAGGGGAGTTTTTCTAAATACTTGCTGATTGTTTCTATCACGCTAGGTTTCCTTGGACTGTTTGAGTTTGCTCAAGAGCAGCGTGAGTATACTGAAAACAAGTAGCCGAAGCGAAGTGACGACGACCGAAGGAGGCATGAAATGCATCGTCATACTGGTGGATGACAGTATCCGTTTCAACAAAAATCACATTGTTCACCAGAATGACTGTGTTAAATATCATTTAAAAGCACACCCCCACACTTTTACATGATGTTTGCAATCAATGATGTAGCTTTTTAGTTTTCATGCTTATATTTAAGTGTGTACAGATTAATAAAGCATCAGATTCATGCTCACTTATCTTGTCTAGAATCAAAATCAAAAAAAATTAAATAACTGTATTTAACCCTACTAAATACCTGACTAATACGGTATCATCGCGCGCCATTAATAGTCTACATTAGTAAATACTAATGTAGATTATTCCATCACTGTTTGGAGACATCAGGTGAACACCTTTTGGCAATTATTTTTTCCTTTTTTAGGCTGGCTGCCGTCGGTTAATAAGGATTCTATACGTGCTGATTTAATGGCTGGGCTTACGGGCGCTGTTATCGTACTCCCACAAGGCATTGCTTATGCCTCTATTGCAGGTTTACCACCGCAATATGGCCTATATACTTCGATGATTACACCTGTCATCGCTGCCTTATTTGGCTCTTCTTTACATCTGATTTCTGGCCCTACGGCGGCTATTTCAATCGTTGTTTTTTCAGCACTAAGTCACCATGTAGAAGCAGGCACACCTGAGTTTATAGGGCTTGCACTCACACTCACTTTCTTGGCTGGTGTTTTCCAATTATTGTTTGGAATTGCACGTTTAGGTTCTTTGGTTAATTTTGTTTCTCATACGGTTGTCGTTGGCTTTACAACGGGTGCAGCCATTTTGATTGCAACAAGTCAGCTCAAATATGTTTTGGGTTTTCACATTCCGCGCGGTGAGTCATTTATCCATACATGGATGGATATGTTTCAACAAATTGGTGAGATTAATTACTATATTCTTACTGTTGCGTTAGTAACATTAGCCACAGGGCTTACGGTTAAAAAGTTTTTCCCGAGAATGCCTTATTTATTGATAGGCATGATTGCTGGTGGCTTGGCAAACATACTGATTAATGGTGAAACAAAAGGTGTTGAGGTGG
Source organism: Cocleimonas sp. (assembly GCA_021647365.1). Taxonomy (GTDB): domain Bacteria; phylum Pseudomonadota; class Gammaproteobacteria; order Thiotrichales; family Thiotrichaceae; genus Cocleimonas. The sequence continues at coordinate 4,678 of JAKIUW010000026.1, read as the reverse complement.
TTGGCGCGATCCCCAGAGGCCTACCTCCCATTTCATCACCTGAATTTTCATTTGAAACACTTAAAATGTTGGCACCTGAAGCCTTCGCTATTGCCCTACTTGGCTTGGTAGAGGCCGTCTCAATCGCGCGTTCTGTTGCGGCCAAAAGCAAGCAACAAATTGATGGAAGTCAGGAGTTTATTGGGCAAGGAATGTCTAATATCGTGGGTAGTTTTTTCTCTAGTTATGCTGGTTCTGGCTCATTCACGCGCTCAGGTATCAATTACGATTCGGGTGCTAAATCACCAATGTCTGCTATCTTTGCATCTTTCTTCTTACTATTGATTGTTTTACTCATCGCGCCCGTTACGGCATATCTTCCTATTGCATCTATGGGTGCTTCTATTTTATTGGTTGCCTATAATTTAATTGATGTGAAACACATTAAAGAAATTTTACGTTTGAGCAAATCTGAAACAGCGATTCTACTCACCACCTTCTTTGCTACTCTATTCTTAGAGCTTGAATTTGCCATTTACATGGGCGTACTGTTGTCATTAATGCTTTTTCTAAATCGCACTTCAAATCCGCAGATTGTTTCACTAGCTCCGAACCCAAAATCTTTAACACGCTCCTTACAAGATGTTGCTGAGAAGAATTTGGACGAATGCCCTCAACTAAAAATTATTCGTATCGATATGTCGATTTACTTCGGCTCCCTTACCGCGATTCAAAAAGAACTTCATAAACTTACCAAGGCAGGCTACCGCTATATTTTAGTCGATGCGGGTGGTATTAATTTTATCGACATTGCAGGCTCAGAAATGCTGGAACAAGAAGCACAACGCATCGAAGAACTCGGCGGTGGCTTGTATTTCTACCATATTAAAGACAGTGTTTTTAAACACCTACTTCGCAGTGATGCTTTTGAGCATATCGGTGATTATCACTTTTTCCCTTCAAAAAAATCAGGTATCCAATGGGTTTTTACTCAGTTGGATGAAGATCAATGTATTAAATGCCCCAAACGAATTTTCAAAGAATGCTCCACGGTTGATCGGGATAACACGCCAAACTAACGACTAACCTGACAGCTACTTACAAACACACCTAAACGACCTATAACCATGACACCACCAATCGACACAAACACTGAAAGCACTACTCCTGCAAAATCACTTCTCAACAAGAAGGATTTTATAAAAAAGATTATCGCCTTAGGTATTTTTGCATTACTGGGGCTTTACCTCGCTTCAATCTCGCCTAGCCTTACCATCGCTTGGGTTGTCGGTCTTTTGGTGTTGACGATTTATCTGTTTGTTTTTGAGATTGTCGATATTGATGTTGCCGCGATTAGCATTATGGTGCTACTGGGTTTAAGTACTTTATTTGCCCCTTACATGGGCTTAGAAAAAGGCTTAGTTGATACCCATCACCTTTTTGATGGTTTTTCCAGTAACGCGGTCATGTCAATTATCGCGGTGATGATTATTGGTGCAGGTTTGGATAAAACAGGCCTAATGAGCAAGGTTTCAAACTTTATTTTAAATGTTGGCGGTACTTCAGAAACTCGTATTATTCCCATCGTTTCCAGTACCGTTGCCATCATTTCATCTTTTATGCAAAACGTGGGAGCCACTGCGCTATTTTTACCCGTTGTTTCACGCATCTCTTCACGCGCCAAAATACCCATGTCACGCTTATTAATGCCAATGGGATTCTGCGCCATTTTAGGTGGAACAGTAACAATGGTGGGTTCATCACCTTTGATTCTTCTAAATGATCTCATCAAAACATCAAACGATGCACTCCCTGATGATCAAAAAATGGAACTCTGGTCTATCTTTTCAACCACCCCTATCGGCTTGGTATTGGTGGCTACAGGTATTCTTTATTTTGTAATCTTTGGACGCTTTGTATTACCAGGCATTAAAACAAAAGATGAAGATGGCGCTGCTGGTGGCGAAGACACGATGGATTACTTCAATGATGTATATGGTCTTGATTATCAAATGCACGAAGTGGTTGTAACCGATGACAGCGAGTTTGTGGGTAAACGACTCGATGATATTGAAGACACCTACGATATTCGTATCATTGCGACCAAACTATCTGGGCAAGAAACTCGCATTGGCCCTGGCGCGCTCGATAGAGATACAGGAATAAAAGCGGGCATGGTACTGGGTATTGTTTCAGAGTATAGAGACCTCTCTCGATTTGCAAAAAAACTAAAACTAAAAGTGCGTGATCAGCTACGTACCTTTGCCGCTGATTTATCATCCGACAAAGCGGGTATCGCCGAAGTGGTTATTCCACCTAGCTCACACCTCATTGGTAAAAGCGCTCGTGATATTTGGTTACGTAAAACACACGGCATCGCCATGGTTGGATTACACCGCGATGGCGAAACCATGCACGAAGATGAAGACATCCGTAATATGCCTTTTCATTCAGGTGATACCTTAGTGGTACACACCACATGGGAGGCGTTAAAACGCCTTGAGTCATCACCCGATTTTGTCGTTATCACCACGGAATACCCGCGTGAAGAAGAGCGCCCTAAAAAAGTAGGATGGGCACTATTATTCTTTGTGATCGCACTAGCAATGGTTTTACTCACCGAAATGCCACTATCAGTTTCATTACTCACAGGTGCAATCGGCATGATTCTATCAGGCGTAATTAATATCGATGAAGCCTACCGCGCCGTTTCATGGAAAACTGTTTTCCTACTTGCCAGCTTAATTCCATTAGGTATCGCCGTAGAGCAAAGCGGCACTGCCAAATGGATTGCCGATCAAACCATCGCTGTGATTGGTGATATGCCAATCTGGATGATTCAAACCGCCATTGCCATACTAGCTACCTTCTTCACCTTGGTCATGTCCAATATCGGCGCAACACTTTTACTCGTGCCTTTGGCGGTTAATATTGCATTGGGCGTTGATGCCGATCCTGCGGTCTTTGCGCTAACGGTTGCTATCGCCACATCAAACTCTTTTATCATTCCAACCCACCAAGTCAACGCTCTGATTATGGGCCCCGGTGGCTACCGCGTACCTGACTTTATGAAAGCAGGTGGCATTATGACGATTCTGTTTTTGATTGTTATGATTGGTATGATGAACTTGATCTTCTAAGTGATTACTAAGTTATAAACACCATGTAAAAGTGGGGGGGTGTGCTTAATTAATAATATTTAGCACACCCCCCCACTTTTACATGATATTGTATTATTATCTATATTATCGGGGAAGATATTAGGGCTACACTGAATGAAAATCCCAAAACGAATCCAACCGCTTGTTGAATACGGTTTAGTTGATGAAGTGCTCAGCCGTTTAATGAGTGGCAAAGAAGCCGACCTTTACGTTGTGCTGTGTGGCGATGAAGTACGTTGTGCCAAAGTCTATAAAGATGCTGCTGAACGTAGCTTTAAAAAAGCCGTGCAATACACCGAAGGACGTAAAGTCCGCAACAGCCGTCGCCAACGCGCAATGGAAAAAGGCTCAAAGTTCGGGCGCAAAGAGCAAGAAAAAACATGGCAAAATGCCGAAGTCGATGCGCTACGTTTACTCGCAGAAGCAGATGTGCGTGTCCCTATTCCCTATGATTGTATCGACGGCGTATTGTTAATGGAATTAGTCACCGATGCCGATGGTAATGTTGCGCCACGCTTAGGCGATGTCACCATGACAGATGAACAAGCCATCGGAAACTTTATGATTGTCATGCAAGACGTAGTACGAATGCTCTGCGCAGGCATCGTTCATGGTGACTTATCAGAATTTAATGTATTACTCGATGAATACGGCCCCGTGATTATCGACCTACCCCAAGCCGTCAATGCTGCCGCCAATAATAATGCTAAAGCCATGTTACTACGCGACGTAGATAATATGACACGCTACTTTGGTCAGTTTGCATCCTTCTTACTAGAAACCCAATTTGGTAGAGAAATCTGGAGCCTGTATGAAGACGGCAAACTCAAACCCGATACGATTTTAACAGGTGAGTATGTAGATACCTCGGATGATGCCGATGTAGATGGTGTGCTAGAAGAGATTCAAGCGGCGTTTGATGAAGAGCAAAAACGGCTGGAACGGATACGGGAGAATGAAGCTTAAAAAATTGTAGCTTAAAAAAGAGTAGTTACGTTGCTAGAACCAAGTAAAAAAGAGGGAGCATTAGCTCTCATTCATTTTTCCAACAGCACAAGACACAAAACTTTTGGCTTTAGCCGTGGTGCCTTCTAAAAGCCCCATTTCATCTGTTGTTAACGGATAACCTAATTTACGTAAGGCCTTAGTAAGTTGTTCTATTTGGCTATCATCAATATCCAATGTTATTTTGCGTGGCGTTACATCAAGGTCAACATCTACATCGCCAAATTGATCTTTTAGTTTTGATTTCAAGGTGCTTGCGCAACCTCCACATTTTACATTGACCACTTCAAATGTTTGTTTCATGATTTTTTCCTAAATAGTTTTGTTTATAAATATTTACGCCTAGTTTAAACTATTTATTTAAAATAAAGTAATCATCTATTTGCACTTATAGCCCATTTACTTATTAATAAGCATGCAAAACTGACCCACTTTAGGGGTTAATTGGCATCGAAAATTGACCCACCTATTTGTAGTTTAATACCAAGTTTTTAGCTTGGGGAATTTAATAGGTGATATTAATGGAAACAGCC
>JAKIUW010000046.1 GCA_021647365.1 Cocleimonas sp. | reverse complement strand
AGCTTAATTTGTTTGAGAAGCGCGACCTTATGGCACTTCTTCGAGGTGATCCACCCAATAGAAAACAACATGACTTTAATCAAATGGTGATGTTATGAAGTTAACGGGACAGTAGTGGCTTTAAATAACCTCTTACACCAAGATGCATTTGATGCCTTCATGCAGTGCAATACCAGCGAAAGGTGGTGTGAGTGCATGACCGTGAGTCGAGAAACCTATTCTAGTTTTCAATCCGTGATTAAAGCCGCAGATGAATGTTGGGCGCTATCAAAAGAAGAAGACTTGCTACAAGCCTTTGAAGGACATCCAGAAATTGGTGATGTTTCAACCTTGCGTGAAAAATATCGTAATACGGCAGAATCTGCTGGGCACGAACAATCCGGCGTAAACACCGCTACAGAAAATACATTACAATCACTATCGCAAGGCAATAAAGATTATAAAGAGAAGTTTGGCTTTATTTTTATTGTTTGCGCAAGCGGTAAAAGTGCTAATGAAATGTTAGAATTATTATTACAGCGTTTGCCAAATACACGAGAGCAAGAGCTTATGAATGCTGCCGAAGAACAGCGTAAGATTACCCATGTCCGACTTAGTAAACTTCTAGAGAATATATAATGGCTGAACGTGAAATCAAACTTAAATTTGGCGAGGGTGTAATTAGTGGCATTATTGCCCTGACTCTTTCTATTCTTAGTTTTCTTGGTGTTCTCGCTTTTTATTTTCCTGAGTACTTAACCACTCCTGATTTGCGCAAAAATTACAGCGTTGAGTTTATTCGACAGCTTATGTTCTATGCCTTGATACTTGCGGGTGGTCTGGCTACTTTTAATATTGTTCGAGGTTTTGGTGCAAATAATAGAAGTGGCACTAAAATAAAATATTTAGGTATGGTTTCTTGGATTTTTATCAGCATAACCATTTTACTGGGTGCTAATAATATTGAAGTTAAAAGCTTTGAGGATAAGCAGCTCTACATAGGGCTTGATTGGTTTATTCTCGATTTGCTGGGTTCTAGCCTTATTTTTATTATCATTGAAAAACTATGGCCACACCGAAATCAGCGAGTTTTTCGTCTAGGCTGGAAAACGGACTTTAACCACTTTCTATTAAATCATTTGTTAATTGGTTTTATGCTCTTAGTCACTAATCATGTTGTTTACGATATGTTTGGTTGGGTATCAATGTTGGGAACAGATGTGTTTATTCAAACGTTACCGTTTTGGGGGCAGCTTTTATTGATTATTTTACTGGCTGATCTGGTGCAATATTGGGCACACCGTGGTTATCACGAAATCCCTTTTTTATGGCGTTTTCATGCGATTCATCATTCTGCCAAGAAAATGGATTGGATGGCAGGTTCACGCCAGCACCTGCTTGAAATTATTGCCACCCGCTGTCTAGTTTTGATACCTGTATTTTTGTTAGGGTTCTCCAAATCGGTGATTGATGCATATATTATTGTCGTTGGTTTACAAGCTGTTTTTAATCATGCGAATGTTAAATTTAAGTTTGGCTGGCTACAATATATTATTGTTACGCCACAGTTTCATCATTGGCACCATTCTAGTGATAAAGCAGCAATTGATAAGAATTATGCAGCGCACTTTTCCTTCTTGGACTATATATTTGGTACTGCTGTTAAAGGGCAAGAAGAATGGCCTAAAGAATACGGAGTTGTTGGTGATTACGTGCCTGATGGCTTAATTAAACAACAAATTTTCCCCTTCCTTAAACAACTGAAATAACGAAGAGTAATTATGAGTCAAATAACTACCCACGTTTTAGACACTGCGGTCGGCAAGCCTGCCGAAGGTATTGATTTAACACTATCTCAATTCATCAATGGAAAATGGGATTTACTAGGTGGCGGCACAACAAATAGCGATGGTCGCGTAGGTGATTTGTTGTCTGATGATATGGTTTTAAAAGCAGGGCGCTACAAAGTCTTATTTGTGACAGAGCAGTATTTTAAAAAACAAGGTGTAGAAGCTTTTTATCCCTATGCAGAAATTGTTTTTGATATAAAAGGCAACGGCGAACATTACCATATTCCGTTATTGCTCTCACCTTTTGGCTACAGCACTTATCGAGGGAGTTAATCATTGGAAGCGCATATCGTAGAATGGCTAAACCTTCTTGTTCGCTGGATTCATTTTATTGTCGGCGTCGCATGGATAGGCGCATCGTTCTATTTCAACTGGCTCGAAAATCATCTTAATCGCCAAGCCCCTCAAGAAAAAGGTATCGACGGAAACCTATGGGCTGTGCACGGCGGTGGTTTTTATCATCTAAAAAAATTCACTAACGGCCCTGAAAAACTCCCTGAGGTTTTGCACTGGTTTAAGTGGGAGGCGTATATGACATGGGTGAGCGGCATGACCTTACTCATCATTGTCTATTACTACAATGCTACTGCGATGATGATTGATCCATCAGTGTATGACTTAACCCCTACGATGGCTATTATTATCGGCGTTGCGAGTGGCGTGTTTAGCTGGTTTGTTTATGATTTACTGTGCAAAACACTAAAATCAAAACCTTTGCTTTTAGGTGTTATAGTTTTTATTTACTTGGCGGTTCTGGCTTATTTACTGACACAATTCCTAAGTCCTAGAGCAGCATATATTCATGTGGGCGCAGCCATCGGCACCATCATGGCAGGCAATGTTTTTTTTGTCATTATCCCTGCACAAAAAGAGTTGGTTAAAGCACTTTCAGAAGATCGTATTCCTGATGCAAGCTACGGCGAAAACGGCTTGTTACGTTCACGCCACAACAACTACCTAACCTTGCCAGTGCTGTTCATTATGATCAGTAATCATTTCCCCACGACTTATGGAAATCAATACAATTGGTTGGTGTTAATTGCAGTATCTGCTGTCGGTATACTGGCACGTCATTACTTTAATATTCGTCACATAAGCAAAGCAGTATGGATGTTACCCACCGCACTGTTTGGATTTATTATGATTGTGATGGCAACGATGCCTGCCAAGCAAGAGGCATTAGAAGCATCTGATAAAGTCACTACAGCACAAGTTCTGCCAATTTTTGAACAACGCTGTTTCAGCTGTCACAGCAGCAAGCCAACACAACCTGGGTTTGTCACGCCGCCAGCAGGATTAGCTTACGATAAAGAAGGCGTGCTAGAAAACAATGCCGATAAGATAAATGCTCAGGTGATGCAAAAAATAATGCCATTGGGTAATTTGACTAAAATGACGGATGAAGAACGTGAAAAAGTAAGTCGCTGGTATCGTTCTTTAGGTCAATAAAATGTTATAAACATCATGTAAAAGTGGGGGGGGGTGTATATACGGTTAAAGCTTATTGTATTTAGCCGCTAAACCTTTTGATTTTTCGATAGGATATTTCTCAGCATTAAGTTTGATTTTTCTATTAACAGATTCCAATAAATCCACATCAAGCTTATCTGCCAGCCGTACCAAGTAGATCATAATATCCGCCATTTCCAAACTAACTTCATCCAAAGTATCCGCAGGCAAGCGTTTGCTTTGTTCATCGGTTAGCCACTGAAAATGCTCAACCAGTTCGGCGCATTCCACAATCAATGCCATAGAAAAGTTCTTAGGCGAATGGAATTGATCCCAATCACGTTCTTTGGCAAATTCTTGCAAGCGGAATTTTATAGTTTCGAGTTCGTTAGACATGCTTTGATCATAGCAAAAAATGGCGCACCTGGCGGGAATCGAACCCACTACTTCCAGCTTCGGAGGCTGGCACTCTATCCAAGTGAGCTACAGGTGCATGGGTGCGCAGTATAGTCTATTGGAGGTTATCTAAGTAGCCCAAAAAGCACACCCCCCTACTTTCACATGATGTTATTTTAAAGGCTATATAATATGGGTTGTAGATATGGATGATAGCTTTATTGATGTATGTCAACTTAAGGTTGATATATGAATAACTATGCAGAACAAAATAGTGGAGTATATTAGTATAATTGCATATAATCCCGCACAAATTTAACCCGATATCCGTGTTGGAGTAGTCAATGTCTAATCATGCGCCAAAAGTTGATCCTATCGCAAAGATCATTTTTATCATCAGTTTGCTTGCAATTGTTGCTGTTGTTTATGTTCTTCTTTCAAGTTTAGTAAGTACTTATAAAAGAAACTCAATCAAAGGTGAGATCGATACTAGTCATCTCGTTATGAAGGTTGAGGAAAACTTACAGCCTATTGGTACTTCTGCAACATCCGATGCGCCTGCTGTTTCGGCCGCTTCCGCACCAGCTAGATCGGGTAAAGCAGTTTATGATGCTGTTTGTATGGCTTGTCATGCAACAGGTGCTGCTGGTGCGCCAAAGCTTGATGATAAAGCAGTATGGGAGCCTAGAGTTGCTACAGGTCTAGATGCTTTAATGAATACTGCAATTAACGGTAAAGGTGCAATGCCTGCTCGTGGTGGGCAGAATGTAGGTGATGCAGAGCTTAAAGCTGCGATTCTTTATATGACAAAGGAAGCAGGGTTTGATTTAGGCGCTGCTGCACCAGCCACCGCAGAGGTACCAAAACAAGAAGAAGCAGCTAAACAAGAAACACCAAAGAAAGAAGAGCCAAAAGCAGAAGAAAGCACGCCTGCAACGGCAGACGTAATACCAACAGAAGCCACTGCACCAGAAGCACCTGAAGCAACGACACCTCCAGTAGAAGCTACTGCTCCTGTCGTAGCAGCATCTACATCTACACCTGCGGCATCTTTAGAAACAGGTAAAAACATTTACAATACCGCGTGTTTTGCTTGTCATGCAACAGGTGTTGCAGGCTCTCCTAAATTAGGCGACAAAGAAGCTTGGGCGCCACGTATCGCAACAGGTATGGAGGCACTTTACACAACATCATTGAATGGAAAAGGTGCGATGCCTCCTAAAGGCGGTAATATGGCTTTAGAAGATGATGACGTTAAAGCGGCTGTTGATTACATGGTTAATGCTGCAAAGTAATCAATTTAAAATATATTTTAAAAGCACCTTCGGGTGCTTTTTTTATGCCTGTTAGAATTATAAGTGGTCAGCCCTGAAAAACTCATAACTTATTGAAGTTCTGAAGTTCTGAAGTTTATCCTCAAAGTAGAGGCTCTTATCGACCAGAAAATCTATAATAAACACCTGTTTCTAGTCGAAAGGTTGAACTATGCTCACTCCCTCAAACACAGGTCACCAAACCAGTTTTTTTGGTACAGACCTATTATTACAGCTAGATTCTAGCGATCCTCTTATTCAATTATCTCAAGCCATACCGTGGTCAGAGTTTGAGGATAGTTTCGCTAAACATTATTAAAAAGACATCGGCGTGCCCTCTAATCCAATTCGTTTAATGGTCGGTTTGTTATTATTAAAACAGCTAGAAAACCTAAGTAATAAGCGCCTTGTCCTACCGTTTAAACAAAATCCTTATTATCAAGTCTTCTGTGGATTAACCGCGTTTAGCTATGATCTACCGTGTGATAGCACTGAACTGGTTAAATTTAGAAACCGCATTGGCAAAGCAGGTTTTGAGAAAATATTCTCCATGAGTGTGGCATTGCATGGTAAACAGGCATTGGAAGAAACGGTCAATATTGATACGACTGTCCAAGAAAAAAACATCACCTATCCAACGGATGCAAAGTTTGCCATTAAGATCATCAATCGCCTGAGCAGAGTAGCAAAACACCACGGTATCCAGCAAAGAAGAACGTATAAGAAAGAAGTCAAAGGACTGCGTCTACAAATACGCCATTTTCGTCAGCCTAAACGTCGCTCACCTGCTAAGAAAGCGTTGAAACGCTTACGCACCATTGCCGGTATTTTAATCAGGGAATTACGCAGAAGACTTCCAAAATATGACTTGTTTGAGTATTACCAAAAAGACTTTTTATTGTATGAACGTGTGCTTGCTCAACAACCCAAAGACGTGCAGCGATTGAACCTATCATCGGTCATTTAAAATCAGATTACAGACTCGGTAGAAATTATCTAAAAGGTATTGAAGGCGATGAGATTAACCTTCTTATGGCAGCGTGTGCCTAGAATTTAAATAAGTGGATGAAAGCTGTTTTATTGCTTGTTTATTCACTGAATTCTAGAGGTGAAATAAAAGTAAGCTTACTCATTTTCACCTTCACAATTGATTCTGATACTTGAAATTAGCATCAGCCCTTTTTCAGGGCTGACTATTTAGTCTGTGCGACTAGTCACTTCCAATAAATGATAACCAAACTGTGTTTTAACAGGGCCTTGAACGGTATTCACATCTGCGCTAAACACAACCTTATCAAATTCAGGAACCATCTGACCGGGGCTAAAAGAGCCTAAATCACCACCCTGTGCCTTAGAAGGGCAGCTTGAATGTTTCTGTGCGACGGATGCAAAATCCGCACCCTCTTCAATTTGCTTTTTAAGGTCGTTACACTGTTCCTCAGTTTCAACGAGTATGTGACGCGCGTTTGCTGATGCCATGATTGTTCTCCAATTGGATTATAGTTGTGTGTGAATGAAAGATAATAATATCGAATATCTCAAAATCAAGTGCTGAAATTGTTAAGTGCGAAGTGAATGATCATTGTAAAAAGTATTTGATTGGCATAATTCATCTAAAAAAACAGATAAAAGGCTGTTTTTTAGGAATTCATACTTTACCTAGGGGGAATGCAGAGGTATCCTTGCGCTTCGTTGAAAAACGATAAATAAATATGGAGAAGTGGCCGAGTGGCCGAAGGCGCTCCCCTGCTAAGGGAGTACATGGTTTATCCCGTGTCGAGAGTTCGAATCTCTCCTTCTCCGCCATATTATCTTCTCTACCATGCTAAACCCTTATCTAATAAGGGATGGTGGAGATATTAAGCATCTTTTATCTAAGAGCTTATCAGTCGTGTAGCACAAAGTGGGCTACACAATGGCTACATATACCCCGTCATACCTCACATCGCGTAGAAATATCTATTATTTCCAGATGCGTGTACCATCTTATATTCAAAATAAAAATATACCCAAAAACAGAATAATAAGAAGAAGCACAAAAACTGGGAATCTAAGGGAAGCATTGACTCTATCCCGTCAATGGTGGCTATCAATTATGAATAATAATTTCTTTGAAGAAACCTATCCAGCATTAGCAGAATTTGAAAAGGCTGATTTTGAGAGTGATAGAAAAATTGAAATAGGTTTATCTATTATCAAGGAAATGAAAAAGCTTGGTATTCATGAAGATGATAGGCTTTCATTTGATAGCTATTTTGAAGGTAATCCACCCCACTACTTAGAATGCTACATCAAGGGCAAGGAATACAAGAAAAGTATAAAAAAGAAAAAGAAGTCTAAGAAACCTAAAATTTCAGCACCAGCACCTCAAACTATCCCAGCCGTGGTTCAATTGTCAATGAGCATCCAAAATTGACCCACATAGGCATCGAATATTGACCCACCCTTGGGTTGTTATTTTAGCGCCTTTTGTTGGCTTTGTTTAAACCGATATGAATCATTTTTAGTCTCTATAA
>JAKIUW010000002.1 GCA_021647365.1 Cocleimonas sp. | reverse complement strand
ATCTCTTTTTAACCAACAACTTCAAGCTTTGTGCTGCAACAATTGCAGCCATTTACAAAGACCGCTGGCAAGTAGAATTGTTCTTCAAAGCCATCAAACAAAACCTCAAGATTAAAGCTTTTGTTGGCGTATCCCGTAATGCTGTCATGACACAGATTTGGATTGCAATGATCACTTATTTGTTGCTTGCTTATGCTCGCCATAGCGCAAAAATAGGTGGACTGTACAACGAATATTAAGGGTTATTCAGCTCAATTTATTTGAGCGAAAGAGTCTACGACAGATATTAAAACCAGATCCTCCAAGGCATAAAAAAAGCGAACCACAGATGAGGCTCGCTTTCTAATGACAAACTGTGGGACAGTAGTGCCCCCCCCCCCCACACTTTTACATGATCAACAGATTGTTAAGTGTAGAAAATGCATTTGTAAACAGTTTGTAAAATATGCTTACAAGAAAGCAGATTGCGCATTGTTTATGGCATTATGTACAATATGTTTCACACACTACTAAAAATTACAGTGCTTACATTTGGCTTAATGCTATCTACAAGCGCGGCTCACGCTATCCCTCCGCCTGATGCTTTAATCTCTATTTGGCAGTCGGCTTTGCAGATGTTGGGGGTTGCTTCTGTTTTTATGGCGGGTGCTTATTTTTCGGTTAAGCAGTTTTTCTCTGCCTATTTTTCTAGCTGGCATCGTTCTACTTTTATTCTTGCTGGGCTTGGTCTTGCTATGCCTTTTGCTCTTTGGTTTGCGTATAGCAATATGCAAAATCCTGCTGGCTTTGTAGCTCCGACAACGATGGAATACATCAGTATTGAAGATACTATTGAGCGTGACCCTGATGAAAGCGTAAGGGAATGGAAGCTTAAAACCTTTAAAGAGATGAAACAAGAGGCTGAATTTGCGCGTGGCTTAAAAAACCTGCCAAAGCTTATTTATAAAACGCTACCATCGTTTACGCCGCAAACTTTGCATAAAGAAATGCAGGCAAATCGCGGTAATTTCTATCTGCTTGATGTGCGCGAAGCCTACGAGCGCAGTAAGTTTTATATGCAATACGACTCTAGCGTGCGTTATGGTGACGTATTGCACGGTATTATCACGCCCGAACTTGAAAAATCACTGCCTAAGGATAAGCAGATTGTTGTGCTGTGCCATTCGGGCTTGCGTGGTTATATCACTGCCAACCTATTGGCGAATTTGGGCTATAAAAATATCGCTTTCTTGCAAGGCGGTTTAAGAAATTGGAGCCAACAAAAGTTGCCCATTACGGGTGATGAGGAGTATTCATCTGATCCCGTTTCAAAACCTATTTATACCGATAGCATGATTAAAGAAGCGACAAACACTCTGAAAGTAAATATTGAAGCAGGTGAGATTAAGCCTTCTGATATTCCTGATGTGATCCATTTGCCCTTTGAAATTGCGACAACGGAGGATGTTCAAAAAATTGTTGAGCAATCTAAAAGCAAACCAATTATTATTATTTGCAGTAGTTTTATTGCTTGTTTTCACTCCAATAGTTTTAATTATTTAGTTGAAAAATCGGGCGGAAAAGTGGTGGGCATACACGACACCACAGACGAGTTTCTTATCCCTCCGATTATTACTGATGAGCAACAATGACCAATTCAGTAAGCAACAAACTATCCAATAAATATCGCTACTTACAACACGCTAGCGAGCTAGGGCTTGTTACGCCACAAACTTTATTAATCTCAGAAAGTGGAGATGAGCACGCTATACAAGACTTTGTAAAATCGACAGGCGCGAAGCACTTTATTGTTCGTAGTATGAATGCCTGTGAAGATGGCTCGGAACATTCTTACGCAGGGCACTTCTGGAGTTCAGAAGCGATTATTGCGGATGAGATTTTAAGCACGATACGCATCGCTAATGAAAATAACCAGCAAGCGCTAGAAACACTCAACTTAGAAGCCTCCCCGCAGCTGATGCTACAAGAATATATTGAGCATTCTATTGGGGGCGTTTTATTCGCGCCGTGGAGTTTCTTTAGCGATTATTATTATGTTGAATACTCTACGGAGAGCGTTCAGGAAGTGGTTGCAGGTAATTCTACACCTGCTGTTTTAAGTATAGACACAAAGCACACCCCCCCACTTTTAGATGATGATTTGTTTTTTTTAAAAGAAAAACTTACGGAAATGGTCAATACATTAAGGGAAGAATGTACATTTCCTATCGATTGCGAATGGGCATATTCCAAAGAGAAAGATGCCGTTGTTATTTTACAAGTTCGTCCGCAAACACATCTTGTAGGCGCGATACAAAGTGCACCACCAGAAGTAGCGAAAGAACTCTCAATAAGCTCTAATTGGCAATTTGGCGCACTTTCTGAAAGCCTAGGAAATCTATCGCCACTCAGTTTTAGTTTGCTAGAGCAACTTTATAAAGACAGCCTCAGCACATTTCAATCAATTGGCTATAAAGCTGAGGCGGTAGATTTTTTATTGCGATTACCCGACGGCACGGTTTTGGTTGACCCAATTCGTGAAAAAGCATTTTATAAATCCACACTTATGGGTGGTTTTTGGAAAAGTTTTAGAGCGCCGCAATGGCAGAAAAAGGTTCATGATTTTTTAGATACTTTGGCAGACTTTCAAAGTTCATCTTTCTCATATCAAAAATTATTAACGCTGTTTCAACTTTGGATGGTCGCTAATATTCTTAGTGATGGTGGCGGACGAGAGAATATCTCACTGACACATGCTTACGAACTTTCTTGGTATCAGGCTTTAACCGTGGCTGATGTTTCCTCAAAACCAAAGGATTGGAATGCGCTTAATGGTTTACTACGCGATTTATTTTTCTATGAATTAAATAAGCTAAAAAAGACCCTATCAGAAGAAAAGTACAGCGTATTTTGCCACTGGCAGGAGTATCTAAATAAGGACTTCAGCAAAGCACAACAACGCCAACACCATGATGCACCCTACGCTATTTATGACTTTAGTAATGTGAATGAAGACAGTAGTAGCCACAACAACAACCAACAAAGCAATGCCCAATCTATCGGCGCAAAAAAAGTAAGCACAGGCCCATTATTCATAATTGAAAACCCAGCACGTTTTCATCAAACAATACCCGCCGGCAGTATTATACTCGCCCCGTATTTTGATAATCGTTGGGTACATAATATCCAACATCTAAAAAGAATCATCACCCATAAAGGTAGTCAGCTTTCTCACTCGGCGATTGTTGCACGCGAATATGGCGTGCCGTTTTGTGTGGTGAGTGATGAGGCGGTGCAGGGTTTAAAGCAAGGTGATTTGGTGGTGCTGGATAGTGTCCAATTGGATATTGTAAAAAGCATCATGTAAAAGTGGGGGTGTGCTTTGGTATTATTAAAGCTATGATCCATCCATGAAATACAAAGACCTACGCGACTTTATCTCTCAGCTCGAATCTCAAGGTGAGCTTAAACGCATCACTACTGAAGTTGATCCTAATCTGGAAATGACCGAAATTTGCGACCGCGTACTGCGCGCTGGTGGACCAGCGTTGCTGTTTGAAAACCCTAAAGGTTACGATACACCTGTTTTGGGTAACTTATTTGGTACGCCAGAACGCGTGGCAATGGGCATGGGTGAAGATTCTGTGACTGCACTGCGAGAAGTGGGAAAACTGCTTGCTAGCCTAAAAGAGCCATCGCCGCCCAAAGGCATAAAAGATGCGCTTAAGTCCATTCCAAAATACAAAAAAGTATTGGATATGGCGCCGAAGAAAATCAAAAAAGCCGCCTGCCAAGAATTTGTAATTGTAGGCGATGATGTTGATCTTGCTAAATTACCCATCCAAACCTGCTGGCCAGATGATGCCGCCCCGCTGATCACATGGGGCTTGGTAATCACCAAAGGGCCAAACAAATCACGCCAAAATCTGGGTATTTATCGCCAACAAGTGATTGGTAAAAATCGTGTGATTATGCGTTGGCTATCGCATCGTGGAGGTGCGTTAGATTTTCGTGACTGGCAAGAGAAACATCCGGGTGAGCCTTTTCCGATTACGGTTGCGCTAGGCGCTGACCCTGCAACTATTTTGGGAGCGGTTACGCCTGTGCCTGATACTTTGTCGGAATACGCCTTTGCAGGCTTGCTACGTGGCTCACGTACTGAAGTGACAAAGTGTATCGGCTCAGATTTACAAGTCCCCGCTTCGGCAGAATATGTCTTGGAAGGGCATTTGTACCCCGATGATATGGCCGACGAAGGCCCCTACGGTGATCACACAGGTTATTACAACGAAGTTGAGCGCTTCCCTGTGTTCACGATTGAGCGCATCACCCATCGCAAAGACCCTATTTACCACAGCACTTACACAGGTCGTCCGCCAGATGAACCTGCCATGCTCGGCGTGGCACTAAACGAAGTATTCGTGCCTATTTTGCAAAAGCAGTTTCCTGAGATTACGGATTTTTACTTACCACCAGAAGGCTGTTCGTATCGCATGGCGGTGGTGAGTATGAAGAAGCAATACCCAGGGCATGCAAAGCGCGTAATGATGGGGGTTTGGTCATTTTTACGTCAATTTATGTACACCAAGTTTGTGATTGTGGTGGATGATGATATTGATACGCGCAATTGGAATGATGTGATTTGGGCAATGACAACACGAATGGACCCTGCGCGCGATACCACAATTATCGAAAATACGCCGATTGATTATCTGGATTTTGCTTCGCCAGTGTCGGGCTTGGGTTCAAAAATGGGCTTTGATGCGACCAACAAATGGGAGGGTGAAACCGACCGTGAATGGGGGAAACCTATCGTGATGGATGAAGCTGTAAAAAAACGCGTAGATGAAATTTGGAATGATCTTGGTCTTTAATGATCCAATAAAAGTTGGAGTAATTAAGCGTGGCTTCAGCCAGATTATGCAATAATTATTTGTAACAATAATAAAAGATCCCCTTTGAAGAGGTCTAAACTAGGTGAAAAATATGAATTTTGAGAAGCCCCTTCTCATTATGACAGGAAGCGTGCTTTCTGTTTTACTCACAGCCCCGCTACAAGCAGCTGAAAAAGTACAAAAAATTGATGCCATTTGGAATTCAGTGGGTGTGCCTGCGAGTGCAAAAAATACAAAAGCAGTGCCTACCACTTTTGTAAAGTATACAAAAAAGCAATATCATGCGCGTTATCAAAATGAGCAAGCTTTAAAGAAAAAGCGTGAATTTGCGGTGGCTAAAAAGAAACAAGTTGTTCAAAAAGCAGTTTCTAAAAAGAGTTTAAGCACGTTAGATCGCCAACGAGCGGCATGGAAAGCAAAGTGGGAAGCACAGCAAAGATCAAAAAATATTGCACAAGCAAAGCCACAACGTGTTGCACCAAAGGCGGTAGCGCCTGCACGAAAGCAAGTTGCAGCCGTTCAGCAGACAAATCCTGTTTGGAAAAAACCTGCCGTTCAATCAAAGCCACCTGTACAGTTAACACGAGCGCAATACCAACAGCGCTGGAAGCAAGCTCAACTTAAAAAGCAACAAGGTCGCACCGCTCAGCCAGCACACGTTGCTGCAAAGCCAGCGTACGCAGCGTTTAGAAAAAACAATCAAAAAGCTGCATATCAACAGCTCCCAATGGAAATAGTTGCAAAACTACGCGCAACAAAAACAAGTCCGCATGGTGTGAGCGCTTACGCACAAGATGTGAATTCACCACGCCCATTATTGGCGTACCAAGAAAATACGGCACGTGTACCCGCGTCGGTTATGAAAATTATTACAGGCTATGCAGCACTGGGCACATTAGGCCCCAATTACCGCTGGCCACTGGATGTTTTTACCAATGGACGTGTTCAAAATGGCACATTGCAGGGTGATTTAATCATCAAAGGCTACGGTTCGCCGGAGTTTAAAAGTACTGATTTGCGCAAGGTTCTTCAAGGTATTCGCCAAAAAGGCATCCGTAATGTAAACGGACGTGTTGTGTTTGATAGCAGTTATTTTAATATTCCAAATCAGTATGCCTTTGATGGTAAAACACAATCAAAATATAATGCTCAGCCCGATGCGCTTCTGTTTAATGAGCGTGTCAATACCTTTCAGGTTCGTACTGTAGGTAAGCGCGTACACATTACAACAACGACGCCAACGCATAACTTACGTATCGTAAATAGAATGCGTAAATCAAAACGTGGTTGTCGTCCAAGAATTGGAGTATCTAAACGAGCAGGGCAAACTATTGTAACCTTTAGCGGGCGCTTCTCTCGCCGTTGTGGCACAAGATCTTACAGCCGAGTGATTAGTCGCCCAGCGGAAATGATCTATGGCAGTATGCAAGCTATGTGGAAGCGTGATGTGGGTGGAAACCTTAATACACGATTTGCGATGGGCCCCGCCCCTACAAATGCAAAACCATTGCTACGCACTTATTCACGTACACTTGCAGAAATCTTGCCAACTATTATCAAAAAGAGTAACAACGTAATGGCTCGCCAGTTGCTATTGACCATAGGTGCTAAAAAAGGTGGGCAAGGCACACAACGTGCAGGCGCTAATGCTATCGGTCAATGGTTAGCTTCACGCGGTCTACACTTCCCTGAGTTACGCATTGAAAATGGTTCCGGCTTGAGCCGTACTGCACGCATCAGCGCGGCGCATGTGGGTGATTTGTTGGTTGATGCTTATCGTAGCCCATTCCGTAACGTGTTTATGCGCTCATTGGCGGTTGCAGGTGTTGATGGGACTATGAAGAGACGTTTAAGAGGCACGCAAGTACGCGGCAAAGGCTTCTTTAAAACAGGTACATTACGCGATGTTCGTAGTATCGCAGGCTATGTTAAAGCCGCAAATGGAAAAACCTATGTCATGGCAATTTTGCATAATGACCCAAGAGCACGTAAGCGTTCACTCAGAGCGCACGACAAGCTAATTGAGTGGGTTTATGCTGGTGGACGTAGTAATCGTCAACTAGCATTAAGATAATATAGACATTCACACCCCCCTAGTTTTACATGATGAAGCCATGTATTAGTTCCATCATGTAAAACTAGGGGGGTGTGATGATGGGCTATTAATAATAATGAAAACAACAGTCTTTTGGTTATTCCTTATCGCTATAACATGGTGGTATGTTACAAAGGAAGATAAAGTCATCCTCGGCGCAGGCGTTAGAGTAACAGATGCTCCTTATCAATCAAAAATACGCGGAATAAAACCATTCCAGTTCAAAGGCAGTAAGATCACACCTTTAGCTAATATTGATTTAAGAGCAAAAGTTCTTTCTAAAGAGAATTATTCGTTCGATGAAGGCGCAAAAATATCCCCTGTAGATTTAGCTTTGGGGTGGCAAAATATGTCTGATGAAGATGTTTTAAAGAATATTGAAATCTCGCAATCGGGACGTTTCTATCGTTGGCATGTGAATAAATTCCCAATACCACGTAATGAGATTCAAACACAAAGTGCTAACATGCATATGATACCTGCTAGTAGCATTGTGGAAAGTGCATTTAAAAAAATAAAAAAAGGACAAATCATATCTCTTTCAGGCTACTTGGTACGAGTAGACACAGGCAGTAGACATTGGATAAGTTCGCTCACCCGTAAAGATACGGGGGCGGGAGCTTGTGAGGTCATCTATGTTAATCATATAGATATTGTAAACTAGCGATTGGTTAAGCCTTAAACTTACCCTTTTTCAAACGATCTGCTTCCATCGTCTCAATCTCTCTTGCGCCTGATACAACAATATCAGGGTCAGGAATAAAATCCAGCTCATCGTTACCGTGTTTATACGGAACAGAATTCAAAATCACTTTTAACACATTCAAACGTGCCGCATGTTTATCGTTAGAGCGCACAATCGTCCACGGCGCAGAAGATGTATGAGAGCGTTTAAGCATTTCATATTTTGCATTAGTGAACTCATCCCAATGATCTTGTGCTTGAATATCCACTTCTGATAATTTCCATTGGCGTAGCGGGTCCGTTTTACGTCGTTCAAATCTACGAGCTTGTTCTGCCTTTGTTACGCTGAAATAGATTTTTATCAAAATCGTGCCTTGGCGTACTAAGTCTTTCTCAAAGCCTGTCACACCTTTCATAAAAACCGCGTGCTCTTCTGGCGTACAAAAGCCCAACACAGGCTCTACCATCGCACGGTTGTACCAACTACGGTCAAACATAACGATCTCGCCACCACGAGGAAATTGCTCAACATAACGCTGAAAATACCACTGGCTACGCTGTTGCTGGGTTGGCTTACCCAGTGCAACCACACGATAATGCTTTTCATTCATGTAGCGCGCAACCCGTCGAATCGTTCCACCTTTGCCCGATGCATCACGCCCTTCATAAAGAATAATCATGCGCTTTTTGGTTTCTTCCAAGTACTTTTGTAAGCCTATCAACTCAGCTTGATACGGTTTGAGTGATTGTTCTCTTGCATGACGAGTTTGGGCTTTTTTCTTGGAAGCTTGTAGTTGCTCTACCTCTTCTTTCAAAGCAATGATTTGATCCTCAAGTGATAGCTCTTCGATTTCGCTTACAGAGAGGTCGATAATATTTTCTGTGTTTATTTTATTTTCAGTCGTCATGATTCTGCTCGCATTCTTTGTGAATTCTTTTATTATCCAGCTTATATATAGACCAGTCTTGACATTAATCATAGAGGAACCTGAA
The DNA here is from genome assembly GCA_021647365.1 of Cocleimonas sp. Lineage (GTDB taxonomy): Bacteria > Pseudomonadota > Gammaproteobacteria > Thiotrichales > Thiotrichaceae > Cocleimonas. The sequence goes on along the minus strand of JAKIUW010000002.1, from coordinate 130,559 downwards.
ACATGATTGAAAAAACCCTCCTAACGGTATTGCTCCTTTTTATCGGAGTACTACCAAGTAACCTACACGCTAAGGATCTGCCAAAACCAGCCTTGATGTTAGCAAATGTTTATCACGAAGGTATTAACTTAAATGAATACTGGGTAAGTGAAAAATACGATGGTGTACGCACTATTTGGGATGGTAAACAGCTCATATCACGTGGCGGAAATATCTACCATGCACCAAAGTGGTTTACCCAAGTTTTGCCTAAACAAAAGCTTGATGGTGAGTTGTGGATAGCTCGCCAAAGCTTTGAACAAGTGGTTAGCACGGTGCGCGATAAAGTTCCTGATGATGCTGCATGGAGGCAAATTAAATTTATGGTCTTTGATATGCCAGAGTTATCGGTCAACTTTGATGAACGTTTAGTCGAAATGGAAAAAATCATCAAACGTTTGAATACACCCTGGGTAAAAGTGGTTAAACAGTGGAAAGTGACTAGCCACCCAACATTAATGAAAGAGCTAGAGGCAATCACAAAAGCAGGCGCAGAAGGATTGATGCTCCACAAAGGCTCATCACTATACAAAGGCAAACGCAGTGGCGATTTATTAAAAGTAAAACGGTATGAAGATGCTGAAGCGGTAGTGATCAAACATATTGGAGGTAAAGGTAAATACACCAATATGTTGGGCGCGATGATCGTTGAAATACCTGATGGCACACGGTTTAAAATTGGTTCAGGGTTCTCTGATTCAGAGCGACAAACCCCTCCTGCAGTAGGTAAAACCATCACCTATCAATACCGAGGAAAAACTAAAAATGGCATACCGCGCTTTGCTACCTATCTACGAGTACGAAAGGTCGAAAATTAATAAGCTTTTGAGTGAAATAACAATTAGTAACGAATTTAAGTATACGGGTAGAGCACTTTTTCGGCTACGTTCAGACAAACCCATGCTCAGCAGAACTGCTATTAGAGATCAATCAATCTCAGCAGTCTCTTTCTTATTAAACTTAAATATCTTTCCCGCCTTAGCCAGCAGAGAACTCTCTTCTTGCATCTTCATGACTTCATCGTGTGCAATCTGATTCACGGTTTTATCTTTTTTACGACTAAAAGTCTTATTGTAGAGTGTAAAATCAAGCGTAGTCGTCTCACCAATTTCCATGCGAAATAATCCTTCCACAAGAGGTAATTCACGTTTGCTACTAGCCGTAACCCCTTGAGGCACTTGGTTCTCATCAAGATAAGTATCAGCAAAAACCTTACGAGAATTGCCTTGTTCATCTGTTACATGAAAAATCACGGTGCCAGCCGTATCAGAAAGTTGTTGATCAACCCTATTGTCTAACGTATACATTTTTAACATAATGACGCCTAGAGCCTTATAGCTCTTAATTTTTATTATTAGCACTATTATAAACGATGCTGATGGGCTTGTGGGTTTTTGCCGATAAGCGGGTTGTAGGATAATAATTATTTAAATAATCTTTGCCACCATTTTTTTTCTACTTTTGGTTTTTCTATTTTTTCTTTAGAGACAGAGCGAATATTTTCACTGTCAATATCAGCTAATAAATCTAGGCGGCTCTTATTTGTGCCAGCTCCATGTCTCCCCAAAGTTATATGAAATTCATTTCCAGTGGACGAAAATGAGTGTACTTCTCTCAATTTAATAAAGCCTAGTTCATATAGGTCTTGTATGATTAGTCGAAATGAGCTGTAGGTAAAACACCATTCATGTGCATCTGTATATTCTGAAGATGCTTCTGCATTTTCGGCTATTGTTAAAGCGGTTGATGCATCATAATTAAGACTAAAGATACCGTCTGAGCCTTCTGGCCATGAGCTTACTGAATCACGTTCACAGAAATTTAGACTAAATTCTATGTGAGTTCCATAAGAGTGCCTTACGTTTTTGTTTCGATGGTAGTCAATAATTTTACCGATACCAGATGCAGGTCTAAAATAATCAAAGCAATATCGCTTATCAGGAATTGCTAATGAAATAACGCCGTCATCTTTAAGAACTTCATCGCAATCATTTAAAAAGCCAATTAGATCCGTTGTGTGTTCTATAGAGTGTGAAGAGAGAATCCAATCATAGTAATTTGGTTTTTTAGTTAAAGCAGAATATGACTCACCGTTCCACACATGATCAACTTCTTCGATTTTTGTAATATCAACAGGATCATTTTTAAAATGCTCGATTAAAGATTCTTTGTCCATGCAGTCAATAATTTCAACATCAAATCCATCGGCTTTTGAGGCAATGGGGCTATGGCTAGGGCCTATCTCCAGTCCTCTGCCTTGTTTGTTTATTTTGTACAATATTTTTTCTATTCGATCCATTTGTCTGTCTCAATTTTATTTAGGCAAGGGCTTGATAGAGTTAATAATATAGAATTATTTTTGGGGGATATCATTACATTTTTACAGTATAAATAGTATATGTGAGTGTTAATTAGCTTCATCTTGTACGAAAAATAACTATGGTGTTATTATTAATTTTTAGATTGGTTTAGACTTACTTAACTCATAAATTAAAATTAGAGCCTGTTTTAATATGCAAACTGATTCTACCAAAGCAGATAATTTATCTGTTTGTATTATGCCTGAAAGACATACCAATGATGAACCATCTGCCTCTGCTTTTGTAAGATTGCTTCTACCGTATGCTAATAATCTTAGTCTGACAAAAAACTGGAATATTACTGTTTCCAAAAAGAAAAAGTTGCCAGATCCCTCTGTTGCTAATATTTTTATAATTGAGCGTGATGTTGGAGGAGTAGATTTTGATAGGATTGCCAATTGGTTGATAAAATTAAGAGAAGGGGGAAAGAAGTGTATCTATGAGTTGGATGATGATTTTTTTAATGTAGAGGGCTTATATAAACGCACAGGAAGAATTAAAGCTAATGTAAAAAGAATGGTTGATAGGACTGTCTGGATTGCATCCGCTGCTGATGCCGTGGTTGTGTCTACGCCCCAGTTGTATAAATTGGCATCTAAGTATAATGATAATGTTTTTTTACTCCCTAATTATTTAGATCCTCAGCTATGGGATATTTCAAGCTCGCAACTATCTTATGATAAGAAGAAAAGCAGTATTGTAAAGATTGGCTATGTAGGTACTCCAACTCACAATGAAGATCTTATGGTTATTGCTGATGTGATGGATAGGATAAAACGTGAATATGGTGATCAAATAGAGGTTGAAGTTATTGGTGCATTTCAAAAAGATCTCAATAATCCTATATTTGGGAAAGCAATTCCATTGCCTAAAGCTAGAGCTTACCCAAAATTTGTGAAATGGTTGAGAGAACAAGTTGATTGGGATATTGCAGTTATTCCTTTGGTTGATGATATTTTTAATGAAAGTAAGAGCCATTTGAAGTTTCTAGAATCAACAGCGCTCGGTCTTGTATCTATTTGTAGTGATGTGCCAACATACTCCTCTATCGTTAAAAATAATAAAAATGGGCTTTTAGTTAATAATAATTTTGAAGAGTGGTATCAAGCGATTAAGTTATTAATAGATCATCGCGAAAAAAGAGAGGAATTAGCTCGGTCGGCATATTTGGATCTTTTTGAAAAGTACACGACCCATACTAATTCAGATTTATATCATCAGGTGCTTGTGGATGTTAGTGCTTTAACAACTAGCCCTAAAATCCCGCCAATTAAGCGAAGCGTGAAGGAATACCTAATCCGCTATGTAGCAAAGTCGGGGAGTCGAAATAGTAGATTGTGTGTGAAGCTGTTGAATGACCCTCATCATTATTTTTTAGACTCTAAACATGTCTTTCTCAGACCAATTAGAGTGTTTTTTAGGAAAAGGTGAAGAATATTTTGCAAGGTGGAAATACAAATGGTGTTGCTATATTAGCGTTTAGTAAAAATAAAAAGTTGTATCAAAGTGATGCATCATTTATTTATCGGTGTATGAACCTAGCTTCAGGCTTAGAAAAAAAGGAAATTTTAAATTTCATAGGACATTTTAAAGACTATAAAGTAAATAAAAACACCCAATATATACTATTACATAGACCTGTTTACTCACTATCCTTAGCTTTTTTCATAAGAAGAATGAAAAGAAAAGGGGTGAAAATAATTGCTGATGTAGATGACTTAATAATCCATCCAGACTTTAGTAAGTATAGTCCTGCTGTAGTAAATAATATCTTAAGCAAGAAACAAGTATCTCAAAAATTCCTAAAAAATTACAAGGCACTTAGATTGTGTGATCATATTGTTTGTTCAACAGAGCAATTAAAGAGCCATTTAAACAAATACTTTATTAATATGCCCGTAACGGTTTTACACAACTGTGTTTTTCATACATGGGATACAAAAATAAATACGAAAACTGCATCTAAAAAAATAACATACTTTTCTGGCACAAGAAGCCACGACCATGATTTCAGGCTAATTAAAGAACCATTAGAGGCATTTTTGAATGATACCTCAAGCGTTCATTTAGATGTTGTCGGGCCATTAAAAGCATCCTTGGATGTATCAAAAAACCAGCTAACCTTCTTGGATAAAGTGCCGTTTAGTGAGTACGAAAAGCTGGTTAGTTGTTCAAGTATTAATCTAGCGCCTCTGGAGAATAGTATTTTCAATCAATGTAAATCTGCCTTAAAAGCAGTAGAGGCGGGTGCTTTTGGTATCCCAACTATTTTTTCTTCTAATGGTGATGCTGATAGGTTTAAAAATTCCTCTGTGCTGATAGCAAAAACAGGTGATGATTGGTACAACCATTTAAAATTATTGTGTGATGATACAAATGATCTGTTTGACCATTCATTGTGCTATGAAGATACACTGGAAAAAGCGGATGTTTCTCGAATGACTGACAAGTTTTGTAATGATGTGATAAATTGCGACAATGTTTAGATTTTTAAGATCATATTTGTCACATTCTAGAGGGCAACGCGGTAGAAGTAGAGGCTATTATTCTGATGAAACTCTAAGCCATTATGCTAACGCGTTTAATCACTCGCAGAATGCAAATATTAAGTTTTCATATATACGCTTTCTGCGTGACTTAGGCTACAAGCTAGATTCAAAAGGTTTTTTTTTGTCTGCTCAAATATAGATGAGTTATCAAGCTTCAATAAAAAAATGGCACTTGGCTTTATCCTTGAATATAAACCAGATTTCGACTTATTAAGCATTACTGATGAAGCCCAATTACGATCTTACACAGATAAGTCTCCCCCTATTGCTAGCTACCTTCAAAGAATAGGAAAGGCAAAATCATCAGATAATCTTCAATCACTATCTGATTTTTTTCAGCAACAGAAAAAATGGCGCGATGAATTTAAGCGCTTGATTAAAGAGAGTTCTAATAGCATTTGTATTGTAGGTAATGCAGGCTCGCTACTTAATAAATCCGTAGGTGAATTAATTGACAAACATGCGATGGTGATTCGTTTTAATAACTATTGTTCTGATGAAAGTTTGCAAAAACAATGCGGTAAGAATATTGACCTTTGGGTCAAGTCACCTGATTTTCATGAGCCAGAAAAGTTGTTAGGTGTTGATGTTGGCTGGACAATTATTTCTGGCCCAGATATCTGTTATACAATGTCCGATTGGTCTCGTGTTAAGTTGACATTTGAAAAAGGTGGAAAGGTTTTAACGCCACCACTGGAGCTATGGCAAGACTTAGTAAGAATATTGAAAGCTCCTCCCAGTGCTGGGCTTTTAATTATAATGTGGATTACTCAAATCACTGGTAAGTTAGATGGTTTGAGTGTTGCTGGTTTTCAATCCTTTTCTGGTGATAAGCAAGAGCAATATCACCATAGCTCATCAACACACAAAGCTGGGACGCGTCATAATTGGCAAGAAGAGAAAAAACTATTAAGAGCTTGGCAAAAAGATGGACTAAGTTTTTTAGATAAATCATGAATAGCCTTAAAACTATAGCTACTTTCTCAAAGGGCATATTCAATAATAAAAAATTAAAAACATTTTTGCGCTCTCATGAAATGTTATTTCAACCTAGAGAAAAGCAAAAGATTGATCTTGTTATTGGTTGGGGTAAAAAAGAAAATACACAGCCAGCGATTACTTTCTCTAAAAAATATAAATTACCTTACTGTGCTTTAGAAGATGGCTTCATCCACTCAATGGGGCAAGGGGTGCTTGGTTCCGAAAGTTGCTCACTTGTTGTCGATAGTAAAGGCATTTATTACGATGCTACGCAAGCCTCTGACCTTGATACATTAATATCTGAATATGGAAAACACAGTTCTGTTGAGCCTGTCGAACACACCCCCCCACTTTTACATGATGGTGATGCTACCAACCGTGCACAAAATGCAATTCAGCGGATTATAAAGAGTAATATTTCAAAATATAATAATGGCTCATTACAGTTGGATGATTCACTATTTGATGCTGATGAAGTCGTATTAGTCATAGACCAAACGGCAGGTGATATGTCGCTAAAGTATGGTTACGTTAATGAGAGTACATTTGAGAAGATGTTGCAAGCGGCACTGGATGATTATCCTAATGCACGAATCATTGTAAAAACTCATCCTGATGTGATAGTTGGAAAAAAGAAAGGCAATCTCAATTTTTCTAAGCTTGATTCAAGAATTCATATAATTTCAGAACAAGTAAACCCAATGGTATTGCTGAAAAAAGTAGATGCCGTTTATGTGGCAACTTCGCAGATGGGTTTTGAAGCATTGATGTTAGGCAAACATGTTGTCTGTTTTGGTGTTCCTTTTTATGCGGGCTGGGGCTTGACGGAAGATAGAGCTGATAAGTCTTTGGAGGTCTGGAATAGGCGTAAAAAAAGACGAACTGTAGAGGAGGTTTTTACTGCCGCATATATCCAATACACGCGCTATTTACACCCTGATACTCAGCAACACTGTGAACTTGAAGATATTATTTCGTACTTTGAATTACAGTATAAAAATAGGCTTGAGCTATCTCATAAACTCTTTTGCATAAACTTCACCCGCTGGAAGCAAAACCATATCAAGGCTTTTTTAGGTTCTATTTCGGCAGTTAAGAGTGATATTGTTTTTGTATCTTCTGCCAAGCAAGCGATTAAAAAGGGCTTTGATTCAAACTCTCAGCTAGTGACTTGGGCAAGTAAAAATCAAGCGCAGGTAGATGAGCTTATCAATGAGTTTGGTGTCACGCCTTGGCAAGTTGAAGATGGCTTTATCCGCTCGGCAGGTTTGGGTACAGATTTAACTGCGCCAGCATCGTTGGTTTTGGATAAGACGGGGATTTATTATGACCCTACAAAACCCAGCGATCTTGAGACAATATTGCAAACTAAAAAGTTCTCAGATAATGAATTGAAACGAGCAGAGCGACTCAAACATTCACTTTTAAAAAACGAGTTAAGTAAATATAACTTGGGCAAGCCTTTTAGCAAGGCATCTTTAAGTACAAAAAATAATCAAAAAATCATATTAGTACCTGGGCAGGTTGAAGGCGATGCATCCATTATAAAAGGCTGTATTGATATTGATTCAAACACTGCTTTAATCAAAGTCACGCGAGAAGAAAATCCTGATGCTTATCTGATTTATAAGCCTCACCCCGATGTAGTCAGTGGAAACCGCAAGGGCAAAGTTGCGCCTGAGGTTATAAATAAACATGTGGATTTAGAGTTAAGCGACACCAGTATTACCGATTGTCTTGCCGTGGTTGATGAGGTACATACCATGACTTCGTTGGTAGGATTTGAAGGATTAATGAGAGGATTGAAAGTAGTTTGTTACGGCTTGCCATTTTACTCAAACTGGGGGCTAACTGTTGATCGTCACCCGTTAGAGCGCCGTACCAAGAAGTTACAGCCAAATGAATTAATCGCAGGCACATTGATTGATTATCCGCTTTATATGAATTGGCAAACGGGGCAATTTACCACCCCAGAGACTATCGTTGATCAACTTAAAGAACAGATTGATAAACAAGGCGGGAAGCACAGCAATCAAGTTTTTTGGTTGACTCGTCTAATGAGGAAATTCATTAATTTTTTTCGTGGTTTATTTTAAGCTCTAACCCTCTTTCCTCGATAAAAACTTCTAAATTAAATATCAATTGCACACTCCCCTTACAATGACAATTCAAACTCATTATCAGATACAAGATTTGGATATGTCGATATTTTCTGATCGTCTGCAATTGCTTAGACAGGCGAGAAACATCACGCAAGCACGGCTCGCAGAATTACTAGAAGTGAGTCCGCGGGTTTACAATCGCTGGGAGAAAGGTGGCAATGTGCCGCATTTTGATACTGTCGTAAAGATTGCCGATAGCCTTCAAGTGACTTTGGATGCATTAGCTGGAAGGCAAGAACCCTCAGAAGATTTAAAGATCAGGAACTATGAACTACGCCAACTTTGTGAGCAATGTAACACCTTACCCGATGAAGATCAGAAGGCATTAATTGTAATGATGGACAGCTTAGTGAAGAAATCAGGTATGACAAAGGTCATTAGTACCGTTGCGCATGGATAGCAAAAGAGATGACCCTATAATTATTGGATCACAGCATTCTCAGGAATTTTTTTAAAAGAGAGAAAGATATAATTTATTTTTGTAATTAATAGTTTCCATGTTCCTGCGTGGAAATTCATACAGGGGCGCTCCGCGTCCTATGTCGAAAAACGTCATAAACTGCATTCCCACGCGGGAGCATGGGAACGATAATAAACGATACAAGGAAAGGGTGTGAGTTAACCAGCCAAACAACAGCTTAATTATCACAAAATAAATCTAAATCACCAGGTATATCAATAGTGCTGTATTCTTTTTTCAACCCCTTGAATAATCTACTTGCAAAAGGTAACGTTGCCGGAGGGGGAAACCGTTCTTTTGACGTTAAAATGAGCTGCATTATTTTTTGCTTCATAAAGGGATGAGACAAGCTGCTGGGGTTAGCCAGTCCTTTTCTTTCTCTTAATTTAAGCCAGACTATAACTTCATAAGGGAATGTCGCTAAAAACGTTCGGGAACCTTTATCTGATCGGTAAATTTCATAATGCATATCCATCAGCAAATAACTCATTTTTTCAACTTCAACCAAATCATCTGTGTCCCATTTTTCTATCACATTGTCATAGGCTTCAAAATCTTTGGGATGAAATGGCTTTCTTGCATCAATGGGTTTATTGATAAGCTGACTGTACATTTTTAATATAAACCAAAGGGGATGAGCCTCCAGATCAGGCTGTCCGCGGGTAATAATGCAAGCTTTGGCATTGAGAGAGTCAATTAAATCAACGGCAACTTTGTCTGCCTTGCTCCAGTCATTCATTAACACAGGGGCAAAAAATAACTCTGTTGCCAAGTTCATTTCTATAAAAGGCATATACTCAATATTAAAGCCACACCCGATAGCACTCACATGAACTCCCATATAGCCATAATAGCCCGCTCTGGATAGCTCTTCCACAGCTAATGCTTTGTCATCCAAGATTTCAGCGGCATAAATCGCACGGTATAATGAATAGCGAGTCAGGTTTTCACAGCTACCTGGAAAAAACCCAAAGCCACCATAACCGTCATCTAAAAACCGCTTTATAAACGTTTGAGGAAAAGAAGAAGTTTCAAAGTCATTGCTATATTTAAAAACATAGCCCTTGCGTTGAGGATAGCCTAAAGGAATTTTTTTTCCCATTTCCTCTAAGCGTTTATCTCTTTGCTTAGTCATAAACTGTCCTTAAATCAATTAAAAATGGTTTTTTATTTTTCATCTATTATCCAATCAAAAGTAGACGGGGGTCGATAAGTATAAAATACTACCCCATAAACTTCTTCAAACTTTTCATCTTCAAATAAAATTTGCATTCTATATCCTTTTTCTTTATCCACCCAGTATCGGCTATTATCTTCTTTATCTGTCGGTTTATAAATAACAGGGTTGCCAATTTTTTTAGCAACCGTCAAAAGGTTATCATCGGCATCAATGCCAAAAGGTAAGGTCTCAAAGGTATAGAGAAAGTCGATTATATCTAGATAAAATCCACCTGCAGGGTCTTTTTTCTGTTTTGCCGTCACACGCTCTTGACTAAAACCTAAAGAAAGTCCCAGTGTGTCTTCCAAATCTATGCCTTCAGAATTACCGTATTCATTAGCGACGGGACGCTCCACACCTAATGCCTCAATCAAATCTAAGACACTGTCATCAGATTCTGGCAAACCGATTAAAGCCATAATGTCATTTCCGTTTAATTTCATTTTCTTTTTCTCTTTGTTTTTACGGGTTGTTTACATTTATCAATTACTTTTTTGAAAAAATTATTAAATTTTTCTTTTTCCATTTTTTGTAGGCCTTTCTCTATATCCTTTTTACAATCATCGCTGACCTTATCCATCACTTCTTTTTCATCAGGGGCTAAATTCTCTCCTTTTAATAAACGCCTGTATTCTTTAATATCTTGATCTGCCACCTGCTTGGGTGTCGATTTCATGTCGCCTTTCCATGTATCTCTCCCTTTACTTCCACCGGTTCGACCTGCTGCATGCATGTCGACAGGTAATGCTATTGTTGGCGCTCTATTAACCACTGCATTGTCTACACATGTTCTTATTTGCGTTGGTGACTTACCTTTTACCTTAACTATAGACTTGTATGCTTGTGTCTTCTGTATCTTTTTTACCATATACTTACTTTGTGGAATATGATCACGCTCCATATTCTCGTTCTTTTCGGTGTCAGTGGCATTTTTAGTGGCACTTTCTGACTGAAAAGAACCCACACTTCCACACTCAATATCCGGTCTTGTAATAAACGTCCCTGCAACAGTAGCCACCGCCGTTACTCCTAAAACGGTTATTTCTTCCTTAACGACTTCTTTGACTTCAGTGACTACTTTTTTCCCTGCTCTTTTAATAACTTCCTTAATCCCCCACTTTTACAGTATGTTTATAAACATGCTGTAAAAGTGGGGGGGTGTGCTTTTCATTATATAGGCGCTAGAATAGCGGCCATGGAAAATTTTGATTTAGACATTGCCCTGCAAGAAGCAGAGGCAGATTACAACGCGGCAGAAGCACAGGCGATTGCTTGTGGAATGCTTGTGGTGAACACCAGTGCAGATAAAATCTCATGGGTTAAAATGATTTTTGGTGAGATTGATGCCACCGATAGTACTCATGCTACCAAGCAAGGTGAAGCGATTGAACTCTCGGGTAAGCTATTTGACCTGACCAAAAGCCAACTTCAAGATTCAAACCTCGGTTTTGACTTGCTGCTACCTGAAGAAGATGAGGATTTATATCCGCGCGTAACGGCTTTGCAACAATGGTGCAGTGGATTTATCGTTGGCACAACGATGGCAGGCATCAGCGATACCAGCAAGTTACCAGAAGACTCCCGCGAATTAATGGCTGACTTTACTGAGATAGGTACAGCAGGCGATTTTGACCTTGGTGATGAAGATGAATCAGAAGAAGCCTTTGAAGAAATAAGAGAATACATCCGTATGGGTGTATTGCTGATTAATGAAGAGCTACAACCAATCAAGCAGTCAAGCGTTGTTCATTAAAAGACTTTTTGCCACGGAATCCACAAAAGGACACGGAAAAATAAAAACAAACTAGGTAATATTTATGCTTCAAGAAAAGGATTTAACTTATAAAATTAGAGGTTGTATTTATGAGGTTTACCGAGAACTTGGGGCAGGTTTTATCGAGAGAGTTTATGAGAATGCTCTTGAGTTGGAATTAACACATCAAGGCTTAACAGTTCAAAGACAACATGCTTTAGCCGTGAGCTATAAAGAAATAGTTGTTGGTGAATTTGTTGTAGAATTGAAGGCAGTGCAAAAATTACAGCCAGTTCATGAGGCACAGTTACTAAATTATCTGAATGTTGCAGGTATAAAAATAGGGTTGCTAGTCAACTTTGTTTATCCTAAGTCTGTCGTTAAACGAATTATCTTATAATTTATTTTATTTTCCGTGTCCTTCTGTGGATTCCGTGGCAAAAAAAAAAGAGAACTTATGAAAGAGTTAGCAAAAATTACCCCCGAAGAATTTATCCAGCGCCGTAAAGCTTTGATGGAAAAGATTGGCAAAAATTCTATCGCCATTATTCCTTCTTCTGAGGTTAAATACCGCAACAGCGATGCTGAATTTGCGTTTCGCCAGAACAGCGATTTCTTATACCTCACCGGTTTTAACGAGCCAAAATCTGTCGCCGTTATTTTGCCAGGGCGTGAGGAGAGTGAGTACATTTTATTCTGCCGTGAGAAAGACCCGAAAACGGAGCAGTGGACGGGGCGCATGGTCGGCTTGGATGGTGCGGTGGAGGATTACAACGCGGATGATGCTTTCCCGATTGATGATATTGATGATATTTTGCCAAGCTTGATGGAAAATCGTAGCAAGGTTTTTTACAGTGTCGGCAATAATCCTGACTTTGATAAGCAGGTAATTTCATGGGTAAATTCATTGCGCGCCAAGGTGCGTAATGGCGTTCAAGCGCCACATGAATTTGTTTCCTTGGATGTATTTTTACACGAAATGCGATTATTCAAATCCCCACAAGAACAACAGTTAATGCGCGATGCTGGTGCAGTGTCAGTGAGGGCGCATCAACGCGCGATGAAAGCTTGTAACGCAGGCATGATGGAATATGAAATCGAAGCCGAATACCTGCACGAATTTAAAAAAGCAGGTATGGATGCGGCTTACACCACGATTGTTGGCGGTGGCGAATGGGGCTGTATTTTGCATTACGTTGAAAATAACGACGTGCTTAAAGACAACGAGCTTCTGCTAATTGATGCAGGCGCAGAAAACCAAGGCTATGCCAGCGACATCACACGTACATTCCCAACCAATGGAAAATTTACCGATGCGCAACGCCAACTTTATCAAGTGGTGCTGGATGCTCAATACGCCGCAATTGAACAATGTAAACCAGGCAACCGATGGATTGATCCACACGATGCCGCTGTTCGCGTGATTACCACAGGCTTAGTTGAGCTTGGTTTGCTTGAAGGCAGTATTGATAAATTAATCGGTGATAAAGAATACTTCCCCTTTTATATGCACAAAACAGGTCACTGGCTAGGGCTGGATGTGCACGATGTAGGCGACTATAAAATCGACGACGAATGGCGTGAACTAAAAGCAGGCATGACGCTAACCGTAGAACCAGGCTTGTATATTTCACCGAGTAAAGACGTTGATGAAAAATGGTGGAATATTGGTATTCGTATAGAAGATGATTTATTAATTACGGAAAGTGGCAATGAGGTTTTAACTGCTGAACTGCTCAAGGAAGTGGATGATATTGAGGCTTGGATGGCGGATTAGAATAACGGATATTAAGAACTTGAGAGTTGGTAATTGATTTATGGAAAAATTCGATTGGCACAAAGATACAATTACGAAAAACACCCCAATAAATAATTCGTATAAAAATACGCAAAATGTGCGTAGATTCTTCAAGTCCGTTTGTGGGGATCAATTCAAGTTTAATCGTGATTTTATGCAATGGTTGAAAGAAAATCAGGAGAAAACTATGGGTGATGCCGCATCTGAGTGAGAGAGTAGGCAATTACCAAAGCAATAAAGTAGTATGATATTGATTGTATAGATTCACACCCCCCCACTTTTACATGATGTTTAGTAATGGTGTAAGTGTCATGTAAAAGTGGGGGGGTGTGCTTTGAGATAGTATTTAAAAGCACACAAATATGGCAAAGAAGCACAACAAATCAAAAACAGATTACGATGTCCTCATCGTAGGTGGTGGCATGGTCGGCGCAAGTTTGGCGGTTGCCTTACTGCCACTAACAATAGCGCCACTTAAACTTAAAGTGGGTTTGGTCGATGCATTTGAGTTTGGCATGGCAGAACAACCTTCCTATGATGATCGCTCCATCGCACTGTCGTATGGCTCAAGCAGAATATTTGCAGGTATGGGCTTATGGGACGAACTAGAATCTAAAACCACTTCTATCCAAAAAATACACGTTTCTGACCGCGGGCATTTTGGCGCAACACGTTTAAGCGCGATAGAAGAAAAAGTCCCTGCGCTGGGTTATTTAGTCGAAAGCCGTATACTCGGTAAGCAACTTTATGAGACGTTGGCTGATAGCGATATTGATCAAATCATCCCCGCTAGCGTAACCGCAACACAAGAAACCGAAGACGGTTTGCTAGTTACGCTTCTCAAAGATAAAAAAGAAACCGCGCTAACCACAAAATTACTGGTGGCAGCAGATGGCACACAATCAAAAATTAGAGAGCTTGCAGGCATCGGTATAAAACGCTCGGATTACCATCAAGCAGCAGTGGTTGCGAATGTCTCAACAGAAAAGCCACACCAAAACCAAGCATTTGAACGCTTTGCTGATAGTGGGCCGATTGCATTATTGCCACTTTCAGATAATCGCTGTTCGCTGGTTTGGACGCATGATACAAAAAATGGTACGACAGGTTTAGACGATACGTTGGCGTTGGATGATGAAGGATTTCTCAAAAAGTTGGGCGATGAATTCGGCTACCGTTTAGGAAAATTTACCAAAGTAGGCAAGCGTTCTAGCTTTCCACTAGCGCTGGTCACATCGGATAAAAATACCGCACCACACACTGTTATCATCGGTAACGCATCGCACACCATGCACCCTGTTGCCGGGCAAGGTTTGAATTTGGCACTGCGAGATATTGCCGTACTTGCGGATTTAATTGCTAAACACGCTGATGATTTGGGTGATGATGAATTACTGCAAGCCTATGAAACACAACGAGCAGGTGATGTAAAAACTACGGTACGCTACACCGACTCATTGGTAAGATTATTCTCAAATGATAATTTCTTATTAGGTCATGCGCGCGCGGGGGGGTTGTTGGCGGTTGATCGTTTGCCGCCACTGCGAAAGTTATTTACGCGACAAAGCATGGGCGTTAATTATCGTCAGTCACGCTTGGCGCGTGGCTTGAGTTTGAGAGGTTGACATGAAAGGCAAGACGAAAGAATACGACATAATAATAAATGGCGGTGGCATGGTTGGTGCGACATTGGCTTGTTTGCTTGCAAAATCAGGTCGTAAAGTTGCAGTTATTGAAGCCTATGAAGCGGCAAAGTTCTCTGCCGATAGTGAGTATGATTTACGTGTTTCGGCGATTAGCCGTGCCTCACAAAATGCCTTGATAAAGGCTGGTGCATGGAACGATATTATCGCCATGCGCGCATCGCCTTACGAAGCAATGGATGTGTGGGATGAGGCAGGTGACGGTAATGTACGCTTTGAAGCGGCGGAATTAGGCGAGCCAGACCTTGGGCATATTGTAGAAAATAACGTCACCCAACGTGCGGTAACGGATGCTTTAAATAAGTTGGATAATGCTGATCTTATTTGTCCTGCAAAAATGAAAAGCTTTGTTGTGGATGATGAAAGCGTAACCGTCACGCTTGAGAATGGAAAAACGATTTCAGCACAATTATTAGTGGGTGCAGACGGCGCAAATTCACAAGTGCGTGAGCTTGCAGGTATAGATGTTAAGCGCGATGACTATGGGCAAAGCGGATTAGTTGCTGTTGTCAAAACTGAAAAGTCACACGAATTTACCGCATGGCAACGCTTTCAATCGACAGGTCCTTTAGCATTTTTACCGCTAGCCGATGGCAGCAGTTCGATTGTTTGGACGCTCCCATCAGATCGTGCAGACTATTATTTATCACTTAATAAAACTGATTTTAAAGTAGCATTGGCCGAAGCGTTGGATTATAAGTTAGGCAAGATTATCAAAGTGGGCAAGCGTGGTGCTTTTCCATTGCGTGGTTCACAAGCTACGCCCTATGTGAAAGAGCGCATAGCGTTAGTAGGTGACGCGGCACACACGATTCATCCGCTAGCAGGACAAGGTGTAAACTTGGGTTTAAAAGATGCAGTAGAGCTTGCTGGTTTGATAGTTAATGCCAAGGGTGATTTGGGAGGCATGAAATTACTGCGCCGCTACGAACGCGCAAGACGTGGCGACAATGTAATTACCATGCGCGCCATGGAAGGTTTTAGGTTATTATTCGGGCACAGCGCCACATCGGTGAAGACCGCACGAAATTTTGGCATGAAAATGTTTAATCAAATTCCTGTGGTTAAGAATGAAGTAATTCGTAAGGCTATGGGACTTTAAAGGGTTTAAAATAAATGAGTATAATAAACACCATCGCCATTCTAATATCATTGGCGGCAATTTTCAGTTACATCAACTATCGTTTTCTTAAAATCCCTAGCACTATTGGCTTATTAGCGATTGCATTACTGATGTCGCTTTCAATAGTCGTAATGGGTAAGTTTGGCTTGCCGATAGAAGATCACGCAAAAGAGCTTTTAAGAGGCATCGATTTTAATGAAGCGCTCATGCAGGGTATGTTGAGTGCTTTGTTATTTGCGGGTGCGTTGCATGTGCATTTGGAAGAGTTGGTAAAGCAAAAATGGGTGGTGGCGATTCTTGCCAGCGTGGGTGTTATCGCCTCAACCTTTATGGTGGGTTATGCCTCGTATTTCATATTTGGCTTATTGGGTTTGGATATTCCGCTTATTTATTGTTTGCTGTTTGGCTCTTTGATTTCACCAACTGATCCTATTGCAGTGTTGGGTATTTTAAAAACCGTCGGCGCATCAAAATCTTTAGAAACCAAAATAGCAGGCGAGTCCTTATTTAATGATGGTGTTGCGGTTGTTGTCTTCCTTGTATTGTTGAGCTTTGTTGGTGATGGGGGTGATCACGGGCAGCTAGACGCCATGGGAGTTGCTATATTATTTGGGCAAGAAGTAATCGGTGGTACGATTTTCGGGTTAGGTATTGGCTATATCACCTTCCGAATGCTTGCTAGTATCGATAATTATCAAGTCGAGATTTTACTCACTCTAGGGTTGGTTTTAGGTGGTTATGCTATGGCAAGTGCAATGCATATTTCTGGGCCTATAGCGATAGTGGTTGCAGGTTTGATGATTGGCAATAGAGGTAGAAAACACGCTATGTCGGACAAAACTCGCGAGCATCTGGATAACTTCTGGGAGTTGATTGATGAAATTCTCAATGCAATGTTATTTGTGTTAATTGGCTTAGAAGTTTTAATCCTTACCTTGGATTCACAATATTTACTCGCTGGAGTGATTATGATCCCTGTGGTTTTATTGATTCGCTTTATTGCTGTAGGCGTTCCTGTTTCAATTCTAAAGCTAAGTCATACTTTCACACCCAAAATAATAAGAATCCTAACATGGGGTGGTTTACGTGGTGGTATTTCTATTGCGTTAGTTTTAACGCTTCCAACGGGTGAGCCTCGTGAAGCTTTGCTGGTGATTACCTATGTGATTGTTATATTTTCGATTCTTGTGCAGGGAATGACAGTTGGGAAATTAGTTAAAAGCAGTAAATGAAACTAGTCCTGATAGTTTGGTATTAAGAAAATAGGTGAATAATTTTAAGAAAGTATTTCCAGAACTGGAAATACTTGAAGTTAAAGGTTCTCATTTAATGTTGTAAACAAATCCTCAAGCCTGCTCAAAAATTATTAGAGACCAGATAAAATTTAATAGAATTTAGTAAGGCTTTTCCCCGATATAATTTCCACGCGGGTGATAATTACACGCCCATATTTGTGACTTATCTGCACACACGGCGATGGCACAACCGACTTGTTGTGACTCTGCCCACACCATTTGAGTGTAATGCCCACAATCTTGTCCTGCTTGGCATTGGTTACTTTGGTAGTTGTAGAATTTTTCTTCATCAGCCCATGATTTTACAATTTGGGATGGTGTGAATTGTTGTTGCTGGTTTTGCCCTGTTGCTAGCTCTACCGCGCTTGCCCAAAATAAGTTTTCACCGTGTACTTGCTGAAATGGTCCACCGCTATAATTGGGGCGATGTATCATTTCGCAGTTTTGTGTTTTGGCTAGATTATTCACCCATTGCTGTGCGTATTGGGCGAGTGAGTTTGACCATGTGAGCGGCGCTAGTTGGTGTTTTGCGCGCACTTGGTTATGTGAGTCGATAATGCCTGAGAATTTTGCAGGTTCGGCAAAAGCGTATGCTGTATTCATAGCAATAACAAAGAATGATAAAACAGCATGTAAAACTAGGGGGGTGTGCTTCATAAAACCAGTAATCCGTTACTATAAATATAAGCTCAGATTACGGTTTATGATCAATAATTCATCAATTGTCAGGATTGATGGCAGAAGGTAGCCGATGGTTGAATAATTTATGAAGACCTAGCAATAGATTATTCCGCATCAGGTTCGGTCATTTCTTCCAATAATAATGACTTACAACTAATCGCACTTGGCTTATGCAGGCCCATTAAGTGAAGCACGGTAGGTGCTAAGTTACTCAAGCCGCCACTGGTACGTAAACGCCAAAATGATTTATCAACAATTAAGCAAGGCACAGGATATACGGTGTGTTGGGTGCTTGGCTCGCCTGAAAACGGATCGACATATTCATCACAATTACCGTGGTCAGCCGTTACGATAACCGAGTAATCATTTTCAACCGCTGCATCTAACACTCTGCCGACGTGTGTGTCGAGTGCTTCAACCGCTTTGATGATGGCATCAGGAATCGCAGAATGACCCACCATATCGCCGTTAGGGAAGTTGACGACTATAAAGGAGTGTTTTTGTTTCTCAACGGCATTAATGACCACATCAGCAAGCTCTTCTGCGCTCATTTCAGGGCATTCGTCATATGTATGCACGCGTGGAGAATCAATCATAATACGGTCTTCACCCGCATAAGGTGTTTCACGCCCTCCGTTTAAAAAGAAGGTAACATGTGCATACTTTTCAGTTTCTGATGTATGCAGCTGTTTGTAACCCGCCAAGCTAATAACGTGCGCCAAGTTGGTAGAGGGGCGCTTCGGCGGGAAGGCAACCGGTGCGAGCAATTTTTTATCGTATTCTGTAAGGCAAGTAACCACAGGAGGGGTGTACTCGCCACGATCAAACTTTTCAAACTCTTCCATGCCCAAAGCTTCGGCAAGTTGACGAGGGCGGTCATTACGGAAGTTAAAGAAAATTAGGGAGTCATCACCTTCTACTTTTACTGCATCAGGCAAAATACGCGGAAAAAGGAACTCATCGGTTTCGCCATCTTCGTAAGCGTCTTTAATGAATGAAGTTGGGTCGTCTATTTTTTTGCCTATGCCATGCGTCATCGCATCAAAAGCACGCTGGGTTCGATTCCAACGAGAATCTCTATCCATCGCATAAAAACGCCCCGTAATGGTTGCAATACTTCCGCCATGTTTGTCGATAGCGGCTACAAGTTTTTCGATATATTTTAGGGCAGACTTGGGGGGCGTATCACGTCCATCGGTAATCACATGAACAACGGCTTCAACTTTGTTCTTTTTGCACATTTTTAATAGCGCAATTAAGTGATCTATGTGGCTATGCACGCCACCATCAGAGAGTAAGCCTACTAAATGTACAGGGCGTTTATTCTCTCGGGCGATCAATAATGTATTTTGCAGAACAATGTTTTTTTTAAAATCACCACTCTCAATCGAATCATTAATGCGCACCAAGTCTTGCTTTAAAATGATGCCACAACCAATGGTTAAGTGACCCACTTCTGAGTTGCCCATTTGCCCATCAGGCAAACCAACCGCGCCGCCAGATGCTTGCAGCGTGGTGTGTGGATATTTACTAAAATAATCATCTAATCTTGGCGTGTTAGCCTCATGCACAGCATTGTTCTTTTTACTCGGATTTACACCGAAGCCATCCATAATCAGTAAAATTGTTTTGCGACGAGGAACGGATCTCTGATTCACGTTAAGTCCTGAGGGTCATTAATAATATGATCCTATAATAACTGGAATAAGTGGAAAGCACACCCCCCCACTTTTAAATGATCATTGCTATTTTTGAAAAGTTACGCGGTAAATTGCTCCAGCCTTGTCATCAGATATTAACATTGAGTCATCAGGCATAACTAAGATATACGCCGGTCTCCCCCAAGCAGACTGTCCTTGTAGCCAGCCTGAGACGAAGGTTTCATAGCCAATTACTTTAGAGCCTTGTAGCTTTACCATGGATATTTTATAACCACTTTTTTTACTTCTATTCCAAGAGCCATGTTCGGCTACAAATAATTGGTTTTTGTATTTTGTTGGGAAGTTAGCTCCGGTATAAAAAGCGATTCCAAGTGGTGCAACATGTGCGCCTAATTGCACGGCTGGTGGACTAAAATCCTTGCAAGAAAAATCATTATAATCAGGATCAGGAACGTTTCCACCATGGCAATAGGGGAAACCAAAATTCTGGTCTACTTTATCTACACGGTTGATTTCATCGGCAGGAATATCATCACCCAACATATCTCTTCCATTATCACTCAACCACAGTTTTTTGTTTTGAGGATGCCACGTAAAACCTACAGAGTTACGAATACCTGTAGCAACGACTTTTTCATCGCTACCATCGGCTTTCATACTACGAATTTCTGCAAAGCCTTCTTTTAGGCAAACATTACAAGGTGCACCAATTGAAATATACAAACGTCCATCAGGGCCAAAAGCAATATAACGCCAGCCGTGGTGAATGGCTTTGGGTAAATTGCTTCTAATAACGGCGGCTTGTGGCGGATTGGCGAGGTTTTGCTCAATATTGTCTAAGCGTAGTATTCGATCAACTGCCGCGATATACAATGCATTCTTGTGAAATGCGATGCCGTTGGGCATATTCAAATTTTGGGCAATGGTATAAACCTTGCCATCTTTGATTGCATAAACCTTCCCAGCACCTCTTGTGCTAACAAAA
The DNA here is from genome assembly GCA_021647365.1 of Cocleimonas sp. Classification (GTDB taxonomy): domain Bacteria; phylum Pseudomonadota; class Gammaproteobacteria; order Thiotrichales; family Thiotrichaceae; genus Cocleimonas. The sequence goes on along the minus strand of JAKIUW010000002.1, from coordinate 109,790 downwards.
ATGGTGCCTTGTTTGCCCAAAACCATGGTTCTTGCGTTATGTAAGCCGCTTGCAAAGAGTTCTATTTTAAAACCAACGGGTACTTTTAAGAGGTCGGTTCTTGGCTTGGCAGAACAGAGTGTCGTTGTAGTTATTGTAATAAGTAATAAAAGTAGTCGTGTGAATCTATTCATAGTTCTAGTTTAGAACAATTTGTAAGGCGTAACGTTCAGTCGGCATTAAATTATGATATGTTCTAGGTCTCAAACTATCTTAATCAGTCTTTCCTTAACCTTGTTGGAATAAAATATGTACAGCACAATCAATTCAAATAAAAATTTATTAGGCTCGTTTCATATGGCAAGTGTTGCTATGCGTTATAACGAGTTTATTGGTCGTGCTTATAACTTGACGATGTCTTTGGGTTTTACGCCTGAAAAAATAATGCCTTCACGTGCGTTTTGTTCGGATGAGAGTCAGGGTTATCCGGTTATTTTGATTGCCAAGCATTTTGGTGCTTTTCCTTTCGATCATGGACGAGTCGGTGCTTTTATTTCAACCGATAGGCATGGGCCTCATGCGCATCACGGCAAAGATCTCGTGATTATTCATGCTAGCCATGTGGGTTATGATCCTAAGTCAGGTGTGTTTGGTGTCTATCGTCGTTTGCAAACCGATAATAAGGAAGAAACAACATCCTGCGGGAAAATTTGTGGCGTGCTTGATTGGTATTTAAAAGAGTACGAATTTGCAAAGCATAATATTTTACTCTCAAAAGAGAATGGCAAATACTTAGTCGCAATTGATAATTGGTTGCTGCATGGTGAGCGCAGTGAGGGCTTGCTACTCAAGCTTGATCAGTTGATTGAAAGGTCTACATTGGGTGAGATACATGCGTTAAAAAGTCTAAGTACATCGAAGGTTTTTCTCGCTTCTAAAGCCTTAATCGAGTCGGTCGGTTCAGACGCTTGGGGAAATTCAGAAATGATAGGTGAAGCCTTAAAGGCTGAAATGTTTTCATTTAAGCGAGAGTCTAGTGATCATATGGATCTTAATCTTATCGCGGCGATGCCGTATATTGTCACGGATAAATGGCCCGCACTTAAAGCTGCCCAGGTAAATACACAAGTCGAGTTTGATCATGCCTTTCGTAGCGTGGTGCAAGAGCCAGAATATCAGGGTAAACATTTGTTATTCATATCGGGTTTGAATGTGGATATTTCACCGAAAGAAGGGCAGATATTCCCGCTGACTAAATTTATCCCTTGGGCGGCGTATTATCAAACTGCCGATGGCAAGCAAGAAACATGGGAACAAGCAGAGTTGTATGAGCGCTTGAAAGCACAGCCGATTGAAAATCCAGATCAAGTTGACCTTGAAGAAGCGATTAAAGTGATGGGGTTGGAACAAGAAATAAAGCTGCCATTCTAAGTGTTACCAAGGTGCTAGTTGTACACCCCCCCACTTTTACATGATGTAAAAGTGGGGGGGTGTGCTTCCGTTATTACTATTGTTCCGTAATTAAAAGCTATCAAAGTACCTACTCAACAACCCTCACATTTCCAATATCATGCACTTTACCTTTTAAGTCAGGCACGGCGACATGAATGGTTTGCATGTCAGGATAATCAAATAATTCCAATTTGTATTTACCCGCAGGGATTGATGTAACACGGAAGCGCCCAATCTTATTTGAAAAGAAGGCAATCGTCTTCCCTTCCCCATTTGCAGGAACCCACTGTCCGCCTTTATAGCCTAGCGGTTTATTTTCTTCATTCACCAAAATGCCGTTCAATATCGTTGCTGGCTCGCCGCCTGCTTTAATCAGATAGCCTTGGTGATAACGAGGGAAGACTTCAAATTCTGTCTTTTCAATATCATAGCCATCGGGCAAGGTGCTTTCATCAATATTAATATTTTGGAAGCGGTACGAATCTAAACGCACGACCGCCTTACGTTTTTTATTGGGGATTAGCGCATCGTAATTATCAGGCAAACCTGTGTCGTTACCATCAGAGTATCTAAATTTACCATTGCCACTGCTAATAGCGATAGGGCCTTTTTGGTTTGACGGCCCAGACACCAGCGCAAAGCTATCTTCAATAGGATATGACGTTGCACAGCTCTTACCCACACAGGCGATGCTGCTATTAAAGCCTATATTGATTTGCTGAGAGTTTGTTCCATTGCTAGTTCTATTACGCGCACTGAAGTTACTTTCAAAGTTGATATTACGATACGACATATCAACATTCTGTTGCTTAGATTCATCATCTTGAACATATTCAATATGCCCATTCCAACTATTTTTACCCACCAAGCTCGTTGGGCTAATGCTTAATTTACTCTCAAGTGAATTATTCTTAGAGTTAGCCAAGAAATCTAAACGCTTTTTACGCTTGCCTCTTTCTTTAAACAATGGGATAGACACTTGTATGTTCATTGAAAAGTCATCATCGCTATCGTAACGCGCGCCAAGACTTAAGTTTACGCCATTATTAAAGCGCTTGGTTGCTGTGAGGTTGGCAGAAGTGGTGAGGTTAGTAGATAAATATTCACGCGAATTATAATAATCCGATAAACCAAGGTTCAATGAGCCTCGCCAATCACGTCCTAAATCAAGGCTAAAATTTGTTTGTAAACGTGCCTTTAATCGCTTTATATTTTTGCCCGACACAACATCAACCGAATCCGAATCATTGAGCAATGAAAAATCACGACTGCGGTACTCTCCTGAAACGGTCCAATTACTCAGCAATTGTTTTTTTGACGACTGTAATCCTAGAGAGTCTAATCCCAATCTTTCAGCTTTTCTATTAGGTCTAAACTCAAAGCGAGTTGCCACCCCTGAGCTTTTATCATTACCGCCACTGACTGCAAAACTACTTTTTATAATGCCCAAAGGCACAGAAGTAATCATTTCAGTTCCCAACAAGTAACTATTCGAGCTTATTTGCGCATCTAGGCTCATGGTTAAGTCTTTTGTTAAGCCTTTTTGGTAATAGCCACTCAGTACAGGATTTTTGATTAATTTGTTCGCCGCGCCCACTTGTTTGTTATTCAAGTGACCCACATTAAACGCATACAAAGACAGCCCTTTCTTTAAAAGATTCGAGGCGTAATACTGATTGCTTCTTTTCTCTGTGATTTTACCAAATTCATCTTTAATTCTAACGCGGATATTATTTGCTCCATCGTACAAGCCAATATCTTCCAGCGAATAAATCCCCGCTCGTAAATAAAAGCGCTGGCGAAGTTGGTCGTTTATAAAAACCTCTACTTCCGAATCAGTATCCAATACAAACGACTCATTAGCTTTTGGTCTAATTTGCATTTCAGGGTCCATAAAGAATTCTTTACTGATTCTTAAGCCATCCAGCCTCAAGTTTTCCTGAAAGTTTCTATTGCCTGTTGAAATATTGCCTAGCGTAAAGCGCTGTAGTTTGTGGGGTCTATCGTAGGTTAGCCGTGTGTTATCGCTTGAAGTGTGACCATTTCTCACCGCCAGATCACTTTCAAAAACGGTTTTGCCCACGCTAAAGCTACCTTCGAACTTCATATTAAGTTCTGGCTTATCCACGCCAGAATTAAAATTCATATTGGAATACATATTCAGATAGCCGCTGGTTTTGCTCGCTGAAATTTTATTTTCTGCGCGCACGGAGGCTGCCTTTTTTGATTGCATGGATAAAATAAGTGGTTTGCGCAATGCATCGGCGATAGTTAAGTCCAAACTTAAATCGACGGAATTGTAGGAAGCCTTGATGCCAAGCTTGCGTAGGGTTTTAAAGCGTATTTTTTCTTTCTTTGAAACCTGCTTTTTTACACGCTCAAAAACATTGGTTTTTACAACATCGTTGAGTAATTCTAAAAAGGTATCCGTGCCAACACGATCTAAATAACCTTTTTTATTACTAAAGACCGTTACGTCACCCAGCACCGTTTTATTAATGCGTAAATCAACAGAAACCTTGCTTGGCCCTGCTACTGCGGCTTTCTTTCCAAATGCCTTGGCAAAGAGGGCGTTAAGGTCGGTTGCTTTGCTATTATCTTCTGGCTCATCATCTTCCCCTTCTTCATTTTCATCTTGTGCCATCCGCTTTGGCATGGGCTTACCGAAGGCTTTAGCAAATAGCGCGGCGGTGTCTGTTTTTTGTGATGAGGTGGATGATGTAAAAGTGGGGGGGTGTGCTTCGACAGGGCTCAGCAGAACTGCTTTGGCTTTCTTATTTGTGGTTATAGCTTTCTTTTTGGTTTTTACAACCGTACGCGCTACAGCCTTTCTTTTTATCTGATACTTTTTATTGGTGCGTGGTCGTTGCTTTTGTTTTACCGTACGCGGTATCGCTCGTGCCTTTTTGTTTCTTAGCGCTGGTTTTTGTGCAGCCCTGAGTTTCTTAACACTCTTTTTAACAAACGGCTCACCAAAGACATACTCATAAAACACCGCCATTTCAGCATCAAGTTTCTTATCGGCAAATGTCGTGCTAGGTAATAAAAAACCCACAAGCACAAAAAGACAAGCCAACCATTGGCTTGTCTTTTTGCTTGCTCCTTTTGTAGAAGCTTGGCGAGGTGAGTGGTTCATGACAATTCAATAATGAACTATCTTATCCGTTCAAAAACTACCGTGGATATTTCACCGTGCCTGTCCAGCGTCCATTCACAAAGCCTTTCGGCAATGGAATAAAGAAACGCTTGGTTGCTCCCCCTAGTACATTATTACCGTCAAGCCCCGCTAGTTGCTTGCCTTTTAAGGTAATAACTTTTGCACCATTCTTTAATGTTAATGTGGCAAATCGCATCAGCTGATGACGGTTGCCTGTGTTTGCTAGTGTTATTGCCAGCTTGTTACCGTGACGTTGAACCGCTTTAACCTGCACATTACTTCTCATGCCATTAGGCTGAACATAAAGTGCGCCGACCAATGTCATTAACATTTTTACGCCCGTCTGTTCTTTGTCATCAAGCGATACATACACCTGCTCGGCGATTAAACGATAAGCCTGTTCACGTGGAATTTTGCCAGCACCCAACCATTCAATCCGTACCTTTTGAGTAGAACGTGCAGGAATAATCGTTTGCGGTGGATAAATCATAAACTGCTTATCCGCAGGTCGCCTGATTTCTTTATTATTAACTTGCTGGCGCGTGGTCACACTAAACTGAACCGCAATGGGTTTATTGCTTTCGTTAGTTACACGAAAAGATTGCTTTGCACCGCCGCCCGATGGTTTTAATACAACCGATAAAGGATTCATCTGCAACGCACTTGCTTGCATACTAAAGAGTGATGCGAGTAGTACCAGTGCAAAAGAAAGATTTTTGATTGTAGTTTGGAATTTGTTATTCATTTTTACATCCATTTGTAATTTATTTTTATATTGTCTGAACTCAGGACTAAACGTATTTAATAAAGTTCCTTTCAGATTTCCCTTAACTGACTCAATCCATATACCAGCTTCCTCTGATACTACATTGCTTAATATTTACACAAACTTAACAAAGCACATTTTTTAAAATAATAATGCAAAACCCCCTACTTTTACATGATGTAAGGTTGGGGGTGTACACTCCTTCGACAATCTCAGGATAAACTTCAGCTCAGCAGAACTGCTTTTAACAACTTTTTCACTATTTCCCCCTGTATTGGTCTATAAAAGAAGTAGAGCAATGAGGGAAATGCCTATGAACCCAAGATCCGTCAAGTCCATCAAAGATGCTAAGAAAATAGTCGAAGCGCGAAAGCTATCACACATCAAAGTCGGCTTAATCGACATCGACGGCATTATGCGTGGCAAGTACATGAGCAAAGAAAAGTTTTTCTCTTCGCTTGAATATGGTTTTGCTTTTTGTGATGTGGTGCTGGGTTGGGACTCTAACGATGAAGTCTACGATAACACCACTTACACAGGCTGGCATACTGGCTATCCTGATGCACCTGCACGTATTATTCCTGAGAGCTGTCGTGAGTTGCCATTTGAAGAGAATGGATTATTTTTCTTGTGTGAATTTACCGAGCCTGCGGATGCACTTTGTCCGCGAGGTGTGCTTCAACGCATTCTACAAAAAGCCGATGATATGGGCTTTAAAGCCTTTGGCTCATTGGAATATGAATTTTTTGTATTTAAAGAATCACCCGAATCCATTCGTGAAAAAAACTATATTGATCTTGAACCACTTGCGCCCGAAGCGTTTGGCTATTCAATAATACGCAACACCGTTGAAGCTGAGGTTTACCAAGAGATTATTAAAATCTCTGAAGAAATGGATTTCCCCATCGAAGGCTTACACGAAGAGTCTGGCCCTGGCGTTATCGAAGGCGCTATCACCGTAGATAATGCCAGCGATGCCGCCGATAAAGCCGCATTGTTCAAAACCTTTATCAAAATCGCCATGCAGCGCATGGGGTATATGGCGACGTTTATGGCGAAGTGGTCGCCTGATTGGCCCGGACAAAGTGGGCATTTACACTTGTCGTTACAAAATAAAGATGGTTCTTCTGCGTTTTATGATGATGTAAACCCACTAAATATGTCCGACACCATGCGCCACTTCTTAGCAGGTCAACAAAAGTTGATGCCCGAAGTTTTGGCAATGGTTGCACCCACTATTAATTCCTATTCACGCATGGTTCCCGGATCTTGGGCGCCCACTGATGCCAGTTGGGGCTTTGAAAATAGAACTTGCGCGCTACGCGTGATTGGCGGGAACCCTAAATCACAACGGGTGGAATACCGTATTGGTGCAGCTGATGGCAACCCCTATCTTGTGATGGCGGCGGCACTTGCCTCAGGTTTGTACGGCATCGAAAATAAACTAGAACCAGAACCGATGGTTACAGGCAACGCCTACGATATCGACTTCCCTAAAAAACTTCGCTTGCCTTGTACGCTGTGGGATGCAGCGCGTCGCTTTAAAGAATCTAAAGTCACACATGAATTATTTGGCAGCGATTTCGTGACCCACTTTGCTGCTACGCGGGAATGGGAAGAGCGACAATATCGTAAGCATGTATCTGATTGGGAGTTGAAACGTTACTTCGAAATCATCTAAAATAATAATCCAACTTAACAATACACAAAGCACGCCCCCCCACTTTTACATGATAGATAATAACGGTAAAACAAATGAAAAAAGTCCAACAAACAAAATCCCCTATCGACGGTAGCATCTACATCGAACGCACCTACGCATCCCCAGAAGATGCGACACAAATCATCACAAAAGCAGCAGAAGCACACAAACACTGGCGTAAACTTTCAGTAGATAAACGGGCAAGCTATTGTAACAAAGCAGTGGATGCTTTCATCAAAAACAAAGAAGCAATCGGCGAAGAAATAACAAAGCAAATGGGTCGCCCTATTCGCTATGCGGCTGGTGAAGTTGCAGGTTTTGAAGAGCGAGCGCGTTATATGATTTCCATCGCAAAAGACAAACTTGCTGATACCCTGCTCGATAAAAAAGAAGGCTTTGAGCGCTTTATTCGCCGTGAATCTTTGGGTGTAGTGTTCACCGTTGCGCCTTGGAATTATCCTTACCTCACTGCTGTAAATTCCATCATCCCTGCACTCATGGCGGGCAATACGGTTATCTTAAAACATTCTGCACAAACACCTTTATGTGCTGAGCGATTGGCTGATGCCTTTGAAGAGGCTGGCTTACCTGAAGGTATTTTCCAAATCATACATGCCACACACGAAACCGTTGCAGGCATGATTAAGAATCCAGACATTAATTACATCGCTTTCACTGGCTCGGTTACAGGCGGTGAATCCATTGAAGCATCTGCCTCTGGTTTGTTTAAAGGTGTTGGATTAGAACTTGGCGGCAAAGACCCCGCCTATGTACGCGCCGATGCTGATATTCCTTTTAGTGTTGAAAACTTAGTTGATGGTGTTTACTTCAATTCGGGACAATCCTGTTGTGGTGTTGAGCGCATTTATGTTCATAAAGATGTGTTTGAGCCATTTGTAGATGGCTTTAAAAAGCTGGTCGAAGGCTATGTATTAGGCGACCCAATGGATGAAGCAACCACACTTGGCCCAATGGTGAAAAGCAGTGCCGCATTTTTTGTGCGCGAGCAAATTGAAGATGCCATTGATGCCGGTGCAACCGCCTTAATTGATACGAGTAAATTTCCGATGGATGTTGGTGACTCGCCCTACCTCGCACCGCAAGTGTTAATCAATGTAGATCGCTCCATGCGTATTATGACGCAAGAAAGTTTTGGCCCTGTGGTTGGTATCCAACAGGTCGAGAATGATGAAGAAGCATTACAATTAATGAATGACAGTGAATACGGTTTGACCGCCTCCATATGGACAAACGATAAAGACAAAGCCCTAGAGCTTGCCGATGATTTAGAGACTGGCACGTGCTTTATGAATCGTTGTGATTATCTTGACCCCGAACTTGCTTGGGTTGGCGTTAAAAATTCTGGGCGTGGTTGTACGCTTTCCAGCATGGGTTATGAATCACTCACTCGGCCTAAGTCTTTTCATCTAAGAACTGATATTTGATCTTTTATTCGTAGGTTGGCGCTGAGGAACGAAGCCCAACGTGGCAATATTTGTTGGGCTTCGCAAACTCAGCACCAACCTACAAAATCAACTAAAAAATAAAACATATGAGCATAGAAAATAATTTAGAGAGCTTGGTAGGCAACTGGAACTACCCAACCGCCATCCGCTTCGGTTGTGGAAGAATCAGCGAATTAGCCGATACCTGTCACGAACTAGGTATGAGTAAGCCCCTTTTAATAACTGATCAGGGAATTGCCGCCCTTCCCATCGTTACTGAAGCCGTTGATATTTGTAAAAGTGCAGGCATGGCTTGCGAGGTATTCAGCGATATTCAAGCCAATCCAATCGGCAAAAACGTCAATGATGGCGTAACCGTTTATAAAGAAGGCGGGCATGACGGTATTATTGCTTTTGGTGGTGGCAGTGCTTTGGATGTAGCAAAAGCCGTTGCCTTAATGGTTGGACAAGACCGACCTTTATGGGATTTTGAAGATAAAGAAGATTGGAGTGAGCGCGTTAATGTCGAAGGCATGGCGCCTGTCGTTGCCGTACCAACCACATCGGGCACGGGCTCAGAAGTAGGGCGCGCCTCTGTGATTACTGATGAAAGTGACCCCTCTAACAAAAGCAAAAAGATCATCTTCCACGCCAATATGCTACCCGCAAAAGTGATTTGCGATCCCGAACTCACAGTAGGTCTACCCAAAAACATAACGGCTTGGGTTGGCATGGATGCGCTATCACACAGTATGGAAGCCTACTTTTCACCGTTTTATCACCCAATGGCAGAAGGCATCGCACTAAAAGGAATGCAGTTGGTCAAAGACTTTTTACCCGCCGCAGTGAGTGACGGCACCGATTTAGTCGCCCGCTCACAAATGATGATTGCCTCCACCATGGGCGCAACCGCATTCCAAAAAGGCTTGGGCGCAATGCACAGTTTAAGCCATCCTTGTGGTGCAGTGTTAAATACACAACATGGTTTAACCAATGCTGTTGTTATGCCTTATGTGCTTGAACGAAACCGTGAAGCGATTAGCAATAAAGCCATCGACCTCGCACGTTTTTTAAATCTACCAAATCCATCGCTTGATAGTTTGTTAAAATGGGTTTTAGAGCTTCGTGAGCAAGTAGCAATCCCGCATACGCTGGCAGAAATCGGCGTTGCAGATTCACACATCGAAGAGCTTTCAAAAATGGCAGCGGTTGATCCTACGGTTGGGGGCAATCCTATTCCGCTGGGTGTTGATGATATGGTGGCGCTTTATAGCAATGCTATTTCTGGGAATATATAATTAATCTACTTCATTAATAACACCGTCATTCCCGTGTGCTTTTAACGGGAATCTTGTAGTGCTGGCAGATTCCCGATAGAAACATTCGGGAATGACGATGTTTTAATGAATATGTAGAAAAGGTAAGAAACAAATGAGTTTAAGAATAGGTCTACTACAATGCGACCACGTCGCCGACAATCTAGTCGATACACACGGCGATTATCAGGATATGTTTTCTGATCTCCTGCACACGCAAGATCAAAATATAGAGGTCGCCATTTACGATTTAACCGCTGACAGTTTTCCCATTGACCTGCACGCCTGCGATGGCTACATTATCACAGGCAGTCAATTCAGCGCCTATGATGATATCCCTTGGATTCACAAAGCCAAAAAACTCGTAGCCGATTTATACCAAGCAGAAATTCCCACCATCGGCATCTGCTTTGGGCATCAACTGATGGCAGAAGCACTCGGTGGAAAAGTGAAAAAAGCCGAAGACAAAGGTTGGGGCGTGGGCGTACATGATTGGGAAGTGAAGAGTGAAAGCGAATGGATGGGTGAGAACGCACCCGCAAACTTTTCACTGCGCGCCAGCCATCAAGACCAAGTCATCGAAATGCCTGCTGATTCTAAACTTTACGCCAGCAGTGACTTTTGCCCTATAGCAGGTTTTCAAACAGGTAAACACTTTTTATCCATGCAAGGACACCCTGAATTCTCACGCGAATATTCCAATGCGCTGATTGATAAACGTGTGGATAGGATTGGCGATAAAGTAGTTTCTAGCGCTAAAAAATCATTAAAAAATCAAGTTGATAATGACAATGTAGGCGCTTGGATGGTTGCGTTTATTAAACAAGCTCAGAAGAGCGATGCCTAAATTTTGTGTGCGTCATATAAAAAAATAATGATATGCTTATTACTGTTTATTTATATAAAAGGAGTTTGAATGAATAACCTTATTAAAAGTATTTTAATTATTCTGTTATTCACAATAGGGGCTAGTCATTCTTTTGCTGAAAAAAATCAAAAATTTACTTTTTACCATTATGATTTATTAGGAAGTCCAGTAGCAACAACTGACGAAACAGGCAAAGTTACGTGGCGTGAAGAATATAGTCCATGGGGTGAAAAGCTTTTAAAAGAAGATAAAGCTCATGATAATGTCAGAGGTTACACTGGTCATGTAAATGATAAAGAAACTGGTCTAACTTATATGCAAGCTCGATACTATGATCCGCAGATAGGGCGCTTTATGGGTGTTGACCCTATCGACTTTAAAGAAAGTAGCTCTATAAGTTTTAATAGATACGGCTATGCTAATAATAATCCATTTAAATTTATAGATCCCAATGGAGAAGCACCAAGGAAGTATGGTGCATGCAATTCATGAATTCGCCAATAGCAGCCGGTGCAGGTGGTAACTATATAAATAGGGGTAGTTATGCTACCTACATAAGTAAAATAAGAAATAAAAATACCTCTAGAGGAAATATAAAACCTTCTCCAAAATCAACAAATAGCAAAAAAACAAGTGGCATCAAAAAGGTTGCATTAAGTGCAAGGGAGTTAAAAAACGCGCGTCAAAGAGGTGTAAATAGAGCAAAACAAAACCCCCATCTTGCTAGTGTTGCTAACAATGTTATTCCTTCGCGAGGTGGTACAGCAGGTCACGTTAAAAAATATCACCCTGAAGGGACACAAAAAGGATCGTCAGGTAAGACGATTGATCGTGAAAAGTCTCAAAGTGATCATTTAGATGGGAATACTGATGTTCCTTATTAAATGGTTACTTTCTCATCGACATGGTGAAATACAGGAGTTTGATGATCGAATTGAAATTCGACATGACTCTGGTGAGTATTCAACTTTATTTAAAAGTCATTCTAATAGTTGTTTTAAAGAACTAGACTCTCTTGGAGATATTTATACGGACTATGATGGAGCAGATTTATTTTCAAGTACTTTTAAAAATTCATCATGCATTTCAGATAAATATGTAGATGATGTAGCCTTGATTGAGAGTATTAATAGCCTTTCAACGTATTCAACATCAATTGATGCTGTCTTCCCAGAAAAAGTAATACCATTTATGTATCAAGCTGGAATTGGTATTTATGCGCTAGGCTTGGATAGTAAACTTATTTATGAATGGGATCAGGAGGAGAATGCAATAACTGAAAGCTATATATCACTTGAGCAAATATTTGAAGAGTGGTTGAGCGCAGTAGAATGAGTTTTATTGATAATCATTCCGTTCCAAAGTGGCTCTGCTTTTTCCAGCCGCTTGCGTAGGCGGCAATCTTCGACAAGCTTAGGGAACGCCCTCAAACAGCTACACGTTTGCTGAGCTTGTCGAAGCATTGGTCGCACCACTCCTTACTTAATGGCACTGGAGTGTATTTAATATATCTATATTACTACTTGCTGATACACCATCAAAATACTATAGTGTCGCTAACTCAACGGAGTGCTTGTTCAAACAAGCTGAGAGGAGAAGTCCAATCCGATGAACCTGATCTGGCTAATACCAGCGTAGGGATGTGAGTTGTAGTTGCCTTTAGGCAATTTATTTATTCCATCTCTCCTATTTTTATTTATTTGGAGAATCCAATGTCACTTTTTACACGCCTTTCTGCTAAGCAGGCTCGAAGCACACCCCCCCACTTTTACATCATTGTTTTATTAACGCTTACTCTATCTCTTTTTGGCTGTGGGTCTGATTCTAAATCGGAGAACACTAAAAAAGCTACGCCTGAAAATAACGTAAAACCTGCATTGACCGTTTACACCTACGACTCATTCACCAGCGAATGGGGGCCTGGCCCAAAGGTTAAAGAAGCGTTTGAGAAAGACTGCAACTGCGAGTTAAAATTTGTAGCACTTGAAGATGGCGTATCACTGCTCAGTCGCTTAAAACTTGAAGGCAAAAACACCAAAGCTGATATTGTTTTAGGGCTTGATACCAACTTGACTGCTGATGCTCGTGCAACAGGTTTATTCACAGCGCACGGCATGAAAATGGAAAACTCTTCACTGCCTAGCGAATGGAAAGACGATACTTTTTTGCCTTATGACTTTGGTTACTTTGCCTTTGTTTATGATAAAACCAAATTGAAAAATCCACCTAAAAGCTTAAAAGAATTAGTTGAAGGCAAAGATGCTCCAAAGATTTTGATTCAAGACCCTCGCACCAGCACGCCGGGTTTGGGATTATTACTTTGGGTTAAAAAGATTTACGGCGACAAGGCTGATGAGGCTTGGAAGAAACTATCACCGCGCATCGTTACCGTAAGCAAAGGTTGGTCAGAGGCTTATGGCTTGTTCTTAAAAGATGAAGCACCGATGGTTTTGAGCTACACCACATCACCTGCGTACCACATTATTGCTGAGAAAAAAGACAACTTCGCCGCCGCCAAGTTTGAAGAAGGACATTACCAACAAATTGAAGTGGCAGGCATGATTGCATCTAGCAAAAACCAGAAATTGGCTAAGCAGTTTTTAAGCTTTATGCTGAGTGAAAAATTCCAAAGTATTATTCCTGCAAATAACTGGATGTACCCTGCAGCTTTGCCTGCGGACAAATTGCCAGAAGCATTTAAGACTTTGATTAAACCTAAGCCACTTTTATTCAATGAAAATGTTGTTGCTAAGATGAGAAAGGATTGGGTTAAAGAATGGCTAAATGCACTGGCTAAATAATTATCCAGAGTTTTCATCTTTTGTCCCAGCACTGCGGTGATTTAGAGTTAAATGATTAAAAGCACGCCCCCCCAGTTTTTAGTGAGCTTACCGTTTTGTTGCTTAAAACAGATAACTCAATTATTTGACCTATTTTCTAGGTCACACATGATGTTTTATACATGAGAACCAAGGCAGGCTATTTCATTTTACTATTGCTTGTGGCATTCATAACCGTGCCACTCGCCAGTCTATTCTTCGCCAGCGATATTCTCGGCAGCCAATCTAACCAAGAAAACTCTCTCGCTTTTTGGAACGATGCTTACCTGCGCCGAGTAATTTTTTTCAGCCTTTGGCAAGCCACGCTCTCAACGGTTCTCAGCGTGGGCATTGGCTTATTTGTCGCACGTGCTTTTGCGCGCTATGGTGACTTTCCTTTTCGCTCATTGATTCTTGGTTTGTTTGGTTTGCCCTTGGTTGTGCCTGCAATAGTTGCAGTACTCGGAATAGTTTCGGTTTACGGCTCGCAAGGTTGGTTGCCTTTGGGGAGCAATCTTTATGGTTTAACAGGTATTCTGCTGGCTCACCTATTTTTTAATTTACCGCTTGCCGTACGCTTATTACTACCCACTTGGAATAACGTGCCACAGCAACATTGGCGCATTAGTTCGCAACTTGGCATGAACAACTGGCAACAATGGAAGCACATCGAATGGCCTGCGCTACGCGAAAGTTTGCCCAGCGTCGCAGTGCTTATTTTTATGCTGTGCTTGACCAGCTTTGCGGTGGTACTAACGCTCGGCGGTGGGCCAAAAAGCACCACGCTTGAAGTTGCTATTTATCAATCTTTACGTTTTGATTTTGACCCTGAACAAGCAGTGGTTCTAGCGCTGTTGCAATTGGCTTTATCAATCACTATCGCTTTAATTGCAACTCGCTTTAGTCGTTTGCCTGATATTGAACCAAATCTAAATATTCACACTTCGGTTATCCCCACCACGAATAAAATCATCCCTTTTGTTTTAATCAGTGCCGCTGTCATTTTTGTAGCAACACCGCTTTTATCCATGATAATTGATGCCGCTCGTGGGCCCGTGCTTGAGGTTTTAAATGATGCTACTTTATGGCGCGCGGCAGGTTTTAGTATTTTGATTGGTTTATGCGCCGCAACCATCGCCATTACTCTCGGCTGGTTTTTACTCATCGCCAGCGCACACAAAGCTTACACAGACAATAAACGCATGGCACAATTATTGGAGCTTTCTGGCTCAGTGGTTTATGTCGTTCCGCCACTGGTAATCGGCACTGGCCTTTTCATTTTACTCAGCAAGTTGGTTAATGTTTTTGAGTGGGCAATACTCATTGTTATTTTAATAAACGGCGTTATGGGCTTGCCCTTTGTTATCCGCACGCTTGGCCCTGCAATGCGCCAACACACACAGCGCTACCAACGCCTTTGTGATAGCTTAGAACTTTCAGGTTGGCAGCGCTTTAAGCAAATTGATTTGCCCTTATTGCGTAAACCTTTAGGATTATCTGCCGCGCTTGTCACTGCTTTAGCAATGGGCGATTTAGGCGTGATTGCCTTATTTGGTTCGCCCGAAACGGCCACACTTCCACTATTGTTATACCAGCGTTTGGGTGCTTACCAAATTCCACAAGCGGCTGTGATTGCGGTATTTTTATTGGCAAGTTGCTTGCTGACTTTTTGGCTAATTGAGCGGGGCATTGGTGGAAAAGATATTAAGGGAGTAAATCATGCTGAAAATTAAAAACCTAAAATTTACCTACCACGATACATCTGCCACGAAAAAATACGGCGATATGAATATGTGTTTTAACCTTGATGTTAAGGCGGGCGAAATCCTAAGCGTAATAGGTTCTAGCGGTTCGGGCAAAACAACATTGCTTAATTTGATTGCGGGTTTTAACAAACCCACATCAGGCGAAGTGTTAATTAACGATAAAGATATTAGCCAATTAAGCGTTGCCCAGCGTCCTGTTAGCACTGTTTTTCAAGCACACAATTTATTTCCACATTTAGATGTTTTTACCAATATTGCCATTGGCATCCAGCCCTCATTAAAACTCAGCGGATCGGAAAAAGAACAAATCCAGCTAGCATTAGAAAATGTAGGTTTAAGTGATTTAGCAAACCGCCGACCAAGCCAACTTTCAGGCGGACAGCAACAGCGCGTAGCCTTGGCTCGTGCGCTGGTACGAAAACAAGAAGTGCTACTGCTAGATGAACCACTCGCTGCACTCGGCCCCGCCATGCGAGAAGAAATAATTCTACTGATTAAAGAGTTAGTAGCAGAGAGAAAAATGGCAGCCTTATTTGTAAGCCACCAGCCCAGCGATGCACTATTAGCCTCTAAGCGCTGCGCATTTATTCATCAAGGGGAAGTACTCGAATTAGCCGACTGCGAGGCAATGTTAAACAATCCAGGTCACACTGAAATCAAGGAATACCTTGGTACAGTTTAGTCCCATGATCGAATCCATCCTAAAAACCATTCCCTTGCTTTCAACGTTTGCTTCCAGTGAAATACAGCGTCAAAAACTGGCTGGCTCAACCAACGATAACTATCTTATAACTACACAAGAGCAAAAGTATGTATTGCGGATACCGCGTGAATCTACCAATACTTTTATCAACCGAGAAGATGAAGCTCACAACGCCAATATCGCTCATCAACTCGGTATTGCACCAGCATGTTTCTGGAGAGAACAAGACTCAAAGAGGAAGTTGACAGGTGTGAGCCTCACGGCTTTTATTGAAAATGGAACACCCTGTACAGCAGAAGACTTGCAAAAATCTAGTACTCTAAAAAGCATTGCCGAAGCACTCCTCAGCTTACATCCATACAAAAATCAAAAGTTTAAAGGCGTGTTGAATAAGCAAAGAATTACTAAATTGTTAGAAAGCTATTATCTACTTTGCGATAAAAGCCAACAACAAACACTGGCTAGTGATTATAAAAAATCACAACAAACTTTGGATAAGATAAGTGATGAGGCACGTCCATTTGTGCCATCACATATTGATCTTTTTCCTGGAAATATATTACTGAAAGAGAATAGTTTAAAAGCCGTTCTGCTGAGTGGGGTCGAAGCACACCCCCCCACTTTTACATGCCCTAATGTATGCCTAATTGATTGGGAATATTCAGCAATGGCTTCGCCGTATTGGGACATTGCAACCGTGCTTAATTCAGCCAACCTTAATATTGCCAATAGTGATAGCGCACAAAAGTTTCTGCAAACTGTTTTTGATAAAGACTGTAGCGATAAGGATTTAGAGGCTGTTGAACAATATCAAGGTGTTATCAAAACCTTTAACCATTGTTGGCAAACGGCTTTTTCAAAATAGGCTACATCATTCCATTAAACTCTTTTGCATTATTTTTTTAAAGTTAACTAGCCCAATGCTTTCTCAACCGCTTTTAACGCATGAATTCGAGTAGTATCAAATAATTCTGTAGTGGTATGTTGTGGCTTAACCAATAGAGCAATTTCGGTGCAACCTAAAATCACACCTTCGGCTCCTTGCACTGTAAGCGTATCAATAATACGTAGATATTCTTTTCTTGAAACATCTTCAATTTTGCCAAGGCATAGCTCATCGTAAATGATTTGGTGGATTATTTTTCTATCCATTTGATTTGGCACTATCACTTCTAGTCCGTATTTCTTTTCTAATCTGCCTTTATAAAAGTCTTCTTCCATTGTGAATGCTGTACCAAGCAAACCAATTTTAGAAATGCCAAATTTAATAACTTCTTCCGCCGTCGCATCAGCTATGTGTAGTAAGGGTATTGATACGCTTGCTTGAATTTGAGGTGCAACTAAATGCATTGTGTTAGTACAAATCAATATGAAATCAGCGCCTGCTTTTTCTAAGTTTTTTGCTGCTTCGCTAAGAATCTCACCTGTTTCATCCCACTTGCCTTGGTGTTGTAACTTTTCAATCTCAGCAAAGTCCACACTAACCAAAACAAGCTTGGCGGAGTGTAATCCGCCAAGCGCAACTTTTACCGCTTCATTAATAAGGCGATAATAACTCATCGTTGACTCCCAACTCATACCACCGATTAGTCCGATTGTTTTCATAAGCGAGGGATTACCTTATCTTCTGGGTAACTCACCGTGTAACCATATTTCAGCTTGGTATCTTGCTTGGGTTTTAAAGTGCGCTCCCAACTCACTACGCCTTTTTTATCATCAATATTTTTGTTTGTGGGTGCATCACCTAGCAACTTAACCTTAATGTCTTCATGCGATGCAACAGGTAAAACATCGTAAAGCGAAATATCAAAAGGCTTGTCATGATTACTATGAATGCTTAATTGATAGTGACGTTCTACCACTTTCTTTTTACCAAATAACAAACCATCTTTACGCTTTTTATCTGGATCAGGTAGGAATTTTATTTTCACTTTATCATCTTCACCGAAGGATAATTTTAACTCCTCGCCAGAAAGTTTTTGCTGTAAAAAGGTATTGCCCACGAAACTACCATTGCGATATAACGATAAGCTACCCGCTAATAAAGGCGTTTCGCCTGTATGTTTCGTTTCTGCCAAAAGCATCACCCGAGGATCAAACCTTGGTGCGCTGGCTAAGCGCACATCAGCGTCATAGTCTTGTGAAGTTAATGCAAAACGACGTTTATTGCTGCCTGAGTCTAAACTGATCACACCTGGCACTTTGTATTCTGCAGAAAAGTCTGTACTGATTAGTTGGCTGTGTTGTTGAACCGTTTTTCTCATTGGTGCTGGTGCTGCAACCATCCCTGCTGTGACTCCCACATCCTCTGCCACCATGCTTTTCATTTCAGCACTTTTTTCCATCCTAAAACTTTTGCTTTTCAACATTCGAGAAGGAGGCGGAATATCAGGCATAAAATCCAATACCCATGGGTTAAGGTGTGGCAACTGTGTACCTGCACTTGGGCGCAAAGTAGAAAGTGTTACATCCACCCCTTTCCAATCTTCACCCGTGCGCTGGCTAATTTGTGCCAGTGTTTTTAATTCAATTTTACCCGTGCTGGTATTCAAATCAGCATCATAAACAGGTGCCCAACGTGCCCCGCGTATTTGATAAGTAAGTTTTAGCGTTAGCTCTGTTGCTGTTTCACTTTTGACGTGTAGTTTTGCTGTTCTTGTTTCACGTTGGTTTACGGCAACTTGTTTTAGCTCGTTGTTGAGTTTTGTTATTTGTTTATCGTAGGTTTTTAATGACTTTTCGGCAGCTCGCGTGCGTTCTTGTACTGCAGCTGTGGCGCTATCCAATGTTTGCCATGCCTCTTGCCATTTTTCTAACGGTAGGTTTTTATAACTGCCATCGTGATGTTCACCCGTTGTATGATTAGGTATTTTTGGACTTACACTAGTGTTATTCCCTAACGCCATTCTTTGAATATATTCAAATTGCTTTTGGCTACGCAAGATTGCATCTTTAATTTCTCTACGCCCATCTTGTAGCTCTTCAATTTTTTCAAGGATTGCTTTTTCGCGTTCTTGCACCACATCTTCTTGAAAGCTTCGCAACAGCTCAACACTGCCTAAACTCATTGTGCCTTGCCCTTCGCCTGATACTCGCAATGATGTTTCGTTTAGATTAAGAGGAAGGTTGCTGATAATGACATCGTTATCGCCAGTTTCTAATTTAATTGTTGCCACTCGTACAACCTTGGCACTGCCTGGATAAACCGTCACCGCTTTGATGGTCGAATCCGTTTTAATTTCTCCCGCCTGTGCTGCAGATGTTAGAAGCGCGGTTATCGCGATACTGCTAATGAATAACTTAATCATGAAAATCTCCTTAATCGTTTTACTATTAATATGAACACATTGTAGCGCTCTATTTAGTTAATAATGTTAAGTTTGAGTAACAATAGTGTAAAAAGTTTGTAAAATATGCCCCATGATGCAATTAATCGATAGCCATAGCCACATTGATTTTAGCGAGTTTAATGATGATCGCGCGGCGGCTATTGAACGTGCAAACGATGCGGGTATTTCCAATATTATTGTATCTGCAACAACGGCTGAGCGTTGGTCATTAATTAAAATACTGTGTGATGAGCAGGGCGATGAGCAACCACAATGCCACCCTGCTTATGGCTTGCATCCCATGTTTATGGGAGAGCATAAAAGCCAACACATTGATGAACTAAAACACTGGATTGAAAATGAAAAACCTATCGCTATCGGCGAAATTGGCTTGGATTATTTTATTGATGATGCAAATATCGAGACCAATAAAGAGTCGCAACTTAGACTCTTCATTGCTCAACTAGAGCTTGCGGATGAGTTTGGCTTACCTGTCATTATCCACGCACGTAAATCACTAGATATTGTACTCAAGCACCTTCGTCAATATCCAAATTTAACCGGTTCAATCCATAGTTTTTCTGGCAGTGAGCAACAAGCAAAGCAGTTGATTAATCTGGGTTTTTATTTAGGGTTTGGTGGGCCAATCACCTATACTCGCGCCACACGGCTGAGAAAACTCATTGAAACATTACCCCTTGAATCATTATTATTAGAAACAGATTCACCCGATCAGCCAGATGCTTTGCATTATAATGAGCGCAACGAACCTGCTTATCTACTAAATGTGGCGCATGTCGTTGCTGAAATTCGTGGCATAGGTGTGGAAGAGGTGGCACAAATAACAACCATAAATGCACAAAAGCTTTTTGGTTTGTAATATATAAAAGCACACCCCCCCACTTTTACATGATGCATTTAAAACATCATGTAAAAGTGGGGGGGGTGTGCTTCTTAAGATAGAGAAATAACAAATGAAAACATTCACAACCATCTTTATGGGTCTAGCCATTGTTATGGGTCTAGTACTTGCTTTAACACCCTTTGTAGCTGATAAATTTTTTCCCATACCTGAAAAATCTGTGCGCCAAGCAAAGCCAGAGGCCGCTGCAATGGCGCTTAAACAATGGTTTCAATCACCCGATGCACAATTTATTGCGGTACAGGCTATCAATAAAAAAACACCCGAAAGCAATACATCATGGTTTTCTTATAGCGTAGGGCGTGGGCCTGTCGAAAAATATATTCTTGATAAAAAACTCGAACAAAAAGACTTAACCGATGGTGTAATGGCAACGACCTTCTCTACCAAACAAGCACCCGCAAGCTGGTGGCAACCCGAAGCGCTTGCACAACAAACGTATTTTACTGGCGAAGATCAAGGCAGAATTGTTTCTTTGATTTATAACCCTGAGTCAAAACGAGGTGTATTAGTTACTTCGACTAAGCATTAAATAAATTTTTATTAAATAATATTCTATTCAATCTTGACGTTTATTTATTAACTTACAGGGTTTATATGCTCTAACTCCAGCAAACCGTCCCCAACCAATTTATACGCTTTGCCAAACCCTTTTACATATTGCCCTTGGTTGGGAGTTAATCTAAATAAAATAAAATCAGGTAAGGTTCTTAATAGCTCTACCACATTGCCGAAGCGTTCTTCTAGCGCATTTAACATCGGTAAATAATCACTACTTTCATCATTTACAATTTCTACATCACATTGATAACTGATACGCTTGCGTGCGAAAATTTGTCTTGTGTCTGCCTCATCTTGAATCAATAAAATACTGGCTTGCGGATTGACCAATAAGTCTTGCGTGTGGCTGGCGAGTTGACTAACGAAGATATAAAAGTTCCCTGCTTATCTACTACAAAGGGACTGTAACTTGCGTTTGATTTTCCTTCCGCCGTAATTGTGGAGAGTTGTAAGGTTTTTACGCTTTTTTTAAAATTATTAAAGCTTTGTTTTAACTTCTCTGAATCAGTCATATCTCTACCCTACGCATTGCTACCACGACTAACTAAAAACAGACCTGCTCCAATCATAATACTGCCGGCGGCTCTGTTAAGCCTTTTTAAAGCGCTTTCTGATTTAAGATAACGGCGCACAGATGATGCACCAATAGAAACCAACATCAAGCCCGCCAGTAAAGCGAAAAAAGTGAGAACACTAAGCAAAACAATATCAGAAGTATTTAGCGCCGTTAAATCAATAAATGTAGGCAAAAAAGCAATGTAAAATAAAATCACTTTTGGATTTGAGGCGGATATTAAGAAACCTTGTATAAAACCACTAAGCCAGTCTTTTCGCTTTGAACCACTACTCGACTCATCCACTATAAAGTTGGTATCAACTTTGGCTGTCCACATTTTATAGCCCAAGTAGAGCAGGTAAGCAGCGCCAACTAAACGTATGGCGGTGAATAATCCGCCATAGTTTTCAGCAATTGCAGCCAAGCCCAGTGTTGATAAAATCAAATAAATAATATCACTAATAGTTGCACCCAAAGCCATTGGCAAACAAGACCAAGCGCCAGACATTAAGGCCCGAGCCAGCAAGGCGAATGTCCCAGGACCTGGGGTAATGGCGAATATAAAAATTGCGATAAAAAATGTAATGGATGCTTCTAGTGACATAAACAAAATGACCATGGAAAAGTGGGGGGGTGTGCTTTATATATATATTAAAGCACACCCCCCCACTTTTACATGTGTTTTACTTAACAATATAAGTATTACTGAATATTTCATCCATCAAATCATCCGATGTAAACTATCATTATGTTAATAACCATATTTTCTGGAATTATCTATGCCAATGACCGTTGGAAAAATTACACTCTTTATGGGGCCAGATACGCTTAGTGCCCCCGATAATCTTGAATTAGCAATAATTGATTTTATTTCGTCTGCAAATAAATCCTTAAAAATATCTATTCAAGAACTTGATCATAAACCAATCGCAGATGCCATTATCGCTGCTAAGCGTCGTGGTGTTTCTGTTCATATGATTATGGAGCAAGATTATCTAAAAGAAAAAAAACTGCCTAAATTTGACTCTCTTGGCACACAGGAAATTAATAGAGACATCTTAACGCGGATACTCCGTAGCGGCATTGATGCTAAGGCAGATTACAACCCTAAAATATTTCACCAAAAGTTTATTATTAAAGATAAAAAATCTGTACTTACTGGCTCGACTAACTTCACCACAACTGGAGTAACTAAAAACTTAAATCACATTGCTATTGTTGATGACCCCATTCTAGCGCGGGAATATTCTCGTGAGTTTTCACAAATTCGCAAGGGTATTTTTGGCTCAAGAAGTAAGCACAGTCGAAAACCTTTGGAAGATCACATCGTATCCAACGTTCGTATCAAACCCCTTTTTGCTCCTGACCATAATCCCGAAATGGAAATAATTAAACAGATGATTAAAGCGCAATCTAGAATCGATTTTGCTGTTTTTACTTTTTCACAGTCCTCTGGGATTGATGATGCGATTGTAAATGCAAAGCGCCTTAATCTTCAGGTTAGAGGGGTTTTAGACCGTAAACAAGCCAATCAAACATGGGCAGCTAAATCTACCTTAGTGGATGCTGGTGTGACTTTATTTACCAATAAAACAGGCACTGGTGTCAGAAAAATTCATCACAAAATAATGACGATTGATGACCAACTAACCATTATCGGAAGCTTCAACTATACGGCTCCTGCTAACTTAACAAATGATGAAAATATTATAATTTTTGGCGACCTCGATGAAACAAACCCATCCGCAATAAAGGCACAAAAGAAGTTAGCGCATTATGCACGATCTGAGATAGACAGAATCATTAATGATCAATCTGAGCCGTTGGTTTAAGTTTATCTAAGACATGTAAAAGTAGGGAGGCGCGAATTCAACTCCCAAGTGCAATCGGTTTTCCAGAAAAGAATACCTCATTAGGTGTTTTCCCATCAAGGGCTTTTCTGGGTATATTTTTTAACTTGTCGATAATCCATTGAACCTCTCCTTTGGTTAAATCATCAAAGCTAGTTTTCTTAGGAAGGTATTGTCTGATTAAACCATTGGTATTTTCATTGAGTCCTCTTTCTCCAGAACAAAATGGATGAGCATAAGCAGAGTATGAAGCCAGTAATTCAATAATGACCTCTTTGACAGGTTCCGATTTTTTATTAGCTGACCAGCCAATGATGATGTTGTTGTAGTATCAAGCTTTTCGCGTATACGGATCCAGTATCACAACATCATCGCTATCAATGCGTTGCATTAAATTTTCACCGTGCAAATCCCACGCTAATACGCCTTCATGTTGCTTGTAATATTCATAAAGCTTGGCAATATCTTGTGCTAATTCTTTATTGTAACGTTTGGTTACACCTGCAATTATTTTTGTTCGGTCTTCTTCTGATTGCCATTCTAGATCTTTTACACAACGATCAAAGTAATCTCTATCCTCTTGACCTAAGTGCTTGAGTTTTTCCATGACATAGATAAAACGTAAGTCAGTTTCATCGCCCGAATAAACCTCCTCTTGACTAGGTGCTTGAACAGCATTGTCGTCTTCATCCAAAATACCTATGCGCTGAATATTTGGTACTTTTGTTAATCCTTTGTTATGAATTGCACCACAGTAATATTCTAGTCCTAGTGAGCGTTTTTCTAACAATACATGATCATCGTCAAACATATATACATTGGTTAGAAAAGTCGTTTCACATTCTTTACAGTGTATCTGTTCGTAGTCGCCCGCTATAAACTGCTTTGTAACTTTGCTAGTGTTCACTCTATGCTGTTCCTTGCAAAAATTTTACAGGACTCATCTGATATTCCGGGATAGAAATCATCAATCCAGAGGTGTACTTTGACACCTAACTTTCTCATATATTTTCGTTTTGGTTTACCATCTGTTAAATATATTGCAATATTAGTTTCTTCAAGCACGCTTCTTATTTCTCTAATATTTTCTTTGTCTGGCGCTCGCAAGGTACATACAAAAGGGGTAAAGCCAGCTTTTTGAAGTTTCTTAATAAGTTGAAGAAAGTAGTCTTGATCCGCGCTAATGGTATTATCCCAATCTATCGCAATGTATTTTGATTTTAGTTTATCCAACAACAAATAAATATCGATAAGAAATTCATTATAAAAATCAACTAAATCATGTTCTTGTTCAGACAAGTTTTTTTCCAAAAGTTTAAAAACTTTTGCATTCATATCGCCACAATAGAAAAAAGTTAGCTTGTCATCTTCATCACGCATTATCTTTAGCGTTATGCTTTTGATGCTAAGTGGATTGTATAAGCCTTGCCCTGTTTTATTTTTTTATAGTTACCGAAAATTTCTTTTAAATTGCGCTTCATGTACTGGCGCAAACCATTAACTGTAACCAAGTATAGCTTTCCATCTTCTTTTAAGCGTTGATGTGCATCATGAAGCATTAA
Source organism: Cocleimonas sp. (assembly GCA_021647365.1). Taxonomy (GTDB): domain Bacteria; phylum Pseudomonadota; class Gammaproteobacteria; order Thiotrichales; family Thiotrichaceae; genus Cocleimonas. The sequence continues at coordinate 85,037 of JAKIUW010000002.1, read as the reverse complement.
AGACATCATTTCTTTGCCTACTTTCGCAGGTACATTTGAAACGATTACATTAAAACGTTTTGCAGGATCTACATGTTGAAAGCCATTGCTAAGAATCGCTTTGGCATTATTTATATTATTTAAGACTGCATTTTTGTTGCTGTATTCAACCGCCATAAAGTCTTTATCAACCAGCAGTGTTTCACCTTTTGGGGCAAGTTTTGCTAATGTTAATCCGATAGGGCCGTAGCCACAACCAAGATCAAAACAGTCATCATCTTCATTTACTTTTAGGTATTTCATCAACAACTGCGTTCCACCGTCTATCTCACGTGGTGAGAATATCCCCCATGTACTGGTGAAATTTAAGGTTTGTTCGCAGAGTGTTGCTGTGAATTCTATATCTTGACGATATTCATTGAGCTGTTTTTTATCTAGCATTTTTATTTGAACTTAAAGATGAGGCTAAAACAATGGAATAAGCTTATGTGTGGCTATTAAATAAGTATAGCCAAAAGCTGCCAAACCTAATAACCATAAGATACTCGCAACAGGCTTTGATAAACCCTGCTTTAAAGCAACAACACCAAAAGCGACAAACAACAATAAACCAATTATTTTGGTCAATACAAAACCATCCGCAAAGGATAGTTGTTTAACAAAGCCTAAATAAACACCTAGACCAAATAACATAACCGTTACCACCGATGCGACTGCTAAAACACCTCGCGAATTTGTTTTTGATGAGTTGGCCAACATCATCACGCCTCTAACCACATAAATAAGAAGTGCAAGATATGCAATGCCTGAGTGTGCTTTGGTTAATACTGCAATATCCATTTCTTTTCTTCCTTTCGTTAGCTCGCTAATGTATTAAATATTTTATCTGCTTCTGCTTTTGCATCTTCTAACTTATCTGACAATGTGCAATAGTGCCCCATCTTTCGGCCTATCCGCGCTTCTTGCTTGCCATATAAGTGTAGTTTACTTGAAGCGCTTTTTAATAGGTTTTCCCAATGAGGCTGAATGTCTTTATTTTCACCGCCCCAAATATCACCCAATAAGTTAGTCATAACCACTGGGCTTAATAATGTTGTATCGCCAAATGGTAAGCCACACACCATACGCACTTGCTGTTCGAACTGCGAAGTGACACAAGCATCTACTGTGTAGTGCCCGCTATTGTGCGTTCTGGGAGCCATTTCATTGACTAGCAGTTCACCTTTTTTGGTAACGAAAAATTCTACTGCCATTACGCCAACGTAGTTAAGCTTATCCGCCATTCTAATCGCAGCAGCTTGAGCAGCTTTTTCAATATTATCCACCACTCTTGCTGGCACTAAGCTTTGGTATAAAATACCATCTTGATGAATGTTTTCTGCAACAGGATGACAATGTGATTCACCACTTTCATTTCTGCCTAGAATAACAGAGATTTCACAATCCAAATCAATACGCTGTTCTAATACACAGTCCACTTGATTGGTTGCCATAAAGGCTGCTTCAACATCTTCTGCACTATTGATAGTTTGTTGTCCTTTACCATCATAGCCAAAACGAGCGGTTTTTAAGATGGCAGGAAAAGTTACTGCTTCAACAGCTTTTGCAATTTCTGATTTTGTAGTAATCACACCGTAGGGCACAGGCAATAACCCGCAAGATAATATAAACGCTTTTTCTACAATACGATCTTGTGCTTTTTCTAAAGCATCGGCTGGTGGAAATACTGGGCAGACTTGGCTTAGCTTGCGTAAAACATCAGCAGGGATATTTTCAAACTCTGTTGTAACGACATCACAGGCTTTACCTAATTGCTCCAATGCCTTTTCATCATCATAAGCAGCAATTATGTGTTCATCAGCAACTTGCCCTGCGGGGCTTGTTGGGTCTGGCTCTACAACAATGACCTTATAACCTAAAGAGCGAGCAGACATTGCAAACAGGCGACCGAGTTGACCGCCACCGAGCATACCTAATGTTGAACCTGGTAATAACATTCTATAAACCGACTATCTATTATTCGGGAGGCAATGACATATTCATCGCTGTTTGTTTTTGTGTTTCACGGAATTCTTCAAGCTTTTTTGCTAGCGCTTCATCTGTATTTGCCAATGCTGCAATTGCAAACAACGCCGCATTAGTTGCACCTGCTTCACCAATCGCAAAAGTTGCTACAGGAATACCGGCAGGCATTTGAACAATTGAGTGCAAAGAATCAATACCTTTTAAATGTTTTGAAGGAACAGGTACACCAAGAATAGGGAGTAACGTTTTTGACGCTAACATGCCAGGTAAATGTGCAGCTCCGCCTGCACCAGCAATTATGCATTTTAAGCCACGCTCTTTTGCTGTACTTGCGTACTCAAACAATAAATCAGGCGTACGATGCGCTGATACCACTTTGTACTCGTGTGGAATACCAAATGCTTCAAGTTGTTCAACTGCTTTTGACATTATATGCCAATCGCTATTGCTTCCCATTACTACACCAATGATCGGCTTAGCCATGAATCACCTTAAATCCTAAAAAGCCGCGCATTATAACGCGAAAAGTGCTTATTCACTAACTTTTCAACTTTTAGTGTTTTCAATTCACAAAAACTTGCTTAATTAAAATGTAAGTCTCTCTACTCTCGCACCTAAGCTCGGACTTGTTTCAATCATAATACGAATAGGTGGACCTATATAGCGTCTAAAATTATCTTCAAAAAGTTGGTCATGGTTTGCTACTTCCGCAATATCACGAACCGTTTGATTGAGTATCATTTTTCTTCCACCTTTATGATCTATTACATATACACGGAAGAATTCACCTTGTGAGCGACCTGTATTTTGTAACCGCCAAAGCATTGACATCTTTTTATGCTTTTGGGTAATTTTAATCGGTGGCGATGTCGCTGTATTACCACGTATTGACCAGCCTCTTAGGGCAGGGCCTGTAAGCTTTGAACCGCCATTTTTTGCTTGTTGTTGAGCGGGTGCTTGCCTAAAGAGTGTTATTGGAGCTTGTTGCTGTCTTTGTTGAGCGGGCGCTGGCTTTAAATAACCATCCCAATTATTGCCAGCCAGTGCGGGTTGGCGTTGTTGCCTCTGTTGTAGCGCTGGCGCTCTTCCCTGAACAGGTTGCGGTGCTTGTCGCTTTTGTACTGGCGACGGCACATAAGCTTTGCGTTGTGGTGGAACATAGGTTGATGGACTACCTAAATAATCCATTAGTGCTTGATACTTAGGTGTGCTTGGTTGATGTAAATGATCTAACATTCCAAAGAAGTTCTTTGGCTCTGGTTGACCAATGCCATAGAAGTGCAACATTAATCCACCCCCACTTTGTGCCCATGTGTTCAAGTATTGCTGATACGCTTGTTTCATGCGTGGATCTTTTTGTGCGCTCATAAATAAGTTAAGCACTGCAGGATCTTTAACCGTGTGTGGTGGATCATAACGAATCAAATGCTGACCTGCTTCATACGCTAGCATTTCAAGGCCGTATTTATCGGCTAGCTTTTTATTGGCAAATAACTGATCACGTAAGCGCGCCATAGATCCACCTTGCGGACCATCTTTAATCATGCCGCCGTGTAGAATTTCTTGGAATAAACGTGATTTTCCACCATCTGCATTACGTGTCCAACCTTTTACGGTTGCACGATTTTCTTTACGTGCGATGTAATCACCAAAGTAGGGGCCAATACCGTAAGCATCAATATGACGACCACATCCATTTGCTTCTTTCCAAAGTGGGCAATCAAGAATTTCTTTGCCTACCCATGGAACAGAGTTAAGTGAACCAACCACACATTTTACGCGATTGCGCTGTCCGCCAAACTCTTGTTTAAATATTCGACACATTTCAACACTGCGCTTTGCATACCAGTTTGCTGCTAACAATACACGGCGTTTACCTGCAGGAACTTTCGGATAAGGGAACTTCCACAGAGCATCTGCTTTTCGAGCTGCATAGGTTGCCGATGGAAAAATACTATTCCACATTTCATTTGAGTATTCGACATACACTTTTTGATCTTTGCGTAAGCGATTTTTTATCATGCGTGCATATTGGCGCATATGCTCATCACTGGCTTTATAAGGCACACTCATCCAAGGCGTAGCATTGACAGCATTTGCCAAATCAATCATACGCTCGGCTGGTACGCCATTATCGCCTGTGTAAAAAGCTGTGCCTATTGTTGCTCGTTCATTCCACTCTACCGCTTGGTTTCCTCTTGGGTTTGACCAAGGCATGAAACGTAGTGAGTGCATTTCGCGAATGCGTGCCAAATAATCGGGGTTAAACACTTGGCGCTTATAGTTATGTTCATTCTTTTTTGGAACGATACGAATGTTGCGAATGTAGTTGCCGTTTCTTCGCGGGTCTGTTCGGGTAATTTGAAGGCGTAAGTTACGTTTGGGAGATAACAGGTCAAATTCCATATGACCCTGCGTTTGATGACCCATGCGTAAATCACCCGTCAGCTTCATCGTGCCTTCACCCTCATAAAGCACAACATAACGACCTGTTGAAAAATGCTCTGATAAACGCCACGTGCTAGTAACGCTAGTGAATATGGGTTGTTCTTGTGGGGTAGGTAATGCACGAACCCAGCCATTTCCATCTAGCTGTAAGATATCTTGCTCGCGTGTATTCAGTGACGTTTGACGTGTACAACCCGGGTCAATTGCACGACCTGATGCCCAGTCAAATTCACACGATGTAAACCAACCGCGAGAACTTTTAAAAATATCGGTAAATGGAATAGAGGAGGTTAGCTTGCCTAAATCTCCTACATTAATGCCTAGTTTAGGATTTGCGCTATAGCGTGCGCTGGTGGTTTGTGTAAACACTGCCGACAGTGCCAATAACATCAGCACCTTAACTAAATGGGATTGCATTACTACTCCTTGGGTTTGCTAGATACTTTATTCAGCATTCTAGCTTCACGTCACTGTGAAATATTCATGCTGAGCTTAACTTTTATAGTGGTGCTTATCAATATGTCTTATCAATGAGTTAGCCTAACTTAACGACGAACGGTATATTAATAAGTATTAAAGCACACCCCCCCACTTTTACATGTTTGTTTATAGTCATCATGTATAAGTGGGGGGGTGTGCTTCTGTTATTCTTCTTTTACTAAGTACTTCCCAGCAAGAATAATTAGCAGTAAAACAGGTATCCCCATTAGTGCTGTTATTAAGAAGAAGTTTGAATATCCAATGCCTTCCACCATAGAGCCAGAATACCCACCTAGTGTTTTTGGTAGTAATGTCATTAACGAGCTAAATATTGCGTACTGCATTGCTGTAAATGAAATATTGGTAAGGCTTGATAAGAACGCTATAAAGGCTGCACCTGCAAAGCCTGCTGCAAAGTTATCTGCCGATATCACAATATAAAACATTGTTAAGTCATGCCCTGATTTTGCTAGTAACATAAACAAAAGATTGGTTAAGGCAGAGATTACAGCTCCTGCAAATAGTATTTTAATTACTCCGTATCGAATAGCTAATGCCCCACCCAGTAGTCCGCCAAAAATTGTTGCAATAACGCCCCACAATTTTACACCTGTAGCTATTTCTTCTTTTAGAAAGCCTATGTCTTGGTAAAAAACATTTGAGATAGCTCCCAATACAATATCTGAAATTCGGTATAAGCCAACTAATAACAAAAGTAGAATTGCTAGGTTTTTCCCATAACGTGAAAAAAAATCTCTGATGGGTGATAAGTAGGCTTCTTCGACCATATTATTATTGACTAGATGAAATGTGATCATCAATTTTGCTATTATCGCTGCAGCAATAATGGCAAATATTAAACGTGAGCTTTCTATTATAAGACCCATAACTGGTGTATTAATGGTCAATATTTTAGTTATTGCTTTAATCGTTTTTACAAACTCTGAACTAAAAAAGAACATGCCTATAAAACCACCTACAGCAACAATAAACAGTAATACAAAGCGCAAGTAATCTACGGTTGTGTGCTCCGTTTGTTCTCCTCTATCAGGTTCAGAAATAACCAATGTCGTTGTTATGCCTATCAACATAACCAAAGCCATTATCTGGTAAGTCCACTTCCATGCATCATAGTTATAGGCTTCTTTTGTTGTTCCAAAATATGCGGCTAAATATAACGCACCTGCGCCTGCCACAATCATTCCTACGCGATAACCAACGATATATGTTGAAGACATCATCGCTTGTAAGTCCATATCTCGGGATGATTCAATACGATAGGCATCTATCACAATATCTTGTGTTGCTGATGAAAACCCAAGTAGTACAGCGGCAAATGCAATCAGTGTTAATTGCTCTGTTCCTGTTGAAGGATCAATAAAAGACATCCATAGAATAGCCAATATTATTAGCACTTGTGATAGCAGCAACCATGATCGCCGCTGTCCTAATATATTCTTTAAGAAAGGAATAGGAAGTTTATCTACCAATGGTGCCCAAACGAACTTAAAAGAATAACCCAACGCAGCCCAACTAAAGAATGTAATGCTTGATTTTTTTAAGCCTGCTTCACCCAGCCATAATGATAGTGAGGAAAAAATTAAGAGTATCGGTATACCCGCCGAAAAACCCAAAAAAAGCATGCGTATAACGGCTGGGTCTGATATTGCTGTTGCCATTTCATTCCAGCTTTTAGTGCTTTTTATGGTATTTTCAGCAGCCATGTATCTTCCCGTTTATTTACTAGCTAAAGTTTATTTATCTGATAATCATAGTCAATTATCAAAGGAGCGTGATCTGAAAACTTTTCATCATTGTATATTTCAGTCTTTTGTACCGTACCTTTTAAACTAGGCGATAGCACATGATAATCAATGCGCCAGCCAGTATTATTAGCGTAAGCTTGTCCACGGTTTGACCACCATGTGTAGGAGTGTTCGGGTTGCTCTAGTTCTCTAAAGGCATCTACAAACTTGTATTCATCAAAAAGTACATCAAGCCATGCGCGTTCTTCGGGTAGAAACCCTGAGTTTTTCTTATTGCCTTTCCAGTTTTTAATATCTTCGTTCTTGTGAGCAATATTCCAATCGCCACAAATAATATAATCACGTCCTGATTCTACTATTTGTTGGATTAAAAAATCTTTATCTGGCGTAGGGAGGTCGGTTGAAGAGCCCATCAATTCTTTTATGTCTACATCTTCCATGGTTTCGTGCTTTTTGGTGTTTTCTAATGGAAGAAAATAATCCATGCAACGATACTTAACTTGTTGCCGTTCTTCTTTAGCAGAGCCTGAGGGCATATAAAGTGAAACTACACTAAGATTGCCAAAGCGTGCTTCTATATAGCGACCTTCGCAATCAAATTCTTCATTACCCATCCCAACTATCACTTCATCAGGCTCTGTCTTGCAGTAAAGTGCGACCCCGCTATAGCCTTTTTTAATTGCATCGTGGTAATAGCTGTGCCCAGGGTGAAACATCGGGTCTTCTAATTGATGGACTTGTGCTTTGGTTTCTTGAATGCAAACTACGTCAGCATCTTGCTTTTCTAGCCACTCGAAAAAACCTTTGCGTGATGCGGCGCGAATGCCGTTTGTGTTTGCTGTGATTATTCGCATAGGTGATTTAAATCCTTTTAAATCAATGTGTTATTATTTTTATTCTATTTGCTACTGGTCTGCTCTATAAATAATAAAGCACACCCCCCCACTTTTACATGATTGATTGCTATTAGACTTTACACATCCAAATTAGCTACATTTAGGGCATTCTTTTCTATAAACTCACGTCTTGGCTCTACTACATCACCCATCAACGTCGTAAATATCTCATCTGCTTGATATGCATCTTCAATTTTTACTTGTAACATTCTGCGTGATTCAGGATCCATCGTTGTATCCCAAAGCTGATCTGGGTTCATTTCACCCAGACCTTTATAGCGCTGGATATTTAAACCACGTTGACCTTCTTTCATCAACCACGCCATTAAGTTATCAAAGCGCGTTACATATTCGCGACGTTCACTACGCTCGATATAGCTATCTTTAGTTAGCAATCCATCCAATGTTTGATTTAACTTAATAATATGTTTAACTTCTTGGCTATTGAAGAAATCTTTGTTCAAGAAAAAATCGGTATCAACACCGTGCATTAATCTTGTTACACGAATTGTCCAATCATCACCTTCTAAGCTTTGGGCAGTAGTTTCATAATTACGAGTACCGTTAAACTTATCATTCATGGCTACAGCAGCTTTCTTTAGCCATTCTTCTGCGGTAGAAAAATCAATATCAGCTGAGCCAGCAGGATTAAACAACATAGCTTCTAATATTTCTGTATCAAAACGTCTTGATAAACGGCTAATTATATTTTCAATCACAACATAATCTTTTGCTAGCTTCTCTAATGGCTCACCTTTAATAGCAGGTGCTGATTCATCAACATGAAGTTCTGCACCATCAATCGCTAGTTGCAGAAGATTAGCATTTAATTCTTCATCATCTTTTACATATTGCTCTTGTTTACCTTTCTTTATTTTATAAAGCGGTGGTTGAGCAATATAGATATGACCTCGTTCTACTAATTCTTTCATTTGACGATAGAAGAAAGTCAGCAATAGTGTTCGGATGTGAGAACCATCCACGTCGGCATCCGTCATGATAATAATACGGTGATAGCGTAATTTATCTGGATCAAATTCTTCTCTACCTATACCACAGCCAAGAGCGGTAATTAATGTTCCTACTTCTTGGGATTGCAGCATTTTATCAAAACGTGCTTTTTCTACATTTAGAATTTTACCTTTGAGTGGCAAGATTGCTTGTGTGCGTCTGTCTCTGCCTTGTTTAGCAGAACCGCCAGCTGAGTCGCCCTCCACTAGGTATATTTCACAAAGTGCCGGATCTTTTTCTTGGCAATCGGCTAATTTACCGGGCAAACCTGCAATATCTAGTGCGCCTTTACGTCGTGTCATTTCACGTGCGCGTCGAGCTGCTTCTCTTGCTCTACCAGCATCTACCATTTTATTACAAATGATTTTTGCTTCTAATGGGTTTTCCATCAAGAAGTCGCCTAGTGCTTCACCCATTGCGGATTCAACAATACCTTTCACTTCTGAAGATACTAATTTGTCTTTAGTTTGAGATGAGAATTTAGGATCAGGAACTTTAACTGATAATACAGCCGTTAAACCTTCTCTAGCATCATCACCTGTTAGCGAAACCTTATCGTTTTTCTTATTTTTTATTAAACCTTCACGATCAATATATTGATTTAGTGTACGAGTAAGCGCCGTTCTAAAACCTGATAAATGTGCACCACCATCCCTTTGTGGAATATTGTTGGTAAAACAGAATATATTTTCTTGATAAGAATCATTCCACTGCAATGAAACTTCTACCCCCACATCATCCTTCATCACATCAAAACTAATGACGTTTTCATGTACAGGTGTTTTGTTTCTATTTAAATGTCCTACAAATGCAGAAATACCACCTTCGTATTCAAAAACAATATCTTCACCTTCACCGCGTTCATCGATTAGATGAATGCGTACACCAGAGTTTAAGAAAGATAGTTCACGAAGACGCTTAGCTAAAATATCAAAACTGTATTCATGAATAGTAAATATTTCTTTACTCGGTAAGAAGCGTACTGTGGTGCCTGTTCCTTCAGCATTTCCAATAACTTCCATTTTTGATGTAGCATCACCTAAAGAATAGGTTTGGCGATGTACTTTTCCATCTCGTTGAATAGTTAGTGTTAGTTTTTCTGATAAGGCATTTACAACCGAAACACCTACACCGTGCAAACCGCCAGAAACTTTATAAGAATTATCATCAAACTTACCACCTGCATGCAAAACCGTCATGATGATTTCAGCGGCAGAGCCACCTTCTTCATGTTCATCAACAGGTATTCCACGACCATCATCTGAGACTGAAACCGCACCATCTGTATGCAGTTTTACGGTAATTTCAGAACAATGTCCTGCTAAGGCTTCATCAATAGAGTTATCAACAACCTCAAATACCATGTGATGCAATCCACTACCATCATCGGTATCGCCAATATACATTCCAGGGCGCTTTCTAACGGCTTCTAAGCCTTTTAGTACTGTTATACTGGAGGAATCGTAACTTTGTTCTTCTGACATGCTTTAAGCCCTTATATTGATGTATTTATTATACACTAATAAGTATCTAGTGACGGCTTTTCGTATTATTCAAACAAACATCTCTTTTATTATTTAATCTCTGTAAAAATACCATGTTTCACGTGAAACAATTTATGAGGGATATGCTCTATTTTTAACTTCTTCGTTGTTGTTATTATTATTTGTTGTTCAAGCGTTGATAAATAATTTATTAATCTATTCTTATTTTCGCTATCTAATTCTGCAGCTAAATCATCAATAACAATTATTCCTTTTTCTTCCTTGTCTTTATTGATTGTTGTACTTTGTGCTAACAATAAAGTAATTGCTAATAGTTTTAACTGCCCGCGCGATGCAGCTTGAATAGCAAGTTTACCATCTAACATTATTTTTATATCTGCACGATGTACACCTGACGATGTTCTTTTTAATCGAAGATCATATTCTTCTTTTTGAGAATAAAATAGTTTCAACGAATTAATATCCAATTTAACATCGGAAGGAAAGCCATTGCTGAAAATCAGTTCAACATTTCCATCACCTAATAATTCTTTAGATACTTTGCTAAGTGTTTTCTTTAATTTTTCAACCGCTTTAATTCTTAAGTCTGTAATGCTTGGCTGTAACTGAATTAATTCATCAGTCCATTTAGGTAAAGCATATTTATGCTTATTATCTTTTAAACAAAGGTTTCGCTGCTTTAATATGTGACTATATTTTTTCCATTGTTCATGAAATTCTGGATATAAATAAAACGTTATCCAATCAATAAATGATCTTCGATAAGAGGGTGAACCTGTTATCAATTCGACAGATTCAGGATGCATTATGGTTATTGGTAAGTGCCTGCTTAATTCTGCTTGAGAATATACATCTTGCTTATTAATTCTTATTCTTGTTTTAGACGTACTTTTTTCAATACCAATTTGTGACGTTTTATTTTTAAAGTTTAAACGCGCAGAAACTAAAACAGCAGATTCATTATGAGAAATAACATTGTTTATATGAGAGGTTCTAAAAGATTTACCGCTAGAAAGTAGGGAAAGTGATTCCAGTAAGCTTGTTTTACCTGAAGCATTTTCACCCAATATTATATTTAAATCTTTGGATAGAACGATATTTATATCATCAAGTAATCTACAGTTATTAACATTTAGATTATCTATCCACATTTTTTATAAAAAAAATAGTAATCTTTACAAACGAATTGGCATAACAACATAGCGAGTTTCAGAATCATCATCAGAGTGTAATAGGGCGCTGCTATCGGGTGTAGATAGTTCCAGTTTGATTGTATTACCTTCTAAATGATTTACCGCTTCAAGCATATAAGTTACGTTAAAACCAATCTCAAATAAGTCACCAGAATAATTAATATCAATTTCTTCTTCAGCACTTTCATTTTCTGGGTTATTTGAATGTAACGTCATAACACCTCCATTTAAACGCAACCGTATCCCACGGAATTTTTCATTGGATAAAATAGCCACACGGGAAAGTGTATCTCTAAACTGCTCACGATCAAGTTCAATGGTATGAGAACTATTGCTTGGTATGGCTGCTTGATAGTCAGGGTATTTCCCATCAATTAATTTTGAAGTAAACCGAATATTATCTTTGTGAACACGAATATGATTATCACTGATTTGTAAAGTAACAGGTAGTTCGCTGGTTATATCTAACAGTTTTGATAACTCCAAAATACCTTTTCTTGGAACAATAATCTTTAATTCTGAATCATTACTCGAACTATCATCTGGTGTAAATTCAGAAATAGCTAAGCGGTGTCCGTCAGTAGATACAGCCAGAATTTTATTCTCTTTGTTGATTTCAAGTAACAAACCATTCAAATAATAACGAACATCTTGATTAGCCATTGAAAAGGATACTTTTTCAAGCAAGTGCTTCAGTCTTTTTTCTGGCAACGTTATTTCTTGTTTTATTGGAATATCATCAAGCAAAGGAAATTCATCAGCTGGTAGCGTTGCTAATTCAAAGCGACTTCTTAAGCCTTTGATGTGAAGTTTATTTTCTTCTGTTTCAAACAAAATAAAACAATCAGCAGGTAATGCTTTACAAATATCAAATAGTTTACGTGCAGGTGCTGTTATTTGGCCTGATGATTCAGCTTGGATTTCTATGTCAGCTGACATTTCAATTTCTAAATCTGTTCCAACCAATTGTAGTTTATTTTCTGTAACTTGAATAAGAATATTTTCAAGTATTTTGCTGGTATGTTTTTTTTCTACAGCGCCAATAACATGGATAAGTTGATCAAGTAGTATTTCTTTAGATATGGTCAGTTTCATAGTTATATTAATATATATATTTTAAAAGATAATAGTAGTAATAAGGGGCCTTAAAAACATTTGATAAGTCTTAAAAACCTTTTATAAATAATAAGTTACAAGGTTTTATCCCTGTGTGTTTTCTTTGTTAAAACTGGAAAAAATATGTGGGCTAGTTGTGGATAAGTGCACTTTTAAAAAAGGCCTTTTTTTTATCCACAACTTTTCCTTTATTTTATTCGGTTGTTATTCAGAGCTTCTTAATGCTCCTTTAAACACTTTTTCACAGTGTATATTACAATACAAAACAGTGAAAAAGTCAGTTTTATCGCGTTAATGTTCTTTCTAAAATACGATAATTCTCATCAAGAGAAACATCTTCTGTGCGTAATTCTTTAATTTTTCTGCAGGCATGTAAAACCGTCGTATGATCTCTATTACCAAAGAAAGTACCTATCTCTGGAAGACTGTGATTGGTCAGTTCTTTAGAAAGTGTCATGGCAACCTGTCTTGGTCGCGCAATAGAGCGTGTACGACGTTTAGAGTCCATGTCAGAGGTTTTAATATTGTAGTGCTGGGCAACGGTCTTCTTAATGTTATCAATGGTTACCATTTTATCTTGGCTTGCGAGTTGATCACGTAAAGCATCGTGTACAAAATCGAGCGTGATATCGGTTCTTTGATGTAAACGCAAACTAGCTACGACGCGTTGCAAAGCGCCCTCAAGATCTCTTACATTAGAGCGGAAGCGCTTTGCAATGAAGAAAGCAGCATCTTTGGGTATTTCTAAATTAAACTCTTCAACCTTCTTGGTTAAGATAGCAACACGCGTTTCAAGATCAGGTGGCTCAATTTCAACCGTTAAACCCCAGTTTAAGCGCGAGCGTAATCGATCATCAATGCCTTCAACATCCCGTGGATATTTATCACTGGTGAGGATAATCTGTTTTTGTCCTTCAAGTAAGGCATTGAACGTATGGAAGAATTCTTCCATTGAACGGTTTTTACCTGCAAAAAACTGAATATCATCAATCAAGAGTGCATCTACGGTTCGGTAATGATCTTTAAATTGATCAATACTATTGGTTCGAAGGGCGGTGATCATATCGTTTACAAAACGCTCAGAGTGTAAATACACCACTTTGGCATTGGGATTACCTTCTCGGATTTTATTGCCAACGGCGTGCATTAAATGGGTTTTTCCTAAACCCACACCGCCATAAATAAACAAAGGATTATAAGACTGACCAGGGTTTTCACCTACTTGTTTGGATGATGCTACGGCAAGCTGGTTTGATTTACCTTGGACAAAGTTTTCAAAGGTCATGCTTGCATTTAAATTATTAGAAAATGATTTTTTATTCGTTCTTGAAACAGTAGCAATAGAAGCTTGAGTAGACTCATTTTTATTTACGTTACTGATGGTTGCTTCAGGAACAGAATTAAAACTTTCAGTACTTTCTGAAAATGTTTCTGAAACAGGAAGTGCACCTCCCGCACCAATTTGAAGAATAACTTGTACGTTTTCACTCTCTGAGATAGATTTCAGTTTAGATTTTATAAGATCTAAATGATGATCTTTAACATGTTGATATACAAAGGTATTTGGTGCCAGTAGCACAAGAATATTATCATGTTGTGTGCCATGCAATGTCCGTAGCCAAGTATTAATTTCTTGGTCAGATAATTCCGTTTCTAGCTTGTTCAGGCATTGTTGCCAGAGCATCACTTGACTCCTTTGATCTTTATTTTAGAGACTCCTTATCGTTTCCTAATACCCAATAAAAAACGAGTTTAGAAAAAAGTCAATCGTCAATTAAAGTTAGCATTGCAAAAGCATTACAATGCTTAAATTAAAATTAATAGGTGTAGATTGCTGTTGGGGGACAGCGAGCAAGTCAAATAACTATTTAATTATCTAACTTGAACTAGCTCGAAAAAAGAGGCTTTGAAGCATCGTTGTGAGAGCCAATAATCTTACTCCTAATGATAAGTTATCCACAAGCAGTTTTAGGTTCATTTTAGTAATTAAATAATAATAAATAAATTGACTTTTTGTTGTGGTTAGCGTATTTTTTGCGCCCTTTTCGTATATAATCATTTACTAAATTTGATTAACGCGAATTTAAAACTTAATAAAGAATATACAACAGGTTTAGCCATGAAAAGAACATTCCAACCAAGTACTATAAAGCGTAAACGTACACACGGATTTCGCGCACGAATGAGCACTGTAGGTGGTCGTAAAGTATTAAAGTCACGTCGTGCAAAAGGCCGTGCAAGTCTTTCTGTATAGCTTTAAGTATAGAAAAGCCGTAATTAGCTTTTAGTTAGTATGACAACTGCAAGTGCTGATGAAGCAAGCGTGTTTCGTTTAACACCAGAACTAAAGCTACTAACAGCAGAAAATTATAAAAACGTCTTTGCTAAAGCAGAGCGTTTTGGAAATTGCTCATTTACCGTGCTCGCAAGAGGAAATGGTTTAGACCATGCACGACTCGGTCTAGCTATATCTAAAAAATGCGCTAAACGAGCCGTCGATAGAAATCGAATAAAACGTCACTTTCGTGAGAGTTTTCGCATAAACCAGCATAAATTACCCTGTGTAGATATCATTGCTATGTGTAAACCCAGTGCAATATCGCTAGATAATGCTAATATGCGCGAGCAAATAGATTCTCAGTGGCGTTTTATGCGAAAAAAAGTCGTAGCTTTGTCATCAGAATCAACAAAGTCATCAGACTAAGCACCCTCAATACAAGAGCCACAGCATCATGGATCAACAGCGTCCCTTTCTTTACCTCTCATTATTCTTTTTAGGTTTTCTTATTTGGTCAACTTGGCAACAAGAACATGCGCCAAAGCCTGTTGTACCTGCAGGGCAGATAGAATTAAACTCAGCAAATAATAGTGACTCAAGCAACGGCAACTCAATGCCTTCGGGGTCGAGTGTTTCGACGGGTGCTGTTGTTAATAATGGTGGCACTGTTCCTGTTAATAACGCGGTAGCAAATAATAATGATGCTCAACAAATCCATATAAAAACCGATGTTTTGGATATTATTATTAGTACGCAAGGTGGAACAATTGTTCAAGCAGACCTGCCTACACATCCCGTTAGCTTAGAAGAGCAAGATAAAGCAACGCGCATTATAGATAAAGAACAAAAGTATGCGGCGCAATCAGGGTTAATTTATAGAGGGGCGGATGGCTCTAACTTAGCACCGAACCATTTTGCAATATTCAGTACAGCAAACACAGAATACACACTTCAAGAAGGTCAAAGCTCATTACAAGTTCCACTAACATGGAGCAACGGAAGTGGTTTAACGGTTACTAAAATCTTTGTGTTTGAGCGCGGTTCTTTTTTAGTAAAACAAATTCAAAAAGTTGACAACCAAACAAGTAATATTTGGAGTGGTAATGAATACTTAGAATTGACTCACAAAGAATATAGCAGGACAGGCGGCTTACTTAGTGGTGCAATTGCTTATGTAGGACCAGCCTATTATAAAAACAAATATCAAAAGATAGACTTTGGCGATATAGAAGATGGGGATTTAAAAGATCTTACTACTGCAGAATTGAATGCACTATCGGATGATGAAAAAGCAGATCGTCTCATTAAAGGTGGTTGGGTAGCGATGCTTAAGCATTACTTTGTAAGTGCCTGGGTTCCTGTAAAAGAGAATGAAAATACCTATTACACACGTATTGATAAAACAAAAAATAATTATATTATTGGTGTGAAATCACCTGTAAAACAGGTAAATACAGGCACAAGTGGCGAGTTTATAAGCCAACTTTATGTTGGCCCAACAGATCAAGCGTCATTAGCAAAAATATCAAAAGGCTTAGATTTGACCGTTGATTATGGAATATTTGCTTTTGTATCAAAGCCAATTTTTGCGGTAATGAGTTTCATTAATAGAAATATTGTAAGTAACTGGGGTTGGACAATTATTCTACTGACTTTATTTATCAAAATGATATTTTTCTACCCATCTGCAATGAGCTATAAATCAATGGCGAAGATGAAAAAGTTTCAGCCGCAGATAAAAGCATTGGGTGAAAAATATAAAGGTGATCCGCAAGGCAAGCAAAAAGCAACGATGACCTTGTTTAAAAAAGAAAAAATAAACCCACTCGGGGGTTGTTTGCCCATGCTCATTCAAATGCCTGTATTTATGGGGCTTTACTGGGTAATTCAAGAAAGCGTTGAGCTACGCCAAGCACCATGGATGTTGTGGTACCAAGATTTATCCATTATGGACCCGTATTTTGTATTACCGCTCATTATGGGTGCAAGCATGTGGTTTCAACAAAAGTTGAACCCGCCTGCGATGCAAGACCCGATGCAGCAAAAAATATTTATGTATTTGCCTATTGTCTTTACCGTGATGTTCTTATTCTTCCCAGCAGGATTAGTACTTTACTGGGTAGTGAATAATATTCTCTCGATAGCACAACAGTGGTTTATCAACAAAAGGATAATAGGTGATACTTAAAGCACACCCCCCCACTTTTACATGATGTTTGAGTTGGTAGCTTTATGTCTGAAAACACGAATAACATTGATACCATTGCCGCCGTGGCTACACCCTCTGGGCGTGGAGGCGTAGGCATAATCAGAATATCGGGACCACAAGTTCCAGAAATAGCGACACAAATTTTAGGCTCCCTGCCCTCCCCTTTCAAAGCCTCGCACCGCTTATTTAAGGATGATTCAAATCAAACCTTAGACGATGGTGTTGCAATTTATTTCCCCGCGCCAAAATCCTTTACAGGCGAACACGTCCTAGAGCTACAAGGTCATGGCGGGTATATCGTAATGGATATGTTGCTCAAGCGCTGCTTAGAATTAGGTGCAAGGCTAGCAAAACCTGGTGAGTTTTCTGAACGTGCATTTTTAAATGACAAACTAGATCTTACTCAAGCCGAAGCGATAGCAGACCTGATTGATTCAGGCTCTGAGCAAGCAGTACGCTCTGCCCTGCGCTCATTGCAAGGTGATTTTTCAAAAGCGATTAATTCATTGCTAACAAAAATGATTGAAATGCGCGTGTACGTTGAGGCGGCGTTAGATTTCCCTGAAGAAGAGATTGATTTCTTAGCGGATCAAAAAGTATTGGATCGTTTAAACGATATTAAGCAACAACTTTTAGATATCACTGTCAAAGCCAAACAAGGCAGTATATTAAGAAATGGATTGCACTTGGTAATCATTGGCAAGCCCAATGCGGGCAAATCGAGTTTGCTCAATGCGCTTGCGGGCAATGAAACGGCAATCGTAACCGATATAGCAGGCACAACCCGTGACGTATTACATGAATCAATCAACCTAGATGGAATGCCACTGCACTTGGTAGATACCGCAGGCCTGCGAGATAGCGATGATCCTGTAGAAAAGATAGGAATTGAACGCGCATGGCAAGCGGTAGAAAAAGCCGACCTAGCCCTTTTACTGTTAGATGCATCCCAAGCAGTTGATAAAGATGATTATCATCAAGAAATACTCAACAAACTTCCAAAAGGCTTAGTTGTATTAAAAGTATATAACAAGGTAGACCTAAGTGATCAAAAAGCCGGAAAACAAGGCGATGAAATCTATATATCAGCCAAGCATAAAACAGGTATCGACGCGTTAAAAACAGAACTAAAAGAACGTATGGGCTATCAACAAAACTCTGGTCAAAATAATGAAGATAGCTTTATCGCCCGCCGCCGTCATTTACACGCCTTAGAAAGAACCCAAGAATATGTCGATAACGCCGAAGCACAGCTAGTGCAATTCAACGCCGGCGAACTCATGGCAGAAGAATTACGTTTGGCTCAAGATGAGCTAGGGATGATTACAGGTAAATTCACATCGGATGATTTGCTAGGTGAGATATTCAGTAATTTTTGTATTGGTAAGTAAAGTTTAACAATATCCTAGCCAATAATAGTATTTCATATTATGCATTTTCAAACAACAATTTGAGGAGCACATATGGCTTACAAACAACTTACCCAAGATCTACATTACCAAATCAACGTGTCGAATCACTGCAGAAGATTACATCCGAGATGATCTAAGCCCTGAACAAATTAGCATTAGATTGAAATATAAGAAGCGACTTCAGATAAGTCATGAATGGATTTATCAGACAATACCTTCCTAAAAAAACTAGCTTTGATGATTTTACCAAAGCAGGGGTTCAATGGATTATCGACAAGTTAACCAATAGACCCAGAAAAGCCTTTGATGGGAAAACACCTAATGAGATATTCTTTTCTGGAAAACGGATTGCACTTGGGAGTTGAATTAGCGAGGGTGTGTTTCTAACTATTTTATTGCTTCTCAAGAAACATCGAATCACCATAACTAAAAAAGCGATACTTCTCTGCAATGGCATGTTCATAAGCCATCTTGATATTTTCATAGCCTGAAAATGCCGACACCAACATCAACAAGGTAGATTCTGATAAATGAAAATTGGTGATCATTGCATCAACCACATTGAAGTTATAGCCGGGAGTAATAAATAATTTTGTATCACCTGTGAACGGTTGCAGCGTTCCTGTTGCCTTGGCGGCAGATTCTAAACTGCGCACGCTGGTTGTGCCCACTGCCACCACTTTTCCGCCGCGTGCTTTACATTGTTTCACAGCATCACAAACTTGTTGATCAACCTCCACCCATTCAGAATGCATGACGTGATCTTCTAAATTATCAACGCTTACAGGCAAAAATGTTCCAGCGCCAACATGTAAGGTCACTTGCGCTGTAGCTACACCTTTATCTTTGAGCGTTTGTAAAAGATTATCGGTAAAATGCAAGCCTGCCGTAGGCGCGGCAACAGCACCAAGTTTTTGGGCAAACACGGTTTGATAGCGCTCTTTATCTGCTTCAGTATCTTCTCGTTCGATGTAAGGTGGCAATGGGATATGACCGTATTCTTCAAGTAATTCAAACACGCCTCGTTTATGCAAAAAACAGATTTCAAATAAGCGATCTTCTCTCCCTAAAACCTCGGCTTTTAATGCGCCTTCCAATAATAAAAGTCCACCAGCTTTGGGTGATTTATTGGCTCGTACATGCGCAAGGATTCGATGATCATCCAAAACACGCTCAACCAATACTTCAACCTTGCCGCCACTTTCTTTTTGACCGTGTAAACGAGCAGGTATAACGCGGGTGTTATTAAAGATGAGGAGATCATCTTTATGGATTAAGTCCAAAATATCAGAAAAGGTTTTATCGTGAAACGTGGCAGGATCAGTCTGAGTATTCACGTGGAGCAAACGGCTAGCCGCACGTTCTTCAAGTGCCTCTTGGGCGATTAACTCAGGCGGGAGGGAGTAACGAAAGTCACTAAGTTGCATCATGTAAAAGTGGGGGGGTGTGCTTTAAAGAAGCTCTTAATTTAGAGATTCTTTAAGCATTTTCAACAGGGCGCTTTTCCACCATAACGCCAGCCGTACCACGAATAATAATTTTACCATTCACAGAACAGGAGACTTTCATCTTAATGTGACCGTACTTCTCTTTTATCTCGACAACTTCAGCGCGCGCGACAATCTCATCATCAATAAAAGCAGGCTTACGAAAGCGCATATTAAGCTCTGTAAAAATAGCCCCTGGCCCCGGTAAATCATTACCCAAAATGGCAGATATTAATGAAGCCGATAATGCACCATGTGCAATTCGTTTACCAAAGGGTGTGGTTGCTGCATATTCTGCATCCATGTGGATGGGATTATAATCGCCTGTGAGTTCAGCAAAAGTTTCAATTTTTTCTGCTGAAACAACCATGCTAGTTTCAGCAAACATGCCAAGACTAAGGTCTTCGAGGTAGTAACCGTGGATTGTTTTTTTAGTCATAGTATTTGTAAATTACAAAAAAGTAGTGCCATGATAACAAATCAAGCTATAAAAAATCAGGATTTATTGATACATAATGAATTTTACTTGTTATTCTTTGTAAATAATAAAACATCGTAAATTATATGAAAAAACACAAAGTATTAGACCTGTTTTCTGGTTGTGGAGGTATGTCTCTTGGGTTTGAGCAGGCTGGATTTGAAATAAAATTGGGTATAGATAATTGGAATGAGTCTTTAGCAACATTTAAAAACAATCATTATCACTCTGATATTTTATGTGCAGATTTAGCAAATCTAAAGCCTACAGAATTAGAAAAAGAATATGGTGAAATAGGTGTGATAATTGGCGGCCCTCCCTGCCAAGGGTTTTCTATATCGGGGAAAAGAAACCCAGACGACCCAAGAAATAAGTTGTATCAGTCATTTGTTTCCTTTGTTGATTATTTTAAGCCAAATGCTTTTGTTATGGAAAATGTTCCCAACCTAGTCGCCATGAATGGGGGGAATGTAAAAACACAAATAATTAAAGAATTTGAAAGTATAGGTTATAAAGTTACTTATAAAATAATGATGGCATCAGAGTATGGTGTGCCACAAAATAGAAAAAGGGTTGTCTTTGTTGGATTAAAAAGTGGTGCAGAATTTAAGTTTCCTGATGGGGGCTATGTAAATCAAAAAATAACAGCATCAGAGGCTATTAGTGATTTACCTGATGAGGAGCTGCAAGATGGTACTTCATATATATTAGAGCCACAATCAGAATATCAGCGATGGATTAGAAAAGGTTCTAGTAGTATTTTTAATCACCAAATAACCATGCATACGGATCAAACTAAAAGCATTATTGATTTAGTTCCTGATGGGGGTAATTATAAAAGCCTTCCTAAAGAGCTCCAAAATACACGAAGAGTAAATATTGCATGGACACGCCTTAATAGTAAAAAACCAAGCTTTACCATTGATACTGGGCATAACCATCACTTTCATTATAAATATAATCGTGTACCTACCCCAAGAGAGTCGGCTCGTATTCAATCATTTCCTGACACATTTATTTTTCATGGTAAAAAGAATGATCAGTTAAAACAAATTGGTAATGCTGTACCACCATTACTTGGGAAGGTAATAGCAGAAGAGTTGTTAAAATATTTAGGAGCTAGCGATGTTTGATTATAAAAAACAATATCGATGCACAATTATAAGAGGAAAAGCAAAAAACAAACTAGATGATTTATTACCTGTTTATGCCAATATTATTAATGAGCATTGCCCTTGTCTGCTAGATGATTTTAAACAAATATTCAATAAGGAACTGGCTCATATACTTGATTATCCATCTGAGAAAACATTGGATAATCATAGAACAGAGATAGCGGGTAAATTATTTGGAATGTATTTTAGCGATGAGTCTAGTACGGTTTTTCCTTCTGAAAGAACGCTACTTTTTTTAAAAAATAATGACCAACCAGAATTTTTTAAGGATATTTGTCAAAAGTTTCAATTTCCAAATGGTATGGATAGTATTAAAACTATTAGAGATAAAGTAAATAATAAAATATCTATTAGACAGTTTTCTTTTATTTTAGAGCTATTATTTATAGCAAAGGAAGAGGAAATACAAATTAGCAAGGATGAAGTTGCATACTTTGTCTTGAACAGCTTCGAAACATTACAAGGAATAATAACCCCACAGCAAGTTTATACTGCTATTCATGAACACCGAAATAAAAATATACCTGTTAAAGTTCGTGGGAAAAATTCCTCAGGTGCAATGCAGCACATAAGAGAACAATTAGGCTTTTTAAAACTAGCAAACCTTGTAAGAATTGAATCAGATTTATTATACCTAAATCCTCATGAAAAAAAATCAATAGATTATATTCGCTCATCGTGGAATAAAGTGCCAGCATTTACTATTAACAAAGAGTCTTTAGCAACGCTTGAAAGTAGAAAAGCACTAGTAAGTGAATGGCAAAAACATTACTCAAAAGTTGATAAAGATGGCATTAATATATTCACAACATCAGTAGATGCTATTCAATATAATGTTACGGATAAAGAGAATAAAATAGTTGTAACAGGTGCTATTGATAAAATCAAACTAGGGGATGATGGTGAGAAGTTTGTTTATAACTATGAGCAACAAAGGGTAGCCGAGTTTGATGAAAGATTAAAAAATAAGGTTTTATTGTTAGGAAAGATAAGAGGGCTTGGATATGATATTCAATCAATTATTGCAGATGGCTCTGACAAATCAGAGTTTGTGAAGTATATAGAAGTTAAATCAACAAAAAGGGTAACACCGCCCAAAGAAGGTGGGGATGGATGGATAGATGCAATTACACTAACCAGAAATGAATGGGTAGCGGGTGAACAGCATGGACAAGCATTTTCTTTTTATAGGGTTTACTTTACACCACAGAGCATAATTATTTACACTATCAATAACCCATATAAAAAGTACAAAAATGGTACGGTAAAATGCACCCCTATGAATTATCGGTTAGACTTCTCTAAAAAGTCTATTGATAAAATTATTGAGGAAGTATGAAGAAAAAAACATTAAAAATAGGCTCACTTTTTTGTGGTTGTGGTGGTAGCGACTTAGGTGCGCTTGGTGGGTTTAAATACATAAATACCAACTATAAAAAACTACCTACACAAATATCATATGCGTTAGATATAGATCAAAAAGCGATAAATACTTATAACCATAATTTTAAGCATCCTGCTGTAGTTGGGTCAGTAACAGATGTGAAACTAATAGATATACCAGACTTTGATATTTTAATTGGTGGATTTCCTTGCCAGTCTTTTAGTACAGTAAACCCCACAAAAAACCCCTTTGATGATAGAGGTCAGCTATATAAAGATATGGCAAAGATCCTTAAAAAAAAACAACCAAAGGCATTTATAGCTGAAAATGTTAAAGGTTTGATGGTTCTTAAAAAAGGTGAAATTTTCAGGTCTGTTCTAAAAGAGTTTGAACTGCAAGGCTATCGTTTGAGCTTTCAGTTATTGAACTCTGCTAACTATGGTATCCCGCAAAGAAGGCAACGAGTTTTTATTGTGGGCATAAGGAATGATATTAATAAAACATATAAATTTCCTTCCCCATCCTTTAATGAAAGCCCTGATAATAATCAAAAAAACTGGGTTCCTCTAAAGCATGTTATCAAATCATTAGTTCCAGATGATGAAAAATACTATTTTTCAAAAAGGGCTGTTGAAGGTATGAAAAATGCCAAAAAGAATATGAAGAGAGGGCTTTGGCAAGATTTAGATAAAACATGCCTAACTATTACGTCTCATCTTGCAAAAGTAAGCCTAAATTCAAGAGACCCTGTTTTACTTGTAAACCCTGAAAAAGAGTTATATAGAAGATTTACACCGCAAGAAGCAGCTAGTATTCAATCATTCCCTGAAAGTTTTGAGTTTGTTGGAAGTGAGGCTGATGCATATAGGCAAATAGGAAATGCAATACCTCCTGTGCTTATGTGGAATGTAATGAAACAGCTACTTGAAACATTGAATGAAAATGTAGTACAAAAAGAAAATAAACAAGAGCTAGCAGAGGCTTGATTAAATAAAGTGGTGCCGGTGGTCGGAATCGAACCGACACTCCCAGAGGGAACAGGATTTTGAATCCAGCGCGTCTACCAATTCCGCCACACCGGCACAGATTCAAGCGGCGAAGTATATCACTTGTTTTAATAAATTAAAGGATAGTTTCAATGAAAGCTTATGGTTTTAACTACCATTGCTAAAGCACACCCCCTTACTTTTACATGGCTAGTTGAGTTGGGTCAAAGAGCCTTATGTTAAGTAGGTATATAATCCAAGCTGTAAAACGAAATAGGAGGCATTTATGTTTGCCGAGAGTCATGACCTACACCACGAGTTTCCAGAGTTTAATGATCAAATCCATAAACTAAAAATGTCTGATGGGCATTTTCAGCGCTTATTTAAAGAGTATGATGAAATTGTTCACCAGCTTGTCCGTGTAGAGCAAGAGATTGAGACACCGTCAGATGATGTTGTCGAAGAGATGAAAAAGCAGCGCCTACACTTAAAAGATCAGTTATACGTGATGCTTAGAGCTACTTCATAAATTACATTTTTAATGTAGATACACCGCATTGATTAAAAAATAGGCACTTTATCTGGCTAGTGTGGTTTTTTATTGCCAAATAAATATGCTTGGGCAATGAATAAAAATCAAATAATAACAATTTTAAAGCAAGCTAAGCCAGACCATATAGAGCTCATTAAACAAGCCCAGAGCTTGCTTAATGATGCGCCACAAAATCAGATTAGCAAGCCTGTTCCTTGTAGTGATTGCTTACTGGGTAAATGGCATACGCATGAAGGTTTTAAGTTAGTGAATATCCCTCAGTTGAATGAGCTGGAAAGTTTGCATAAAGATATTCACAATCTTTATACAGCACTTTATTACACTACTTATGAGCGTCGAAAAACCCCCCGTGCAACGGTTATCAGTGCAGGCATGGAAATACCTATTCAAGAGAAAAAGTTTCGCACTAAAAAAATGAAACAACTTGAGAAGAAGACCGTTAAGCTGGTTCGCTCATTGGACTTTATAGAGAGAAAGGTCGCAAGCATGACGGAGCAAGATTTTAATAGCCCTTGGTTTACATAGAGACCTTTGCACGAAATATTTTTCTGTATTTTTTGTATTCAAAAAGCAATAGCAAAAGAGGGATAAGTTAAAGGGTATTCCAAGCACACCCCCCCACTTTTACATGATGATTTGTTGTACAACCAAATATCATGTAAAAGTGGGGGGGTGTGATGTGTGTATTTAAGTTTAGTTAAGAAGTTCCTTTGCGTAACTCCGTAACGCTCTTCCCTGCAATACCCCAGTTATCCGTTTCCACTTCGTCAATCACCACAACTAATGATGCTGGGCTTTTCCCCAAAACGTCAACAAGCAACTGAGTAGCACCAGCAATGAGTTGCTGTTTTTGCTCAGCGGTAGCACCCTCTTTGGTGATTTTAATATTTACGTATGGCATTTTGACTCCTACATCATGCGTTTCATAATGAGTTGATAAGTTTCAGGGCTACTTAGCGTGTCGATAAATTGGCTGACATCGGGTGTCGCAAACCACAGTGCAATAATGCAAATACTAATTACTGCCATGCTAATGCGCTCTTTGAAGTCGAACAGCTTTAAGGCTGTTCCAAAAGAGCGCTTGAGGCGATATCCCATAAAATCGACGCTATAAATTTCATCTAGTATTAAGTGTAGGATAAATCCTAGAAAAATAAAGAGACCCACTAGCCAAGCAATAAACGGTTGTTTTCCAAAAAAGTGAAAACTCAATGCCACCGTCGCAAAACAAAAAAGCAACGCGACACTAATAGAATGAATCGAGCCACGGTGTACGGTAAATTTTTGAAAAAGTGCCCAAACAGGAAAGCGTACAAAAAGATAAACGCCCAAACCTGCACCCCATAATTCAATAATAGAAAGTTGGTTTTCAGCAGAAAACACCCAGAGAAATGCCATAACAATTCCAAGTAGCGAAAACAGTATTCGGCTTGGGTGAGAATAATGAAGATCAATATCAGGGAGAATTCCACCTAGCACCCCAACAGATGCAAGCAACAATGCATCTTTCGCGTCGACAAAACCAACTTGCAGGCACAGCGTTGCCAACATTCCTGAGCCTACGGCGGCGACGCTTAGGTGTGTATTAAAGTTAGCCATGTTTTTATGAAGAAGCCTCATTTTATTGTTTTTAATTTCCAGCAGTTTACTTCTATACTTACCTTATTCATAGAGGAAAGAAGATGCCAGCAATAACCACTATCCACGATTTACAGCGTCAGTTCAAAAAGCGTGTACCCAAAATGTTTCATGATTATGTAGACTCAGGTTCGTGGACGGAAAGCACTTACCGCGCCAATGAAAGTGACTTTGAGAAGATAAAGTTTCGCCAACGTGTGGCGGTGGATATGAGCAATCGTTCACTAGAAACTACCATGATTGGGCAAAAAGTCAGTATGCCAGTCGCCATCGCACCCACAGGTTTAACGGGCATGTTGTATGCCGATGGTGAGATGCTTGGCGCAAAAGCGGCGGAAGCGATGGGCGTGCCGTTTACCTTATCGACCATGAGCGTTTGCTCGATTGAAGATGTGGCAAGCGTGACCAGCAAGCCGTTTTGGTTTCAGCTTTATGTGATGAAAGACCGTGGCTTTGTTGAAAACTTGATAGAGCGTGCCAAAGCGGCAAATTGCTCAGCGCTTGTTCTTACGCTGGATTTGCAAATCCTCGGACAACGCCATAAAGATATTCAAAATGGATTATCAGTACCACCGAAGATGACGGTTTCTCAACTTTATAATATGGCAATCAAACCATCGTGGTGTCTGAATATGCTCACCACCAAGCGCCACAGTTTTCGCAATATTGAAGGACATGTAAAAGATGCAACAGATTTATCATCGCTCAGTGTGTGGACGCAAAAACAATTTGAAGATAAATTATCATGGGATGATATTGAGTGGATAAAACAAAAATGGGGTGGCCCGCTGATCTTAAAAGGCATCTTAGATGTAGAAGATGCAAAGCTCGCGGTAAAATCTGGTGCTGATGCTATTATCGTTTCCAACCATGGCGGGCGACAATTAGACGGTGCGCGTTCATCCATCTCTGTTTTGCCAGAAATAGTAGATGCGGTAGGTGATCAAATAGAAGTGCATATGGACGGAGGCATTCGTTCGGGACAAGATGTATTGAAGGCAGTTTCACTCGGCGCAAAAGGCGTGTACATCGGGCGACCTTTCCTCTATGGTTTAGGCGCAATGGGGCAAGAAGGCGTAACCACAGCGCTAGAAATTATTCGCAATGAAATGGATATCAGCATGGCATTTTGTGGCGAGCGTGATATAAATAATATGAGTCGAAACCATCTTTATTTGGGTTAATTTAAACAGCAAGGAAGGATTATGAATTCATTAAAATATCGTATTTTTGCTGGTCTGGGAGTCATGGTATTTATTTTGATTACCAAGAGTCGTCATAATAGTTTTGAGGATAACTTGCCATTTATCCTTGTTATGCTGGGTGGGATAACCATCGGAGCACTCATTTATTTTTCAGCCTATAAATTATTTTTAAAGATAATAAAAGCTCTATTCCCCAAAAAAATAACCCACACCACTACCCGCGCAAAGTCTATTTATGATGTTGATGAAGTAGAGGAGGATAAAGAAAAATATAGGGAAATGAAAAATAGAAACAATAATATTGTGGATAGAATCAATGTGAAGAACAAAAGTGCCAAATCGGTTGTTACCCGAAATTGGTAATTATTTGTTTTAAACATGGTTATGAGGAAATGGAGCATTAGACATGGGATTTAAAGTATCACTCTATGGTTTTTTAGCAGGATTATTTTTAATCCTCGTAGGAATAATCGTAATTGTTATCGAAAACGGCAGCTATGCAGAACATGGAAGCTATGGCACATTGCCTATTATGCTTGGTGCTTTGTTTATATTCATATCAAGCTTTGGGTTTATAAAATCAGTCATTGTTAGGTTTTTTACAAAAGAGGAAGAAGACACGTCTTTCTTCGTCGATGATGTGAATGTTGATGATAAGAATAATGTTAAAAATAAACACGCCAAATCAGTTATTACACGTAATCGCTAGTAAACCTGCGGTTATATAGAGTTGTAAAGCACACCCCCCCACTTTTACACGATGTTTATATTCCCAACATTGGTAGGTGTTTATTTTTGTGATAAGTAAGCGATAGCGTAATACAATGTTTTAGCGCTTCGACAGGAACGCTATCGCCTATTTCAAAAACAATGGCACGATTACCTTCAAAGGTAAATTCCTCACGGTAAATCTCTTTAAAGGTTTCGACAAGTGTCGTTTTACAATTGAAGAATATGCCATATTGCGTTGGTTGAGACTTCCGCCAAGCAATTCTAACTGTGCTAGCGTTTTTGGTTAAATAACTTGGCTCACCCCACTTGAGAGTTTCTTCCAAATCATCAATTCCAATTTCTGAGGCAGCCTCAAAAATAAGCTGGCGCAAGAAGAGTAGCTTTTCACATTGAGCATCTGGATAACCATCAAAGACTTCTGATACTTTAATGTTTTCAAACTTGGGAGTGGGGTTTGCCATGTTTATACTTTAACTTTTGTCAAAGTAGGTGATTATCGTCAACGCTGCACCTTGAGGATCGCTAATCACACAAAAGCGACCAATATCAGGAATATCTCTAGCCTCTAATAACACCTTACCACCCAGCGATACCGCTTGCTTGGCGCTAGTTTCAACATCATCAACAGTTACATATGCTCCCCACATTGGTGGCATTCCTGCCGCCTCGGGGGGCATCGACATCATTCCTGCGGCATCTTGACCTTCTATTCTTGCAAGGGTGTACGGCATTTCTTTATCAAAATCTTCAAGCTGCCAGTTAAACATCTCGCTGTAAAAAGACTTTGCACCATCGATGTCGGTCGTCATTAATTCATTCCAGCTAAAAGCACCGTGTTGTTTCATTGGGTTAATCATTGTTCTATCCTCGTAATTTATAAAACCACCTAGCGACTAAAAAGAGTAAGTGGATATAATAAATATACAACAGTGCTCCTGACAGCATTATGTCAGGAGTCTTTTATAATTAATAAATACTAATGCACACCCCCCCACTTTTACATGATGCTTACATCTACAATGTAAAACTATGTAAAGAGGCTTTAACTATTGTAGCAAGGTACTATGCTATGGGTGAGATTGCATTTTTTGTTAAAATGGCAATGTTTCAGGCTAATCACAATAGGTGAAATTATGAAAAAGAATTTTTTACTATTATTTACACTGGGAGTATTAACACTTTCAGGCTGTTCAAATAATGCAGGAACAGGCGCAGTAATTGGTTCACTGGTAGGCGCAGGAATAGGAAAATCTACCGCAAATCACTCTGATGAACGTGCGGTGATTGGCGCTGTTGTGGGTGGAATGGTCGGCGCTGCTATCGGCTCAGAAAAAGATAGGAATACAAGTAGCGCAGGGAATAATAGCTACCAATCATATGCAAGCCGTCCTCAGACTACCTATGTAAACCGTCCCTACTACGTTAGACCTGCAAGAGTCACTATTAGTACAAACCATTACGGCAGACGACCTTATGGTTATTACAACCGTCACCCAAATCGTTATCGCCCGCACCGACGCCATCCTCATCGGGGACATGGGCATCACCCTCACCGATTTCGTTAGAGACTTTAGCTCGACATTAATTGCGTATAACACTCAATGGGAATATACCCTTGAGTGTCTTTAGTGGGTTGTTGCGAGTCGGGCTGATGGATAGCTAATAGATGTTTTACACCATAATCATTGGCGGCGTTTAACACGTCTAAATTATCATCAATAAACAGGCTTTGGGTTTTACTAAAGTCTTCTATTTTTTCTAAGGCTTGCCAAAAACCATTTTGCTCTTTTGCTAATCCAACATCGTGCGCGGTGATAATGTGGTCAAAGTGATGCTCAATATCAGCGTAGCCAAACTTTAGTTTAATAGTTTTATGATGCGCATTGGTAAGTAGCACAACACGCTTATTCATGCCGCGCAAGTAATCTAAAAACTCAATCACATTGGCACGAATCGCAATACGGTCAGCAACCTCATGTTTGAGTTCGACAATATTCATATTTAAAGACTTTTCCCAATAATCCAAACAGTACCAATCTAAAGAGCCTTCAATTGCCTTGGTTTTTTGGGATAGCGCATTACTGGCTTGTTCTACACTAATGTTATGTTTTTCGGCATAGCGCTTCGGCATATGCTCCAGCCAAAAGTGATTATCAAAATGCAGATCAAGCAAAGTGCCGTCCATATCTAAAAAGACGGTTTCAATGTTTTGCCAATCTATAAGAATTGCGTTCATCCTGTTAAACTCATCGCATGAAAAATAAAAAGCCAACCATACACCAAATTACCACCGTTGCTAAATCCCGTTTATTTACAGTGGAAGCAATCGACCTCGAATTTTCAAATGGCGTAAAAACACAATACGAGCGCATAGCGAGTAACGGCCCTGGTGCGGTGTTAATTGTACCTATTTTGGGCGAAGAAATTTTACTCATTAGAGAATATGCAGGTGGCACAGACCGTTATGAATTAGCATTTCCAAAAGGCAAGGTTGAGCCGAATGAATATTTTATGGATGCGGCAAACCGTGAAATTATGGAAGAAGTGGGTTATGAATCTGCCAAACTAACCTTGCTTAAACGCCTAAGCCTAGCACCGGGTTATATGGGTCACGTTACCAATATCATCCTAGCCGAAGATTTAAGCGAGCACCGCGAACCAGGCGATGAGCCAGAAGAAATCGAAGTCGTGCCGTGGAAAATTAGCGAGATACACAAATTAATAGAGCGAGATGATTTTAGTGAAGGACGAAGCGTAGCGGCCTTATTTTTATTACAAAACCATTTAGATCAACTAGAGAAGTAAAGATGAATTCAGAACAACTAAAAACACTCTTGCCAGAAATCCACCGCATCGCTAAACAAGCCGGCGAAAAAATAATGGAAGTCTACGAGACAGGTTTTGAAGTTGAAACCAAAGAAGATAATTCCCCCGTTACGACAGCAGATTTAGCCGCTAACGATTTGATTGAAGCTGAACTTAATAAACTGTCTCCACTATTTCCTATTTTATCGGAAGAATCTGCAAGCATCCCTTTTGAAGAGCGCGCTGAAAGAGAAACCTACTGGCTGGTTGATCCGCTTGATGGCACCAAAGAATTCATCAAGCGTCGCGATAGTTTCACCGTAAATATTGCACTTATTCATAAAAACAAATCTATTTTAGGCGTAATTTATGCACCTGCGTTAGGCGTTAGTTACTACGCATGCAGCGGTTACGGTAGCTATAAAGAAACCACGGATACAGCAGAACATAAAATTCAAGCAAGAGCATTAGCGCCTAAACCTGTTTTTGCAGGTAGCCGCTCACACCCTGGCAAAGCATTAGCCTCATTTTTAGAAAGTTTTAAAAATGATAAAGGTGAGTACGAGCTAGTCAGTATGGGCAGCTCCTTAAAAATGTGCATGGTCGCCGAAGGCACGGCGGATTTATACCCGCGCCTCTGGCTAACATCCGAATGGGATACCGCTGCCGCGCATTGCATTGTGGATGAAGCAGGCGGGCAATTAGTTAAAACAGATATGTCACCGCTACTCTACAACACCAAAGATTCATTGCTGAACCCCTATTTTTTTACCATTGGGAATAATGATATTGACTGGGTGAAGTATTTGCCTGAGATGGGTTAATACCAATATTTGAAAGCACACCCCCCCACTTTTACATGATGTAATGGATTGTAAAAACGATAGTCATGGTTATCCAGCTTATATGAGGTTAAGTGCGCTGTTAATTATTATAATACTCTTCAATCTTGTGTTTTTTAGAATTTACCGTCCACTTATTGGCTATTAGCTTTCTCGTGGTTACAACCACAAAATCACCACCACCTGTTGCATCCTCTTCAAACTCATACACTTTTAAAAGCCCTTTTTTAGGGACAACGGCATACTCCGTCTTCATGTGCCAGCAGCAGCCTGATTTTGAAAATGTAATTAAGCGCTTTCTTTTGCGATCAGTTTGAAACATCCCCAAACTGCCTAAAGCTAAATCTGTCAACTCTTTGCTTATAACAAACTTCTTTTTTGTAATGTTGTAAACATAAACATCATAAGATGGCCCGCCATAACCACTGAAATTACCATTTCTAATAGCAAGATCTTCCGTGCCATCAAAATTAAAGTCTTCAAAAATCAGCGGACTTTGCTCGTTATAAAGCTGGATGATATTGACGCTAGGCTTTTGAGTTGAGTCTAAAGAAAAGTAGATCCCATCGGATGATAAGATTTGAGTAAAAGCATCCCCTTTTTTATGAGATATTTTGACAATAGCTTTACCCTCACAACTACTCGAATCGCAAGCCTCAACACTTAATGTGGCATTGTATTTTTTAGAGCCATCTTTAATCACAAACGTATGCTCAGCGTAGCCAATATAGGTGAAAGTTAGCATAAAAATAATGAGGAAGTATTTTTTCATAGATACCTATTTGATGTTTGGTTAAGCCCTTTGTTATTTAACAATAGGCAATCTCGTGGCTCACTTCCCATATTTGGATGGATAAGCCATGATTTTAATATGCTTTCATAACTCATACCAGATTTTTCCATAACTCTTTTCGAAACTAAATTATCAATGTCGCATACTGCCTCAACCCTATGAATATACCCAAGTGTAACTTTTGTTTTTCCAGCCTTCTATACGGTTCTGTTTCTGCCTTTGTACTATGAGGCTTCCAGGTCATATACTTTGCGATAGAAGTTTCTTTAGTCCAATTATCTAAACCTTTTGCAAAATATATTACTAACTCAACAATCCCGCTAAAGTTTTCAAAAACACACCCTTCTCCTCATCAGTTTTGTAGGTTGGGCTGAGGCACGAAGCCCAACATTTTAGCTAGCTAAAATTAATATCAACCATAAATTGATCAGACATACTTTCAAGCGCATCCTGAACCGCATCAGGTGATACGCCCTCTGGCAAACCTAGTTTTAATTGCGCGTAAAAAAGTACGCCACCCGACATACTCGCCTCTTTTATGTGACTTTCTAACTCCTCAATATTGACATTCAAATGAGCAAGTTGCTCGGTAATATCTTGAATGATGCCTGGTCTGTCTTGCCCCAATAAATCAAGGCTTAGCATGGTAGTGGCTTTGCTAGTTTGGATTTCATCGCTTCTTTCAACGTGTATTTGAAGACCATCAGACTGTAACGCTTCCAATGCAGAGGTTAGTTCACTTACTTGATCGGTAGGAATCGAAACCAATAACAACCCTGCAAACATACCTGCTAAATGGCTCATACGGCTTTCCGTCCAATTACCCTGAAAGCGGTTAAGTGTTTCAGACAGCGATTTAACTAAACCAGATTTATCTGGTCCAAGTATAGAAATAATGAGAGAAGCTTGCATGTTTGGCTCTTGATTAAATTATGTAAGAATAAAAATTATCACAGGTAGGGTGTAATAAAATATTTGGAAGCACACCCCCCCACTTTTACATGATGAAATGGATTGTAAAAATGATAGCATTGTTGCCCAGTTTATGTAGGTTAAGCGTACTGTTAATCTTTATAGTACTCATCTATCTTGTGCTTTTTAGACGTTTCTGTCCATTTATTGGCGCTCTATTTATCTTTTGTAGTCAGGTTTTGACAGTGCTACAGGTGTTTTATTTTGGATGACCCACTTCACAGCATATTCTGCTAGATGAGCCGTATTTCCCTCTAAACTACATATACTTGAAAGAATAGATTTAACATTACTAATCTCATCTATGGATAAAGCTTCGCCAGTACTGATTAGCTTTAGGTAAGCTTTCCCCATTTTTTTATAATCATTACCCCAATTAACACCACCATTCCTTTCTATCTCATCAGATATCCGTCCCGATATACGAATAACTTCCCCCTGAGCTGTGGCGGCATAGCCAGATGAAGGGACAAGAATATTCAAAAGTTCTTCATGTTGTTTTTGCCAAGATTTTTCATTGATGACTATTTTAGACTTACTATCATGCAACACCCTTTTCGGAACAGGCGGCACTTGAAATAAGCGGTATAAGCTATCTAAAGCATTGCTTGTAGCATCGACATAATCTTTATTGAAACCACTACGATGGAATTCAAAAGTTTCTCCCACTTCTGTGATAAAGGCCTTCATTCGAGAAGTTTTTTGCGAGCCAGACTTTAAAAGTAGCTCAGCAAGCTCAACGGTATTTTCGATATCAATATTGCTACAACGCTGTAGTGCTGATTCTAGTGGTATCAGACCATCATCAGCGCTTTTTTCATTTATATCAGCGCCAAACTCTAGTAATAGTTCAGCATTCTTCGCGTTATGGTAGCTAGCAGCAACATGAAGAGGAGTACCACTCCTTTCTGTATTTATGGTTACGTCCGCCCCTAATTCCAAAAGCATTCTAATATCACTTCGCCTACTTAATGCTCTTTGATGAATCGGAGTATCATCATAATAATCAACTTTATTTATATCCGCTCCCTGTTCAATTAGCCATTTCACCAGTTCATCAGGACAAAGATCGTATGCAATAGCAGGCCGCTTAGAATAACTACCCCCACCATATGCATCAAGTTCACATGTATCGAAAATGTTTTTTAGACTTTCTAAATCACCTGTTACAAGAAGTTCTTCGAAGTCTTTTGGAAGCGTCTTTCGCTTTCTAGCCATCTTAAGTTCCTTTTAAACAAAATTTAAGCATAACACTAATGCCTATATATTATTCACCGCATTTTTAAAGCCTTTTTGTAATAATTTATTACTAATCCAACAACTCCGCCAAAGTCTTAAAAAACACATCCATCTCATCATCCGTACCAATCGTAATTCGCAAAAACCCATCAATGCGTGGTGCGCTAAAATAGCGTACTAATATGCCTTGCTCTTTTAAATCCAGATACAGTTTTTCTGCATCGGCTTTTTTGGGCTTGGCAAAGACGAAGTTTGTTTTTGAGGGTAGTACGGTGAAGTCCATTGCTTCTAGCGCGGTGCTGGTTTTTTCTCTTGTAGCTATTATTTTTTGGCAGGTGCTTTCAAAGTGTGCTTTGTCTTTGATGGATGCTGTTGCACCAGCTATCGCCGCACGGTCTAGCGGGTAGGAGTTGAATGAATTTTTTACGCGTTCTAGTCCTTCGATAAGGTCGGCGTGCCCCATGGCAAAACCTACGCGCAAACCTGCTAATGAGCGAGATTTTGAGAAGGTTTGGGTAATCAATAAATTAGGGTATTTTGCGATTAATGGCACGGCGGTGTCGGCGCCAAAGTCGATGTAGGCTTCATCTATAACGACGACTACTTCGGGATTGGCAACGAGTATTTTTTCTATATCCTCCAGTGAAAGTGCGATGCCGCTGGGTGCGTTTGGATTGGGGAAAATAATGCCACCGTTTTCTTTTTCATAGTCTTCAACACGAATGGTAAAGTCATCCGCCAGTGGGATTTTTGTCGCTTCAATATTGTATAAACCGCAATAAGCAGGATAAAAACCGTAGCTAATATCAGGGAAGAACAGCGGCTTATCTTGCTTGAGCAATCCCACAAAAGTATGCGCTAAAACTTCATCGGAGCTATTACCAACAAAGACTTGCTCAATATCCAAATCATAAAAATCAGCAATTGCTTGTTTTAAACTTTTTGCATGAGGGTCAGGATATAGGCGCATGGATTCATCTGCTGCAGCGCGCATTGCCTCTATTGCCTTGGGCGAAGGCGGGTAAGGATTCTCATTGGTATTTAGCTTGATGTATTGCTGATTTTGCGGCTGCTCGCCTGGTGTATATGGGTCAAGCTCGTGCGCGCGTTTGCTCCAAAATTTACTCATGTGTATGCATCTTTATTAGTGTTGTAAGAATTGGTGTTTTAAGAATATTAATAAGAACCGTTTAAATATAACAGCATTAAAGATAATGAGAAAATAGAAAATGCATTTCCCACTGCCACAATTGAGGCAACCTCGACAGGGCTTTTCTTATATTTTTCGGCAACCATAAAATTTAAAACAGCAGGTGGCAGTGTGGCAAACACCAAAAGTTGCGCGCGTTGGATTGGGTCAAGCGGGATAAATATCAATATAATAAAGGCAGGAATAATGCTCACTAAAGGACAAACGATAGCGCCAACCAAGCCGATTCGCCACGCGCTTAAATCAATTTGGGTCATGCGCACACCGAGTGAAACCAACATGAGCGGGATTACGATTTGAGCTAATAAATGGATGGGGGTGTAAATTAGTTCAGGCATTTCCCAGTGCGTAAAGCTGAATGATAGTCCGATAATCGTAGCGATATTTATCGGCATTTTTAATAGATTCCACCACGATATTTTGCCGTTTACGATGTAAGTGCCCAACGTAAAGTGCAGTAAGTTTTCGGCTAAGAATAGTATCACCGCGGCGCTTAGTGCATGTTCACCAAAGGCAAGTACCGCCAACGGCAACCCCATATTGCCTGAATTATTAAACATCATTGACGGCACAAACATAGGTACAGAGAGCTTAAAGGCTTTCGCAAATAGCCACGCCAAAACACCTGATGCTAAAACCACTAATACAGCAACTACAGCAAGGGATTGGTAATCTAAGATTGAAAAATTCTGCCGAGAAAGTGCATCAATTAATAAAGCAGGTATGAATATATCCATATTCATTTTATTGGCGGTTTCCATATTTACGTCGTTATACTTTGCGTAAACATAGCCAATCAAAATCATAATGAAGATGGGGAATAGTACGGGGAAGACGATACTCATTTGTGATAATTTCCGATGCACACCCCCCCACTTTTACATGATGTTTGTATAAACACCCTGTAAAAGTGGGGGGGTGTGCTTTGGCTAAAGATAAGCATCAGTACAAAGTAGCTTCATTTTCGGGACGCGTTCTAAACCATTTCATCGTCCACATATACTGTTCTGGGTATTTTTTGATAAGTTGCTCAAGTGCTTCATTTAACAAAACAGCATCTTGCTTAGCATCACCTGTTGGATAATTTTGCAGGGGTTCTGAAATTTGTATTTTATACTTTTGAGCTTCCACGTCGTACCAAGCAAAGGTGGGTAGTGCTACTGCTTTACCCATTTTAGCTAAGCGTGCAGTTGTTGTTAGCGTTGATTTTTCTTTACCAAAAAAGGGAGCGAATACAGCATTATCCGCACCCAAATCTTCATCGGGCAAAAAGATCATCAAGCGTTTTGGGATGAGTGATTTTATTAGCTTACGCATTCCCTCTTCACGTGAAACCACAAAGCTCACATGGCGACAACGGCTTCGTGCGATCATCCAATCTAGCACGGCGTTTTTTGAGGTTTTATACGAGCCGAAACAATCATATTTTAAACCCAAAGCAACTGGTGCAAATTCCAACATAACGCTGTGCGCTAATAAAATAATGATGCTTTTGTTATTATTGATAGCTTCATCAATATATTGTTGCCCTTCTATCTCTAACATTTTTGATAGGCGTATTTTGCTACCAAAAAATAACAAACTGTAATCGACCAATGCACAGCCATACCACTGTAATTGTTTTCGCGTCATTTTATCACGTTGCTTATCATTTAAATTAGGGAAGGCTATTTTTAGATTTACATTAATAATCTGACGGCGCTTATCACTTTTATTATAGGTGAAATTTCCTACCCAGCGGCCAATTACATGACGCATTTTGTTGGGTAGTTGAGCAACAAAAAATGCTAGAAAAAGCCCAAACCACGTCAGCCAATAGCGTGGATGGATTAATGCTATGTTGAAGGGAATTCCACAGGCAGCCTCTTGTTTCATGAGCGCTTTTCGCGGAAACTATATGCAATTTGCATTTTATCCAGCTTATCTTCCAACCATTTTGTAGCGTTTGCCACGTCTTGTTGTTGACCTTTCAAGCCAAAATCAATTAAATCTCCGCGGCGTTCAGTACTAGGCAAACTTGATAAAGTGACCTCGGGGAAAATAACCAGCAACTCATTCATCATATCCAGCAAGCTACTTTCTGCCACACCCAGAATATCCCAGCGCCACTCCACATTGGGTTTATCATTAAACAGATGTGGGTAATGCGTATCCAACACCCATTCAATCATCGGCCAAGACATATTAGGAAACCCTGGCACAAAATGATGATCATGGATCTTAAACCCAGGCACTTTATTGATAGTATTTGGAATTAATAACGCACCCTCGGGCAGATCGCTCATTAAAATACGGTTGGGATAAGCTTTTTCACCAAACTGCCCTTCTATAATGGCCTGTGCTTCGGGGTGGCGTGTAAGTTCAAACTCAAATGCAGTTGCGGCACTTTCGCGGGTGACGTCATCGGGCGTTGCGCCAATACCGCCGAAGCTAAATACTAAATCACCCGTGGCAATAGTTTGCCTAAGTGTACTGACGATTTCTATTTTAGTGTCGCCAATCACGCGCACCCAATTTAATGACATGCCTCGTGCTTTTAGCAACTCGATGGCTTTTGCCATGTGCTTATCTTGGCGAGCGCCGTTGAGTAGTTCATCACCGATTAATATCAGACCAACTTTTTGAGTAGCTACATTCAAAACTTTGAGCCTTTTGCTTTTGCCCGCTTTTGGGTGAATTGGTTTTGTTTCTCTGTGTTGGTAATATTCCAACTAGCATTTGTTTCTGCCCAGCCTTGGGTGTGTTGTTGGATAATGTCAGAGAGGGCTTTTATATGTTCTTGATTATCATTGAGCGCAGGTATGTAATGATAGCTTTCACCACCTGAGCCCATAAAATATC
Source organism: Cocleimonas sp. (assembly GCA_021647365.1). Classification (GTDB taxonomy): domain Bacteria; phylum Pseudomonadota; class Gammaproteobacteria; order Thiotrichales; family Thiotrichaceae; genus Cocleimonas. Next base: position 46,379 of record JAKIUW010000002.1, on the reverse strand, counting down.
CGCGATTTTCAATATTGATTTCTTCGAGTGTTTCTAAGCAATCAGAAGGAAAACCTGGGCATATCACATCAATATTTTTCACGCCTTTGTTGGGTAGTTCCATCAAGGTTTTATCCGTGTAAGGTTTTAACCACTCTTGCTTGCCAAAACGAGATTGAAAGGTCAGTTGCCATTGGTCATTTTTTAGTTGTAATTTTTCTGCTAATAAACGTCCTGTTTTATGGCACTGGCAAAAATATGGGTCACCTGCATCAAGGTTGCGTTTGGGTAATCCATGAAATGACATCAGTAAAATTTCGCTCTGCCCTTTGTCATTCCAATGTTCTTTTACGCTGCTTGCTAAGGCATCGATATAGCTGGGATGATCATGGTACTGTCCTACAAAGCGAAGCTCAGGAATCCATCGCCAGCCGCGCAAAACGTCTGCTATCTTATCAAAACCTGTTGCCGTTGTTGTTGCAGAATATTGCGGATACAGCGGTAAAACCAAAATGCGATGCGCGCCTTTCTCTTGTAATGCTTTTAAACCTGATTCAATACTCGGTTTACCATAGCGCATGGCGGGCTCGATAAACACAGAGCCTTTAAAACGCGACTCCATTTCTTGTTGGATGAGTTTGGCTTGTCGATTGCTGTAGTGCAATAAAGGTGCGCCTTCATCCAGCCAAATTTCTTGATATTTTTTGACAATAACAGGTGGACGTTTAGGTAAAATAACGCCGTATAGAATAGGCAGCCACGCAAGGCGAGGAATTTCTATAACGCGTGAGTCAGATAAAAATTCTGCCAAATACCTGCGAACAGAAGAGCTAGTTGGCTCATCAGGTGTGCCCAAATTTATTAATAAAACACCGATAGATTCGGATTTTCCATGAAAAAATGTTTTGTCACCTTTAACTTTTGCCACTGTTTTGTCTCTAATTCAGTCTTTTTTGCAGAATAACATAGAATTGGGTTGATAAATCAACGCGAAGCTCTATCTTTTTCATTTTCCACCGCTATAATTAGGCACATAAATCCCTAAAAAATTTACAGGTATAGATCCATGGCACGAGTAACCGTAGAAGATTGTCTAAAACATGTTGAAACGAACTATGATTTAGTTTTGCAAGCATCAAAACGCGCACGCGCAATTGCTGATGGTGCACCTGCATTGATTGAAGAAAATGGTGATAAGCCAGTAGTCATTGCACTTCGTGAAATTGCAGAAGATGTAAAGCCAGAAGATGTGCTGACAACCGAAGCACCTGATGAAATGACAATGGATCAAGATCAGTCTTTAGAGCCTGTTGAAATCTCTGTTTAACTAAAGCATGCCCGAGGCTGCATCCCAAACTCTCATAAGTGCGACGGACCTAAGTGAACAAGTCAGTCGCTACATGGATGAGGATGATGCTAGCCGAGTTTATGATGCCTTTCTACTTGCTGCCGAAGCGCATGATGGAGTAGTACGAAAGTCAGGCGAATTCTATATCTTCCATCCTCTGGAAGTTGCCTACACCCTTGCTGATTTACATATGGATGCCGACACCATTTGTGCTGCGCTACTCCATGATGTCATTGAAGATACAGCTTTTACTAAAGCAGATATAGCAGAAAAATTTGGCAGTGTGGTTGCTGATTTAGTTGATGGTGTAACTAAGTTAGCGGGTGGTGAATTTACCTCTCGTGCTGAAGCAAATGCAGCAAGCTTCCAGAAAATGATGGCGGCAATGACGCAAGATTTTAGAGTTGTTTTAATAAAACTTGCCGACCGGCTACACAATGTTAAAACACTAGGCGTTCGCAAACCTGATGCCAAAAGGCGCATTGCTCAAGAAACCTTAGATATTCACGTGCCACTTGCGCGTCGCTTGGGCATGAACGCAATGCGCAAAGACTTACAGATCAACGCTTTTCAACATTTATTTCCTTGGCGAGCCAAAATATTACAAAAGACGATGGATCACTTCATCGCTGATAATACGGATACACACCAAGAAATAATCAAAAACATTACCGAAGCACTGTATGAAAATAAGGTGAAAGGCAGAGTTTTTCGTTGGCATAAAAACCTATACCGTCTTTATCTTCGGATAAAAAACAACAAAGCAAGAAAGCATCTCGATAGCCAGACAGAGGCATTAGAATTGCGTATTTTGTTAAGTACTACTGCAGAGTGTTATGCCGCACTGGGTGTTATCCACCAACTCTATCAGCCTAAAATTGGCAAGTTCAAAGATTTTATTTCTACGCCCAAAGGCTATGGCTTTCAAGCATTGCAAACGACTTTATTAACACCACAACGACAACTCATTATTGTGCAAATTCAAAGTCATGAAATGTATCAGATTGCACAATATGGAATTACAGCGCACCGCCGTTACCCTGACCTTTTAAAATCATCAGACAAATCGCAAATATATCTCAACCGTTGGTTGCGACAAGTTGAAGAGATTCAGCAAGTCACAGGCAACGCAGCAGAATTTTTGCAAGATATGAAGGCAGATTTATTTCTATCAGAAATTTATGTATCAACGCCCGCAGGTGAAACGAAGGTTTTACCCAAAGGAGCAACACCTGTTGATTTTGCATACGCGATTCATACCGAGGTTGGTGATAAATGTGTGAGTGCATATATTGATGGTGAACTGAGCCGCTTAAATGCACATATTCCAAATGGAGCAACGGTAAAAATCATTACCGAAGAGGATGCAACGCCTCATTCTATTTGGCTAAATTATGTCATCACCGCAAAAGCTCGCTCATCAATACGAAATTGGATTAATAAAAGAAAGTCGCATGAGTTTGTTGCTTTGGGTAAAAAGATACTCGATAAGAGTTTAAAAAAGTTTGGTCTTAATCTTGATGATATTGACCCTAAAAACATGACGCTAACACTAGACGTGTTAAGTCTAAAAAATGAAGATGCGCTATTTAGTAGCATCGCACGCGGAAATCAGTCCTCGATGCTCGTTGCTAAGCGCTTGCTTAATGATGACACTTTAACAGCTATTGATGATGAAAACGAAGATCAAGTTTTACTTATCAAAGGCACAGAAGGGCTGGCGGTACATCTGCAAGAATGTTGTCATCCCATACCCAACGATGCCATCATTGCGCAATTAGATGAAAACCGAGGGCTTGAAGTTCATCGTACAAATTGCCCTACACTTTCAAACAGTAAAATATCACATGCATCGGGACAAAAGAAAAAAGAAACCATGAGCATTGCGTGGGTGGATGACACCAGCACCGAGTCTCATTTTTTAGCGCCGTTGAATGTGCAAGTACAAAACCGCGTTGGCGTATTATCACATATCACTGACTTCTTAAAAGAGATACGAGTTAATATTGAAGACATCAATATTGCAGGCGATAGTAATGTGAAGGATATGTATTTTTTGCTTCAAGTAAAAAGCGCTAGTCATTTAAGAGAAATTGCAGAATCACTTAACAACCAATCACACGTTATCAATGTGGTACGATTGTTTGATAAAGCCAAGTAGTGTACTAATAGTTACAAGAGAAGGAAAAGTAAATGACACGAGAAATTATATCAACCGATAAAGCACCGCAAGCTATTGGTACCTATTCACAAGCGGTAAAAATTGATAATACGGTTTACATTTCAGGACAAATCCCGCTAATTCCAGAAACAATGGAGTTGGTTGATGGTGAGTTTGCCGATCATGTACGTCAAGTATTCAAAAACTTATCAGCCATTACCGAGGCGGCAGGTGGTAATATAAACGACTGCGCAAAAGTGAATGTATTTTTAACAGATTTAAATAATTTTGTAACGGTAAATGAAGTGATGGCAGAATTTTTTACTCAACCTTATCCTGCTCGTGCAGCGATTGAAGTCTCTGCTTTACCGAAAGGCGCAGTTGTAGAAGCTGATGCTGTGATGGCACTCTAGAGATGCCCTTATGACCGAGAAGAAAAAAACAGCAATTTATCCTGGCACGTTCGATCCAATAACCAATGGGCATATTGATCTTGTTCAACGTGCCGCAAAACTATTTGATACTGTGATTGTAGCAATTGCTGCCAGTAGTAAAAAGAACCCTAAGTTTTCATTAGAAGAGCGTATCGAGCTTGCACAAAAAGTATTAGTCGATTGCCCCAATGTATCGGTAAAAGGCTTCAATGTTTTATTGATAGACTTTGCACATCAGCAAAATGCAACCGTGCTTATTCGTGGTTTACGCGCGGTCTCTGATTTTGAATACGAATTTCAGCTCGCTAGTATGAATCGCAGCCTTGCGCCTGATCTTGAGTCTGTCTTTTTAATGCCAGCAGATGAATACTCATTTATTTCATCCTCATTGGTAAAAGAGGTTGCGGCGCTGGGCGGGGATGTATCTAAATTTGTTCATCCAATTGTTTATAAGGCATTGCATTTATAGATATATTTTTATAAAGAACTTTTAATAATACTAAAAAGCCTCCCTGTTTTTGCAAGCATTTGAGATATTTTAAGCGAGCCTGATTTTTTTAGTTGGGCGTGAGCTCTGCAACCGTTTTCATATTTCATCTCACAGGATTTTTCAAAATAGCCCATTGCTTGGTTATTACTCTGAACAACGCCTGCACCACTTAAATAATTAACACCAAGGTTGTAACACCCCTCGGCAACTTTTCCGTAACAAGCTTTTTGGTATAGCTTTAGTGCTTTAAATGTATTGCGCTTTTTACCTTTACCAGAAAAATACATATTCCCAAGATTAATACAGGCTCTTACATATCCCTCTGTGCAGGATTTTTTGAAAAAATTAGTGGCGACAGCAATGCTCTTTTCTACACCTTGCCCTTGGGCATAATTAAAGCTAAGATTGTAACAGCCTTCCGCAAGTCCTCCATCGCAAGCTTTCTGGTATAACTTTGCGGCATAAAAGTTACTCTGCTCTACACCTTCACCCTTAGAATAATTTACACCCGCGTTATAACATCCTCCTGCAAATCCTCCATCGCAGGCTTTTTGATAGTACGCCATTGCTTGAGAAGCATTTTTATCTACGCCACTACCAATAACGTACATGTTGCCAAGGTGAAAACACCCTTCGTAAAACTCACTGTCGCAGGTTTTGCGGTGTAAGTTAATAGCTTTATTAACATCCTTTTTTATAAGGCGACCATCGGCAAGTATAAGCGCAAAATCATTACAGCCCGCCATATGCCCTCCATCACATGCCAGCTGGTAATAGCCGTTTACGGTAGAGGGTTGTACTTTTGGGTCATTTGCATAAATTGATGCCAAGTTATAACAAGCAATTGTATGACCTCCATTACAAGCTTTTTGATAAAACTCTGTAGCTTTAGCTACACTTCGCTTTTTAACTGTTCCAACATCATAGGCAACCGCAAGTTTGAAACATGTTTGAGTGTCGCCACCTTCGCAGGATTTTTGAGCTGCCTGAAAAGTATCTGCATTTATTATGAAGCTGAAGAGTAGATTGAATATAATGGCAATGGGTAAATATTTCATGATTCAGATTTTATTGTTAGATATTATTGGTGTAACCATGCCTGAAATAATTAGGAGTGTCAAAACTCACAACATCTTGTAAACCTAGCATTTATCCTCATATTAAACATAGTTTGATAATGGTTAATGTTTTTTAAATTTGACACTGTTAAAATTGTCGCATTAACAAGATTTAAGAAAAGGAAATATTATGTCCCTACTAATAACGGATGAATGCATTAACTGCGACGTATGTGAGCCAGAATGCCCCAATGAAGCAATTTACATGGGCGATGAAATATACGAAATTGATAGAGATAAATGCACCGAGTGTGTAGGTCATTACGATGAGCCACAGTGTGTTGAGGTTTGTCCGGTTGACTGTATTCCAAAAGACCCTGAAAATGAAGAAAGTGAAGACCAGCTTATGGCTAAGTACGAAAAGCTAATGGCTGAGTAATGCTAATCACACTTTCACCCTCAAAAGGGCAGGATTTTGATACACCGACACCGTCGGACATTCATAGCATTCCTGATCAACTTAAAGATTCTCAACTGCTTATCAAGGAAGCTAAAAAGCTTGATATAAAAGATGTGCGCGCACTGATGGATGTGAGTGAGAATATTTCTATTCTTAATGTAGAACGCTTTAACACTTGGACAATGCCGTTTAATACCGAAAATGCTAAAGCGGCATTATTTGCTTTTAAAGGCGATGTTTATTCGGGCATTCAAAAAGAAAAGTACAGTGATGGGGATCTTAACTATGCTCAAGATCACTTGCGGATTTTATCAGGTCTGTACGGTGCGTTGCGCCCAATGGACTTGATTCAGCCGTATCGTTTGGAAATGAAAACCAAGCTTAAAAATCCGCGTGGTGAAAATCTTTATCAATTTTGGGATGAACGCATCACTGATAAGCTCAATGAGACACTGGAAGATCATCAAGAAAAAGTATTGGTGAATTTAGCATCTAATGAATACTTTAAATCCGTTAAGCCTAAAAAATTAGACGGGCGTTTACTGAACATCAATTTTAAAGAAACCAAAGACGGCAATACGCGCGTAATCGCTATTTTTGCTAAACGTGCACGCGGCATGATGACAGATTTTATTCTAAGAAATCGTATTGAGCATGCTGAAGATATTAAAGATTTTGGTGCAGGCGGTTATCAATTTTCTGCACAAGAATCGACGACAAATAATTGGGTGTTTAGCCGGCCTCAGCCTGCTAAAAAATCATAACGTATTTACGGGTGCTATTCTTATCGAAGGAACTAGCGCCCACCAAGAATAGATAATAAACGGTTATCGTTAGCATTTCTCGCCATATCAATTGCACTTAAGCCATCCGATGTTCTAGCGCCTGCGGAAGAGCCACGTTGAAGTAGGTAGTTTACAATATTAGCATGACGAAAACGTACCGCATGGTGCAGTGGAATCCAATTCTTTACCGTACGCGCATTCACATGCGCACCATTATTGATAAGATAAATAACCGTTGAATAATGCCCTCTAGCTGCAGCCATATGCAATGCGGTTTCGCGTTCAGCATTGGCAGCATTAATGTTTAGACCTTGTGATATTAAACGACCAATTTGCCCATTGTTACCATTGACTGCAGCCATAAATAAATCTTCAGCTTCTGGTCGTGCTTGTTGTGGCTGATTTTGTGGTCGATGCATAGCAGTAGGCTGAGCAACACCTTGGCTTTCTAACCACTTTTGCTGGTAATATTCTCGGCTATGCCCTTGAGGAGCTTGTTGTGGTTGTTGGTAAAGATCCTGACTATATTCTTCGTATACTGCATCTTGATAAACATCCACGGCAGCATCTAAATCAAAAGCATAGGAGAGCATGGGCAATACTATAAATACGGCGGACACCACCGAAGTTATAAAGTATTTCCTTAAGGTAAAAATGCGCATTAGCTATTCCTTGAGCTGTCTATAAATTTATATTAAAACGAGTATAGATAAAAATAGTTAAACTCTTATGATTCGCCAGATAAAAGCGACTAAACTATAGACAACTGACATTTATATGAGCTTTGTTAGTTATGGAAATAAATGCATGTAACTATCATGCCGTTCTAAATTAATTTAAAGTATTTGGATTTTACAAAGATCTCTTACAACATATTTATGAAATTCATTTTTAAAGTCACTTTGATGTTTGCTTTAATGTTCAGCATTGTTGGATGTAATAGCAGTGTAGACAGGGTTTCCGTTTTACAAAAATGTACAACGTTAGGTGATGAATCTATTGGTTACGCGCGGGCAAATTACGTGAAACTATTTCATTATTTTAATGCTGAAAAATTTAGTACCCCTTTCCAACAAGTTAAAGATTACGACTATGTAACCCACCGCAATGTCATTAATACTTATGATATTGCAGTACGTAAACTAAAAGGAAAAGACCCCATAACCAAATCGCTGTTATCTGCTTGTAAGAACCTGTCGGAATTTAGCAAAAACTTTGTCGATCAAGCTTACCCCCGGGCTATTGCACACAAAAGCCAAGAAAATCCACTGAGTGATAAATTCTTCACCCAAATTAATCAAATTGTAAAGTTTGATGAAACTATCGGTGTGTTTGATAGAACAATGACTAGCTTTAAGCAACAAGTTGCTAGCTATGAAGCGGCTGCAAAAAAATACCGTAAAATATTTAAAAAAGAGCTTTTAAATAACTAATATATCAATGAGTCCGATTATCAATATATATTGATAAATAATTATTTACCCTTATTATTAGTATAAATAAAAACTAAAAGCACACCCCCCTAGTTTTACATCATCTAAAACTAGGGGGGTGTGCTTTAAAAAATAACTAATATAAGGAGAATAAAATGGAAATATTACCTATCGCACTGGTCGTTGTAGCCGTCATTATCGTAATGATGGGCGTAAAGCGCATCCCCCAAGGCATGGAATACACCGTAGAACGCTTTGGCCGTTATACCCGAACTTTAAAGCCAGGCATTCAATTTCTTATTCCCATGATTGATGTTGTCGGTGCTAAAGTGAATATGATGGAGCAAGTTGCCGATGTTCCTCAGCAAGAAGTCATCACACGTGACAATGCAATGGTTAGCGCCGACGGCGTTGTTTTCTTCCAAGTGATGGATGCCGCAAAATCAGCCTACCGCGTAAATGATATGTACCGCGCGATTCTAAATATCACCATGACCAATATTCGTAGTGTAATGGGCTCGATGGACTTGGATGAGCTTCTCTCAAAACGTGATGAAATTAACTCACGCTTGCTCGCGGTTGTTGATGATGCCGCTGCCACATGGGGCGTAAAAATTACCCGAATTGAGATAAAAGACATTAACCCACCGCATGATTTGGTTGAAGCGATGGGTCGCCAAATGAAGGCAGAACGTGAAAAACGTGCGCTAATACTCGAAGCAGAAGGTAAGCGACAAGCGCGCATTCTAAATGCAGAAGGTATCAAACAATCGCAAATATTGGCGGCAGAAGGTGAAAAAGAGGCCTCATTCCGCGAAGCTGAGGCAAGAGAAAGGTTAGCAGAAGCAGAAGCAAGAGCAACTACGATGGTGTCAGAAGCGATAGCCAAAGGTGACATACAAGCTATTAACTACTTTGTAGCGCAAAGATACACTGAGGCACTCAAAGATATCGGTTCAGCAGACAATTCAAAAATTATCATGCTTCCTCTAGAAGCGTCGAGCTTAATGGGTTCAATTGCAGGCATTGCCGAGATAACAAAAGATAGTCTTGCCAAAAGTAAATCAACGTAAAAAGTATTATAAAAATAATTCAAAAAAGGAGAAGATAAATGCTGAGCGGAATATATGAGAACCTAGTTTATTGGCATTGGTGGGTATTAGCCATTGTCTTAATTATATTAGAAATTTTTTCACCTGCCGCATTTTTTATGTGGATGAGTGCCGCCGCAGCTGTTGTCGGGCTTATATTGCTTGGGATGCCAGAACTCACATGGCAAACCCAGTTCATGTTATTCGCCCTTCTCAGCGTAGCCACAATCATTGCAGGAAAATATTGGTTTAACCGCAATCCTATAAAAACGGATAAGCCAACCCTCAATACCCGCGAAGATGACTTAATCGGCAAAGTATTTGAAGTAGAGAAAGCCATTATAAACGGCAATGGGCGCATAAAAGTTGGGGAGTCTACGTGGAAAGCTCATGGGCCAGACTGTAAAGCGGGTGATTCTGTGCGTGTTGTTAGTGTCAGTGGTGCAGAATTAACGGTTGAACTTGTCTAAATAATGAAAGTACCCCTTCTGCTGTCCCACAGTTTGTTATTAGAAAGCGGGCCTCATCTGGGCTCATTTTTTTTATGTCAAGGAGGGTCTGATTTTAGAATCTGTCGTAGATTCTTTCGCTCAAATATATTGAGTTGAATGATGACATTGTAGTAGAAGCGACTACCCATTGCGTTGAAAGTCAACTATATAACAAGAAACTAGACAATTGATTCAAATATTGGCACTGTTGTTAGTAATATTATAGAAAAATGTTTGGACTCATAAAATGAATACAGAAACAAAGCAGATTTTTCAAAAATCAAAATATCTAATCGGCGGATTATTGCTATTAGCAATGATTGTCACGCGTGGCAATATCACGGCGCATTTACAAGATGCATCATGGGCAATCTTCTTTATGGTTGGGTTTTATTTGCGCGGTGGTTCTTTGGGGCATTATGCTTTCCCCGCATTTTTCTTGGCCGCATTTGTGATTGACTTGATCGTGATTGATGCAGTAAATGGAGGCACACATTATTGCTTTACGCCTTCGTATCCGTTTTTGATTCCTTCGTACTTTTCAATGTGGTTTGCGGGGCGTTGGTTTGCTAATAACTATCAAGAGTCTACATTGGACTTGTTTAAATTTGTGACTGCGGCGTTTGTTGGCACAGTGGTTTGCTTCTTTATTTCCAATGTTGGCTTTTACTTCTTCGCTGATAAATTCGAAACCATGAGCATTGCCGAATATGCACAGGCTGTTGCTAAGTATTTACCTGGTTATTTAAAAACTACTGGTATCTATTTAAGCTTTATTGGATTAGTTCACTTTGCGATTGTGCATGGACGTAATTTACTTAATCCTGCTCATTCTTAAACCAATCTCACCAATATTGTATGAAGCCCTAATCTATTAGGGCTTTTTTATGGATACTAAATAATGAGTAAAAATAAACGACACAAAAAACGCATGGAAAGCAAAAAGTCGATCATAGATGAAACCATTTCCAAAGCAGATAAAAACAAAGGCTTATTGCTGGTGCTCACTGGCAATGGCAAAGGCAAATCTAGTTCTGCCTTTGGTATGGTTGCGCGCACACTCGGCCACGGCATGAAAGTCGGTGTGTGCCAATTTATTAAAAGCCGAACAGACACAGGTGAAGAGGCCTTTTTTAGTACACATAAAAATTGCGATTGGCATGTGCTAGGCGATGGCTTTACATGGGATACGCAAGACCGCACACAAGACATTGCGACTTCTCAAAAAGGCTGGGCAATTGCTCAAAATATGTTAAATGATCCAAGCTATGATTTGGTGGTATTGGATGAACTCACTTATTTATTAAGCTACAAATACCTTGAAAGCAATGGTGTATTGGCTGATATTAACTCACGTCCTGCCATGCAACATGTGGTTGTCACTGGGCGCGCCGCTATGGATGATTTATTAGAACTTGCTGATACCGTATCAGAGATTGCCGATGTGAAGCATGCCTATCGCGATGGTATTCAAGCTCAGAAAGGTATTGATCTGTAGCTCTTCTTTAAGAAGCACACCCCCCCACTTTTACATGATGCTTATATAAACATCATGTAAAAGTGGGGGGGTGTGCTTTGATGATTCTTAACCTAGCTAGCTCCCTGCTTTCATCGCTTGAACGAGGTTCATGCCTTTAAGAATATTAAGTGCTTCAAACAAAGGATAATCTTCTTTCGCAAGATTCTTTTTTTCTTTCTTTATCTCATCATCGCTATCCGCTGTCTCAGGCTTTTCTGTTGTTTCTTCTGGCTTTTTCTTTTCACCATTAGGATTAGAAATATGACCGCTTAAATCAGCCTCTGATAGTGGTTTAATATCATCTTCATTATTATCATGCTTTTCCAGTTCTAGCTGATCAATGACGATATCTGGTTCGATGCCTTTGGCTTGGATGGAACGCCCTAAAGGTGTGAAGTAGCGGGCGGTTGTGAGTTTTACGGCAGTTGTTTCATCAAGCGGTAAAATAGTTTGTACCGAACCTTTACCAAAGGTTTTTCTACCGATAATCAATGCACGCTTATGATCTTGTAATGCACCTGCAACAATCTCAGATGCTGAGGCAGAACCTTGATTGACCAAGACAACTAAAGGCGCACCATCGAGTAAATCATCAGGTGTTGCATCATATTGCATCAGTGCATCAGCAACTCTACCTTCGGTGTAGACAATCTTTCCTTTACTAAGGAAAAGGTCAGAAATACCCACAGCGCCGTTTAAAACCCCACCAGGGTTGTCACGTAAATCCAGTACTAAGCCCTTAAGCTTGCCTTTGTTTACTGCATTTAATTTCTCTAATGCTTCTTTTGCACTCGAGGTGGTTTTTGATTGAAAACTAGAAATACGAAGATAACCATAACCCGCTTCAAGCATGCGCTTTTTAACACTATTGGTCACTATTACAGCGCGTTTAATAGTGAACTTGAGGCGCTTGCTTTCGCCTTCTCGAATGACTAATAAATTGATGGGCTCACCTGCTTTTCCACGCATAGTTTTCACTGCATCGCTCATCGACATGCCTTTAACGGATTTATCATCAAGGCGAATAATGAGATCACCTGACTTTAATCCTGCTTTTTGTGCAGGTGTGTCGTCAATCGGCGCAATGACTTTTATAAAACCATTTTCCATACCAACTTCAATGCCTAAGCCACCATATTCGCCTGATGTGCCTTCACGCAAATCGGCAAAAGCTGCTTTGTTGAGGTAAGCTGAATGCGGATCGAGTCCTGTAAGCATGCCACTGATAGCATCAGTAATGAGTTTTTTATCATCAACCTCTTCAACGTAATCTCTTTTAATCCGTGCGTAAACTTCTGAGAACTTTTTGAGCTGCGCTAGTGGTAATGTTTGGTTGCCTGATTTTAATGCAAATGCATTTAAGCTAAGCGTTGTTGCTAAGCCAATGATAATACCGAGCATTAAGCCAGAGATTAAGGATTTATTAATTTGCATAGTTTTCTCCGCATTCACATGCAGTGTTTGGTTTGTTTGATACTACAATAATTCGTGATGATTGTAATGTGCTAGGCTTTTTAGGTGTTTATTAGCGACACCACTTAGCAGGGTTTTGGTGTCTTGAACCTTTGCTTATTTCAAAATAAAGTCCGGGGTTTGCTAGCCTGCCAGAGTTCCCAACTGCCGCAATCACATCACCCTGCTTAACAATTTGTCCTACTTTTTTATAAACGCTACGGTTAAAAGCATACAAACTGCGATAACTTTTATCGTGTCGGATAATAATTACATAGCCATAACCGTTGAGCCTACCGCTAAACTCAACTTTGCCGCGCGCGACAGCATGGACTTTTGTTCCACCAGCAGCCGAGAGAATCACGCCGTTCCAATTAATCTTACTGTTTCTGGGGCTGCCGTAACGATGAGAAAGCTTGCCACGAACGGGCCAAGACAATCTACCACGTAGTGATGAAAATGGTTTGTTGGGTACAAAATGGCGCTCAACAGAAACCGACTTGTTTATCTTTTTACCCGTTTTTGCAGCTAGTTTTATTTCATCTTTTCTTTTCTGCACTTTGGCCTTAGCCGCTTTCTCTTCCTTTTTCTGTTTGTTTGCAAGACGTTGTAAAACCCCCCGCAAACGTGATTCATCCTTTTTTAGTTTGGATAATTTCTGTTCTTGAGAGGTGACCACTTTTCTTTGCTTTTTTAAGAGCTTGTCTTTTGTTTTGACGACTGATTTTAAAGCAACCTTTTTTTCACCTTGCTCTGCTTGTAAAGATTTTAAAACCGTGGTGTCTTTTGCAATTTGCTCTTGGACTATTTTGACTTTATTCAAACGCTTTTTAATTTTCTTAATGCGCTTTAAACGATGTTTATTCATATACTCAAAATATTTAACCGTACGGCTAATATCAGAAGGGTCATCCTGTCTGAGTAATAAACGTAAGTGCGACTGCTTGCCCGAGGTATATAAAGCTTGCATTTGCTGAGCAAGTGCTTGTCGTTGAGCGTCTGTTTGCTTTTCTAACTTCTTTTTCTGTGCGTTGGATTTATTGAGTTTGCTGGTTAGGCTATTAATTTTTTTTTCTGTTTGATGTAGCTCTTGAGATAAAAAATTGAGTTTATCTTCCGCTATGAGTACATTTTTCTTTAATTTTTTAGAAACAGCACGTGAATTTTTAAGCGTTGAGCTAGCGGAGTTAATTTTCTTTTGCAGGTTACTTTGTTTTTGCTGAGTATTTTCGGCAGACACCGAAAAGCCTGCCAGAAGCAATAGCAGGAAAAAAAGACGGTATGAAATCTTTGTAGACATTCAGTTGTTTATTTAGCCCATATTAAATTGTTATTATTTTAAATGAATATTAACAGTTCGAATGCCTCCTTCCTACATCTATCTTGATTAGATGGGCATAACAGTATATTATTGTATTGTTGTTTTATAATATATTGATTTACGAATATATTGAATTAATGAATACAAAAGCGGATTGAATAGTTTATGAGTGCAAATTTGAAACAAGGTGCTGACGAAAGTTGCACATTAGTTAGCGATCTTTTAGTTAGAGAAGAAGATGTTGAAACGGCATCGCGCTCACTTAAAGCTATTTCACATCCACTGCGTTTAAAAATCCTATGTGTGCTTGGCGAGAACGAAGTTAGCGTTCAAGACATTGTAGAATGCGTAGGCACATCACAAAGCAACATTTCACAGCATTTAGCTATCCTGCGTGACAAAGGCATCCTCGCTTCAAGAAAAGAAGCGAACCGTGTTTTTTACCGTGTGGGTGATGCACGCACACTTAAACTGATTGGCATGATGCAGGAAGTTTTCTGTTCAGCGCGTTAAAGTTTATCACTCGTTATTGCAACTTAAATTGCACTCTATTCTTAGATTTCCAAAAAACCACATCTTTTTCACTCTAATTATCATATAGAGCTTTACGCAAAGAGCCTCTACGGTTATCTTAACGGCTTTATTTTCATCAAAAGACTCCCATGCAAGAATATATAGATTTCGCACGTAACAATTTTTTAATCGTTGCAGGATTTATCGGTGTCCTAGGTTTTATTATTAAAACCGAACTTTCCCGAATGTCACGCACTTACAAACAAATAGGTGTTAATGAAGCTGTGATGTTATTAAATAAAGATAACACGGTCGTACTAGATGTGCGTGAAGACAAAGAAATACAAGGTGGCATTATCAAAGGCGCTCAACACATCACGCTTGGTAATTTGACATCCAAAGTATCAACCATTGGTAAAAACAAACAAGGTCCTGTTTTAGTCTATTGTCGTAGCGGAAGCCGTTCAGGGCATGCTTGTCAGCAATTAACCAAAGCAGGTTATGAAGATGTTTCAAATCTTGCTGGTGGTATCTTGGCGTGGGAAGCTGCAAATTTACCCGTAGCTAAGCGCTAAAAACAATAATATGTCAGCAAAAGTTATTATGTATTCCACACGCTTTTGTCCTTATTGCATGCGTGCACGTCGCTTATTAAAAAATAAAGGCGTAGAATTTGAAGAAATTCGTGTGGGTACTGGCAATGAGCTTTGGCAAAAAATGGAAGAACTCAGCGGACGTAACACCGTACCACAGATTTTCATTAACGATGAGTCCGTAGGTGGCTACGATGACATTGCCGCATTGAATCAAATAGGCGAGTTGGACTCAAAACTGGGGCTATACAGCACTCAATAAAAACAAAGGGGAATACCATGGCAGACGAAAAAGCAGCAACGGCAACAAAAACCGAAGAACAAGAACAGCAATTTATTATCGAACGTATCTATGTAAAGGATATTTCCTTTGAAGCACCCAATAGCCCAGAGATATTCACTCAAGACTGGGAGCCAGATACAACACTAAACCTAAATACTAATGCAAAAGCATTAGGTGAAGATCATTACGAAGTTGAGCTTCAAGTAACCGTTTCGGTAAAAACAAAAGAGAAAACAGCTTTTTTGGTTGAAGTGACACAGGCAGGTGCTTTTTTAATTAGAGGTTATCCAGAAGAGCAACTTAGCCATTTATTGGCAAGTTTTTGCCCGAGCAACCTCTTCCCATATGCGCGTGAAGTTATTGCAAATTTAGTTTCAAAAGGCAGCTTCCCTGAAATGCATCTTTCACCTATCAACTTTGATGCACTTTATGCACAACGTTTGGAAGAGGATGAAAACGCAACAGAAGCAGGGAAAGCAGAAAGCAAGCACTAGGGCTAAACACTTATGACATCCTCCCCTACAAAAATAGCAGTTTACGGTGCTGGCTCTTGGGGTACAGCATTGGCTTTGCAGTTAGCGCGCAATGGCTTGGATGTCTTGCTTTGGGATTTTAACCCAGAGCATGTAGCAACTTACGAAGCTGCGCGTGAAAACAGTAATTATCTTCCTGGAATCCCCTTTCCTGATAATTTGCACTGTACAGACTCGTTAGAAGCCATGATGCAACATAGCGATGATCAGCTCATCGTTATCCCCAGTCATGGCTTTCGTGATTTACTCAAAAAACTCAAACCACTTTTAAAACCAGAGCACGCCATTTTTTGGGCAACCAAAGGATTAGAAGTTGGCACGGGCAAGTTACTCCACGAAGTTTTGATTGAAGAGTTAGGCGATGATGCTCCCTATGGTTTAGTTTCAGGCCCAACCTTTGCCAGTGAAGTTGCCAAAGGCTTGCCTTCCGCCATGACTGCTGCCGCATCAACACCAGAACTTGCAACACGTATTGCCGCCGCATTTCAAGGTGGCAACTACCGTGTTTACACCAGCGACGATGTGTTAGGCGTAGAGCTGGGTGGCGCAGTTAAAAATGTACTTGCTATCGCTGCAGGAATATCTGATGGCTTAGGTTTTGGCGCAAACGCTCGCGCTGCAATAATCACCCGAGGCTTGGCAGAAATTATGCGCCTAGCTAAAAGCATGGGCGCAAAAGAAGATACCATTATGGGCTTGTCAGGCGTGGGTGATTTAGTACTCACCTGTACCGATAACCAATCCCGCAATAGGCGATTAGGCTTAGCGCTAGGAGAAGGAAAAAATGTTGATGAAGCTATTGAAGAAATAGGTCAAGCAGTTGAAGGCGCAAAGTCTTCACATTGTATCGGCATGTTGGCAGAACGCGCTGGCGTTGAAATGCCTATTTGTGAAGCTGTACATAAAGTGATTTATAAAGATTTGAAGCCAGAACAGGCGGTTAAAGAATTATTGGCTAGGCAGTTGAAAGCTGAGTTTTAGGTTTAATATACTGAGAGTAAAGCACACCCCCCCACTTTTACATGATGTTTTTTAGCACGGAATCTTTTTGGCTTCGTCACAAGCTCAAACAGATCCCTGCTAAAAGCATGCAGGGATGACGGTGTTTTTTTGATTTTAAGGTATAATTTTCGACCATAAGTCTAACCATAGAGGGTTTTCTTTTTCTACTAGCGTATTTTCCAGTCGCGTTTCCACCTTTTAAGCTGTTTTTCTCTGGTGATAGCTGATTCCATATTTTCGTGTAGCTCATAATATATGAGTAAGTGGAGGTTATATTTGTTGCTAAAACTCTCAACTTGTTTGTTTCTATGTTGCCATATTCTTTGCACTAGATTACTGGTTACACCAATGTAGAGCGCGTCATCTTTTTTATTAGTGAGAATGTAAACACAAGGTTGTTTCATATTTTATATACAACACTCCGTCATTCCTGCATGTTTTTAGCAGGAATCTTGTTGGCTCAGCTGCAAGGCCCATAGATTCCGCTAAAAGTATGCGGGAATGACGAAGGAAGGATTTGATTCTTTTGTCACTTCTCAACCTGCGTAACATCCCTCACCGCGCCTCTATCTGCTGATGTTGCCAATGCTGCATACGCTCTCAAAGCCATGGTTACATTACGTGGGCGTGGCGCGGGCTTCCATCCATCTTTACCCTTTGCATCCATATTCGCACGGCGTGTATCCATTTCAGCATCAGTAATGCTTAGTGAGATTGTGCGATTGGGAATATCAATCTCGATTGTGTCGCCTTCTTCAACTAACCCAATCGCGCCACCTTGTGCGGCTTCGGGTGAACAATGCCCAATGGATAAACCTGATGTGCCGCCTGAGAAACGTCCGTCTGTAATTAACGCACAAGCCTTGCCTAGACCTTTTGATTTTAAATAGCTGGTGGGGTAGAGCATTTCTTGCATGCCTGGTCCGCCTTTTGGACCTTCGTAAATAATCACTACCACGTCTTTCTCGACAATTTCATCTGCTAAAATGGCTGTTACTGCATCATCTTGTGATTCAAAAACACGCGCTCTGCCTGTGAAAGTCAGGCTATTTTCATCAACGCCTGCGGTTTTTACAATACAACCGTCTTTAGCGATATTGCCGTAAAGCACGGCTAATCCGCCATCTTTTGAGTAGGCATTTTCTATGTCGTGCACACAGCCGTTTACTTTATCTAAATCCAACTCATCCCAGCGTTTACTTTGGCTGAATGCGGTTTGTGTGGGTACGTTACCTGGTGCGGCTTTGTAAAATGTCTGTACGGCTTCGGAGGGGTTGCGTGCGATGTCCCATTTTTCTAGCGCTTCGCCCATGGTTTTTTCATGCACGGTATAACAATCAGTGTGAATCATTCCGCCACGTTCTAGCTCGCCCAATATGCGGAAGACACCACCTGCACGATGCACGTCTTCCATATGGAACAACTGCGTTGCGGGTGCAACTTTGCTCAAGTTTGGAACTAT
The DNA here is from genome assembly GCA_021647365.1 of Cocleimonas sp. GTDB lineage: Bacteria > Pseudomonadota > Gammaproteobacteria > Thiotrichales > Thiotrichaceae > Cocleimonas. Next base: position 27,971 of record JAKIUW010000002.1, on the reverse strand, counting down.
ACGAGAAAGTCTATCCATATCGTCCATCGTAAAATCTACCTTCGCCTCATGTGCCGCTGCGAGTAAATGCAACACCGTATTAGTCGAGCCGCCCATGGTAATGTCTAAACACATAGCATTTTCAAAGGCTTTGAAATTGGCAATATTACGTGGCAGTGCGCTCTCGTCATCTTCTTCGTAATAGCGTTTGGTGAGCTTGACAATTTGACGCGCCGCTTCTAAAAATAGCTCTTCACGATCTGCATGAGTGGCAAGCATTGAGCCGTTACCTGGTAGCGCAAGCCCAAGTGCTTCGGTTAAACAGTTCATCGAGTTTGCCGTGAACATGCCCGAACACGAGCCACAAGTCGGACACGCCGAGCGTTCCATATTCATTACATCTTCGTCGCTGTTTGCATCATCTGCCGCCGCGACCATTGCATCGACTAAATCTAGTTTTACAACCTGATCTTTAATCACGCTCTTGCCTGACTCCATTGGACCACCCGACACAAATACCACGGGGATATTCAAACGCAAGGCAGCATTCAACATGCCCGGTGTGATTTTGTCACAGTTAGAAATACACACCAACGCATCAGCACAATGCGCGTTAACCATGTATTCAACCGAATCAGAAATAATCTCGCGCGATGGCAAGCTGTAAAGCATTCCGTCGTGACCCATGGCGATACCATCATCCACCGCGATAGTATTAAATTCCTTAGCCACACCCCCCGCCTTTTCAATCTCGCGCGCAACTAACTGCCCCATGTCTTTAAGGTGAACATGCCCCGGCACAAACTGCGTAAATGAATTGGCGATGGCGATAATCGGCTTGCTGAAATCATCATCTTTCATGCCTGTAGCGCGCCACAATGCGCGCGCGCCTGCCATATTGCGACCCTGAGTAGTTGTACTTGAACGATATTTTGGCATGATGATTTCCTGTTTATTTAGGCGAGTATTTTAGCATTGAATTTGAGTACGTCTATAGAGACCCTGTAAAACTAGGGGGGTGTGCTTTCTGGTCTCCTTATCTCGAAGAGAAGATGAAAGCCTTACCTAAGCGACTTCAATAACTCTTGATAAACCTCAGACTGTTTCAATAAATCCCCGCCTGCTGCTGTCAACTTATCAACAATGGCAGAAGGCAATTCTAACGAAGTAGGAACATTCAGCAGTGCTTGTTTTTTATCTGCCGATAAGTCTTGAAGATTCACCTCAATCAGGCTCATTTCTATAGCGGCACAATCAGGAGTGTGCGATTTTTTACAGCGTCCTTCTTTAATTTGCTTTTCCCACACAGGGAATTTAGTGCGTAGTAAATCAAGCGTTTCAACGTTGTATTTATTTGACTGGATGCTGGTTGTCGCATCAAGCACCGCGAATGTACTTGGGGTAATGCGATTTTTAGAGGTATTAGGATTTTTAAAGTTAGAGGCATTCACCACAATAAAAACCAGTTTTTTGGTTTTTTGCATTTTGTAGGCACCCAAAGTATTCCACATATTGTTACCGAAGTATGTCGTCATATCGATGAGTGAACGAACGCCCAAATTATCGGCAATGCCACCATCGACAAGGTGTAAATATTTATACTGTTTATTATCACGGTATTTTTTGATCTGCAAAGTCTGCTCGTAGCGCTTTTGCTCTTGCTCGGTGCTGTCTTTGCTTGACCAAATAATGGGTGAGTAATTACATTTAGCGGCATGGTTTTCTAAAGTTATCGGCGAGAATAAAATAGGCACGGCGGACGATGCGGCAACGGCGCGCGAGATTGGGTAGTCGTATAAATCTGAGCAAATCCAACTGAAGTGATAATCGGTAAATGCAAAACCTTGTCCGAGTGAAAGGTCGGTTGCGTTGATAATAATGTAAGGGGCATCTTTGCGAAGGTCAGCAAACTTTTTCTTTCTAAATATCCGATGATTGTAATACTCGGCGGCTAAATCACTACGCTCAAATAAGCCTGGTAGTAAACGAACCCACGATTTTGGGCTAAGAAATGACAAACGTATTAATTCTGTCTGCACCCTTCGTTTTAAAAACCTGCGCTCAAAATCTCTGAAAATTAGATCACCAAATAAACCATAATAAGCCGATGTGAAGCTACCGCCAGAAACCGATGAAATCAAATCCACCTCATCAAGCAAGCGACGTGATTTATTGTTTATTTTGATATTAGTTTTTCGAAGCTCTTTTAAGACACCGTAAGAAAGCGCCGCTGCACGCGTGCCACCGCCCGAAAAAGTGAGAATAATGGTTAACTCTTCGGAACGATCATTAGGAGGAATTGGTTTGTGTGCGGGAGAAACCAAAGGCCTATTCATTTTAGGTGAGGTGATGCTACACGCTGATATGGATAAGACAAAAATAGTTATAGTGAAAAGTTTAAAAAAACGCATCATAATGAGAGTATGTCGAAAATAATACTATTTAACAAACCCTTTGGTGTGCTAACGCAATTTACCGATAGCGAAGGGCGTAAAACACTCGCAGACTTTATCAAAGATAAAGGCGTATACGCCGCAGGGCGCTTAGATAAAGACAGCGAAGGTTTGCTGGTGTTGACGGATGACGGAAAGCTTCAACACCAAATCGCCCACCCCAAACAAAAAATGAGCAAAACCTATTGGGTGCAAGTCGAAGGCGAGCCACAAGAAAGTGATCTAGCAAAATTACGTGATGGCATAGAGCTAAAAGACGGCATGACAAAACCCGCCAAAGTAAAGCTAATGCAAGAACCGTATCTATTGTGGAAGCGTGACCCACCTGTGCGCTTTCGTAAAAGCATCCCCGATAGCTGGTTAGAAATAACTATCAGCGAAGGGCGTAATAGACAAGTGCGAAGAATGACGGCAGCGATAGGTCATCCTACTTTGCGCTTGATTCGTTATCGTGTTGGCTCTTGGACGATTGATGGGCTGGAGAATGGAGCGTTTCGGTATGTTGATAAATAGCCTAAAGCACACCCCCCCACTTTTACATGATGTGTACACAAGTATTAAATGTCTAAGCTTTAAAACATCATGTAAAACTAGGGGGGTGTGCTTCGACTCCGCTCAGCAGAACGGCTTTTAATCATATTCAGAATCTTTCCACTCTCGCATCGCGGTAAATACTTCCGTTGAATTATTGAGTGACTTCCCTGTGGCTTCGGCTACTCGTGTCGCCACATGCGGAAGGTGTGTTCGCATAAAGGGGTTGGTGGCTAGCTCTAATGATAGTAGCGATGGAACGGTGGCTTGGTCATTATCAATCAAGGCTCTGTCAGCATCTATTCGTGCCACAATGTCGCCGCTATCTGGCTCTACCCATTGGGCGAATCCAAGATTATCGAGGGTGTATTCGTGCGCGCAGTAGATAAGTGTGTCTTCGGGGAGTTGTGAAATTTTGTGTAAAGAATCATGTAGATCTTTCATTGTGCCGTTAAATACGCGTCCGCATCCGCCGGCAAATAACGTATCTCCACAAAAAAGTCTTCCTGTGCTGTTGTCCCTGTCGTTGTTAAGGGAGTCAAAGGCGTAATAAGCGATATGGCCTGCTGTGTGACCATGAACATTCATGACTTGAAAGCTTGTATCAATTGCATCGAACTTTAACTTTTCATCCCCTTTAAGTGGATGTGTTATATGGGGGATATTTTCACTGGCTGGGCCATAGACAGGCAAATCAGGATAGCGCTCTAACAATGCAGAAATGCCACCGACATGATCGTGATGAAAATGTGTGATTAAAATAACAATGGGCTGAATGTTATCTTTCTCTAAAGCTGTAATGACAGGCGCAGCATCACCGGGATCAACAATTGCAGCAAATTGTTTATTATCATCACGCCTTTTGTTACAAATTAGCCAGATATAGTTGTCAGAGAAAGCAGGGACAGTAATAATGCACGACATAGTAATTTCCTCAATTTCCTCGGTATACAAATGAACGGAACACTCTACATCATATCTGCTCCATCGGGCGCTGGCAAAACAAGCATGATTTCTAAGTTATTAGAAACACTTAACGATGCGGAGATGGCAGTTTCACACACCACTCGTCCGGCGCGTGAGGGTGAGGTTGATGGCAAACATTATCATTTTATCAGCGCCGATGATTTTTTAAACGATGTGCATGAAGATAAGTTTTTAGAGCACGCCAACGTATTTGGCAACCACTACGGCACATCAAAAGCAGCAGTAGAGGTGTTGCTTGAAAAAGGCGTGGATGTAATTTTAGAAATTGATTGGCAAGGCGCGAAACAAGTCAGAGACTTGATGCCAGAAGCGCTATCTATCTTTATCTTGCCACCTTCAAAAGCAGAGCTAGAAAACCGCTTGCGTGGCAGAGGCACAGATAGCGATGAGGTGATCGCAAAACGCTTAGGGCAATCGTGCGATGATATTAAACATTATGATGAATTTGATTACGTGGTGATTAATGATGACTTTGAGACATCGGTTAAACAGTTAAAAAGTATTTTTCATGCTAATAGAGCTACACTTAAAAAACAGCAAGAGAAAAATAAATCACTGCTGGATGAGTTAACACTTTAAACATCATGTAAAACTAGGGGGGTGTGAATCACTGAGAGTACACTCTACAAATAGTCCTGCAACCGAGGGTAATAAATGAAAGATACGCGAGATATGATCGGCTACGGTGCAACCCCCCCTCACCCTAAGTGGCCAAATAAGGCACGTATAGCCGTACAGTTTGTTATTAACTATGAAGAAGGTGCAGAAAATTGTATCTTGAATGGCGATGATGCCTCAGAACGATTTCTTTCAGAAATAGTTGGCGCAGAAGCAATTGAAGGCATGCGCCATGCCAATATGGAATCACTTTACGAATACGGTTCGCGTGCGGGCTTTTGGCGCTTGCATCGCATGTTCACTGAGCGGCAGTTACCCGTAACCGTTTTTGGTGTGGCGATGGCATTAGAGAAAAACCCCGATGTAGTTGAAGCGATGCTAAAAGCCAACTGGGAAATTGCCAGCCATGGTTATCGTTGGATTGATTATCAACACATGGCTATTGAACAAGAACGCGAGTATTTACAAAAAGCGATTGAAATACATACTGCAGTGACAGGTGCAAAGCCACTGGGTTTTTATTTGGGTCGCTCAAGCCCAAATACGCACAAATTAGTATCAGAAGAAGACTGCTTCGTCTATCAAGCAGACAGCTACGCTGATGATTTACCTTATTGGGCTGATGTTGATGGCAAGCAACAACTCTTTGTGCCTTACACGTTGGATTCAAACGATATGCGTTTTGCAACACCGCAAGGCTTTAATAGCGGTGATCAGTTTTTTAATTACTTAAAAGACAGCTTTGATTTTCTCTATGAAGAAGGTGCAACACAACCTAAAATGTTATCAATCGGTTTACATTGTCGCTTAGTTGGTAGGCCCGGTCGCGCAATGGCGTTGGCGCGTTTTTTAGACTACATTCAAAGCAAAGATCAAGTTTGGGTCACACGAAGAATTGATATAGCAGAGCATTGGAAAAAACACTTTCCTATAGGAAAATAAAATATATCCTCTCAAAGGAATAGTCTTAGAAGCACACCCCCCCACTTTTACATGATGGATTACACGTAAGATGATCGAACAGTTTAAAAAGAAATACATAAACCTAGCATCAGCACGTTTAGGCGCACAAGCCATTTACGCCACGGATGATTTTTTCGCCGCAAAAGAGCGTATGTTGCACGATACTGCTCCCGTTTTTATCGATGATAAATTTGATGATCATGGAAAATGGATGGATGGTTGGGAGTCACGACGTAAGCGTACTGAAGGGCATGACTACTGTGACGTAAGATTGGCACGTTCGGGATTTATACACGGCGTTGTTGTAGACACATCACATTTCACAGGCAACTACCCACCTGAGATTTCTTTGCAAGGGTGTAATAGCGATAGTGCGCCTGATGAGAATACGCAATGGACAACACTGGTTGAAAAATCCGCTATAGAGGGTGATAGCCAAAAAGCGTTTGCTGTTGATGATGATGATAAACTTTACACGCACGTACGTTTACACATTTATCCTGATGGTGGCGTGGCGCGTTTAAAGGTCTACGGCGAGCCACAATGTAACTGGGACAGAATTAGCGAAGGGGAAATTCGCGACTTAGGCGAAGCCCTAAACGGCGGCAGAGCCATCGCCTGTAGCGATGAGCATTTTGGTCAAATGAGCAATTTACTACTGCCAGATAAAGGTATAAACATGGGTGATGGCTGGGAAACAGCGCGCCGCCGCGGGCCAGGGCATGATTGGGTGATTATTGCTTTAGGCCATGCAGGCATACTCAAAAAAGTCACGGTAGACACTGCTTTTTTTAAAGGAAACTATCCTGATCGCTGCTCCATTCAAGCCGCCAATTTAACCGAGGTGTCAGAAGACATCGCAGATGTAAGCGAAAACTGGCAAGAGCTACTCCCTGAGCAGAAATTAGAAATGGATGTTGAGCATCACTTTACTGATCAAATTGTAGATTTAGGCACGGTTAGCCATATACGCTTAAATATTTTCCCCGATGGTGGCGTGAGCCGCCTTCGGCTCTATGGGACTATACGTTGAGGATTATTAGATAATGCAACTCACACCTAAACCATTAACCACTGATGCATTCGCACCTTATGGTGAAGTCGTGGATATTCATTCCGCCAATAAAGAGTTTTCAATGAACTATGGTTTAGCCACGCGCTATTTCGACCTAGCTGAAATTGATGTAGAAGATAAAGGTGGAAAAACCTGTATTAGCCTTGTTAAGTCAAATGCAGTTACATTTCCCTTTAAAGTAGATAAAATGGAATACCACCCGTATGGAAGTCAGATGTTTTATCCGCTATGCGAAAGCCCATTTTTAATATTGGTTGCAAAACCCGCTGAAACGCTTGATACAAAAAAACTAGAGCTATTTATTAGTGATGGCAAGCAGGGTGTTAATTATCATAAAGGTGTTTGGCATCATTATTTAATGCCACTAAACAATGAAAGCCAGTTTATGGTGGTAGACCGAAATGGTAATGATGAAAACTGCATTGAAAAGCAAATTGAGGAAGATATTATTCTTGCTCTGCAATGATGATGTAAAAGTGGGGGGGTGTAAATCATACTTATTAACTAGGATACCTCTCTACATAGTTAATAAAGCAAAAATTAAAAAAATATTGAAATAATTTAGATCATCCCTATCATGACAATCTCTAAGGTTTATAATAAAGATTAAACGCTAAATTTAGGTACAAAATGACGATAGAAAAACAAAGCAATAGCCATGCGGTTTTTTTGCAGGTTCGTAAACACTTACAAACTAAGATTATTGGACAAAATATATTAGTCGACCGCCTGTTGATTGCATTATTGGCTGATGGTCACTTATTGGTTGAGGGTGCACCGGGGCTTGCAAAAACGACTGCGATTAAAGAGTTATCTGCGGTGCTTGAAGGCGATTTTCACCGTTTGCAATTCACGCCTGATTTACTCCCTGGTGATTTAACAGGCAGTGATGTTTATCGCCCTGAAACAGGCGAGTTTGTCTTTCAAAAAGGCCCACTGTTTCATAACCTGATTTTGGCGGATGAAATAAACCGCGCACCTGCAAAAGTACAATCGGCATTATTGGAAGCGATGGGTGAGCATCAAATTACGGTAGGTAGTACAACCTATCCTTTACCACGCCCTTTTTTGGTGATGGCAACACAAAACCCGATTGAGCAGGAAGGCACGTATCCATTACCCGAAGCACAGCTTGATCGCTTTTTAATGCATGTGTGTATTGGTTACCCAACTGCCAAAGCAGAAAATTTAATCCTAGAGCTTGCCCGCCAGCAAGCGAAACAATCATTCAAAAAGGCTGATGTAGCGCCCATAAAACTCAGTAAGGCAGATGTAGAAACGGCACAACAAGAAGTGCTTAATATCCATATGGCAGAACCTGTTCAAGAATATTTAGTACAGTTGATACTCGCAAGCCGTAACCCATCGGCCTATAGTGAAGAGTTAGCGCGTTGGATTAGTTATGGAGGCAGCCCGCGCGCTACGATTTCATTGGATCGTTGTGCAAAAGCCCATGCTTGGTTAAATGAGCGTGATTATGTCTCACCAGAAGATGTACAAGCCGTTGCTCATGAAGTGCTTCGTCATCGTATCTTACTGTCTTACGAAGCAGAAGCAGAAGGTATTACGCCTGATAATGTTATTTCAGAGCTGATCAAGCTGGTGCCAGTCTCTTAAGGGACTGAATCATAAAGGCCTTAAGGATTTTAACGTGAGTTTTTTTAAACACTGGTTTCAATCAAAAAAAATAAAACCTACAGAACGTTCTGAGAACTTAGCTGTAAACACAGGCACGTATGTCACCTCGAGTGATCTTATCGGTTTACAGCAACAAGCACGTAAACTTGATTTAGGACGCCGCTCTTATGCCAGCGCATCTACAACAGGGTCACATCGCTCACGCTTTCGAGGGCGCGGGATGGACTATCAAGAATCACGCCTCTACCAAGCAGGTGATGATATCCGTAATATGGATTGGCGCGTAACGGCACGTTCAGGAAAGCCCCATACCAAACTTTATCAAGAAGAACGTGAACGCCCTGTTGTATTATTGGTTGATTTTAATCAGGGGATGTTTTTTGGTTCGGTAAACGCATTAAAGTCTGTTGTAGCAGCAAAAACAGCAGCACTAATTGCATGGGCTGTAGCTTGTCGAGGTGATCGTATCGGCGCGTTATTGATTACCGAAGGAGATGAAAATCAAACGCATCGAGAGCTTCCACCCAAAATGGGTAAACGTGGGGCGTTGCAATTAATCCGTGAATTAGTGATTCATTCAAACCCACAAAAGGCAATGCATTCTACGAGCCATCATACGAGTTTAAATGATCAACTTAAACGCCTTAGGCATTTAGCTCATCCTGGAACGTTGGTTTTCTTAATCAGCGATTTTTACAATATTGATGCTGAAACAGCACAACATTTGCAACGACTCTCTCGGCACAATGATATTCAAGCGATTCAAATAGTTGACCCTTTAGAAATGACGCCGCCCCCACCAGAACGTTATGGCGTATCGGACGGTAATAACACTGGCATATTGGATACACGCTCAAAAAGAGGGCGCAAGCGTTACCAGCAGTTTTTTAATCAACACCATCAAACGGTGACAGAGTTAATGAAACGGCATAATATTCCATTAATGCAAATATCAACGGCAGATGATGTATTACTCACATTGCAACAAAGTTTTGGTAATACGACTCGGCGTGCATCTGTTGCATCACGAGCGGCATAAGCTTCATGGATACACTTCAACTGCAAGATATTCATCTTCCCGAAAATGCCAGCTTTTGGCCGTTAGCCTTGGGGTGGTGGTTATTGCTTGCCGTACTTATTGTAGTTATTGCTTGGTTGATTGTTAAAATATTGAAACGAGCCAAACAAAGAAAGTACCGAGCAAAGATATTTGCCAGATTTGATGATTTAGAAAAGAAGCTTAAAACCAAGCCGAGCAATGCTGTTATCGCCGAACTAAATACGTTACTGCGCCAACTAGCCGTTAACTATTACCCTCGTAGTAAAACCGCCAGTTTAACGGGTGGAGAGTGGTTACAGTTTTTAGATCAATCAGGTGGTACTCAAGGCTTTAGTCGTGGCGCAGGGCGTATTTTAATTGAAGCGCCTTATCGTCTTGAAAAGGAAATCGAAAACTTAAATATAAAAGAGCTTATCCCGCTGATTAGACGCTGGACTCGCAAAGTGGTTAGGGCTAACTCATGAGCGGTTTCTTTAACAACTTTTTTAACAGCCAGCTTGAGTTTGCTTTTATTTGGGCATTTTTGTTATTGCCATTGCCTATTATTGTTAGGTTTTTATTTCCGTCTGTACCTGTTAGTGGCACGGCTGCGCTACGAGTGCCTTTTTTCAAAAGCTTGCACACAGGTTTAAAAAGCAGAAAAAAATCACGCTCATTAACGTGCTTATTTTTGGCGCTGATTGCTTGGATGTTATTAGTCACGGCAGCCGCAAGGCCACAATTTGTAGGCGATACGGTTAAACAATCCATCACAGGGCGAAGCTTGATGATGGCGGTAGATATTTCAGGCTCTATGCAAGCAGATGATATGGTAATTAATAATCGCTCTGTTACGCGTTTAACTGCCGTTAAAGCTGTTGCGACTGACTTTATCAGGAAACGAAAAGGGGATCGTATTGGCTTAATATTATTCGGTAGCCAAGCTTACCTACAAGCACCACTTACGTTTGATCGCAAAACAGTGAATATATTATTAGGTGAATCAGCACTAGGCTTGGCAGGTCGAGAAACTGCGATTGGAGATGCTATTGGTCTAGCGGTAAAACGCTTGCGCAAAGAAGATGAAAAAAACCGCGTGCTGATCTTACTCACAGATGGTGCAAATACTGCAGGCAATGTAGACCCACTCAAGGCGGCAGACCTAGCGGCTCAAGAAAAAGTAAAGATATATGCGATTGGTGTTGGGGCAGATGAGCGCATAATACAAACGCCGTTTGGACGACAGCGCGTGGGTGGTACGGACTTGGATGAGCCTACATTGGAAGCGATTGCGCAAAAGACCAATGGACGATATTTTCGTGCACGTGATGTGGAAGGACTGCTAAAAATTTACAGCGTGCTTGATGAGATTGAACCGATCTCAAAAGATGAGTTAAGTTATCGACCAGTTAAAGAGCTGTATTATTATCCACTAGCGCTAGCATTATTTTTTAGCGCGTTTGTGGCTTTATTTGGTGTTGTTGCAAACTTGTTTAACTCTCCTCAGTTGAGAAGGCAAACTAGATGAACGCCTATTTTTATAGCCATACAAATCATCATGTAAAAGTGGGGGGGTGTACTTCATGCTAAATCAATTACATTTCCTACAACCATACTGGTTATTGGCGCTCATTCCGCTAGCCATTATCTGGTGGTTGATGATTCGTAGTAAAGTTGCGGATTCTAAAGCATGGGCAAAGATTATTGATGCAAAGCTTTTACCATTGTTGTTGAGTGGCGCAAATGAAAAGAATGATACTTCATGTTATCTAGGAAAATCACTGCTAGCTATCGGCTGGATAATTGCGACACTGGCATTGGCTGACCCAGTGTGGGAAAAGATTCCACGACCTGTATTTCAAACCAACTCGGCACGTATTATTGTTTTGGATTTATCCAGCTCTATGCTGATCGCTGATTTAAAACCCTCTCGTCTTGCACGTGCGCGTTTTAAAATTGAAGATATCCTCTCGGAAAACTTTACAGAAAAAGAAGAAGGGCAAATAGGCTTAGTGCTATTTGCAGGAGCCGCTTTTACAGCATCGCCTTTAACGCGTGACTCTGAAACAATTCGAGCGTTGCTACAAGTGCTTACGCCACGCATTATGCCATCACAAGGCAGCCGTGTTGATTTAGGGTTAAAAAAAGCACATGAATTATTGACGCAGGTAGGAGTAACAAGTGGGCAAATATTACTGATCGCGGACGGTGTTAGCGATGAAGATGCCACACTCAAAATGGCAAAGAGTATTCAAAAAGCAGGGCACACTCTGTCTGTCTTAGGGGTTGGGACGGAGGCAGGTGGCATTCTTCCAGCCTTAAAATACCGTAATGGAAAAAGCATAACGGTAAGGCTTGATTCAGAAGTATTGGAAGAAGTAGCTCGAAAAGGCGGTGGGAAATATCATCTAATCAGCACCAATAATTCAGACTTAAAGAGTGTATTAAGTTCGCCTTTAATTGCGGATAAACCACAAGAAAAAAGTGACGATTTTGACAGTCAAGATTGGAAATCAACGGGACCGATTGTTTTATTATTCCTTTTACCAGGCGCTGCTTTAGCATTTCGTCGTGGTTGGTTGTTTACGATATTCTTAGCATTTGGCATTATTGGGCTTATGCAACCACAGCCTGTTATGGCCGCATCACCTAATGAACAAAAAAGCCAACCATTGGTTAATAGCTGGAATAATCTTTGGAGCAATAAAGAGCAACAAGCCGATATGGCATTAAAAGAACAAGAATATGAAAAAGCTATTACACTTTCAAAGAACCCCTTAATGCGTGGCACGGCAGAATATAGAAAACAAGACTATGAAAAAGCGCTTGAAAATTTCAAACAAGCAGAGGGTGCTAATGCTCGTTATAACGAAGGTAATACGCTGGCAAAAATGGGGAAGTATCAAGAAGCAATAAAAGCTTACGATGATGCACTACAAATACAAGCAAAGATGGAAGATGCGATTAAAAATAAAATCGCCATTGAAAAACTATTAAAACGAAAGAAGAAATCTAAAAAAGACAAAAGCGATGGTGATAATAAAGAAGGAAAACCAGACAAAGAGGGAAAAGAAGGCGAAGGAGAAAATGGGGAAGGAGAGAGCGAAGAAGGAAAGGATGACAAAGACTCGAAAGGAAAAGACGGCAAACAATCAAAAGATAGGAAAAACCAGTTTTCTGATGCCAATAAAGAACTAGATAAGAAAAAAAATGAGGTAGATTCGCCAGATAAAAAAGATCAAAAACCTTCAAAAAAAGACTCAAAAGATACAGGAAAAAACAGCAAAAATGCTTCTAAAAATGAAGATGAATCCCGAAAGGAAGCTGAAAAGAAGACGGAAAGCAAAACTGAAAAGGGAACCAAATCAGAAGCTAAAGAACTAACTAAAGAGGAAAAAATGGCGGCTGAGCAATGGCTTCGTCGCATTCCAGATGATCCTGGTGGATTACTTCGTCGAAAGTTTCAACGACAGTATCAACAACGAAGACCAAGTAATGATAATGAGCAGCCGTGGTAGTTGTGGCTAAGTAGAAATAATAAATGGTTAAAATGTGTTTAAAAATTTTTCTTGGAAGTTTACTGAGTTTACTCGCGGTAAGCTCAAGCTTTGCCGAAGTAAAAGCGTACCTTAATCAAGAGAGTTTTTTTGAGGGAGACCCAGTAACACTGAAAATTGAATCCAGTGAAAATAATAAAGAGACACCTGACATTAGTCCTCTTGAAAAAGATTTTACCATCTTAGGGACAAGTACAAATTCTCAACTAAGTACAATGAATGGCAAGCGTTCATTTCTAAAAAGTTGGACGATTAAATTAGAGCCTACTAAAAAAGGGACAATACAAATTCCATCAATCACTATTGGCAATGAGAAAACAAAACCCTTAGCTCTCGTCATTACCGACTTGCCTCCTGAGGTGATTGCTGAGACTCAAAAACATGTTTTCATCGAAGAAAGTATTGATATAAAAGATAGTACAACATACGTTCAACAACAAATCCCGTATACGATAAAGCTATTTTACGATGCCTCCATGCAGACGGCAGAGATCAACACTCCCAGTATTGACAATGCCATTTTAGAGAAATTGGGTAGAGATCAGCGTTACAGAGTTATCAGAGGAGGAGAGCGTTTTAATGTTATCGAAAAACGCTACGTTATATCCCCTGAAAAAAGTGGAGTACTGCACATACCAGCGGCGACGGTGAAAGGACGTATCGCTTTATCTGGAGGAGATTCTCAAAGCCTGCGTCGTCAAATGGACGAAACAGATATGCTAAATAGTTTTTTCAATGATTTTAGAAGTGACCCTTTTTTTCAGGATTTTGGTGGTGGCTTTCTTACAAGACGTTCTCAAGGCCCGAGTAAACCTTTTAGCATGAAAGGCAAAACAATTGATGTAGAGGTTTTACCTGTACCCAAAGCGTTTAGTGGAGCGGTATGGTTGCCTGCCGAAGATTTAATTATAAAAGATAGTTGGACAACCCGCCCCCCGCAACTAAAAGTGGGCGAACCAATTACAAGATTATTAACGCTGCAAGCTAAAGGCTTGGCAGGTTCTCAGATCCCCGATATTCCTATACCAAAGCCTTATAATATGAGGGCGTATCCTGATAAGGCAAAATCAGAAACAGCAACTGATGGCAATACGGTATATGGTATTCAGCGCATCAATATTAGTTACATTTCTGATAGTTCAGGAAAAGTAAATATTCCTGAAATCAAAGTAGATTGGTGGGATGTAAAGAATAAAAAGCAGAAAACATTTGTATTGCCAGCATGGAATTTTAATGTTGCGCCTGATCCAACAAGACTGATTGAAAAGAAGTCGCCTAGTGAGCTATTTCAAGAGCCATCAAGTAGATTAAAAAATAATTCTGCTGTAACTGTAGATGATAACTTAAGTGCGGCCAATAAGTTCTGGGACCAGACGTTAATTATCATTGCCCCACTACTACTATTATTTGCTGCTTTATTTTACAGGTTTAGAAAATATCAAGTAAAGAAAGGCGGTCAACAGGTATTTCAACAAGAAAAATATTCGCTAAATATCGCCACATTACTGCAAGCTTGTCATACTAATGACAAGCAACAAGCTACGCAAAATCTTTTAAAATATGCACAAGTTTATTGGCATGATGACTCTCTGCAAAACCTTGGGATGATTGCCTCAAAACTAGAAACAAGCAGTGATGTGAAAATCATTAAGGGTTTAGAGCAAAGTCTTTACAGTCTTGAGTCAGAGAGTTGGCAGGGTGATGCATTGGCTAAGCTGATAGAAAATGGATTGCCACATAAGCAAAAAAGGGCACAACAACAAGATGATTTAATACCGCTTTATCCTGCTTAGTTTAAGAAACCAGCGCAGAACTTAAACAACATGGCTATTAAATTCTGTTTAGCTGAGTGATATCTACTGTGTATACATAATTAGAGGTCATGAATTCACCTCACTTATTGCTAATATTTTCTCCATATCAAGGCTGTCCTCTATCGCATAACCTATAAAAAAGCCTTGGCTAAATACCAAGGCTTTTTGTTTTAATCCCTACAAAGGGGGAGATGCTTAAGGAAAAGCCCTATGAAATTAAGAGTGAACAGGATTAGCCAACTTTCGCCCATGCACAATTGCAAGATGAATCAAGGCAACACAGCCAAGGTACAAGCCAGTCGTTGCCAAATAACCGGGTAGATATTTAGCAACTGCTTGTGCATATGCTGTAAGGCTCATTACTTCAAATTTCTCTGCAAAAAAGTAGAATCCAAGATTAGAGATAAAGAAGTAAACAACGGTAGAAAATAATGTAACACCGACAAATTTAAATAAGTCTAAAGCAGATTCTTGATAGTTATTCGAAAACCAACGACCGCCAAACCACATTGCAAAATAGGATGGAATCAAAAATGGATAAGCAGGTGTATAGCAATAATGCGTACCACCCTGTGCATCAATCACCACTAGGTCAATCATAAATCCCACTAAGAAGAAAAGTGGAAATGCATAGCGCCCACAAGAAGCACCACGCAAATAAAAGCCGACCATAAAGAAGATCGCCCACGAAGCATCTTGCAAATGCGCGGTGATATTGCCTCGCGTTAAAATCATCGCAAGTAATAATAAACCTGCGATGATGTATTTTTGCTTTTGAGCTAACCCTTGTGAAAAGAGTGTATTTGTTGATTCAGTGTTCATAATTCATTCCTTGCAAAACGCTATACTGGGTAAATACTTTCCTCAGTATAGCGTTGCCACTATTTATAGCTAAAGGTTAAGTATGCGCCACGCTTTGGGGTGTTGTAGCCATAGGCTAATTCGTAGTCTTCATTGGTTACATTTTCCAAGCGTAAGCCTAAACTAGCACGTTTTGTTAACTTTTGATTTAATGATAGGTTAAGTAATGAATAATCATCTAACTTAGCACCAAAGTCTTCTCGAGAACCTACAAAAGAAGCATCCATCCCCAAACGTGTTTTTTCACTTACATCATAACCAAGATTAAGTGTCACTTTATGATTAGGACGACGTAGCAGGCGCTTTTTTGTTACATCATTCTTTGTCCTTAACAAGGTCAAATCTGCGCCCCAGCTTAGCTTGTTACTTTTGCCCGAATACCCCAATTCAAGACCTTTCAGTGTTGCTTTATCAATATTTATTGCTTGGGAGTTAGCCCCACTATTGCTAATTAGATTGCTAATTTTTGTATGAAATAAACTGCCCTCTAAATATTGATTATCAGTGATACGTGACTTTAAACCGACTTCAAATGTTTTTGATGTTTCAGGTTTTAAATTAGGGTTTCCTGCATAACTGCCAAAGAATCCGGGGTAGTATAGATCGTTAATGTTTGGTGCTCTAAAAGCTGTGCCATAACTAGCATATGCCGTTGTCTTGGTTGATAAATCATATCCACTAGCAACTTGTCCTGTTGTTCTATTTCCTGCTTGGCTATGCTTATCATGACGCACAGTTAAATCTAAGTTTAATGCGCCTTTTTTCTTATTTACGTTAGCATAAACCGCTTTATTATTAATTTCTTCTGTTGAGATTGAACCAGTTTTCCCAGATTCCTCGCGATAGTTAGCACCTAAAATTAGCGATACTGAATTAGCCAATGCAATATTATTTTGCCAATTAAGCTCTCTTCTGCCTGTTGTAAACTCACTAAAGATAGAGGTACTCAGCACTTCATTTTTTGCATAAGAAACATTGAGTTTATGTGACCACTTGTCTGTAACATTTGATTCCACATAAGTATTCACAGTTGCTAACTCAACATCGCTACTGCCTATATCAAAATCAATATCATTATTACTTTGAAATAACTCTATGCCAGCCTTTGTTTTATTCGTCAGTTGGCGTGAAAAAGATAAACTTAGCGATCCTTTTCGGTGAGCATCCTTGTCAGGATCATAGGAATATTGTCCAGCATCAGGATTGGTTGCAGAAAACCCATCCGATTTTTCAGAAGAGACATTCAGTGAAACACGACTTTTCTCATCGCCATCAGAAAAACCCGCACTTACTTTTCTTGTGCCATACTTTCCAGCCGTCATCGACAAATAAGGACGAGTATTTTTACGCGTGGTTATTTCAATAACTCCACCAATCGCATCAGAGCCATAAAGTGCCGCACGTGGCCCGCGTACAATTTCGATACGCTCCACTTGATCAAGAGGTATTTGGCTCCAGTCAAAACCTGTGGTGGCAGAAGCTATTCTGACGCCATCAAGTAGGACGAGAACATGATCAGACTCTGTGCCACGTATAAAAACAGAAGTTTGGCTACCTACACCACCTGTTCTAGCAATGCTAATACCACGTTGTTGACGTAATAAATCAACAATATCTTGAGTCCGAGTATTCTCAATATCTTTACGCGTAATAACCGTAACCGAAGCCAAAGTTTTATCAATCGATTGCGCACGACGATTCGCTGTAATAGATAACTGTAAACCACCGTCATCATCAACTTTTACAGTATCTGCAAAGGTATGTTGTGTGGTTAAAAAAGAGAAAAAAAGTATAACTGGAGTTATTGCTGTTGCTGCCACTGATGTAGCAAAAAGTTTGTTTTTCATTGGTATTACCTAAGTTATCAACACCCGCCGTGTTGAGTTTCAAAATATGACAATTTTAATTAAGATTAAAGTTGCCACTCCTGCTTAGGCCGGTCTCCGGGCTTATGAATATTAGCGCTAGACTAATTAAGGTGTTTACCTTCCCATGCAAATAACACACAGTGGCTACAAAATACCTTTAAGAATTTTGTAGCACACCCCCCCACTTTTACATGATGTTTTACATAACCTTTACATAGTGACTACAAGCATCATGTAAAAGTAGGGGGGTGTGCTTTTCTCTATTCAATTACCGTTGCGGGGGCAGCTCTGGAATGGTTAATTGTTTGTCTGTTAAAGAGCAAACTAATAACGCACCAGCTTCCCGTTTAACTTTGAATCTTTCTTATATTGAAAAGATCCAAAGCACCTAAAGCGACGCGTAGGATAATGCGTTTAATAATTGAAGTCTAGTAGATATAATTAACGTAGGATAAGTACAGCAAATTGAATTCATATTTGTTGTCATAATCCTCAACAACATATAGGTTTTTTATGAATAAGTTTATTTTCATTTTTTTGAGTTTTTTCTTGTTGAGTAATTCATTTGCTAAACCTATTAGTAATCGTGTCGTTATTCCGCCTGTTGTTATCAAACTGGCCGATCCTAAGTTAAAACCAATTGCGCTTACTGAGCTGATTATTGACTCTCAAGTCATTTCAAATATTGCGACATCTACCTACGAATTAGTTTTTTATAACCCCAATAACCGTATTTTGGAAGGTGAGTTAGTTTTCAGTTTGTTTGATGGTCAAAGCGTTATTGATTATGCATTACAAATTAACGGTAAATATCGCCAAGCTTCAATCGTGCCCAAGGCGAAAGCAACGGAGGCGTATGAAAACACAATACGTGCGCAAATTGACCCTTCGATCATAGAGAAAGCGATTGGGAATAATTTTAAAACACGACTCTACCCAATACCAGCGAAAGGCCATAAGCGAATAAAAATCACGTTGCAGGAAATTTTAGATAGCCGCAATAACAAGCTTCAATACCGCATACCCTTTGTTAGCAAGCAAGCGCTAAAGAAACTAAAAATTAATATCGGCCTTCCTTCTTTAAGTTCAAAGCCCTCCTCAAATTATGATGGTTTCCAGTTTGATAAGGCCTCGCAAGGGCAATCTATTAAACTAGAAAAAACCAATGCACTTATTAAGCAAGCCATTACGATTCAAATTGACAACCCCGTTGAACGGAGTTCATTTGTACAAAAATCAGCAGGCGACAGCTTTATTTTTACTTCTTTAGAACATCATAACCTGATGAAAAAACAAATAAAGCCACCGAGAAATATTGCAATTCTTTGGAATAACTCATTATCAAATAGGCTTCGAGACATAGAAAAAGAGCTTAATTTTTTAAAAAGTTATATACAAAATGTTGGCACTGCACAGGTTCAGCTTATTTTTTACAGTAATAATTCTACGCATAAAAACATTGGTGTTATTTGTGCTCAGGGTGCTAATTGTAGCAATGGCAATCCTTTCAGTTATTTGAAAAAACTAATAAAGAATCAACATTTTGATGGTACCAGCGATTATTCAAAAATTGATTTGAGTAAAATTAATGCGGATGAAATATTACTGTTTTCAAATGGAATTAGAACTATCTATAAAGCTAATTTGAAAAATACCAGTAAACCCATCAGCGCAATAAACACTTCATTACAATCAGACACTGATCTTTTAAAAAGGTACGCACATACATCAAATGGTCACTTCATTGACTTGAACAAAGTGAGTGTTGATGAAGGTATTAAGCAATTTTTCTCACATAAAACGCACATCAAAGTATTAGAAACTTCAAGCAATATAGAACGTGAAAATGTTTTTGTTACATTTGAAAATAACCGCTTAGGCGTACTTGCCAAAAGCGCTAAAGGCAGCCAACAATTAAATAGCGCCGATTGGATAAAGCTAGCAATTACTCGGCAAGGTGAAACGTTTCAAAAAGTCATAAAGTTATCAAATATCGTACCTGTAAAACAGAATATAAATAGCCTATGGGCATCGCAAAAAATTAACCAGCTCTCTTTTGATTATGCCAAGAATAAAGACGCTATTATTGATCTTGCTAAAAAATATAAAGTATTAACAAAAGATGTTTCGCTAATCGTACTCGATAGAGTTGAAGATTATGTGCGTTATGAAATTAGCCCACCTTCTGAACTGAGGAAAAAGTATAGCGAGTTGTTAAAGCTCAAGATAAATAAGAAAATATACGAGAAAGAACAAGCACTGGTTGAATCAATCAAACTATTGCAGGAGCAACAAGTTTGGTACAACAAGGCTTTTCCAAAAACAAAGCCTAAACCTGTTACTCGTCAAAAAGTTGCGGAAAGTGATGTAAGTGCAGCGTTAGAACAGGCCGCACCTGCCATGGCCCCTGTTGCTGCGCCTGCACGTCCAGCCCCTCGTTATGAATTTCAAAAAGCTAAAAAGGGAAAGTTGGCTAATAAGTCATCGGTAGCTAATGCTAAAAACCAAGCTAAAATCACATTAAAAGCATTTGACCCTAAAGCGCCTTATATCAAAAAGATTAAAGCCACAGATAAATCAAAGTGGTTAGAGGCTTATTATATTCAGAAGAAATCACACATTAAACAAGCGATGTTCTATGTCGATGTTGCAGATTTGTTTTATAAGAATAATATGAAAAAAGAAGCCATTGTTATTCTTTCAAATATATTAGAACTTGATTTTGATAACAGTGAACTTCTAAGAGTATTCGCCTTAAAAACTATGGAATTTGGTGAATATAAACTTGCCATCAAAGCTTTTGAGAAGGTCAAAGAACTGCGTCCCTTTGAGCCACAGTCTTTCAGGGATTTAGCGCTCGCGTACAACAAAAACAAAGAGCCTCAAAAAGCAGCGAATATGCTCTACGATATTTTAGTACGCACATGGGATTCTCGATTTTCTGGTATTAAAATAGTCATTATCAACGAGTTAAACAATATACTTGCGAAGCATAAAAACGTGAATAAAAGTAAAATTGATCGCAGGCTTATCAGCAGTATGCCAGTCGACTTACGCATAGTCATCAACTGGAGTAGCGACAACACAGATATCGATTTGTGGGTGGTAGACCCTTACAAAGAAAAGACTTTTTACAGCAATAAAATATCACGTATTGGTGGCAAAATATCTAATGACATTACGAGGGGCTATGGTCCTGAAGAGTTTATGATTAAGGATGCGGTTGCAGGTACTTATAAGATTCAAACAGAATATTATGGAAACTCTCAGCAAAAACTAGCCATCCCTGTCACGATACGCGCGCAAATATTCAGTAAATTTTCTAAAATTGGAGAAGTGCAAAAAGACTTGGTGCTGAGATTAAAAAATGAAAAAGCAGTGATTGATATTGGTGAGTTCTTATTTGAAAAATAGGCATTTCATACACTAGAAACTAGTGTTTTGATTTGGGTTTGTAAGCCAGCTCAACCATGTCTTCGATGATAATGCCGTAGATTCTTGAGTTCTCATCGCCCAGTGCTTCATTAAAAACCACATACAACGCTTCAGCGCCTTGCTCAAATTTCTCATGCGCTTGTTGTAGGTTGGCTTGCAGTGAAATGGGTGAAAGCTGTAATCGGTTGGCAGGAATTTCCAATAGGTCAATGTCACTTCGCGCTTCTTCCCTCGCATCTGTTTGCTCGTCATCTTCGGCGATAGATATTTGCAGGTATTTTGCTAGCTCCGAAATAGGCATGAGCATCACAAGTTCATCGTCTTTATTGTTGAGCAGAAGCCAATTAATATCATTGCTATCTTCTATCAAACTTGTGGCATGATCATGGCTGATGGTTTGGGTGAATCGAGCAGTATTGTTATCTAAAACACTTGCCACACCAATGCCACGCAACACTTGCATTACAGGGTTTATATCGTAATCCAATCCGTTTGAGCGCAACATGCTAATGAATAATGACTGCTTGCCAAAGATTTCGCTAGCAGTGAGTTGAGCAATAACAATCGTCAGCATACCGGGCATGATAATCCCCGGGTTATAGGTGAGTTCCATAATTGCTGTAAGCGCGGCAAGTGGTGCTTGCAAGCTTGCGCCCATCATCGCACCCATACCGAGCAAAGCGTAAAAACCAATATGCGAGGCATCAAAGCCAAAAAAGTAGGATGCGAGATAGCCAACCAATCCGCCTAAAGTTGCACCAATAAAGAAGGCAGGACCAATCATGCCGCCAGGAATACCTAAACCTATGCTCACGCTCGTTGCCAATAATTTTGCAAATGTGAGCGCCAATAAAACGGTAATTGAAAATCCACCAAGCAATGTTTTATTTACCGAATCATAACCAATGCCTAAAACTTCAGGGTAGATTAAACCAATCATGGCAACAATTAGCCCCGCCGCCATCACGCGCCACCAAATCTCAATGCTTTGTGTTTTGCGAGAAATAAGCCCAAGCATATGGTTAAACAATGCTGCACCCGCACCGACAACAACACCAAGTAAAAGCAAAAATGGCAATTCCGCAAAGGATGTAAATTCAAAATCAGGAATGATAAAGGCAGGCTCGCTACCCAAAACAGCGTTGGATAACCCCGTAGCCGCAACTGCTGCCAACATCACAGGGATAAAACTACCCAATGTGTATTCCATCATAATCACTTCGAGCGCGAAAATAACGCCCGCCAGTGGTGTATTGAATGAGGCGGCGATACCTGCAGCAGCACCACTCGCAACGAGTGTGCGAATACTGTTATTGGGTAATTTAAAACTCTGCCCAAATAAACTACCTGATGCAGCGCCTAAATAAACATGCGGCCCTTCACGCCCTACCGAATGCCCACCAATAATCGCAATGGCGGCGCCAAAAAACTGCATAAAAAAGCCACGCACCGTCATATAGCCTTGGTGGTACGCCATGCGTTCCATCACCCGCGCAATACCTAAAACACGAATACCTTTAGCGAACTTATAAAATAAAAGTGCCAGTAAAATTCCACTGATTAAAGGGAATAGAAAGCGTATGCCCACTGAAAGCCCTTCATAATTCTCTGATCCATTGCCGGGCAAAAAGGCATCTTGGCTTCCTTCAACCAAAAATCGAAAAAGTACAATCACCCCGCCCGCAAGAAAACCCGTCAGCAAACCCAGAAAAGCCAAAATCAACAAAGCATCTGGGCGCGCTAAACGAAAGCGTAAAGCCTCAAGCGTATTTCCCCAAATTTTTTGTACTCTGCTGTTTATTTGCATGGTGTGAATGGTAACATCATTTATGAAGCATCTAATCAATGTCATTAATATTGCTGAGACAGCTCCCTGAGCGGAGTCGAAGGGCGCGGATAACGGGCACTTTCTTTTGTATGAATAAACCTACTCAACCACAAAACATCTTAATAAGCGCCTGCTTACTCGGCAACCCAGTGCGTTATGACGGCACTGACTTATTGATTGATCACCCCTTGCTACAACAGTGGAAAAAAGAAGGCCGCTTGATAAGTATTTGCCCAGAAGTTGCAGGCGGATTATCAACGCCACGCGCACCTGCTGAAATAGTGGGTAAAAATGGCGCATCTGTTTTATTGAGCGATACACAAGTCATCAATAATGTGGGGGAGGATGTAACAAAGGCTTTTGTATTTGGTGCAAATAAGGCACTTCAACTAGCAAAAGCAAATCACTGCATCGCAGCAGTTCTAACCGAGCGAAGCCCATCTTGCGGGAGTAACCTGATTTATGATGGTAGTTTTTCAGGTGCGCGTAAATCTGGAATGGGCGTTACCACAGCGTTATTAGAGAAAAATGGAATTCGCGTGTTTAACCAATATCAGCTTGAAAAGTTACAACGGTATCTGATTTCATAGATTATCAAAGCACACCCCCCCACTTTTACATGATGTTTGTAAGCATATATAAACATCATGTAAAAGTGGGGGGGTGTGCCTCTTATTCACTTAGACAAACAACGGCGACATAATTGAGTTATCCGTTTAAACAACAAAACGGTAAGTCACTAAATAATAAAACTACACTAATCCAATAAATCCACGTAAAATTCGTCCCGATAAATGAAAGTGATATAAGCATGGCAAATAAAGTTAAAATAGCAATAGCAGGCACAGGATACGTAGGCTTATCCAACGGCGTATTGCTTGCCCAGCACAATGAAGTTATTGCTTTAGATATTGATGAGAAGAAAGTTGAGCAAATTAACAATAAAATCTCCCCTATCTCAGACACAGAAATAGAAGACTTTCTAGCAAATAAATTACTAAACCTAAAAGCCACCCTAAACAAAGAAGAAGCCTATAAAGATGCAGACTTCATCATCATAGCAACACCAACAGACTACGATACAGAAACAAACACTTTCAATACAAAATCAGTAGAATCGGTTATAAAAGATGTTATCTGTATTAACCCAGATGCCACGATGATCATCAAATCAACCGTACCTGTAGGCTACACACAAGGCATTAAAGAAGAACTGGGTACAGACAACATAATCTTCTCACCCGAATTTCTAAGAGAAGGCCAAGCACTCTACGACAACCTACACCCATCAAGAATCGTAGTGGGAGAAAAATCAGAAAAAGCAGAGCAATTCGCCCAACTTTTATTGCAAGGCACCATTCAAGACAGTTCCGCTGAGCGAAGTCGAAGCGTACCCATACTCTTCAC
The DNA here is from genome assembly GCA_021647365.1 of Cocleimonas sp. GTDB lineage: Bacteria > Pseudomonadota > Gammaproteobacteria > Thiotrichales > Thiotrichaceae > Cocleimonas. Next base: position 3,918 of record JAKIUW010000002.1, on the reverse strand, counting down.
TGACTCAACTGAAGCAGAAGCCATAAAACTCTTCTCAAACACCTACCTAGCCATGCGCGTAGCCTACTTCAACGAGCTAGACACCTACGCACAAATAAAAGGACTAGACACAAAACAAATCATAGAAGGCGTAGGGCTAGACCCAAGAATTGGCAACCACTACAACAATCCATCATTCGGCTATGGAGGTTACTGCCTACCAAAAGACACCAAACAACTACGCGCAAACTATGAAGATGTACCGAGCAACCTGATTAACGCCATTGTAGAATCAAACAGCACACGTAAAGATTTTATTGCTGAGCTAGTGATTAAGCGAAACCCAAAAACAGTAGGCATTTATCGCTTAATTATGAAAAGTGGCTCTGATAACTTTAGAGCATCATCAATTCAAGGCATAATGAAGCGCATAAAGGCTAAAGGCATTGAAGTTGTAGTGTATGAACCAGAGTTAAATGAAAGTGATTTCTTTAACTCTCGCGTGATTACCAACTTAAATGAATTTAAAAAGATTTCTGATGTAGTCGTTGCCAATCGTTTGTCGGATGATCTTCAAGACATTGGAGCTAAGGTTGTAACACGAGATTTGTTCGGGAGTGACTCATGAATACATATAAAATAATGGCTCATGCTAGAATAGACTCTCATAAGCAATACAGCAACAGGAGCGACCGATGCAAATAGCAGTAGAACTACCAAACGACTTTATGGCATTACGTGAAAAACAGACTGTAGAACAAGAAATGCGCCTATCCTATGCCTTGCAGTTATTCAAAAGTGCAAAAGTAACGCTATCAAAAGCTGCACAACTTGCAGGACTTAATCATTACGAATTCATCGATGCTTGCAAAAAAGAAAAAATACCCGTAATAGATATAAGTAAAAAAGAGCTAATTGAAGAGCTCGACAATCTTTAAGTTTTATGATTCTTGTTGCTGACACCTCTGCACTTATCGCTCTTTCAGTATGCGATAGCCTCCAACTATTAGATGATATATCACGAAAGTGGTTGTACCAGAGGAAGTTTTTACTGAGGCAATCAAATCTAACAAGCCAGAAGCTCAATTGATCAACAACTATCTCCAAGGCAAGGTTATAAAGGTTGACATGGATGACTTTATCTACCTAGATGGTTACGTTGATGCAGGTGAAACCGAAGCCATGAAGCTTTATAAAACGCTATCTGCAGACAAGCTTCTAATTGATGATAAAAGAGGTCGAAAAATAGCCAAGCTAAATAATATTAGCATAATTGGCTCCCTTGGAATTTTGATATATGCCAAACAATTAGGCTTAATTCAAGAGGTAAAGCCTCGTATTGAAAAAATTATAAACAGTGCTGTTTATTTAGACCCTTCACTAATAGCCTCTGTTCTTGAAATCTCAGGAGAAAATCATGGCAACTGAAAAAGCCATAGAACATTACACCTATAATGATTACTGTCTTTGGGAAGGCAAGTGGGAGCTAATAGAAGGTATGCCTATGGCAATGACACCTTCACCCATCATAAAACACCAAGCATTAGCAACTAAAGTTTCCTATGAACTTGTTAAATCCATAGGAAACTGCGAACAATGCCTGGTCCTTTCGGAAGAAGACTGGAAAATCAGTAATGATACAGTGGTAAAACCCGATGTGGTTTTAATCTGCGACGAACCCAACGATAAATACATCACCAAAGCACCTGAGATTGCTGTAGAGATTATTAGCCCATCAACAGCAAAAAGAGACGAAGTTTTTAAATTCGAACTCTACGAGAAAGAAAAAGTTCTTTACTACATAATTATTTACCCTGATGACTTAAAAGCAAAGCTATACCACTTGATAGAAGGAAAATACGTTAAGCAAGGTGACTTCTCTAAAGAGACCTATGATTTTGAAGATACATCATGTAAGGCAGAAATAAACTTTGATAATGTGTTTAAACAATTTAGAATGCGCCAATGAAAAAAATACTCACGGTCTTCGGCACGCGCCCCGAAGCCATAAAGATGTGCCCACTTGTTCACGCATTAGCAGAAGAGCCTGCCATTGAATCTCGTGTATGCGTAACAGCCCAACACAGAGAGATGCTAGATCAAGTATTGGATTTATTTGAAATAAAACCCGATTATGATCTAAATATCATGAAAGCCAAACAGGGGCTAACAGAAATAACCACCAATATTCTATTAGGCCTGAAACAGGTATTAGAAGATTACAAACCCGATATAATCCTCGTTCATGGTGATACAGCCACAACCTTTGCGGCATCGCTTGCGGCCTTTTACCAACAAATACCCGTAGGTCATGTAGAGGCGGGCTTAAGAACAGGAAATATTTATTCCCCTTGGCCTGAAGAAGCCAACAGAAAACTAACCAGTGCCATAACTCAGTATCACTTTGCACCCACAAAAGGCTCTGAAGATAACCTTTTAAATGAAGCTATACCCCAAAACTCTATAACTGTTACAGGCAATACCGTCATTGATGCATTGTTATGGGTGAAAGAAAAAATACAATCCAACCAAACATTGGCAACGAGTTTAGCTAAACAATACAATTATCTGGATAATACAAAACGACTTATCCTTGTAACGGGTCATAGACGAGAAAGTTTTGGTGGTGGTTTTGAGAGAATTTGTGAATCGTTACGACAAATCGCACTCAGCCACGATGATGTGCAAATCATATACCCTGTCCACTTAAACCCCAATGTACAAGAACCTGTTAATAGATTACTTGCCGATATGCCCAATATAGTCTTAATTGAACCGCAAGATTATTTACCTTTTATTTATTTAATGACAAAAGCCTATATAATCCTTACCGATTCTGGAGGCATACAAGAAGAAGCGCCTTCACTAGGCAAGCCTGTACTGGTTATGAGAGATACTACTGAACGACCAGAAGCAGTAGAAGCTGGAACAGTAAAACTCGTAGGAACAGATACACAAAAAATTGTTACAGAGGTTGAAATACTTCTAAGTGATGAACAAGCCTACGACAAAATGAGTAAAGCTCATAATCCATACGGTGACGGTAAAGCTTGTGATCGAATCATCAAAACACTTATTTAAAGAACACAAGAGAAAGTACATAAATGAAATTTGAAACAATATCTGTTATTGGTCTAGGCTATATCGGTCTACCAACAGCGGCAGCCTTTGCATCACGAAAAGTCAAAGTGATAGGTGTTGATGTCAACCAAGAAGCCGTTGATATAATCAATCAAGGTAAAATACATATTGTAGAACCTGATTTAGATATTGCCGTGCAATCAGCTGTCAGCGCGGGATATTTAAAGGCAACCACAACACCAGAGCCAGCCGATGCATTTTTAATTGCCGTACCCACCCCTTTTAAGGGTGATCATGAACCAGACCTTAAATATATTGAATCTGCAACCAAAGCTATTGCACCGGTACTAAAAGAAGGTGATCTTGTAATTCTAGAGTCAACATCACCTGTCGGAACAACCGAAAAAATGGCAGAGTGGATTTCTGAAGCTCGGCCTGATCTTATCCCACCTCCATTCAACATCAAAAATCCAAAATTAAACATTAAAATAGCGCATTGCCCAGAGCGTGTTTTACCCGGTCAAGTGATGCGCGAACTGATTGAAAATGATCGTGTAATAGGCGGCCTTACTCCTGAGTGCTCAAAAGCCTCAGTTGAACTATACAAAATATTCGTACAGGGTGATTGTATTATCACCAACTCCCGCACCGCTGAAATGGCAAAACTTACTGAAAATAGCTTCCGTGATGTTAACATTGCCTTTGCCAATGAGTTATCCCTTATCTGTGACAAATTAGATATTAATGTATGGGAGTTAATAGAATTATCCAATCGTCATCCGCGAGTGAACATATTACAACCCGGCCCTGGAGTGGGTGGGCACTGCATTGCGGTTGACCCTTGGTTTATTGTTGATA